>CAKRFU010000013.1 GCA_934320845.1 uncultured Lachnospiraceae bacterium
TGACCAAAGGAACGAAAGCACAGGGATGACAGACAAGGCAAAGTGAAAACTTGTTTTCAGATTTGACTTGTAGTCAGACCGGTATTTGAGTGGAATGACATGAAGTATGCGAAGCATACGAATGACATGGAGCTCAAGTGCTTGAGTGTAACGAAGGTTCTGATATCTTAGTGAAGAATGAAAATTCTCTTGCAATTAAAAGGAAGTCATGATATAATCGATATACAGTTTTTAGGGTATAAACCTAATCCTCGATAGCTCAATGGTAGAGCACACGGCTGTTAACCGTGGGGTTGTTGGTTCGAGCCCAACTCGGGGAGTTTATTTTTTAAAATAAAATATATATTTATGGCTCCATGGTCAAGCGGTTAAGACATCGCCCTTTCACGGCGGTAACACGGGTTCAATTCCCGTTGGAGTCACTTTTTTGTTATGGCGACTTAGCCAAGTGGTAAGGCATGGGACTGCAACTCCCTGATCATCGGTTCAAATCCGTTAGTCGCCTCTATACAGACCTCAATGATTTATCATTGGGGTCTTTTGCGTTATAAAAGTTTGCGTTATATAAGAAATTTAATTTATAAGCTAAAAGCTAAATTAGAGAACATAAATTTATGACTATTAAGTTTATTAAATATGGAAAGGAAATGTATGGAAAAAGAAAATATAACTAAGCTGACAGATGAAGAAAAAAGTAAGGCTGAAAAAAATTTTTTACAGAGTGTGCAGGACACTTTTGGAAAAGGAAAACTTAAACCATCGCAATATTCAGCATTGGGACTTGCTTATATAGGCGATGGAGTTTATGATTTAATAATAAGAACAATAGTGCTTGACCTTGGAAATGGGAAAGTCAAGAATTTTCATCGAATGACAAGTAATATTGTAAAAGCGGAATCACAGGCGAAAGTAGTTAATGTTATATTAGACAGTCTGACTGATGAAGAAATGGCAATATTTAAACATGGAAGAAATGCAAAATCGGCAACGTCAGCTAAAAATGCATCAATAACAGATTACAGGATAGCAACCGGATTTGAGGCACTTATCGGATATTTGTATCTGTCACATAGGATGGACAGAGCGATGGAACTTGTAAAAGATGGACTTATAAAAACAGAATTGCTTCCATATAAGTTATAATTTAAATGGAAATGATGATGTATAAAAACGGAAATATTGGTGCGGCAAAATAAAAACATTGATGCAGCAAAATGAAAGTATCGGTGCGGTAAATAAAACGAAAACATTAATGTGGTAAATACGAGAAAAAATGGTAAATATAATAAAAAATAGAAAGTGAGGAAAATATGAGATACGAGGAATTGACAATAGAGGGAAGAAATGCGGTTTTGGAGGCATTCAGAGCCGGAAAAACAATAGATAAACTGTTTGTACTTGATGGTTGTCAGGATGGACCTGTGCGTACTATTTTGAGAGAAGCCAAAAAGACAGATTGTATAGTTAATTTTGTAAAAAAAGAACGACTCGACCAAATGTCTGAGACAGGAAAACATCAGGGAGTTATAGCCTATGCAGCAGCGTATGAATACGGAACGGTAGAAGAGATGCTTGAGAATGCGAAGCAAAAGAATGAACAGCCATTCCTTATTTTGCTGGATAATATCGAAGACCCGCATAATCTCGGTTCTATAATAAGAACGGCAAATCAGGTTGGGGCACATGGAGTTATTATTCCGAAAAGGCGTGCAGTAGGTCTTACAGCTACGGTTGCAAAGGCATCGGCAGGAGCAATAAATTACACGCCTGTTGCAAAAGTAACAAACCTTGTTAAGACAATGGATGAACTTAAAAAGCAGGGAATGTGGTTTGTCTGTGGGGATATGGGTGGAGACAGTATGTATTCACTTGATCTTACAGGACCTATGGGTGTTGTAATAGGAAATGAAGGTGAGGGAGTGAGCCGTCTGGTGAAAGAAAATTGCGATTTTGTAGCAACAATACCTATGTTTGGAGATATTGATTCATTGAATGCATCGGTGGCAATGGGTGTACTTTCATATGAAATTGTAAGACAGAGAATGGCAAAAAAGGGCTGAAATATAAAGGCAAACAGCTTTACTAATGTTTTAGAAAACGGGGGAAATAATGGAGTTTGAAAAAATGTCTGAAAATGACATAATAAATTTAGCACAAAATAAGGAAGATTCTGCGATGGAGTATCTTCTGGAAAAATATAAACCTCTTGTCCGTCAGAAAACGAGAAAATTATTTTTGATAGATGGTGATAAGGATGACCTTATTCAGGAAGGAATGATAGGTCTTTTTAAAGCTGTCAGGGATTATCAGGTTGGGAAGGATGCGGCATTTAGGACATTTGCGGATCTTTGTATATCAAGACAGCTTTATTCAGCAATAAAAAAATCCAACAGACTTAAAAACCAACCGTTAAATTCTTACATATCAATATATTCTGATGAATTTAATGATGCCGATGAATTGGTGGGAGACAGAACGGTAATATCATCGGGAAATGATAATATAGCAAATCCTGAAGCGATTGTGATAGACAGGGAAAGTGCCGTTGATATGCAGAATAAGATGTTTGACAAGCTCAGCAAAATGGAGAGGAAAGTGTTAAAGAGGTATCTTGAGGGCATGACATATCAGGAGATTGCGGCGGATATGGAGAAATCGCCCAAATCAATTGACAATGCATTGCAGAGGATAAAAGGGAAGATTGGGTAGAGTGTTATCCCACGAAAAATATTTAAAAATAGCCGTAAAAATATTTAAGAATATAAATTGCTAATTTTATGATTGTATAGTAATATATGTAATAAGTGGTAGAGATTTTTAGCGTATAAAAAAGATGGAGAGAAAAATTAGCATGAAGAACATATATAGTACATCAAATTCAGTTGAGGCAGATGCTGTTATCAACAAATTAACGGATGAAGGAATACATGCTGATTGCAGGAGAGAAGATAAATTTAATGCAGTATCAGGAAAAAATAATATTGAGTTTAATATATTTGTTGATGACCGGGAAGCGGACAAGGCTAAAAAACTGATTGATGGAAATGAATATGAACAGTCAAATACATCAACAGCAGGCAGAAAGCGTATGATTGTGAGAGCAACAGCAATTATAGGTTTAATTTGTGCGGCTGCTGCTATAGTTTTAAGTGTGATTAGTTCGATAATGTAATATTAGAGGTGAGGGTTATATTGTTTTGACAAAAGGACTTCATAGCATAAAAAGGTTTGAAATTTATTTTGCGGTGGAGAAAGTAATTATAAGGCAAGAGGAGCAATAATGGAAAGATATAAAAAAACTTTATGCCAGATATTTGGAAAAAGTCCGATTAGTGATGAAAAAGATGTAGCCCAGAACATTTATACATTTCGTTTTGTATTATTTTGTATGGTTATTTATTCTGTTGAAAATGTCATGAATATGTTTGGAATATTTATTGTTGATAAAAAGATATTTATGACAGGATATGTAGCAGCATGTTTTTTTGCAGTTGTACATATCACTCTTTTGCTGGCACTTGGGCTTGAACATCATCTGACTAAGTATGTGAGCATTGCAGCGATTATGTGTGTCATTGTTTCGGCGAGCATTTCACTTACATATCATATGGTGATTATTATTATGATTCCGCTTGTTATTGCAGGGATGTACACATCAAAAAGAATATCGGTCTATACATTTATACTTACGATTATAAGCATTGTATTAAGTACATATGGTGGTTATTATTTTGGAATATGCGATGCGAATATGGCACTTTTGACGGCAACATCTATAGGAAATCTTGATAAAAACGGAATTTTTCAGATGAGTCAGATAAATCCAAATCCCGTATTGACAATAGGTTTGTATTTTGTGATACCGAGATGTCTTTTAGCCGTTGCATTTGCGTATGTTTCCAACAGCGTTAATATAATTATCAGAAAATCGCAGAAGAAAGCTGTAAAAATGGAAATTAAAGCAAGTAAAGATGACATGACGGGCTTGTATAACAAAAATAAACTGCTTTCACTTGTGGAAGATAAGTCGTATGATTATCAGGATATAGCCGTTGTTTACTGGGATGTAAACAAGCTGAAATATGTAAATGATAATTACGGGCATCTGGCAGGTGACAGGCTTATTATGAAAGTTGCAGAGTCGATTCTTAAGGTTGCAAAAGAAGATAGTGTTGCTTTTCGTTACGGCGGTGATGAATTTCTGATGATAATCAGAAAGGGAACTGAAAAGATGGCAGAAGAACTTATAGAAATATGGAAAAAAGAACTTGAGAATCTGAGTATGGATTGTGATTTTCCTGTTTCTGCATCGGTGGGATATGCTATTGGGAAAAAAGAGTGCTTAAAAGATGTTATCGCAATTGCGGATCACAATATGTATTTATGTAAACAGAAAGCACATGACGAGAGGATTTAAAAAAGATTTCTGTCTGAATTTATAACTATAGAATTTATGCAAATAAAAAATGTAACACAATGGATATTGTGTTACATTTTTTTATTACACATTATTTATCGGCAGTCAAATTGGAAACTTTAGCTTTTTTTTTAATAAAATTAAAAATTGAAAGGATAGATTCGTAAAAATGAAAATTACTCAGCCGATACGTGATATTGTGGAGTTAAAAAAGATAAAAAAATATTATCGTGAGGTGAAACCAAATAAAAGGAATTCTCTTCTTATTACATGTGGACTTAATACTGCTTTGCGCATTTCTGATATTTTAAAACTCAGGTGGAAGGATGTGTATAATGAAAATTTGCTGTCGTTTAAATCACATATCGATATTAGAGAACAGAAAACAGGTAAAAAAACAACGGTTTTTATAAATAATAATTTAAAAGAAGCATTGGCTTCATTTCTTAAAGATATAATTGCAAAGAAAGGAAAACTGTGTGAGGTAATGGAACAATTTATTTTTCTTGGTCAGAAATCCATTGATAAGCCTATCAGCAGGATTCAGGCGTTTCGCATAATATCAGAAGCGGCAGAAAAATGTCTGCTCAGTCATAAAGTAAGCTGCCATTCGCTCAGAAAAACATTTGGGTATCATGCATGGAAAAAAGGGGTGTCTCCGGCACTTTTGACAAGCATTTATAATCATTCTTCATATAAAATTACGACAAGGTATCTTGGAATAGATCAGGATGATAGAGATGAAGTTTTTGAACTCGTGAATTTGTAGTAAAAAAATAATGATGCAAGGGTAAAAATACTTTTTAGCCCCAACATCATAAATAAAGCTGTTTTATAGACACAAAATTTTAAATGTGCAGTTTTAGCTGTGTGTTGCACCGCAGAGACGGGCAATAATAAAATTTAAATTTTGGGTCTGTTTGTTGTGTAAAAAATCTAATATTCAAATGTAATATATCAGTAATAGTCCTAAAAAACAATATTCAAATGCAGTATATCAATAACAGTTCTAAAAAAATCTTATATTAAATAATTTTATAATAATAATTTCAATTTTTTCAAAATAATTCAGTTTCAAATTGTGTTTCCAGATTTAAATCTAAAAATATATTAATTTCATTTTCAAAAAAATAATAAAAAAATGTAACACAATATCCATTCTGTTACATTTTCATTTACAAGGCAAGGATATAGCAGTTTTGGATTATAAATAATGTTTCCCTAAATGCTTATTTTAATTCAACCTGATAAAAATGAAAAATAAGCTGAATTAAAAAAGACTGCCAGACAATGAATACAAGGAGGTAATGTGAATGTTAAGACTTTCTATTGAAAACAAAGAGTATCTGATGGTTGGTGATGACGTGAAAATTATTTTTCTTGGTGGTACGGGAAATCATCACAGAATAATGATTGATGCACCTAAAGATGTGAAGATAGTCAGAAGCAAGGCTCTCAGAAAGCATATGAAAGAAAACGGGATAGAGTTTGAAGCACCTTCTTACTATGAAGAAAAAGAGCACCCGGAGAAATACCGCAGGAAGTAAAAAGTTATTAAGAAATTAATTTTGATATTAAGAAATTACATTTGATATTAAGAAATTACTTTTAATGCGGATGATTTAAGTTTTATTAGTTTGATAATGAATCAGTGAACCTAGGCATTGATTTTATTATATATAAAAATAAAAAATACAAAGCAGATTTTAGAATACGCTTTCAAACGGATTTGGAGCGTAGGGCAAGTTGCCTGCCGCACTACAGGTGCGGATGGTAACGGAAAAACACGGAGGTAATTATTATGGCAATGATAGTACAGCACAATATGTCAGCAATGAATGCTAACAGAATGTTAGGAGTAACAAGCAGCTCGCTTTCAAAATCAACAGAAAAACTTTCTTCTGGTTATAGAATTAACCGTGCAGCAGATGATGCGGCAGGACTTTCTATTTCAGAGAAGATGAGAAGCCAGATTCGTGGCCTAAACAAAGCTTCTGACAATGCACAGGATGGTATCTCGCTTATACAGACAGCAGAAGGTGCATTAAATGAATCTCACTCAATTCTTCAGAGAATGAGAGAGCTTTCAGTACAGGCATCAAACGGTACAGAGACAGATGACGATAGAGAGGCAGTACAGAAGGAAATCGAGCAGCTTCAGGATGAGCTTACAAGAATTTCAAGCACTACAGAGTTTAATACAATGAAGCTTCTTGATGGTTCTTTGGCTGGACCACAGGGCGTTTCAAAAGGTTCTAATCAGACAATCGGAGGTCAGGTAGCAAACTTAAAAGCAGCAGAAACAGGCATGACACCAGGTAAAAATACATCTGCTGCTACACCTGCTAATTTCTTTGCAAAAGAAACTATAAAGATTGATGGTGCAGAAATTACTGTAGACTGGACTACTCTTACAAGTGAAGAAAAAGCTGCATTAAAGCAGGACTGGACAACAGGGTCAGATAGTTCAAAAGCAAGCAAAGCTGCTACAATCATGCAGGATAAGATTAATGAAGCTATTGATAATAGCGGACTTGGAGTGGCACATGTCACTGTAAAATCATCTGTAACAGGTGGTGCAGCAAGCTTTAATATTAAATCAGGCTCAGAAGGAACTGACTCTAAAATTGATATTAACGGTGGTACTGCTGGAGATGCTGTATTAAGTGCAACTTTAGGCGATAGTGGTGCTATAACAGGTACAACAAAATATAGTGGTGATGGTGTAGCTGTTACAGAGAAGTTTTATATGAATATCAATGGTCAGTCATTGGTAGTAACACCAACAGCAGTAACTAATGGAGATGCTATGTCAACTGTTGCAACAAATCTTGCAACAGACATAAATAAGGCAATAGATGCATACAATAAAGATCGTGATGATGCTGATCAGTTGAAAAATGTGACAGTTGATGTTTCAAAGGATGGTCGTCTTGTAGTGAGCAGTGAGAGTGGTTCTGTTTCATTTGAAGATTTTGGAACAGGTGAAGCTGCTAAAAAGCTCGGTCTTGATGCTTCTGCTACTAAGACAGCAGCAAATGGTGGAATGACACTTCAGATTGGTGCAAACGAAGGTCAGACAATGAACTTTGGCATTGAGGACATGAGTGCAGCAGCACTTGGTGTTGATGGTGGTAAAGTTGACATTGCTTCTCAGTCAGGAGCACAGAAGGCTACTACAACTATTGATGCAGCTATCAAGAAAGTATCTGAACAGAGAAGTAAACTCGGTGCTGTTCAGAACCGTCTTGAGCATACAATAGCAAACCTTGATACAGCTTCTGAGAATACTCAGACATCAGAGTCTCGTATCCGTGATACAGATATGGCTGAAGAAATGGTTGCATACAGCAAGAATAACATTCTTTTACAGGCAGGTCAGTCTATGCTTGCACAGGCTAATCAGTCTAACCAGGGTGTACTTTCACTTCTTCAGTAATGAAATGATATGAGATGTTTGCAGGATTGCGTGAATTGCCCGGCAATGAAGCAATCTGTGGCATCATTTTCATAAGCTTAGGTAAAAATAAGCTGTTTCATACGAAGCAAAAAAAATCGCTATGGAATATTATGATTATTATCATGTATTTTGTGGCGATTTTTTATAGAAAAATATATGTAAACAGCAGAGATTGATATAAACTTTTCAGCGAATGGCGTTAGAATGTCAGTCAGTACTTAGTGTGCGTTTTTTGCACACTTATGTACTGTTACTGATATTCTCCGAGGCGAGAGCCGTCCATGAGTCGGAAAGTTTATATCAATCTCTGCGTTAGAAAGCCACAGCGAAAAAAACAAAAAAATACTTGAAATACAGCACAAAGTAATATATAATATTTGCTATGATTGCTGCTATGGCTCAGGAGGTAGAGCGTCGCCTTGGTAAGGCGGAGGCCACGGGTTCAAATCCCGTTAGCAGCTTAGTAAATAATAAAAACAGGCATAAGCAGAACATCATATACGCAATGTTACTTATGCCTGTTTTTACACTATCAGGGGAGTTCATATTGACTTTTCGCTAATAACCTTCATTTGTAACTTTCCATATGCCTTTGCGATTTTTTTTCAAAATTATCATTCTGTCTGGGTTCTGTACAATACCTTCTTTGCTCACATTTACGATAAATTTATATTTTTTACCATGCAGTTTTGCACTGCCTTTTTTATCAAATTTAATGTAATTTACTGTAAAGATGGTTTTTGAATAGTATCTGATTGCGGCAATTTCAGCTTTTTTAATTTGTTTTTTTGATAATTTACATACTGATTTCCTTTCATTTTTTATTGAAGATATTTTGTTTGTATTTTCATTTTTATCAATATAAGTACTATTGAGAGGTTTATCATTTGAACGCTTGACAAATTTATCTGTTTTTTTGATTTTGTAATCACTAAATGAAGCTAAAAATTTTCCATTATCAGATAGTGAAATTGATATAGCTTTTGTTGCTGTATTTCCATTTTTAAAAGTAACCTCCATGACAATTATATCTTCTTTCAATTCTTTTGCAAGATTTTTGATTTTTGAATTTTCATTATCACTTAATTCACTAATAGTTTTATTTGGTATCCATGAAATTGTAAGGTATTTGTATTCTTTTTTATTATTACCATACGAAATTTCAAAATTCTGTGCATTTGCATATTCGTTTCTTTTTTCTTTCCAGTCTTTGAAATCAAGCTGATGATTTTTGCAGGAAAATCTGATTTTTTCTATATTTTCTCCTAAAATATAAAAAATAAGCTGATGGCCTTTCATTTCACCACTGTCACTAATGGTTCCGGTTTTTATTACTGCTGCGGTTGAAGTGATTTTTTCATTTGTTCCATATGCATATGCTGTTATGGTATTTTTGTTCTTAAATGAAATAAGAGCTGCAAAGATAAGAAATATTGTTATAAAACTTGCTGCCAGAGCAGTCCATTTTTTAAAAGGACACTTCTTTTTTTTTGAAATATACTTATCAGCTTTTTCAATGAGTTCGTCATCAATATAACCAATACAATATAATTTGTCCATATTCATAGAAATTCCTCCTTTTCAAGATAGATTTTAAGCTTGCCGCGTACTCGGAACAGTGAAGTTTTCACTTTGCTTTCGGTAATTGACAAATGTTTTGCAATTTCAGCTATACTCTCCATATAAAAGTATCTACGCACAAACATTATCTGTTTTTCATCTGATAATGTATATAAAAAACGACTAACCATTTCACCTAGCAGTTTTGCTTCAATTTCACTTTCAACACTATCAATTGCAGGAATACAGTTATCAAGCTCTTTAGACAGTTCAACAATATTGCAATTTCTTTTAAGGCTGGTTTCTTTCCTGTATCTGTCAATGGAGATAGTACGAATAATCCGGGCAAGAAAAGCAAAAAAATAATCCTCTGGATTGCTCGGTGGTATTCGTTTCCAAGTTTCCATATATGTATCATTTTCACACTCCTGCACCGTACATGTATCTCTGACTATTTTATAAGAAATATTACAGAGTTTTGAGCTATACTTATCTGCTGTATATTTAATTGCATTCTCATCACGATTAAAATACAACTGAACGATTTTTTCGTCTTCCAAATTTTCACCTTCTTTCCTACTGTATTTAGCCGTTCACTAATCATATCGTATTTTAGATGGTGTTGGTTACATTTGTAATAATTACTTTTATGGCAAGTTGATGGTCTGCCTGTGCCTATTGATATATTTTTGACAGTTGATGAAATGTTTTTGGCGATTATGCTTAGTTTTTTGCCATTCAGATTGACAATTCTCGGTAAAATGATACAATAAAAGTCGGGACATTATATTTTTTGTTTTTTGTCATATGGAACGATAGGGTGAAAGTATATATGAAAAGTCACTGAATGTGTCTGACTTTCAGTTATATATTATCCGGTGGCATAAGGCGGAAGGTATAAAAAAATAAAAGAAAGGGGAACCAGAATGAGTGAAGCAACATTTCGTGGGGGTGTTCATCCTTACGAGGGAAAGGAATTGTCCAAAGACCTGCCTATAAAGACTGTTATGCCTAAAGGTGATATGGTTTTTCCTATGTCACAGCATATCGGTGCACCGGCAACACCTGTTGTACAAAAAGGTGATAAAGTGCTTGTTGGACAAAAAATTGGTGAAGCTAGCGGATTTATTTCAGCAAATATCTGCAGCTCAGTTTCTGGAACTGTAAAGGCAGTTGAGCCTAGAATGCTTTTGAACGGAGCTAAGGCAACCTGCGTGATTGTTGAAAATGATGGAGAATACACAGGAATTGAAGGACTTGGTGAGGATAGGGATTACACCAAACTGTCAAATGACGAGATTCGAAACATTGTAAAAGAAGCTGGTATTGTAGGTATGGGTGGTGCAGGTTTTCCGACAAATGTAAAACTTACACCAAAGGAGCCTGACAAGATTGATTATATTCTTGTAAATGGTGCTGAGTGTGAGCCGTATCTTACATCTGATTACAGACAGATGCTTGAATGTCCGGAAGAGATTATCGGAGGACTTAAAGTCATACTTAAACTTTTTGACAAGGCAAAGGGAGTTATCGGAATCGAGGATAACAAGCCTGATGCCATTGAAAAAATGAAACAGGCAGCCCAGGGAGAAAGCCGTATAGAGGTTATGCCTTTAAAGACAAAGTATCCGCAGGGTGGTGAGCGTACTCTTATTTCTGCCATTACAGGGAGAAAGATTTATTCTGCAAAACTTCCGGCAGATGCGGGATGTATTGTAGATAATATATCTACGGTTATAGCTATATACAGAGCTGTCTGTAAGCAGACACCTCTTATTACCAGAGTTATGACACTTACAGGCGATGCATTCAATACTCCTGTCAATGTTAATGTGCGTATAGGCTGCAACCATGCAGACCTTGTAGCAGAAGGTGAAGGATTTAAGCAGGATCCTGCAAAGATTATTTCAGGTGGTCCTATGATGGGATTTGCCATGTTTGATCTTAATGTTCCTGTCACAAAGACATCTTCTTCTATTTTGGCACTTACAAAGGATGAAGTTGCAGAGAATGAGCCATCGCCATGTATCAGATGCGGACGCTGTGTCCAGGCCTGTCCGGGCAACCTTGTACCTCAGAAGATGGCACAGGCAGCTATGCATAATGATTATGATACATTTGTAAAACTTAACGGTATGGAGTGTTACGAGTGCGGAAGCTGTACTTATGTATGTCCGGCAAAACGTCCTCTTACACAGACATTTAAGCAGGCTCGTCAGTATGTGGCAGCTCAGAGAAGAAAGAAATAGGAGGGATAAAAGGTGAGTAATTTATTAAATATTTCATCATCACCACATGTTCGTGACAAATCTTCTACGAAAAGTATCATGTGGGATGTTTTTCTCGCACTTATGCCCGCTACCATCGTTGGTATATATAATTTCGGATATAAGGCAGCGATACTTATTGTAGCCTGCGTTGCTGCGGCTGTACTTACTGAGTACATTTGGCAGAAGGCTATGAAACTTCCGGTTACGGTAAGTGACGGAAGTGCAGCACTTACAGGATTGCTTTTGGCACTCAACCTGTCATCTACATTCCCTGTATGGATGGCTATACTCGGAAGTGTGTTTGCGATTATCATTGTAAAACAGCTTTTCGGAGGACTTGGTCAGAACTTTATGAACCCGGCACTCGGAGCAAGATGCTTCCTCATGATTTCATTTGCCGGAAAGATGACTTCATTTACATATGACGGTGTTACAGGAGCTACACCACTTGCAATCATCAAAAACGGTGACAAAGCTACAGCAGTAGCAGATCTTCTTGCATCCGGTGACGGCAAGACACAGGTTGCTACAAGTGTTCTTAAGATGTTTATCGGTACTATCGGAGGAACTATCGGTGAGACTTCAGCACTTGCACTTCTTCTTGGTGCAGCATATCTTCTTATAAAGAAAGTTATCACATGGAAGATTCCTGTATGCTATATTGGAACATTTGCAATATTTGCACTTATATTTGGCGGACGTGGTTTTGATCTCACATATCTTGCAGCTGAAATCTGCGGTGGTGGTCTTATGCTCGGTGCATTTTTCATGGCAACAGATTATGTTACAAGTCCTATCACACCGAAAGGACAGATTGTATTTGGTGTACTTCTTGGTATTCTTACAGGAATATTCCGTATTTTCGGTGCATCAGCAGAAGGTGTTTCTTACGCCATCATTATCTGTAACCTGTTAGTTCCATTGATTGAAAAGGTGACTATTCCTGTTCCATTTGGAAAGGAGGGAATTAAAGATGGCAAATAATGAAAACAAATCAACACTTGTGCATGATGCCATTATGCTTTTTGTTATAACAATTATAGCAGGTGTTTTGCTCGGTGGAGTTTATACAATTACAAAAGGACCTATAGCAGCCGCAGACGAGAAAGCTACAAATGAAGCGTATGCTGCAGTTTATAAGGATGCAGAGTTTAAAGCAGATGACACCCTTACAAAAGCTGTTGAATCATTCCAAAAGGATATTGCAGCAGGTAAGATTGATGATGATACATTCTCATATACAAGTGAGGAACTTATCGAGGCAAGAACTGCTTCTAAAGACGGTTCACAGACAGGTTATGTTCTTAAAGTAAGTGGAAAAGGCTACGGCGGAGCAGTAACTATTGCACTTGGTATCACAAATGAGGGCGAGGTTGTTGGTATTCAGATTCTTGATGCGAGCAACGAGACACCTGGTCTTGGTCAGAATTCGACAAAAGAGACTTGGAACAGCCAGTATGTAGGAATGAAATCAGACAAAACATTATCAGTTGTAAAGGATGGCAGCGGAAGTGCAGATAACGGCACAGTTAATGCTATTTCAGGTGCTACCATTACAAGTAAAGCCGTGACAAGAGCTGTCAATGTAGCTCTGAAATTTGTCGCAGCTCAGACCGGAAAGTAAGGGGGTAAAGACATGAGTTCTTGTACAGAGAGATTAAAAAACGGTATTATTACCGAAAATCCGACTTTTGTAATGATGCTTGGTATGTGTCCTACTCTTGCCGTTACATCTTCAGCCATAAACGGACTTGGCATGGGACTTACGACAACGGCAGTTCTTATACTTTCCAATGCATTTATATCATTACTTAGAAAAGTTATTCCGGATAAGGTTCGTATTCCGGCATTCATCGTAATCGTTGCTTCATTCGTAACGATAATACAGCTTTTATTACAGGGATATATGCAGTCACTCAACAAAGCATTAGGTGTTTATATTCCGCTTATCGTTGTAAATTGTATCATTCTTGGTAGAGCAGAAGCTTATGCTTCTAAAAATCCTGTACTTCCATCAATATTTGACGGACTTGGTATGGGACTTGGTTTCACATTTGGTCTTACCTGTATCGGTATCTGCCGTGAAATTTTGGGAAGTGGTGCTATATTTAATCATCAGTTTATTCCTGAGGATTATCATATTACATTCTTCGTACTTGCACCGGGAGCATTCCTTGTTCTCTCATTCCTTACGGCATTGCAGAACAAACTTAAGATGCCGTCTGCAACAAATGTTGAGACAAATGATACAAATATCGCCTGTGGCGGTAACTGCGCAAGCTGTATAGGTTCAAGCTGTGCAGCAAATAAAGGTCTTGTTGAGGCTGAGAGAGTTGCAGCAAAGGCAGCAAAAGCTCAGGCAGCAAAGGAAGCAGCAGCAAAAGCAAAAGCAGCAAAAGAGGCGGCAGCAAAAGCAGCCGAAGCTCAGAAAAAGGAGGATTGATTTAAGTGAATTTATTTGTAATTATGATTTCATCAATGTTGGTAAGTAATGTTGTACTTAGTCAGTTCCTCGGTATCTGTCCTTTCCTCGGTGTATCAAAGAAAGTTGAAACGGCAGCAGGTATGGGTGCGGCAGTTACATTCGTTATCACGATAGCATCTGCCATTACTTATCCGATATATTATTTTATTCTTGTTCCTTTGGGACTTGCGTATCTGGAAACTATCGCATTTATCCTTATAATTGCGGCTCTTGTTCAGTTCGTTGAAATGGTATTAAAAAAGTTTATGCCACCTCTCTATGAGGCACTCGGTGTATACCTTCCTCTTATCACAACAAACTGTGCGGTTTTAGGTGTTGCACTCAACAACATCACAAACGGCTGCAACTTTATAGAAAGTGTTGTTACAGGCTTATTTACAGCACTTGGTTTCCTCGTATCTATTGTTATATTGGCTAGTATCCGTGAGAGAATCGAATTCAATGATGTTCCACATTCTTTCAAGGGAACACCAATCGTACTTGTAACAGCCAGCTTAATGGCAATTGCATTCTGCGGCTTTGCAGGTCTTGTTTAGAAAGGGGGAGTATAAATGACAGGCGTAATAATGGCAGCGGTAGTTGTTGGTGTAATAGGTCTTCTTATAGGACTCCTTTTGGGATTTGCGGCAAAGGCATTCGCAGTTCCTGTTGATGAAAAAGAAATCGAAGTCAGAGAATTTCTTCCGGGAAATAACTGCGGTGGCTGCGGCTATGCCGGATGTGATGCTTTGGCAAAGGCAATTGCAGCAGGAGAAGCTCCTGTAAATGCATGTCCTGTAGGTGGAGCAGCAGTTGCTGAAAAGATAGGAAATGTTATGGGAGTTGCAGCAGGAGAAAGTGTCAGGATGGTAGCATATGTTAAATGTTCAGGAACATGTGACAAGGCTGGTATCAAGGCAAACTATTATGGAATTTCAGATTGTAAGAGAGCAGCAGCAATTCCGGGACGTGGTGATAAGGCATGTTCATTTGGATGTATGGGCTTTGGCTCATGTGTTGCAGCATGTAAATTTGATGCAATTCATGTAGAACATGGTGTTGCGATAGTGGATAAAGAAAAATGTGTTGCATGTGGTAAGTGTGCAGAGGAGTGTCCAAACGGACTTATCGAGCTTATACCATATGATGCAAAATGGTCAGTTGCTTGTTCTAATAAAGATAAGGGACCAAAGGTTATGTCGGTATGTGATACAGGATGTATCGGATGCGGTCTTTGTGAAAAGACATGTAAATTTGATGCAATTCATGTAGAGAATAATATTGCACATATTGACCAGAGCAAGTGTAAGGGATGTGGAGCATGTGCTGCTAAATGTCCTAAGAAAGTTATACTTGCACATTAGACTTAGTTCAAATTATAAAAATTCTGCTGATTATGGCAAAATAGACTGTTTATAATTAAAAAGATATAGGCATTGAGTTGTCTATATCTTTTTTTTTGCAAACGAAAATGTTATAATAAAATGATACAAGGGTCAAAATACATTTTGACTTCAACATCATATGTGTAATGTAGTTTAAAATGCTTGTATTTGTAATTAAGTTAAGGAGAGTTATGAATAATACACCGTTTTTTATAGAGAATGAAAAAGAAGTAAATAAACAGGTCTGTAAATGGATGTTTGGAGCGGCAATAATTATCTGGTTCATGCTGGTTCTTAATTATCTGGGGATGTTTGAGATAAGCAGAAGAATGTGTATTGTAGCTTTTGCAGTGGGAACATTTTGTGGAATATCTCCAAGTATAGTTATTAGATTAACAAAGTCACAAAATTTTATAAAATACTATAATCTGACATGCATTATTCTTTGTGTGTCTGTATTTTCAACACAGTATCGTATAGGTATTTATGCTACGATGCTGTTTGCGGTTATAGTGAGCTGCCTTTATTTTGATGAATATCTTACTACCAAGGTGATGATTCTGACGTATATATGTTTTTTGACAGCATATATTTTCAGGTCGATTGAAATGTTGAAGTATGTATATACAGGAGAAACTTTTGTACAGGTATATTTTCCGTTTGTGACGGGAATTACTTTAGAATTTCTTATTATATTTCCTGTTTTGAGGTATATGGCTAATAGATTTAGAACCTATATCGTTAAACAAAGAGAACTTATAGATGAACTCATGAGAAAAGATTATCATATGAATATAGCAATGAAAAATTCGAATGATATCATATTTGAGTATGATATTATTAATGATGAGTATCATGCTAATGCATCTGTTACAGGAATCAGGCAGGAAGTTGTTATAAAAAATATGGTTGACTTTATTTCCGGTTGTGTATGGTTTGACGGTGAGACAAGAAAGAAAATACTTGATATGGTTCTTGGAACGAAGAAAGAGCAGTCAGACATATTTAAAGCTGAGCTTGAGGAAAGCGGCAGGAAAATTGAAAAGTGGTTTCGCTATGAGGGAAATGCCGTATATGATGAATATGGCGGGCTGGAGCTTGTAGTCGGCAGATTATGTGATATTACAGGTGAAAAGGAGAGGGAAGAAAGAGAAAAAATTGCAAGACAGAGGGATGCATTAACAGGTTTATATTCATTTGAGAGAGTAAGACAGATTGCAATAGAACTAGAAGAACAGGAACCTGACAGGATACATGAGGTTATGATAATCAACATAAAAAACATGAATGATATAGTTGAATGTTACGGAGATATTTATGCTGATAATCTTATTGTCATGATTGCCGGGGAGCTTAGAAAATTTGGAAGTGAGAAGAAAGTTTATGTGGCAAAGCTGCCGGGAGCAGCGTTTATGTTTTTTATACACAACTGTGATTTAATAAATGTGAGAAAACTTCGCAGAGAGGTAAGTCGTGTATTGTCAAACATTTATGTAGGCGAGAAGGAGATTAACAGAATAAAATATTATTTTGGATATCATACAGGCAAGGCATGGTTTGAGAAACTCTTTGAAGTTGCATTAAAATATGCGAAAGCACAGAAAACGGACGATTTAGAAAACAATGAAAAGGTGCAGGAGAAAGACAAAGAACATGAAGTCGCAGATAAATATTTGGAAGATGAGAGTTTTGATGCGGAGAAAGTTTCAGATGAGAGCGAGTTTAAACAGGATGAGAGACTTGTAAAAGATATAGAAAAGCTGTTTGTCGAGTCAAAAGACCTTAGAAGTTCGCTTCAGATAGCACTTGCAAGAGCAGGGCTGTTTTATCATTTAAACAGGGTGAGTGTGTATGAATTTGAGGATGACAGAAACAATGCACATCTGTCTTATCAGTGGTCGTCCGATAAAAAATATGTTAATAAAGAGCTTGCCGTAAATAATCATTTAGATATAAAGATACTTAATGAAATAAAGAAAAGCAGACGGGTGATTTTTGATTTTTCAGATGATGAAATAAAGAAGTATTGCGAGATACGTGGCTTAAATACATACAAAAATATGTTGGATAATGCCATTATATGTATCATTGTATCCGAGGGAAGGATAAGGGGCGGAGTTGTTTTTGAAAGAGAAGAAGGGGCGTTTAAGAGAAATGAAAAGAAATATCTGTTGAAATATTCAAATATTCTTGGCGGGTATGTGTTAAAGCTTCATTCTGATATTGCCAATAAAGCGAAAACAGCTTTTCTTTCAAATATGTCTCATGAAATAAGAACTCCGATGAATGCTATTATCGGAATGACAGACATAGCTAAGGCAAATATGTCAGATAAAAATAAAGTTGGGGAATGTCTTGATAAGATTGAGAGTTCGTCACAGCATTTGCTTACACTTATAAACGATATACTTGACCTTTCAAAAATTGAGAGTGGTCGAATGACATTGGTTAGCAGAACAATGAGTCTTGATAAGATAGCTGACAAGGTCGAGATGCTCATGAGACCTCAGACCGATGAAAAAAACATTACATTTGAACTCAAAAGGGATTATGTAAGACCTATTGTTGTGGGAGATGAACTAAGATTAAGCCAAATACTTATAAATATAGCGGGAAATGCACTGAAATTTACACATGAGAATGGTAAGATTACAGTGAGAATACAGGAGATATATTCGGACAATAAGGCGGCAAGGATTAGGTTCAGTATCAAAGATAATGGTATCGGAATCAGTAAAGAAGATCAGAAAAAGATATTTGTAGCATTTGAACAGGCAGGTCAGACATCTTCTTCAAAATATGGAGGAACGGGACTTGGGCTTGCCATAAGCAACAATTTTGTTCATCTTATGGGAGGAAAGCTTGAAGTTCAGAGTGAGATTGGGAAGGGTTCAGAGTTTTGCTTTGAAATAAAACTGTCATATCCGGACAGGGATGAAAGTGAGAGGTATACGGCATTGAGAGATGATGATGAACCTGAAGTTTCTAAGCTCGACGGCAAAAGAATTCTTGTGGCGGAGGATAATGAACTTAATGCGGAAATTGCAAAGACAGTGCTTGAAATGCATGGTGCAAAGGTAACTGTACGGGAAAACGGTCTGCAGGCTGTTGAGGAGTTCGAAAACAGTGAGCCTGGAACATACAATTTCATTATTCTAGACATAAATATGCCGGTTATGAACGGTCATGAGGCAGCAAGGAGATTTAGAAGTGGTGACAGGGAAGATTCAAAGACGATACCTATAGTTGCAATGAGTGCAAATGCTTTTGCAGAAGATGTTGAGGAGTCATTGAAATCAGGAATGAATGCTCATATTTCAAAACCAATCAAGGTAGATGAGATGTTAAAAGAAATATCAAAATTTTTATAATGGAGGAAGATAAATGTGGATTGCAGATAATTGGAAAGATTATGAGGTAATAGATACGTCAGGCGGAGAAAAATTGGAGAGATGGGGAGATTATATTCTTGTCAGACCTGATCCGCAGGTTATATGGGATACACCAAAAAAGGCAAAAGGCTGGAAAAAGATGAATGGTCATTATCACAGAAGCAACAAAGGTGGAGGTGAATGGGAATTTTTTAACCTTCCAAATACATGGCAGATTAAATACGGTGAATTAGTGTTTAACCTGCAGCCTTTCAAATTCAAACATACGGGATTGTTCCCGGAGCAGGCAGTAAATTGGGATTGGTTTGGAGAAAAGATAAGAAATGCCAAAAGACCTGTAAAAGTTTTGAATCTGTTTGCATATACAGGTGGGGCGACACTTGCAGCAGCAGCGGCAGGAGCCAGTGTTACACATGTGGATGCATCAAAAGGAATGGTTACATGGGCAAAAGAAAATGCGGCGGCATCAGGACTTTCAGAAGCACCTATACGCTGGCTTGTTGATGATTGTGTTAAATTTGTTGAGAGAGAAATAAGACGTGGAAATAAGTATGATGGAATTATTATGGATCCGCCTTCATATGGAAGAGGACCTAAGGGTGAGATATGGAAGATAGAAGAAAAAATACATCCGTTTATACAATTATGTACTCAGATATTGTCGGATAATCCGCTTTTTTTCCTCATAAATTCATATACAACAGGTCTTCAGCCGGCAGTTCTTTCATATATGCTTAATACGGAACTTGTAAAAAAAGCAGGTGGAAAAGTTGAAGCACAGGAAATAGGGCTTCCGGTATCATCAAACGGATTGGTACTTCCGTGTGGTGCTTCAGGCAGATGGGAAAAACAGTAAAGTTTGACGGTAAATATCTGTTGATGATATAATGAGCACTAAGGTGCTCATATTAGAAGTTTCTGACGAAACTTCATAATGTGCAAAAACATGCAGGCACAGTATGTTGTGCAGGAATGGAGAATAATGTATAGAATGAAACATAGAATAAGGCTTAGAGGAAATCTTAAGACCTATTTGAGATGGCCTCTGTTTTTTGGATTGTTATTTATTTTAATGACAATGCAGCTTTTTTCAGTGTCAGCTAAAGCCGGTATCATGGGGGTATGTTACACTGTTATTTATTTGTTGATAGCTTTTCTTATAAATTTTTCCGGTAGAAGAAAACTTAAGAAAGATCTTATAGAATTTGCTACAAACTATGGTGAAATGCAAATGCGGATGATGAAAACATTGACTGTTCCGTTTGCGATTCTGAGTGATGACGGACATATGCTGTGGGGCAATGATGAATTTGTATCAGTCATAGTTAACAAAAAAGCGGCGAGAAGAAATATTGCAAATATATTTGAGGAAATTACAACAGACAGCCTTCCGGACTCTGATGAGATTAAGGTGATACATGTCAAATCAGAAGATAAATATTATCGTGCTGTTATGAAGCTCATTGTATCAGATGCACCTGCTGATGATGATATTGTAAAAACTGATATAAATCAGCTTATGGATAACAGCAGGCTCATCTCTGTATTCCTGTATGATGAAACTGACATGATGGAACTTGAGCAGAAGAGAGAAGCGGAAAATCTTGTTGTGGGTCTTTTATATATTGATAATTATGACGAGCTTATAGATAGCATTGATGAAATCAGGCAGTCGCTTATCATGGCTTTGATAGACAGAAAAATCAATAAATATATGCAGGGTATAGATGCTATTTCTAAAAAATTGGAGAAAGATAAATTTTTGTTTTTATTTAAACAGAGTTATCTTGCCGAGATATGTTCAAATCGTTTTACAATTTTAGAGGAGATAAGGGATATAAATCTCGGAAATGAATCAAGTGCAACCATAAGTATCGGTATTGGTGTAGGCAGAGATACATTTGTTGAGAGATATGACCTTGCACGTGCTGCCATAGATCTTGCACTCGGAAGAGGCGGTGACCAGGCTGTAGTAAAATCCGTTGACCAGGAAAAATTCTATGGTGGAAAAAGTGTTCAGATAGAAAGAAATACAAGAGTAAAGGCGAGAGTAAAAGCTCATGCTTTAAAAGAACTTATAGAGGGCAAAGAAAGAGTTGTCGTTATGGGACATTCGATAGGTGATGTCGATTCTTTTGGTGCCTCAATAGGTATATACCGTATTGCAAAGACGCTTAACAGAAAAGCAAATGTCGTATTAAATGAAGTAAATCAGTCTGTTAAACCTATAAGAGACAGATTCTATACAAAAGAATACGAGGATGACATGATTGTTACAGGTGATGAGGCAAAAGAACTTGTAGATGAGAATACGGTACTTGTAATTGTAGATGTAAATAGAGCAAGTTATACGGAATGCCCGGAACTTATTGAGCAGGCTCAGTCTGTTGTAGTGATAGACCATCACAGACAGGCGGGAGATGCGATTGATAAGGCGGTATTGTTTTACATTGAGCCATATGCATCGTCTGCGAGTGAAATGGTTGCTGAGATTTCACAGTATATCGGCAATGGTCTTAAACTTAAATCAGCAGAAGCCGAGGCAATGTATGCCGGCATTATGATTGATACAAACTATTTTTCAAATAAAACGGGTGTCAGGACTTTCGAGGCAATGGCTTATCTAAGAAGAAACGGAGCTGATGCCGTTCGTATAAGAAAGGCTTTCAGGGAGGACATTGACGAATATAAGATAAGAGCGGCGGCTATACAGGATACGGAACTTTATAAAGATGCATTTGCAATAGCAGAAAGCAAGAGTGAGGGAATAGAATCACCGACGGTATTTGCATCAAAAATTGCAAATTCGCTTCTCGACATAAATGGAGTTAAGGCTTCTTTTGTACTTACAAAGTATAGAGGAAAGGTCTATATAAGTGCACGTTCAATTGACGAGGTCAACGTCCAGATTATGATGGAGCAGCTTGGTGGCGGCGGTCATATAAATATGGCTGGTGCACAGCTTGAAAATGTTGAAGTAGAAGCTGCAAAAGATATGATTAGAGAAGAAATAGACAAGATGATTGAGGAAGGAGAAATATAGATATGCAGGTAATATTATTAGAAGATGTAAAATCTCTTGGAAAAAAGGGAGAGATTGTAAAGGTAAATGATGGATATGCCAGAAATTTTATATTAAAAAAGAAACTTGGTGTTGAGGCAACATCAAACAATTTAAATGAGCTTAAACTTCAGAAAAAAAATGAAGAAAAGCTTGCAAAGGAAAAACTTGATGCTGCAAAAGAGTTTGCAAAAGAACTCGAGGAAAAACAGGTTACAGTTTCAATAAAAACAGGTTCAGGCGGAAGAAGCTTTGGCTCTGTTTCAACAAAAGAAATTGCGGCAGCAGCGAAAAGCCAGCTTGGCTATGAACTTGACAAAAAGAAAATGGAACTTGATGTACCTATCAAGAGTCCGGGAACTTTCAATGTTAAGATAAAGCTTCATAAGGAAGTGACAGCTGAACTTAGAGTTGTCGTAAAAGAAGCTTAAGGGGTAATAAAATTGGAAGAAGAAGTGATAAAGAGACTTCCGCCTAACAATGTGGAAGCGGAGAAAGCCGTTATAGGAGCGATGATGTTAGATTCAGACGCTATAATGGTATGCTCCGAGATACTTACAGCAGGAGAATTTTATCAACAGCAATATGGAATTATCTTTGATGCTCTTGTTGAAATGTACAGAGATGGGATAGGAGCTGATTTGGTCACTATCCAGAATAAGCTTCGTGAGAAGGAAGTCACACCTGAGCTTTACAGTGTGGAATATTTAGGAGAACTTTTAGCAAGCGTTCCCACATCAGCAAATGTAAAATTTTATGCAGATATTGTACATGAAAAAGCTGTTTTAAGAAGACTTATCAAAGTAACTGAGCAGGTTACAAGAGAGTGTTACATGGACAGCCAGCCGCTTGAGGATATTCTTGAAGACACTGAAAAGGGTGTATTTGATGTAATACAACAGCGTGGAGGAAGTGAGTTTGAGCCAATCAGAGACGTTGTGCTCAGAACTCTCGACAGTATAGAAAAGGCTGCTAAACAGAAAGGAAACATCACAGGTCTGGAAACAGGTTTTAGAGATTTAGATGCGAAAACGGCAGGATTACAAAAATCTGACCTTATACTTATTGCGGCAAGACCGGCAATGGGTAAAACAGCATTTGTATTGAATATTGCCGAGTATGTGGCACTTCACAGCAACAGTACAATAGCTTTGTTCAGTCTCGAGATGAGTAAAGAACAGCTTGTAAAACGTATGCTTGCCATGAATTCAATGGTGGATTCGCAAAAGATACGAACCGGTGATTTGGAAGATGATGACTGGGACAAACTTGTAGGAAGTGTACGAAAAATAGGAAATTCAAATCTTGTAATCGATGATACATCAGGAATTACGGCATCGGAACTCCGCTCGAAATGCCGTAAATTAAAAATAGAACAGGGACTTGACCTTGTTATAATCGATTATCTTCAGCTTATGACGGGTGCGGGCAAAAGAAAAAGTGACAGCAGACAGCAGGAAATATCTGATATATCGCGTTCGCTTAAGGTAATGGCAAGAGAACTTGACGTTCCGGTAATAGCTTTGTCACAGCTTTCCCGTGCCGTTGAGTCAAGACCTGATAAAAGACCGATGCTTTCAGACCTTCGTGAATCGGGAGCGATAGAGCAGGATGCGGATATTGTAATGTTTATATACAGAGATGAATATTATAATCCGGATTCGGAGAAAAAAGGTGTGGCGGAAGTCATAGTGGCAAAACAGCGAAGCGGTCCGACCGGTCCGGTTGAACTTGCGTGGCTGTCGCAATATACGAAGTTTGGAAATTTGGAGTACCAGAGATAGTTATATTAAAATTTCAGAAATTTCTTATAAATAAATCAAAAAATTAAACTTGAAATGATAGGTGATTATTTATATTATATAAGGGTGGGAATTTTAGTTTTGCCACGCTTATAATAAATGAGATATCTTAAATTTAGATGTTATTGCTTTTAAGCTATAATGCAATAGATTACCGCAATAACACAAATCAAAGGTGTTTTAACACAGAAATGGAGGATTACGATAATGGGAACACAGGTAAAATTTGATTACTCATTAACAAATGGTATTGTGTCAGAGGACGAAATCAAGTCTATGGCAAAGATTGCAAAAGATGCAAAAGATGTACTTGTAAGCAAATCAGGTGCAGGAAATGACTTCCTTGGATGGATAGACCTTCCGGTTGACTATGATAAGGAGGAGTTTGCACGTATTCAGAAAGCAGCAGAAAAGATTAAATCTGATTCTGAGGTGCTTCTTGTAATTGGTATCGGTGGTTCATATCTTGGGGCAAGAGCAGCAATTGAGTTTTTAAGACATGGTTTCTACAACAGTGTATCTAAAGAAATCCGTAAGACACCTGAGATTTATTATTGTGGAAACAGCCTTAGCGGAACATATCTTTCACAGCTTATTGAAGTAATCGGGGACAGAGATTTCTCAGTAAATATAATCAGTAAATCAGGAACAACAACAGAGCCAGCAGTAGCTTTCAGAATTTTCAAAGAGATGCTTGAAAAGAAGTATGGTAAAGAGGAAGCTGCAAAGAGAATTTATGCAACAACAGACAAGGCAAAGGGAGCACTCAAGAACCTTGCAACAGAAGAAGGTTATGAGACATTTGTTGTACCTGACGATGTAGGAGGACGTTTCTCAGTTCTCACAGCAGTAGGACTTCTTCCAATTGCAGTAAGTGGTGCAGATATTGCAAAACTTATGGAAGGTGCAGCTTCTATGAGAGAAGTATGCCTGAATAAAGATTTTGATGAGAATGAATCATTAAAATATGCAGCAATCAGAAATATTCTTCTCCGCAAAGGAAAGAGCGTTGAAATTCTTGGAAACTATGAGCCTGCATTCCATTATGTAGCAGAGTGGTGGAAACAGCTCTTCGGAGAGAGTGAAGGAAAAGACCAGAAAGGTATTTTCCCGGCATCAGTTGACCTTACAACTGACCTTCATTCAATGGGACAGTTCATTCAGGACGGAAGCCGTATCATGTTTGAGACTATCATGGAACTTGAGAAACCTTCATATGACATTACAATTCAGGAAGAAGCAGTTGACCTTGACGGACTTAATTATCTTGCAGGTAAGACATTAGACTTTATCAACAAGAGTGCCATGAAGGGAACACAGCTTGCACATACAGATGGAAATGTACCAAACCTTGTAGTAAAGGTACCTGAGCAGAATGAATTCTATCTTGGACAGCTCTTCTATTTCTATGAGTTTGCTTGTGGTGTAAGCGGATATATCTTAGGAGTAAACCCATTCAATCAGCCGGGTGTTGAGAGCTACAAGAAAAACATGTTTGCATTACTCGGAAAACCTGGATTTGAGGCTCAGAGAGAAGAACTCATGAAGAGACTTTAATCGACTGCGCGAAAGCCACCATCATAATACATACAGGATATGATTTTTGTTTTGAGATAAAAATGCCTTGAAGCAGGAATTATATCCTGTTTTGGTCTAAACGGAAAGTTGAGATAAAGAACATGAATGATTTGATAGATATTTTAGATATAATAGGGGTTGTGGCGTTTGCAATATCGGGAGCGATGACTGCGATAAAAAAGAGGATGGATCTGCTTGGAATATGTGTGCTTGGAATAGTGACAGCGGTTGGAGGCGGCATAACGAGAGATGTTTTGCTTGGCAATACACCTCCATCAGCATTTAAAGATCCGAGGGATGTAAGTATTGCAGCAATAGTTTCATGTCTTGTATTTATATTTATGATAATGAATGCATCTGAGCATGCAAAAAATCCGAGTGAAAAATTTGTGGCAATATATGAATATGTTCTTATGCTTACAGATGCGGTAGGGCTTGGGGCTTTTACTGTTATCGGTATAGATGTGGCAAAAAAGACAGTCAGTGATTATAATACAAACACATTTCTGCTCATATTTGTCGGAGTTATAACGGGAGTAGGCGGTGGAGTTCTGCGTGATATAATGAGCGGGATGATACCTTATATATTTAAGAAACATATATATGCAGTTGCATCGGCAGCAGGAGCAGGGGCATATATAGTTATTGATAATTATATAGGAAGAAACGTTGCGATAATCGGTTGTTCGGTGCTTGTCGTGGCGGTGCGTGTGCTTGCGGCTCATTTTGAGTGGAATCTGCCTAAGATAAAATATAAAATTAAATAGGGGTGAAAATCAGATGGAACAGGAAAAGATGAGGGCAGCAGTATGTGAAGATGTTTTAGAAGAAGCACAATGGCTTTCTGATATGATACGCAAGTGGTACGATGATAAAGGTATAGCAGGCGAGATTAGTATTTTTGAAGATGCTGCCGAATTTCTTTTTGCGAGAGAGGATTATAGTTTTGATGTACTGTTTCTTGATATAAAAATGCCTGAAAAAAATGGTATATCTTTGGCTAAGCATCTTCGCAGGCTTGGTGATGATATGCCTATAATATTTGTGACAGGTGAGAGGGAATATATTCTTGAAGGCTATGAAGTGGAAGCTCTTCATTATCTTATAAAGCCGGTGCAGGAAAAAAAGATTTTTGAATGTCTTGAGAGAGTTTACCGCAATGCAGCACAGCAGGAAGCGTATGTGATATTGACAGGAGACATGGGTGTTGTTAAGGTTTTACAAAAAGATATATATTATATAGAAGTGTTTGGACATGACATGAAATATGTGACAAGGCATGGTGAATTCTTTAAAACAGGTTCATTAAAGGAAGCATTAAGTGAGCTTTCGGAGCAGGATTTTGTGAGCTGTTATCGTGGAATTGCAATAAATATCCGTTATATATGGCGTATAGAAAAGGACAAGCTGTATATGGCAGAGGAGCCTCGTGGATTTGAAAAAACTGTTCCGGTGAGCAGGAGAATGTATAAGCAGGTAAATCAAAAATTTATTGAATACAATAGAAAACAGTAAGAGCAGAGTTTTTTCACAGGCTTAGTAATGAATGGAGGAGTATTATGGAGCTTATAATAGCAATAATTTCAATATGCATTTTCATTGCATTGTTATCTTTCAGCATTTTGAAAATATGGATGCCGGGATATATGGTGCGTGAAATGGAGCAATATCAAAATAAGCTTCTTGAGCGTCAGTTTGAGGAAATTGACAATACATATCGTGAGATGCGTGGATGGCGGCATGATTATAAAAATCATATGCAGGTGCTTAAGATTTATGTCGAAAACAGACAGTGGGAAAATGCAAAGGATTATATTATACAGATGAATGAGGATTTAGAAAGCGTAGATCATGTTATCAAAACAGGAAATATCATGGCAGACGCTATCGTAAACAGTAAGGTATCTCTTGCAAAGAAGAAAAATATAAAACTTGATGTAACAGCAAAAATACCAAAAGAAATACCAATGACGGATGTGGAGTTTTGTGTTGTTTTTGGAAATATTATGGACAATGCAATAGAGGCATGTGAAAAGCTAGTATCAAAAGAAAATAAATTTATCAGAGTGTATATAGGTGTATTTAAAAAACAGTTTTATATGTCTGTCAGCAATTCTACAGATCAGAAGAAGCGTGTAAAAAAATATTTATCAATGAAAGGTGAGGGACATGGATTTGGATTAAAGCGTATTGATAAGATTATTCATGACAAAAACGGATATCTTAATCGTCAGAATGAACCGGGAGTATTTGCGACTGAGATAATGCTACCATATATTTAGCAGTATTAAGAAAGTACCGCTTTTATTGTGTAGAACAATAAATTTCGTGTAGTGACTTGTTTGTATCAGAAGAATATAAGAATAAAATACCGCTTAAGTTAAAAATCATACCGCTTATGCAAAAAAGGCACAAGAGGCATGATTTTTTATTATACTAAAAGTAGTTTATGACAGATTATCAAATTATTTTAGGAAAGGATGAGAAAAATGGAGAAGAAAAAAAGAGGTGTAAATTTTGCCATGCCAAGTTATTGTTCTGCATTTTGGGATTGTATCAGAACTATATGGAGTATGGATAAAAAAGTGTATCTTTATGGATTCGCAGCATTGCCATTTGCAGCATTACAGCAAATATTACCTCTTTATATGCCTAAGCTGGTAGTGCAGGGAGTGGAGGACAGCATCGGAATGACAACGCTTATACTTCAGCTTTGTGCTTTAGTTTTTATACTTTTAATATGTGTTATTATCAGATGGCATTTCAGTGGACAGATTACAAGTCGCAATCAGATTATTGCAAAAGGGCTGCAAAACAGGTTTGCGAAAAAATTACTTATGGTAGATTATAGTTATCTGGAGAATAAGAAATTTCTTGAGCTTAGAAATGTAGTAAAAAAGGATTTGTTTGGTGGAAAAGTCGGCGATGATGATTCCACGGGAAATTTAAAGTATTTTGTGAAAGATATTTTTGAATTATTTTCAACATTTATAATGCTGATTGTTTATATTGTATTTATCATCCGGCTTGAGTGGTGGCTTGTTTTGATATTTGCCATGCTTTTTGCAGTGACTTTTTTTAGTGGAAAGCTTACGGGTGCATACGAAAAGAAATGGGCAAAAGAGGGCGGTGAAGTTTGGCAGAAGATGGATTACATTACCAGACGCACCGAGGATTTTTCGTTGGCAAAAGATATAAGAATGTACAATATGGAGAATTGGTTTGATTATCTTTTTAGAAAATATCGTAAAAAAAGGCTTGATTATAAAGCAAAAGAAATGGAATATCGTTTGTTTGGAGAAACGGTTACTGCTTTGCCTGAAATGATATCGTATATATTATTTTATGGAGTGATAGTATGGAAATTTTTCAAAGGAAGAATGCAGATATCTGATGCTATCTTCTATAATGGAATGATATCAGGCTTTATGCTTCAGAGAAACTCAGGGATGACTAATCTACATCATCTTATAAACAGTGTATCGGCATTTAGTCGTTATAAAGAATTTATTGCATATGGTGATGATATGTCGGGAGACACTGCAGAGCTTAAAAAAGCTGCACCACAGATAGAGCTTAGACATGTCAGTTTTGCCTATCCATCTTCGGAACATAACATCATTGATGATATGAGTCTTAAGATAGATGCAGGAGAAAAAATAGCAGTTGTTGGGTTGAATGGTGCCGGAAAGACAACTCTTATGAAGCTTATTTGTGGACTTTTACATCCGACAAAAGGAAAAATTCTTCTAAACGGAGTAGATATGGAAACAATTAAGCAACAGGAGATATATGCGTGGTTTTCATGTGTTTTTCAGGATGTTCATTTTCTGCCGCTTTCTGTCAGGGAAAATATCAGTATGAAGCCTTTAAAGGTCAAAGTTGATGACAGAGTATGGGAATGTCTTGATAAAGCTGGAATGAGTGATGTTATTAACGAGTTGCCAGGGAAGGATGATACATTGATGGAAAAATCATTAAATAATGAGGCAACAGATTTTTCAGGAGGACAGCGTCAGAAGCTGATGCTTGCAAGAGCACTGTACAGAGATAGCGGAGTTCTGATACTGGACGAGCCGACAGCAGCACTGGATGCGATAGCGGAAAATGATATTTATCAAAAATATGCATACTTTACGCAGAATAAAACATCATTGTTTGTATCGCACAGATTGTCAAGCACAAGATTTTGTGACCGTATTATTTTGATTGATGGAGGAAAGATTGCTGAGGAGGGCACACATAAAAGTCTGCTTGAAAAGAATGGAATATATGCAAAAATGTTTTCGCTGCAGAGCAGATATTATCGGGAAAGAGTGGTGGATTAGATATGTCTAAAAAAGAAATGATAAAAACAAATCTGCGAGGATTGAAATTGGTGTATTCATCACTTTCTATTCCGAAAATTTTTGTTATATTATTTGTTGTATTTGATGTAATGTATAATTACTGGGGATTGTTTTTTGCTTCACGTCTTATTGATGACCTTGTTTTAAGGGTTGAAAGAGAGCGTATATTGGGAGATTTTTTAGGACTTACGGTTGGAAATGGGATTTTGTATCTTGCAATGTGTGTGGTGGTAAAATTTTATTTTTATGGTGGTTCCATGATATGGGAGGACGCAAATCATGAATTAAACAAAAAGCTTATGTCGATGGATTATGAATATATGGAATCTGAAACTATCCAAAACAAACGGCGCGATATTGACAATATGGCTCGTGAGCATGGCTGTGGACTTAATATGCTTTTCTGGACAGCTACACCATTTGTTGAGCGTCTGCTTCAACTTGTCGTTGCGGGTATCATCACAGTACAGCTTTTTGTAAAATGTCTTACAGCTTATAAAACACAGGAGTGGAAAGGAATTTTGATAGTTTTATCTTTTGTTGCATTTTTGATAATATTTTTGTATGTAAATCAGAGAATGACACAGAAGATACAGGCTAAAATAAATAAAAGCGTAGAAGAAAGACTTCCGTATACGAGAAAATATGATTTTTATGTTGATGAATATATAGGTAGAGAAGAATGTGGAAAGACAGTGCGGCTGTTTAATCAGCAAAGTCTTTTGTCAGAAACACTTAATGAGATTTTTGAAAAAGTATCAAAGCTTTTGAGCAGGCAGACAATTCTTGAAGCAAGAATGAATCAGTGGGCAGAGGGAATAAATGTATTAATCTCAGGAATGATCTATCTTTTACTTGGCATTATGGCATTAAAGCGTGTAATTTCTGTTGGAAGCATATGTCTTTATGCGGGATGCATTACCAATTTTTTGTGGCATTTTCAAAGATGGAATCAGCAGGTATCAGTATTGAAAATGAATACAAAATATGTAAAGCAGTACCTCGATTTTCTGGATATAAAGAATAAAAAATACGAGGGAACATTGCCAGTTGAAAAGCGTGATGATGACAAATTTGTGGTTGAGTTTGAAAATGTATCATTTCATTATCCGGGCAGTGAAAAAAATATATTGGAGAATTTTTCTATCAGATTTAACATAGGTGAAAGACTTGCTGTTGTCGGTAGAAATGGTTCAGGTAAAACGACGTTTATCAAACTGTTATGCCGCTTATATGATCCAACAGAGGGAAGGATACTTTTAAACGGAATAGATATAAGAAAATATGATTATAAGGAATATTTAAGTCTGTTTAGTGTAGTATTTCAAGATTTTCAGATACCGGCATTTACACTTGGGCAGATAGTTGCGGCATCACAGGAATATAATGAAGAGCGTGTAAATGATGCCGTAAAAAAAGCAGGACTTTCAAATTTGGCAGCAAGAATGCCATATGGAAATGATACCTATCTTACAAAGGAATTTGATAAAACCGGAATTGATATATCAGGTGGTGAGGCACAAAAACTTGCGATTGCAAGAGCATTGTATCATGATACTCCATTTGTCATACTTGATGAGCCGACAGCAGCACTTGATCCTATTGCTGAATACGAGGTGTATGCTAAATTTGATGAACTTATTGGGACAAAAACAGCAGTATATATATCACATCGACTTTCAAGTTGTCAGTTTTGCAATGATATTCTTGTGATTGATGATGGAAAGGCAGTACAAAGAGGCAGTCATGAAAAATTGATCGGCGAGGAAGGTCTTTATGCAAAGCTTTGGAAAACACAGGCAAAATATTATCAGAAAACTCAGTGATGTTACAACTAGTGTAGTGTATCATTGATACAATACACTTAGAAGAGGTCTGAAAAAATAGGAAGCCCGTTGGATTTTGAAAATGGGTGGTTCACTAATGTGGATGAAAAATCTTCTGGCACGTATCTTTCTTTACTTGGAGATGTTTCAATGTTAAAATGCAGTTATAGAATATTGAGTGTTTTTGTATAAAACTATTTTTTTCAGGTTAAGCATAGCCTGATGTTGGCTATATTGTTTCTGAGCGGAAGCGAATAGCTTTCATGGAATTATTTGGTAAAAAAGTCACTCAGAAATGAGGATTAGCGTGAAGATTAAAAATGCATACAGGAGGGTGTATATGGCAAGAGTTGTAGGGATAGGAAATCAGAGCTTTGAATCAATTATAAAAGAAGAATGTTTTTATATAGACAAAACTGCATTTATAAAAGAATGGTGGGAAAATAAAGATATAGTAACACTTATAACAAGACCACGTCGTTTTGGGAAAACATTAAACATGGATATGATAAAGTGTTTTTTTTCAAACGAGTATAGAGACAGAGGGGATTTATTTGAAGGACTTGATATTTGGAAAGATGAAAAATATCGTGAATTGCAGGGAACATATCCGGTGATATTTTTAAGTTTTGCAGCGATTAAACAAAATAATTATCAAGATACCATTGCTAAAATAAAAAAGATAATATGCAGTCTGTATCAATCATTTATATTTTTAAAGGATTGGGATGGCTTAACAGATGAGGAAAAAAATAATGTTAAAAGAATATCGGAAGATATGTCAGATGTTACGGCACAGAGTGCCATAAATGAATTAAGTAATTATCTGAGCCGCTATTATGGGAAAAAAGTTATCATTCTCCTTGACGAATATGATACACCTATGCAGGAGGCATATGTAAATGGCTATTGGGAAGAACTTGTTGCATTTACAAGAAGTCTTTTTAATTCAACATTCAAGACAAACCCATATCTTGAGCGAGCAATAATGACTGGAATAACCAGAGTATCAAGAGAAAGTATTTTCTCTGATCTTAACAATCTTGAAGTAGTAACTACATTATCACCAAAATATACTACTGCATTTGGTTTTACTGAACAGGAGGTATTTAATTCACTTGATGAGTTTGAACTTTCTGATCAAAAGGAAGAGGTTAAGGCATGGTATGATGGTTTTGTATTTGGAAAAGAGAGAGATATTTATAATCCATGGTCGATAATAAATTATCTTGATAAAAAAGAATACAGGACATATTGGGCGGATTCAAGTTCAAATGGATTGGTATCTAAGCTGATACAACAGGGGTCATCAAAAACTAAAATAATAATGGGGGAACTGTTAGATGGAAAAAGCATAAAAACAAAGCTGGATGAACAGATAGTATTTGATCAGCTTGATGGGAATACAGAAGCAATATGGAGTCTTTTATTAGCAAGTGGATATTTAAAAGTAGATTATTTTGATTTTGCAAAAGCAAATGGAAATAATATATATGAATTAAGCCTTACAAACTTTGAAGTGAAAAAAATGTTTGAAAAAATGATTGACAACTGGTTTAAAACAAGAGATGACTCATCAAGCGAGTTTGTAGGAGCATTGCTAAAAGGCGACTTAGAGGCAATGAATTATTATATAAATGAAATTACTGCTAACATTTTTAGTTGCTTTGATGTGGCTGGAAAAGAAGAATCAAGAATAAGACCGGAGAATTTCTATCATGGTTTTGTCCTAGGACTTATGGTAGACCAGTCTGAGAACTATATTATAACATCAAATCGTGAAAGCGGCTTTGGCAGATACGATATAATGTTAGAACCTATAGACAAAAACAACGATAAGTATCCTGGAATAATAATAGAATTTAAAGTAATAAATTCAAGAAAAGAAAATTCACTTGAGGAAACAGTCAAAGCGGCATTAAATCAGATAGAAGAAAAAAATTATGATGCCGAACTTATCAAACGAGGAGTAAATAAAGAAAACATTCATCATTATGGTTTTGCATTTAAGGGCAAAGAAGTGTTGATAGAAGGCAGGTAGTAATAATGAGTAAATAAGAAGTTTATTGACGTTTGTAGAGTATGATTATAAGTTTTAAATACAGATAAAATTATATGACAGAAAGAGACTGTTGCATTAACGATAAAAGACGTTAGTGCACAGCCTTTTTTATTTTAGAAATTTTTTGCTTTTTTTGAAGACTTTTGTGAATTACAATCGTTTAATATAATGAAGAGTGAAAAAGAAAAATGGGAGGTGATGAAGCTTGGCGGACAATACCATACATATGATGCAATTGGAAAAGGCTATGGAGCAATACGAAAAACTTATTTTTTCAATATGTTATCGTATGTTGGGAGATTATTTTGATGCTCAGGATATGACGCAGGAAACATTTCTAACATATTACAGGGTGCTTGACCGGTTTGACGGTCAGAATGAAAAGGCTTTTTTAACAAAAATTGCAACGAATAAATGTCTTGATATTCTTAAATCCAAAAGAAGAAAAGAGATGCCGGCTGAAGATGACATACTGGAAAGTAATGTCGGGACAGTTTCATCTGTTGAGGAAGCTTTTTTGGAAGAAGAGATAAATCAGGAACTTATCAATGCCTGCCGAGATTTAAAGCCGCCATATAATGAAGTTGCTTATGAATTTTATTGTTGTGATAAGACGGCAAGAGAGATTGCCGAGAGACGTGGAATTAAGTTGAAAACAATTCAGACACAAATTTCAAGGGCAAAGAAAATGCTTCAAAAAAAATTGAAAGGAGGACGTTATGGCACATATAACTGACGAGCAGATAAAAAAATATTATGCGCATATGCTGAGACAGCCCGAAGAAACAGATATGCTTACGCATATTGCAAAATGTGAATATTGTGCCGGAAGATTTGCGTCAGGATTACCTCAAACGGAAATGATAGGGTTACCTCATGGTGTTTCGGTGGAAATTTTGGAAAAAGCAGAGAAAATACCGACAAAACAGCGAAGACGCAGAGAGTATTACAGATATTGCACAAGGGTTGCACTTGGAATGTGTATGTCGTTTGCACTATTGGTTACTGCGAACTTAACATATAACTCAGATTCACAGAGCATGCCGGGAACAGTCTTAGAGGAAGTGCAGCAGGATAAGGGTGAAAAAATTGGAAGTGAAACTGCGAGAAAAGATTTGATGGCAAAAAAATCGGTGTATGAAAAAAAACAGTCGGAAATGAAAAAAAAGCAGGACACGGAAAGAAAAAAATTTATGGAAAAGCATAGGGAAAGCAGTGGGAGTAGATGTTTTAGTATAAACAGGTTTTTTAGAAATTTGCAAAAATATTTGAATATAAAAAAATAAAATAGGTTGGAGGAATAAGGATTATTATGAAAAGAAAAAAAGGAAAATTTTTAACATTCTGTTTTTCATGTATACCGGGAGCAGGACAGATGTTTTTAGGATTTTTTAAAGAGGGCGTAAGCCTTATGACAATGTTTTTTGGAATTTTAATACTGACAAATTGGCTGTATATTGAAATGTTTGGTTTCGGTGCAATAATTGTTTGGTTCTATGCTTTTTTTGATGCCATGAACAAAAATTCATTGCCAGATGAAGAATTTGAGGAACTTGAAGATAATTATATATGGGGTTCGCATTTAGACGGACTTCCTGAAATTCCAAAAGGAAAGGGCAGAAAGGTATTAGCAATAGTTCTCATATGTCTGGGTATATATATGTTATGTAACAGCATTATTTCGGCACTTGCAGGTATGGGAATATACATTTCATATGAAATAAATGAATTTTTATTGCGTTATGTACCACAATTTGCAGTAGCATTTATTATAATCGCAGTCGGAATACGCATGATAATGGGAAAAAAGAAAGCATTTGATTTTGATGACGAGAAATACTTTGAGGGGAGAGAAGATAAATGAGACAGCGCAGAATAGGTACAATAACACTGGGAGTTTCACTTGTATTATTTGGGATATTGTTTATGATTCGTATATTTGGCGGCGTATTAAACTATACATTGATTTTCCATCTGTGGCCGTTGATTCTGGTTGCACTCGGCTTGGAAATATTATATTATAGTTGTTTGGCATCTGAAAAAGCTGGAACCTACGATTTTGCGGCAATTATTATTTTGATAATGATAGTATTTTTTGCAATGTGCATGGCTGGTTTTGATATGGTGCTTACGAATATGCCAAAAGACATTTGGGATAAATGGTGGTAAGGAGAAAAAATGAAACGAATAAAACTGACGGTGGCATACGACGGTACAAATTATCATGGCTGGCAGATACAGCCGAATGCGGTTACAGTTGAAGGTGAATTAAATAAAGCTGTATCAGAGCTTACCGGGGAACATATAGAAATTATAGGGGCAAGCAGAACCGATGCGGGGGTGCATGCTCTTGGCAATGTGGCTGTGTTTGATACAGAGAGCAGGATACCGGGAGAAAAGTTTTCATATGCGCTAAATCAAAGACTTCCGGAAGATATAATAATACAAAGTTCAGAAGAAGTGGCTTTAGACTTTCACCCACGCTATCAGGAATGCAGAAAAACATATGAATACACTATTTTAAACAGAAAATTTCCGTTACCTGAATATAGAAATACGGCACATTTTGATTATGGAAATCTTGATGTGAAAGCAATGCAGGATGCATGCAAAGCTTTTATCGGGGAACATGACTTTGCGGGATTTTGTTCAGCGGGAGCGCAGGTAAAAACAACAGTCAGGACAATATACAGTTTAGAGGTCGAGTGTATAGAGTTTGGGAAAGCAAAGCCGGGCGGTGAAAAAAGTGAAGATTTGTCTGCCGGGACGGATAAACAAAAAGAAAATGACAGGATTATAAGAATAAGAGTAAACGGAAACGGTTTCCTTTATAATATGGTGCGTATAATTGCGGGAACACTTCTCGAAGTGGGAAAAGGAAATATACCATCTGAAAAGATTGGAGAAATAATAGCTTCAACTGACAGGGCGAAAGCGGGGCCGACAGCACCGGCAAGGGGACTTAAGCTTGTGGAGATTAGGTATGTGTAAAAATTGTATATTTGTGATATCCTACGCACTTGCAATGAATCCACGATTATGCTATTATCTCGTTTGTGAGCGGTATTCGGATTAAAAGGAAACTGCATCAGAGATAATGTGACCTCTGCTGATGTGGAGGTGGTAATATAAACATAGGTTTTATAGGAGCAGGAGCTGTTGCTTGCAGTATGGGAAAATATCTCAGTGAAAACAGCAGTATTGCAAAAATTAAAGGTTATTATAGTAGGACGAAAAAAAGCGCGGACATTGCGGCGACTTTTACAAACTCTACAGCATATGATTCATCAGAAGAATTGGTGAAAGAATGTGATATCGTATGCGTAGCGACACCTGATGATAGCATTTTAAAAGTATGGGAACAGATTAAAGATTTTAATCTGCATAAAAAAATTATATGTCATTTTAGCGGTTCATTATCATCTGATATTTTTTCCGGGATAGAGAAAACCGGAGCAGAAAAAATTTCTATTCATCCAATGTACGCGTTTAGCGACAAATTCACATCATATAAGCAATTAAATACAGCAAGGCTTACAATTGAAGGCAGTAAAGAGGCGGTAAAAGTCATAAAGGAGCTTTTTGGAGCTGAATTGAAACATCACATTTTTGAACTGAAAGCTTCAGATAAGGTAAAATATCATGCGGCAGCGGCGTTTGCGAGCAATTATATTGTTGGAATTATTGATGTCGCACTTGAACTTTTGAAAAATTGTGGTTTTACTGATAAAGATGCCGTATCTCTTTTGGAACCATTGATTACAGGAAATGTTAAATCTGTGCTTCAAAATGGAACAAAAGATGCATTGACAGGTCCGGTTATCAGAAATGATATTGGAACAGTAAAAAAACATATAGAAGCACTCGAAGAAAAAGATATGATTGACATATATAAGAGTGTAGGAAAAAGGCTTGTGGATATTTCAAAGCAAAAATATTCCGATAGGGATTATGGTGAATTGGAAGATATTTTTTCTAAAAGACAGTAAATACAAAGATGGAAATGTACCTGAAATCCGATACGTTTCAAAATAACAGTTTTTGGATATGCAATTTTAGTGATGCAGTCCAAATAAAGAAATCTGACCTGAAATAAAGAGGCAGATATTCGGAAAGGAATTTATAATATGAAAAACACAGTAAGAACATTTCAGATGGCAAAGGAAAAGGGCGAGAAGATTACAATGCTTACAGCCTATGATTATTCAACAGCGAGACTTATGGAAGAAGCAGGAATAAATGCTATTCTTGTAGGAGATTCTCTCGGAAATACAATTCTTGGGTATGAAGACACTATCTCAGTTACAGTTGATGATATGATACATCACGGAGCAGCCGTTGCCAGAGGAACAAGTGATACTATGGTTGTTATAGATATGCCGTTTATGTCATACCAGACAGGAACAAGAGATGCACTTATAAATGCAGGAAGACTGATGAAAGAAGGCCGTGCAGGTGCAGTGAAACTTGAAGGTGGAGCAAGTGTATGCCCACAGATAAAGGCTATAACAGAAGCAGGAATACCAGTTATGGCACATTTAGGACTTACACCGCAGTCTGTAAATGCATTTGGCGGTAACAGAGTTCAGGGTAAGACAGAAGCAGCGGCAAAGAAACTTATTGAAGATGCACTTGCAGTACAGGAGGCAGGAGCATTTGCGGTTGTATTAGAATGTATTCCTGAAAAACTTGCAAAAATTGTTACGGAAAAACTTGATATTCCGACTATCGGAATTGGTGCAGGCGCAGGTTGTGACGGACAAATACTTGTATATCAGGATATGCTTGGAATGTTTTCAGATTATGTGCCTAAGTTTGTCAAGAAATTTGCAAATGTTGGTGATGTGATGAAGCAGGCATTTAAGGATTATATCAATGAAGTTTCAGCAGGAACATATCCGGCTCAGGAGCACACATTTAAAATCGATGAGGATGTTTTGGAAAAGTTGTATTAATTTTTAGCTTGAAATTTGTGAATAAAATTTAGGCTGTGAGGATTGCACAGTTATAATAAAAATATTTTGTTTTAATAGATTGGAGTAAGAAATCATGGAAATTACAGGTAGTATAAAGAGAGTCAGAGAACAGGTCAGAGAGTGGAGAAAGGAAGGACTTACAGTTGGTCTTGTGCCTACTATGGGATACCTTCATGAGGGACATAAAAGTCTTATAGACAAGGCTGTTGCCCAAAATGATAAGGTTGTTGTAAGTGTATTTGTAAATCCTATGCAGTTTGGCCCTACAGAGGATTTAGAGAGCTATCCGAGAGATATGGATAGAGATGCAGCCCTTTGTGAAAAAGCAGGAGCAGCACTTATTTTCCATCCGGAACCTGAGGAGATGTATGATGATAATTTCTCTTCATTTGTTGATATGAACACACTTACGGGTGGTCTTTGTGGAAAGACAAGACCTATTCATTTCCGTGGAGTTTGTACCGTTGTTGCAAAGTTATTTAATATTGTTACACCTGACAGGGCTTACTTTGGTCAGAAAGATGCACAGCAGCTTGCAGTTATCAGACATATGGTAAATGATTTAAGTTTTGGAATTGAGATTGTAGGATGTCCTATTATCCGTGAGGAAGATGGTCTTGCAAAGAGCTCAAGAAATACTTATCTTAGCGAAGAGGAACGCAAGGCAGCACTTGTTCTCAGCCGTTCGTTAAAAGAGGGCAGAAAACTTGCTGATGCAGGTGAGAAAGATGCGGCAAAGGTAAAGAAAGCGATTACGGATATAATTGAAAAAGAACCTCTTGCAAAGATTGATTATGTTGAGGTTGTTGACTGGAATACACTTGAGCCTGTAGAGAAGATAGACGGACCTATTCTTACAGCTATAGCCGTGTATATTGGAAAGACAAGACTTATTGATAATTTTATTGTTGAAGATTAAAGATTAGGCAAACAGAAATGAGGTAGAATATGACAGTTACAATGCTTAAAGGTAAGATTCACAGAGCAGTAGTGAAACAGGCTGAATTAAATTATGTAGGAAGTATTACTGTTGACCCTGAGCTTATGGAAGCCGCAGGAATATACGAATATGAACTTGTACAGATAGTAGATGTTGAAAATGGAAACAGATTTGAAACATATACAATAGCAGGTGAGCCGGGAAGCGGAATGATATGTTTAAACGGTGCAGCAGCAAGACAGGTACAGGTAGGCGACCATGTTATTATTATGTGCTATTGTCAGATGTCACCGGAGGAAGTTAAAGAGCATACGCCGAAGGTAGTATTTGTTGATGACGAAAACAAGATTGCCAAGGTGTCATCTTATGAGAAATACGGAACACTTACACAGGAAGCGGCTAAATGATGACAGTTTAGAAACGGAGATAAAGTTATGTTAAAAGGAAAGACAGTTGTTTTGGGGGTAACGGGGAGTATAGCGGCATATAAAATTGCAAATCTTGCGAGTATGCTGTCAAAACTTCATGCGGACATACATGTTTTGATGACTCAGAATGCAACAAATTTTATAAATCCAATTACATTTGAAACACTTACCGGAAACAAATGTCTTATAGATACATTTGACAGAAATTTTCAGTTTAATGTTGAACATGTGTCACTTGCGAAAAAAGCGGATGTAGTTCTTATAGCACCTGCATCGGCAAATGTTATTGGAAAGCTTGCGAACGGAATAGCAGATGATATGTTGACTACAACTGTTATGGCATGTAAGTGTAAGAAGATAATTTCGCCTGCCATGAATACAAATATGTATGAAAATCCGATAGTTCAGGATAATATAGCCAAGTTAAAACGATTTGGAATGCAGGTTATTGAACCTGATGTCGGACTTCTTGCATGTAAGGATGTTGGTGCGGGAAAGATGCCATCGGAAGAAACACTTCTTGACTTTATTTTACAGGAAATATTATTTGAGAAAGATTTAGCCGGAAAAAGTGTGCTTGTGACAGCAGGACCTACAATGGAAGCAATAGACCCTGTCAGATTTATCTCAAATCATTCAACCGGAAAAATGGGTTATGCGGTGGCAAAAACAGCCGCAAGACGAGGAGCGAAAGTAACACTTGTAAGCGGACCTGTAAATCTTTTACCGCCACGCTTCGTAGAAACTGTGCAGATAAAAAGTGCCGCCCAGATGTATGAGGAAGTCATAAAAAGAGCCGACGAACAGGATATAATCATAAAAGCGGCGGCGGTAGCCGATTATACACCTGAAAACACAGCCGATGAAAAGATAAAGAAAAAAGACGGTGGTGAAATGTCGATACCACTTAAGCGGACAAAAGACATTCTCAAAACCCTTGGAGAAAACAAAAAAGAAAATCAGTTTATCTGCGGATTTTCCATGGAAACACAGAATATGCTGGAAAATTCAAAGAAGAAACTTGAAAAGAAAAATGTGGATATGATAGTAGCCAACAATCTCAAAGTAGCAGGAGCAGGCTTTGGAACAGACACAAATATAGTCACGCTCATCACGAAAGATACGATCAGGGAGCTGCCGAAGATGAGCAAAGAAGATGTGGCAGCAGCTATACTTGATGAGATTGCGAAAAAGATATATTAATTTTGCTTGCGTCGATAAATCAATAATCTACATCAACTAAACAAAGTCCCTGTGGCGGAGCTGTAAAACCGGCTGCGTCACGGGATTTTTTTTCTATTATAGCTGGAATATCATCGCAGGAAATTTCATGCGTTCCAACCATAAGCAGAGTTCCCGTGAGTATTCGTACCATATGATACAAAAATCCGTTTCCGTAAAAGTCAATTGTTATTATCCCATCAGAATTGTTAATCTGTATGTCTGAAATTTTGCGGATTGTGGATTTCTTCATGCGTTTATTGTCACAAAAACTTTTAAAATCATGCTCACCGATAAGCAGTCCGGCAGCTTTTTTCATCGCATCAATATCATAGTTTTCAGTAAGTCTTGTCATATATTTTCGCTGAAATACATTTGCGACTTCGCCGTTATCAATAGTATATCTGTAATGTTTTCCTTTTGCGTTAAGTCTTGCATGAAATCGGTTATCAGTTTTTTCTACGCTCAAAATGCGTATATCAAGCGGCAGATAGTTGTTTAGATAATCCCTTATATCAGTTTCGGATAAAGTGGCATTTGTTTTAAAATTTGCTATCTGTTTTATTGCGTGAACTCCTGCATCTGTTCTGCCTGAACCATGAATTTCTATTTCTTCACCGGTTATTTTGCTTAAGATATTTTCTATTTTTCCCTGAATGGTGTTGTCGGTATTGCCCTGTTTCTGCCATCCGCTGAAGCGTGTTCCGTCATATTGTATTGTAAGTTTAAAATTTGTCATAATAATCCTCATTTAAGCACAGTTTTTGTACAAAATCGCATAGTATCAGTAAATATCTTAGTATCAATGACTTTTTTTTGATATTCCTCAAAAGTATATTTGCATACTATGTTTAACTGTTCCCACAATATTTTGATGCCATCAACATCATCATTTAAAATTTGTTGAAGTTCGTTGATTCCATGTTCCCATTCAGTGAGTATAAAAAGTTTATTATATATATTTTCAGGAATGTCTTTAGTCCTTGTTGCTTCATATTTGTTAAGTTTTTCAGTTACTTCAATAGGAAGTGCAAGCAATTCATATAATTTGTTATTAGTCATAAGAATATCCTATCTTTTCTATTTTATGATATTTGGAGCAGAATATATTTTAGCCCCAACTCATACCAAAGATTACTTCTTGCATCATAATATCAGAAATAAGGTAGAAATTTCTATAAAAATGCATTTATTTGTAAAAAATAAACAATGGAATTTGGCAATAAAGATTAAAAATGTATAAAATAACCAAAAAATATTGACGATGAATTTTATCAGTGTTAAGATAGAAAAGAAGTTGGGAGAAAAACTTTAGCAAAATTGAAGTTGTTGAAAATATAAAACTGATTATATTTTTGCAACAGATATTAATTAGGGTAATAAATGATTGTCTTGCATACAGTTAATTATGCATGGCAGCGATAAATATTTTTAGACTGCTTATTTTTACACGATTTCAGCAGTCGGTAAGGAGGGTTTTAGATAATGGCAAGATTTACATTACCAAGAGATTTATATCATGGAAAGGGTTCTTTGGAAGCATTGAAGGACTTTGACGGAAAGAGAGCTATTGTATGCGTTGGCGGAGGCTCTATGAAAAGAAACGGATTTCTCGATAGAGCGATAGGTTATCTTAAAGAAGCAGGTATGGAGGTAGAACTTTTTGAGGGCATTGAACCTGATCCGTCAGTAGAAACCGTTATGCGTGGGGCGGAAGTTATGCAGAAGTTCCAGCCTGACTGGATTGTTGCTATGGGTGGAGGCTCTCCTATAGATGCCGCAAAGGCTATGTGGATTAAATATGAGTATCCTGATGTGACATTTGAGGATATGTGTAAGGTATTTGGACTTCCAAAGCTCAGACAGAAAGCTCATTTTTGTGCCATTTCTTCAACATCGGGCACAGCTACCGAGGTTACTGCATTCTCAATTATTACTGATTATGAGAAGGGGATCAAATATCCTATAGCAGATTTTGAAATTACACCTGATGTGGCTATTGTAGATCCTGAACTTGCAGAGACTATGCCAGTCAAACTTGTTGCACATACAGGTATGGATGCTATGACACATGCTATAGAGGCATATGTATCAACGGCAAATTGTAATTATACAGATCCGCTTGCAATATGGGCTATCAAGATGATTCAGAAACATCTTGTAAAATCATACAATGAGGATATGGAGAGCAGAGATCAGATGCATGATGCACAGTGTCTTGCAGGTATGTCATTCTCGAATGCACTTCTTGGAATCGTACATTCTATGGCACATAAGACAGGTGCAGCTTTTAAAAACGGACATATCATTCACGGAGCAGCTAATGCCATGTATCTTCCGAAAGTTATCAAATACAACAGTAAGGATGATACGGCAAAGAAACGCTATGGTGAGATAGCTGATTATATGGGACTTGGCGGAAGCAGTGATGATGAAAAAGTAGATTTGCTTATCAAATATCTCCGTCAGATGAACGATGACCTTAATATTCCTCATTGCATTAAGAATTATGGGGAAGGCGGACTTCCGGCAGAAGAGGGAATTGTACCTGAGGATGAATTCCTTGAAAAACTTCATGATATAGCAGCGAATGCAATTCTTGATGCATGTACAGGTTCAAATCCTCGTCAGCCATCACAGGAGGAGATGGAGAAACTTCTTAAGTGTTGCTACTATGACACAGAAGTTGATTTCTAAGAGAAAATAATCTTGCTTTTGAATAGCGGATGTAGTAACATTAACCGAGTGAGGGAATGAAGTTCTCCCGAGGGAAACCTAAACTGCTTATAATAGCTGATGACTTCTACGATTATTACAGATGTATTGCGTACATATTTTGCTTTACATTATATTTAAATCGTAGAAAACATCAGCTTTTTATTTATGGATATTTGTAATATGATGTTGGGGTCAAAAGGTATTTGTGCCTGATGGATGAAATATAGGAGTTTATGTTTTGATGGCGAAGGAATAGAACTATTTTCCTGAGAAAAATTGATTAATTTATAAGGGAGCAAAAAATGGAAAGTTCGTTGTTAAAAAAGTCGGCAAAAAGAATTAAAGTAATGAAAGAAACAATTTTTTATGTTATTGCGGCGTTATTCTTAGGTGCTGTCATAGGCTGCATAGATGCTCTGTTTGGGCGTGTTTTGCTGGCAATTACTGATTTTAGAGAAAAATATGTGTATATATTAGTTTGGTTTTTGCCGTCGGCAGGTTTATTTATCACATGGCTGTATCATCACTTTAATGAGACAAGTTTAAAGGGGATGACACTTGTGCTTGAAGCAGCACAGTGGAAAAGAGAAGATATTCCGCTTGCACTTGTTCCGTTGGTTATGATTTGCACATGGATTACTCATCTTATCGGTGGAAGTGCAGGCAGAGAGGGAGTTGCAGTGCAGATAGGTGCATCATTATCACACTGGTTTGCACGCAGATTTAAGTTCCCTGACAACGGAAAAGTTTTGCTGATAGCAGGAATGGCAGCCGGTTTTGGGGGATTATTTCAGACACCGTTTGCAGCTGTGTTTTTTGCCATGGAGGTAGTTGTAACGGGAGCAATGCTGTATGAGGCATTTTTACCGGCTATGGCAGCATCACTTACAGCATCCAAAGTTTCAAATTTCTTTGGATTGGAAAAATTTGAGGTTCCGCTTAAACAGAATTTTGATATATCAGATTTAAAGATGTTATGTTGTCTGGTTATTTTTGGAGTGGTTTTCGGACTTGTGGGGCGTTTGTTTTCGGTATTATTAAAAAAAGCAAAAAAGTTTATGGGAGACAAAATTGCAAATCCATATAAAAGAATAGGTTATGTATCAATACCACTTGCAGTATGTCTTTTTGTACTTTGGAACGGGCGTTACTGCGGGCTTGGAACAAACCTTATATCTCAGACATTTGCAGGAGAGAATATTTACATTTGCGATTGGCTGATAAAACTGATTTTGACAGTGCTTACATTGTCAATCGGTTTTCAAGGCGGTGAAGTTACGCCACTTTTTTCTATAGGGGCTTCGCTTGGATTTTGTCTTGGAAATCTCTTCGGAATTTCACCTGTTTTTAGTGGTGCACTTGGGTATGCAGCCGTATTTGGGAGTGCAACAAATACAGTAATAGCACCGTTTTTAATAGGTATGGAAGTGTTTGGAACAGAGAATGCGATTGCTTTTGTGTTAGTTTGCAGTCTGGCATATATTGTTAATGGAAATTATTGCATTTATGGAGCACAGGAAAGGATTGATTTGATTTCAAAAAAGTGTTAGTTTGAGATGATTAAATATATGGAATATTGAAACAGAATAAGACTAAGTTTATTTTTACATCGGGAATATCAGACTGGGCGATAAAACTTAAGACGGGATGCAGGTCGGAGTTTGTAATGATAGATATTCAAGGAGAAAACTATAGAAACTGAAAAAACAGGGACATATATCATAAAAATGACATATGTCCCTGTAATGCGTCATAATAATAAACAATTATTTCTTTGAAAGATAATCATTTACATTAGCAACAAGTTCATCTGCGTTAAGACCGTGAACCATAGCTGCTTCCTCAAGTGATTCTCCCTGAGCTGATGGGCAGCCGATGCAGTGCATACCTGATGCCATAAGTATAGCTGCGATGCCCGCATCTATTTTAAGCATGTCAGCAATTATCATATCTTTAGAAATTCTTTCTGTCATAATATCTGCTCTCCTTTGAAAAAATAAATTAAAAACGAAAAAGCCACTGTACAGGAGAAAAACTCCTTTACCAGCAGCTTTATTTTACATAAAGTAAAAAAAATCGTCAATAGGAAATAAAATCCTAATTAAATTACTCCTGTGAAATAGCACCTGAAGGGCATGTTCCTGCACAAGCACCACACTCGATACATGTATCTGCATCGATCTGGTAATGAGCATCTCCTTCAGAAATAGCGCCTACTGGACATCCGCCAGCGCAAGCTCCACAACTAACACAATCATCACTAATTACATATGCCATTTTAATTGTCCTCCCTTATTATTGATTTTGTGCATTCATTATAACGCAGAAAATTCTTTTTGGCAACCCCTGAAAACACTGAAAATAAAGGAAAAATGGTTAGTTTGACTGAACTTTAGGTAGGCTTAAAATACCATATAATTTATGCAAGTTTTTGTAATGCATCATATCTGATGAGAGGTTCAAAATGTTCTTCATAATAAGATATACTTGCAGAAGTGTTTTTCTGCTGTGTACCATACTCACTTGCTAAGTTGCAAATCTTATTGAAAGATTCCGGTGAAAGCTCACCTTGCTGCATTATAAGTATATAATTTTCAGTTTTGTCATTTTTATACAATGTATTTGCACTTTTATACAGATGGCATATATTGGCTGCAAATTCCGATACATTGTTTAATGAGTCGAAAGAAAAGATTTTAGCATTGTTTGATGACGTGTTTTTTGACATTGTCTTTGGGCGTGGTTCTTTGCTCAGAGCTTCAGAGAGCGAAATAAAATCAGTGTTTTCATCATATGAAGATGTAGGAGTAAAAGGTATCGGCTCGTCATCTGCTTCTGAGTTTAAGTTGCCGGCGAGTTCGTAAATATCATCATCGTCGTCATAATCGTCATCATCGTCAAATGTATATTCTCCGACCTGTTCATATGAAGAACTGTCCGGATCCTCAGAAAATGTTGAAAATCTTGTATCAAGTTCATCCGGGTCTTCAACTTTGGTTATAAGTAAGACCAGGGTGTCCGGATACATAGGAATAGCTTCTATCATAAGTGGGATATTTTCCGCATCAAAACCGAATTCATATGATGCCTGCTGCACCATGTCACGAAATAGAGCCTTGGCTTTATCTGTTCCGTATGCAAGTTCGCTGATACGAAGTTCTCTGTCGGATAAATCTTTTTTATTGAGTGTACAACGGATTTGGTTGTCATTTATTTTTTCGATTCGCATAGGCTCACTCCCTTTCTAAAAAAATATAAAATATATAATTTCTTATAGTTAAATTATAGGTTAATATTTGCTTTTAGTCAATGATTTGAGACTTATCTGACATTGTTATTATCGGATAAATATGAAATAAAATCACCATTTATATATTTATATGATATGAACGTTGTACAGGTGATTTGGCAAATATAAAATGAATGTTTTTGTGATTTATCATTTGAAAGATAAGACATATTTTAGGTTAATATTATGGTTTGTAATATCTGCATAATAAATACTGATTATTTTTTGAAAAATTTGCATATATTTTCAAAAAATGATTAATAATGATGAAAATGGGAATTTTATTATGCATAATAGCAAAAAATATGTCAGCAGTTTTGGTAAAAATAAGGTGATTTAGGTGTTGAAATTGCAAAAGTTATCATCATATAATAGTCAGCACAGAGACACGATTTAAAGTTTCAGGGGGTGAGTTTATAGGAAGAAGGTTATAGAAAAAATTATATGTTAAAAATTTAAGACGGTTAGGAGACAAATATAATGGAGTATTGATATGAATTTTACCAGATGTTTTTAAAATCGTTGCTCTGAGAAAATAAGTAAAAAAATACTCAATAGGAAAATGATGATGTATCACATAAAAATAAAAGTAACAGTTACACAAGTAGCGGTCATGTATCTTATTGGAGAAACCGGAGGTTGGTAAAATTGAGGGATAGTTCAGAAAGGTTGAGAGAAAAGACGATATCATGGATTTTAGATGAGGTTGATAAATGGACCTTAGCGGGGGTGAAAGTTAAAATCGATGGACAGTTTTATTCAGGCGGGGATTCTGAAATAATTGAACATGTCAAAGAGGACAACTGCTATATGGAAAACTATGTTAGTGACAATAATGGTAAGATTGTACAGGTCGAGTTTGACCGTCTGTAAATATTGTTGGAGATTATCCATTACAATGTTATCGTAGTAAAAAATGTCGAAATATTAAAAGTTAATAATGGGAACCTTAAATAGGTGACAGGAGAGGGAAGAAACACACACGCATTCCTTGTTACTGCTCAAACCAGTGGTGCGGGCGGTAACTATTCCCTCTCCTGATTAGTGTGATTTTTTATATGTGCCTTTACTGTAAAAAGTTTAAGTGATATACTTATAAAGAGAATATTGCGTGTTGAGAAAGGGTTCGGTTTATGAAAAATAAAAAGCTGTTTTTGCCTATTGTGATTACATTTATTGCGGTTATTGCAGTGGTTGTATTTTGGTTTATAAAGAAAAATATGCCATGTAAGGATTATATGAGTTTGGCAAAATATTATGGAGATAATGGAAGTGGTTATACAGTTGTACTTGAGGATAAAATAAACGAAGAAAAGGCTTTGTATCAGAAAGGTCATGTCTATATTGATTATAACCTCGTATCAAATACATTAAATAAAAGATTTTACTGGGATTCAAATGAAAATCTTTTGATTTATACAACAGCTACAGCTGTTATCACAACTCATATCAATAGTAACAAATACACTATAAATAAAAGTTTAAACAATAAAGATTATGTTATAGCAAAGCTAAAGAATAACAAACTTTATATTGCTTTGGATTTTGTTAAGGACTATACGGCACTTTCTTATAACTTATACAAAAAGCCAAACAGAGTTGTCTTAAAATATGAATATGGGAAGAAACAAAAGTGGATACAATCAGCAGAAGAGACGAAGTTAAGGTTTGAGCCGAGTATAAAGAGTCCTATACTTGTTGATGTAAAAAAAGAAGAAAAATTAAGACTTCTTGAAGATGAGTCAAAAGACAGTGGCTTTGATAAGGTTGTATCGGAAAGTGGAGTTATAGGTTATGTGAAATCATCAGATTTGAAAGAGGCATATGATTATGTTCCGAAAACAGATTTTGTAGAGGAAGAGTATCCGCATACACTGATGGAGGAAAAGGTTAATCTTTTATGGCATCAGGTTACAAATCAAACTGCAAATTCCACTTTGTTAAATGTGATTTCAGGAACAAAAAATGTAAATGTCGTAGCACCGACATGGTTTGCGACAAGCGACAACAACGGAAGTATATCATCACTTGCAAGTTACGATTATGTTGATAAAGCACATTCTATGGGATTGCAGGTGTGGGGACTTTGTGATGACTTTTCACCTGATATGAAAATTGGAAATGTGCTTGGAAGAACAAGCCGCAGGGAGAGATTAGAAAAAAATCTTATTGCAGAAGCCATAAAATACAGTCTTGACGGTATCAATATTGACTTTGAAAATGTCAAGTCAAAGAATGGTACTGATTTTATACAGTTTATAAGAGAACTTGGTATTATGTGCAGAAACAACGGAATTATTCTTTCAATAGACAATTATCCGCCGGCAAACTATTCGGCATACTATGCAAGGGAGGAACAGGCAGCAGTAGCAGATTATGTCATTACTATGGCGTATGATGAGTATTACTCAGGGTCTAAGGAGGCAGGACCTGTTTCGTCATTAAGTTATGTCAAAAATGCTGTCACAAACATATTAAAAGAAGTTCCTGCCAAACAGTCTGTTATAGGACTTCCGTTTTATTCAAGAATGTGGAAGGAAACAACTCAGTCGGGTGAGACAAAGCTTAAATCAGAGGCTTGTTCAATGAAATATGCTGAAGAACTTGTTAATGACGCAAAAGCAGATGTTACATGGGATGAAGAAAGAGGACTTGACTATGCTGAGTACACAAAAGATGGTACTCTATATAAAATATGGCTTGAAAATGCCAAGTCACTTGAATTAAAGTTAAAAGAAGTAGAGTCAGGAAAAATGGCAGGAGTAGCTTTTTGGAAAGCTGGAATGGAAAAGAAAAGTGTTTGGAATACAATAGAGAAATATACAGTACAGTAGAATTATAGCTGCTGACCGAACAGCAGGTGTGGATAGAAACAAATTATAAATATACGACATATCATAATTTAAAATAAAATGCATACATATAGCTGATAAATATTTTTTGGAGATATGTATGAATTTATTAAAGAAAAGCTGTATTGTTTTATTATGTGTGTGCGTTGTGTCAGCAGGTGGAATTGTCAGCAGACACATGATAAAAAAGATTCCTGTATTTAAGAGTGACGATAAGAAAATTATAGTCATTGATCCGGGACATGGTGGAAATGACCCGGGAAAAGTAGGTATAGACGGTTCTTTGGAAAAGAACATAAATCTTGCCATATCACTATATTTGAAAAAGGAACTCGAAAATAATAAGTATAAAGTGATAATGACAAGAGAAAAAGATACAGGTCTGTATAATGAGGGAGACACAAATAAGAAAATAGCTGATCTTAGTAAAAGAATAGAGATTATGAACGGTTCCGATGCAGCGGCAGTTGTGAGTATTCATCAGAACAGTTTTACGGGTGAGAGTTCAAAGGGAGCACAGGTGTTTTATCATGGTGAATCTCAGAATGGAAAGAAATTTGCAGGTATAATGCAAAAAAAGATAGCAGAGTGTATAGGTGATGGAAATCATAGGGTAGAAAAAGCCAATTCAGATTATTATGTATTAAGGAAAAGTATTCCGACTGCTATAATTGTTGAATGTGGATTTTTATCAAATTCGCAGGAGGCAAAGCTTTTGTCGGATGATGAATATCAGAAAAAGATGGCTAAAGCAATTGCTAAGGGGATATACGAATATATTTCATAAGGAGGCTCATTAGATGAGTGAAGATATAGATACAAAAATAATAAAGGTAAATCCTGAAATGTTTGATGACAGTGAGATTGAAGAAGCATGTGAGATTTTAAAGAAAAATGGACTTGTAGCTTTTCCAACGGAAACAGTGTATGGTCTTGGAGGAGATGCCATGCACAAGGAGGCATCTGCCAAAATATACGCTGCTAAGGGCAGACCGTCAGATAACCCGCTTATAGTTCACATATCAGATAGGGAAAGTCTTAAAGATATAGTGAGGGAAGTCCCACAAATGGCAGTAAAACTTATGGATGCATTTTGGCCGGGACCAATGACTCTTATATTTAAGAAAACAGATAAAGTGCCGTATTCAACAACGGGAGGACTTGACACGGTTGCAGTCAGGATGCCAAGTCATCCGGTGGCAAGGGAACTTATAAGCCAGTCAGGAGTTTATATAGCGGCACCGAGTGCAAATACTTCTGGCAGGCCAAGCCCGACAAAAGCAGAGCATGTTATTGAAGATTTATCAGGCAAAATAGATATGATAATTGATGGCGGAAGTGTCGGTATCGGACTTGAATCGACAATTGTTGACGTCAGTGAGGAAGTACCTGTTATTTTAAGACCAGGTTATATTACAAAAGGCATGCTTGAGGCTATTGTAGGTGAAGTAAAGGTTGACCCGGCTATTGTAGGGGAAACACCTAAGAAAAACATTGTTGCTAAAGCTCCAGGAATGAAGTACCGTCATTATGCTCCAAAGGGAGATATGACCATTGTTGAGGGAAGAAGAGAGGATGTAGCTTCAAAGATAAATGAACTTGCAAAGCAGAAGATTGACGAGGGCTGCAAAGTTGCAATTATTGCGACCGCTGAGACAAAAGAAGAGTATAAGTATGGTATTGTAAAAAGTATTGGTTCAAGAAAAACTGAAGGTTCCATTGCGGCAGGGTTATATGATATACTGAGAGATATGGATCATATTGGTGCACAGTATATATATGCTGAAAGCTTTAGTGATGACAGACTTGGAGGGGCGATTATGAACAGAATGATAAAGGCAGCCGGTCATCATTTGATTCATGTATAGACATTAAAATACATCAAAATGTAAAATTAAGTATTTTATTTGTTGGGTGACAGTTTCTGAAATGAGGGAGATGTATATGAAAAGTTATGACAAAGTCATATTTGTAAGCAAGGGAAATACTTTCAGCAGTCCGCTTGTTGAGGCTATTTACAGAATGAAAGCTCCGAATTGGCTTCCAAATTCCATATCTAGAGGGACGGTTGTGTTGTTTTCTGAGCCGATAAATCCGAAAGTCAATGTTCTTCTTAGCAGCCATGATATGAATATAAGCAATCATGAAAACTCGAAGCAGCTTATACGGGAGGAAATAACTGAGGATACGCTTTTGCTTACTATGACATTTAGTGACAAGTTAAAGGTGATTGAAGATCTTGGCGTATCAAATAATGTATATACTCTAGGTGAGTATATAGAGGACGATGCAGACATCTCAGATCCATTTGATCCAGATGAAGCATTGTACGATAAATTTTTTGATGAAGTCTCAGAAAAGATTGAAAAAGTAATATTGCATATGGAAGCAGAGTACCATGAAAATGAAGAATCTGCTGAAAATATAAATAATTGACATGTGGAGGTAAGAAAAATGATAGCAATTGGAAGTGACCATGGGGGATTTGGACTTAAACAGGAAGTGATATCTCATTTGAAAGAACAGGGGATCGAATATAAAGATTATGGATGTTATGACGAAAGTTCATGTGACTATCCGATTTATGCAAAAAAAGTTGCAAACGCAATCGTTAATGGTGAGTGCGATAAAGGAATACTTATATGTGGGACAGGTATAGGAATTTCAATAGCAGCAAATAAAATTAAGGGTATAAGAGCAGCTCTTTGTCATGATACATTTAGTGCACAGGCGACAAGGGAGCATAATGATGCAAATATTCTCGCTATGGGTGCAAGAGTAATAGGACCAGGATATGCACTTAAAGTAGTTGATACTTTTTTAAATACAGAATTTTCAAATGATGAGAGACATATCAGAAGGATTAATCTTATTGAAGAATAATGCTTGCTTTAATTACAAACTTGACAGTTCAGAATAAATTTTGCTGTTTCAAAATCTAGTTGATAAAGAGTCTTTAAAACAATTTAACATACCTGTTTATTGTTTTTTGGAAAATGAATTATGTTAGTGCAATTTAGTTCCTACTTGATGATTTTGATAATATGTAACAGACTATATTATAAGAACCGCTTCGCGAACCTTATAATCGATTGGCGGCACAAGAGCAGTGCCTTTTATCAGAAATTACTTTATAATTTCTGATAAGTTATATTAAATAAAAGCCAGCAGGAAGGAAATATAGAAATGGTGGTTGGAATTTGCGATGATTGTAAAGAGGACAGAGAGAAAATAAAATTAATTTGTGAAAAATTTCTAGCACAACTGCCAGGTGCATATCAAATTTTGGAATTTGAAAATGGCAAGGAACTGATGGCAAGCGATACAGACATGGAACTTATTATTTTAGATATTGAGATGCCAGAATTATCAGGGATTGATGTAAAAGAACATTTGCAGAGGATGGGAAAACGCACAATGATAATTTTTGTTACAAATCATGACGAACTTGTTTTATCAGCTTTTGGCATTAATGTATATGGTTTTGTAATAAAAAAGACATTAGAGCGACAACTTGTGACAATGTTAGAATCTGCGATTATGATTATCAATCAATATGTAATGCTTGCTGGAGAGATTGATAGTCGAGAAATTTTATATGTTAAATCAGAGAGAGTATATAGCAAGTTGTATATGTCTGATGGTTCGAATAAGCTATTGCGCATACCTTTAAAAAATCTTGAGAAGAAATTGGAAGTTGTTGGATTTATTCGTACGCATAGAACCTATTTGGTGAATGGAAGATGGATTAATAAAATTTTAAAAAAAGAAGTTTATGTGGAAGAAAAAAGGATACCGATTTCAATAAGATTACAGGGCGAGGTGAATCGAAAGTACAGAGAATACTGTGAAAAAAATGCGAGGTATTGTTAATGAGATTGGAAGAGTGGATGTTATGGATAGTGACAGAAACGATTAAGTATCTCTTGATTACTTTTGGTGTGTTTGGATTTGAATTTAGAGATGCAAAAAGAAAGTATCTTTGCAGTTTATATTTGTTTGTGGGGATTCCAGTACTTATATATTTTGATATAAATACTTTACTATATCGAACTATGTGGGGAATAATTATAATTTTTGTTTTGTTTAAAGGAAAAATTGAAAAAAAAATACAGGCATTTATTTTGGAATATATTATGGTATCAATAATAGATTTGTTTTTTTGGAGTATTTGCATTAATGTGATTTTTCGCGATTTAAAAAAAGATAGTGTATTTGTCGATCAGATTGCAAATGCTTGTGGTTTATTTTTTTGGTTAGTAACTGTTATCTTACTGAGAAAGGAAAAAAAGATTATAAATCGATGTTTTTTTCAAATGCCCAAAAGATATTTTTTCGCTTTATTATCAATTCTTCTTGGATTAACAGTTGTGGTGGGAAGCATTCAATTTAGTCTGCTAGAAGAAAATTTTCCAGAAACATTACGGCGTTTTTCTTTACTTACGGGGTTGATTGTAACATTATTAGTATTAATAGGATGTATAGCGTTTATATATACGCTGTATTCTAAAAAAGAATTAGAAACTGCGCGAGAAATTGAAAAAGTGCGTCTAGACAGTCAACAAAAATATTACGAAGATGTATTAAAAAAGGATGAGGGAATAAGACAATTTCGGCATGATATAACTAAGCATATGTCTGTAATTAAAAAGTTATGTGAAAAAAATAACATAGAAGAGGCAAAGAGATATGTGGATTTATTGTATGTTGATTATCAGCAGTATGAGGTTGTATATACTGGGAATATTGTCTCAGATTGTTTTATTAGTTCTACAATAGATAATTTACGCAGTGAGCCGGAATTTGAATATAAAATTATTGGAAAATTTCCTGAACAAATAAGAATTAGTAACAATGATTTATGTATTGTATTAGCGAATGCTTTAGAAAATGCACAAAATGCATTAAAAAAGGTTGATGGTAAAAAAGAGTTGCGAATTGCTATAAAAAATTATAAGGAAAGAATTTTTTTGACAATTGAGAATACGGCATTGGCTGAAGATACAAAGAATTTATATAACGGAATTACGCAGGGACACGGTTATGGTACTGTTAACATGAAAAGAGTTGTAGAAAAGTATGGTGGAACAATTGAATTTTTATTTGAAAAGAACATATTTACAGTTAAAATTTTTATTTGAATCTTAAAATATATAATATAAAATAGAATACATATTTTCAGAAAATATTTCGTTTAGCTTTTATGGAGTGATGCCAGAGTAGAATTAAAAATTTTTATTCAACTCTGGCATTGTTTTTATAGAAAAATAGTTATTCTTTGAAGGATTTTTTGCGTTAGGAACAAAAAAAAAGCGTTGGGAACATTTGGATTGAAAGTGTAATACAAAGTCTTTTATAATGTAAATATAGAGATTTGGCAGAAACAAAGACAATACAAATAAGAATACTGATTGGTAGGTGAAAGTGAAAATGAGTACATATGACACAAATAGTATATATGAATGGTTTGGTGGCAATAGTAAAGCTACTGCTTTAATGAGTGCAGAAATAGCTAATTACTTTAATAAAGAAATTGATTTAGATGGGAATAGGGTATCTCAATATTTGCAGTAGTATTCTTGTGATTTGTTTGAAAATAATTTAAATATGTGTGGAATTGTGCTTACTAAAAAAGAAAAAAGTCTATTAAAAATTTTAAAACCAATATTTAGTAAGTATGCTAATGAAATAGATAGTGGAAGTGAATTTGTATATAAAAAAATGGATTTTAATTTAGAATATACATATGACTACCGTATCTAAAGTGGAGGGAGAAAAATGAATACACAAAAAAATATAGTAGAGGTAAAAGGTTTATCGAAGATTTACAAGCAGGACGATCAGGAAGTAAAGGCATTGGACAATGTATCACTTTCAGTACATAAGGGAGAATTTGTTGCAGTTGTTGGAAAGTCAGGCAGTGGTAAGAGTACTTTTTTACATATGATTGGAGGTCTGGATGATGCCACATCAGGTGCGGTGATGATTGGTGGTAAGGAAATTTTTCAAATGAAGCAGAAGGAACTAACTGAGTTTAGGCGTGAGAGGATTGGATTTATATTTCAAAGCTATAATCTTCTTCCAGTTTTGAATGTATATGACAACATCATTTTTCCGTTGGAGCTTGCAAAGCGAAAGGTGGATAGGGAGTTTGTAGATGCAATTATCAAAGTGCTTGGAATTGAAGAAAAGAAAAATTATATGCCAAGTCAGCTATCTGGTGGACAGCAGCAAAGAGTTGCCATTGCAAGGGCGTTGGCTATGAAGCCAATGATTATACTTGCAGATGAACCGACAGGTAATCTGGATAGCAAAAATACAGAACAGGTAATCAAGCTGTTAAGAATGACTGCAAAAAAGCTGGGACAAACAGTAATTTTGATTACGCACGATCAAGAGATTGCATCTTTTTGTGAGCGCACCATTACTTTAGAAGATGGAAAGTTGGTAAACGATACAAAAGTTGACTAGGGGGTGGTTTGATGAAACATAAAACACATATTTTAAATCGCTATATATTCAATTGTATCAAGATGTCAAAATTCAGAAATATTATGATGCTTCTGACAATTGCGTTGACAACGACGCTTTTTACTGTGATTTTTATATTGGGAGTACAGAGTAGTAAGGTTATGCAGAATGAAGAAGCAAGAAGGACGGGACTTTTGGCGGAAGGTTGGTATGATAAGGCAACAGAGAAAGAATATAATGCGATAAAGAGTAACCAGAAGATAAAGGAAATTTCTTATAATGTATTGGTTGGATGGTGGGATAATGAAAAGCTTGCAAACAGGTCTACTGAGATTCGCTGGGCAGCAGATGAGCAGGCAGCGGCAATGATGTACTCCAAGCCAGAGGTTGGCAGGATGCCTAAGAAAAGTGATGAGATTTTAGTGGATACTTATGTACTCAAAGCATTTAACCTTCCTAAAAAGCTGAATCAAAAAGTAGATATGTCTTTTTCTTTCTTGAATAAAAAGTATAATAAAAGTTTTACAATAGTAGGTTATTATCCAGAGAATAAAAGTTCTATTGCATCGGAGGTATATATATCTTTTGCCTATATGAAAGAGCTTTATCGTCAGATTGACATAAAAAACTTTGTTGAGATATCAAAGAAGCAATATTATGGTGCAGGGTTACGAAGCATTATGTATAACATTAGAGACAAGAGCAAGCTGTCGGAAGAATATTGCAGAAGCCTTTTGGAAGAGTCAGGAATTAAAACAGAGAAAAAGGAGTCCTATGCGAATCCTGCCTATATAGGAAATTCTCTGGATTCTTCCTCATTGGCGTTTCTTGGTATATGCTGTGTGATTGTCATGCTTGCAGGGTATCTGACAATTTACAATATATTTCAGATATCAGTTTATAAGGATATTGCACAGTATGGAATCTTAAATATGATAGGAGCAACGAAAAAGCATTTTGCAAAAATTATTCGGATGCAGTCTCTTATTTTGAGTGTGATAGCAATTCCAATAGGACTTGTTATTGGGCATTTTGCAGGAATGTATTTTTTGCCAAAGTTTATGAGGTTGAGTGTTGGAAAATATGCAGATGCAGTTGGAAAAGTATCGATAGAGCCAGGTATTTATTTGATTAGTGCATTGCTAGTATTTGTTACGGTGGCAATAAGCTGTAGAAAACCTGCCAAGACAGCAGCTGGTGTCACGCCAGTTGAAGCTGTTCGTTTTGATGTGTCTTGCAACGGGAATGTAAAGACAAAGAAAAGCAGTAAAAGACCTACGATTGCATTTTTGGCGTATGAGAATGTATTTAAGGATAAAAAGAAAGCAATTTTGACGATAATGTCTATGACAATGTCATGTGTACTTTTTATGTGTGTATTCTCATTTGCCAATAGTTTTAGTATTGAGAAGTATGTTGGAAAAACAGCTTTGGGAGATGTTCAGTTGCTCAATAAAAATTGGAATAGTAATAATCCAGAAATATCAAAGGATGGAATAATTGATTATGCGATAAAATATGATGTTTATCAGGAAGTGAAGAATGTAGAAGGTGTAAAGGATGCATATAAGGTGTATTATAAATCGGATATTGATAAAGCAAGTAAAAGTATGATTCAAAAGATGACTGAATATTTAAAACAAGGCGAACTGGATGAATCCGACGATACGCTTGCAGAGGTGCTGTCGGGGAAAAAGTCACTGTCGGAAAATCGATATTTTATCAGTGAGGGATTGTTAGATGATTTGAAAGTTGTAAAAGGTAAAATTGATAAAGAAAAATTTTTATCAGGCAAATATGTTATCGAAGCCCGAACAGAGGGAAATAAAAATGCGTTAAACTATTGCAATATAGGAGATAAGATTTCAATGAGCTATCCTGATATTACATCCAAGAGTATTCAGGATGGCGATTACAAGGCATATACTAAAAATTTGCAAACAGAGCGTACTGTAATGGCAATTGTGGATATTCCTTATAATATGTTTCCAACCTACAGAACGAGCAATGCGTTTATTACGATTTCATCGTTGAAGGATTTGAAGACAATTGGATTGCAGTCGGAGCTTACCAGTGTGATATTGGATGTGGATTCCATATATTCAACAAGCGTAAATGATTGGGCAGACAGTTATATTTCAAAATCGAATTTGAATATGGATTATGTATCGAAAAAGTCAATGGAAAAGAATTATGAAGGACTTGTTAGTACCGTGAAGATAATAGGCGGTGGACTTAGTTTTATCGTTGCATTGATTGGAATTTTGAACTATGCCAACACATTTATAACAGGGATTATCAGCAGACGAAAAGAATTTGGAATGTTAAGAAGTATTGGGACAACGCAGGAACAGTTAAAGGAACTGTTACTATTTGAAAATATGTATCAGGTAGCATATATATCGGTATTGGGAATTGTGATTGGAACAGGCTCATCTTATCTATGTATTCAATTGATTTCTAATATGATGGATTTTTTCGTCTATCGTGTAGCAATTGTGCCAATTATATTTGAAATTGCATTATTTATTGTGATTGGGGTAGCATTATCAATGTGGGGATATCGTTTGAATAAAGGAAGTATAGTGGAGGCAATACGCGAATAGAAAGATGTTGATGTGGTTGGAAGTAAAATGACAACGCAGATTGGAAAAAATTATTGATACATATTCATATGATTATAAAAGAATAGGTTTCAGTAATTATTCTACTTATTATGTAGGAAGCTGGGGATTTTAATCGTTACAAGTAGAGAAAATAATAATGCTTGCTTTAATTACAAACTTGACAGTAGAAAATCATGAGAGTATCATTAGTACTATGTGAAGTTAAAAAATTCACCCGATAAATTAAAGGGTTATGAAAGGAAGTATTGTTATGGCAAAAAAAGACATCGATTGGAATAATCTTGGATTTGGTTATGTAAAGACAGACAAAAGATATGTGTCAAACTTCAAAAATGGTGCATGGGATGACGGGGCTCTTATAGATGATGATATGATCACAATTAGTGAGTGCGCATGTGTTCTCCAGTATGCACAGACTGTATTTGAAGGTTTGAAGGCATATACTACAGAGGATGGCAGAGTTGTCTGCTTTAGACCAGACTTAAACGCTGCGCGTCTTGCAGATTCTGCAAGAAGACTTGAGATGCCGGTATTTCCTGAAGATAGATTTGTAGATGCTATTGCAAAAGTTGTTGAGGCAAATATTGATTATGTACCACCATATGGCTCAGGTGCAACATTATATATTCGTCCTTATATGTTTGGTAGTGATGCTATTATTGGTGTAAAACCTGCCAATGAATATCAGTTCAGAGTATTTACAACACCTGTAGGACCTTACTTTAAAGGTGGCGCAAAACCTATTACTATCCGTGTAAGTGATTTTGACAGAGCTGCTCCTCATGGAACAGGTCATATCAAGGCAGGACTTAACTACGCTATGAGTCTTCATGCTATAGTTGATGCACATCAGAAAGGTTTTGATGAGAATGTTTATCTTGATGCTGCTTCTCGTACAAAGATTGAAGAGACAGGTGGAGCAAACCTTATCTTTATAACAAAAGACGGTAAGTTTGTTACTCCTAAGTCAAATAGTATTCTTCCGTCGATTACACGCCGTTCATTAGAGGTTGTTGCAAAAGATTACCTTGGAATGGAAGTTGAAGAAAGAGAAGTATATCTTGATGAAGTTAAAGACTTTGCTGAGTGTGGTCTTTGCGGAACAGCAGCAGTTATCTCTCCAGTAGGAAAGATTGTTGACCATGGCAAAGAGATTTGTTTCCCAAGCGGAATGGAGAAGATGGGACCAAAGACAAAGGAACTTTATGATACACTTACAGGTATCCAGATGGGTAGAATAGAAGCTCCTGAAGGATGGATTAAGGTTATCAAATAAGCTGGACAAATATTAAATGTATTATACATATAGAAGATGCTGGGGGCAAAAAATATTTTGAACTTGGCATCATATACAATAATTATAAAAGCAGATAAAATCGCTGTAATTCTTTGTTTTAAGGGATGCAGCGATTTTTCGGACTTATATGATAATATATAAAATGTCATTTAAAAAGCTAAATTGTGTAAAGATATTAAATTCAAAAGTTATATTGTGAATTTTGGTTATTATTTTGAGAATGAATTTTGAAAGGAGAATTTTTCTGATGAAGAAAATTGTTTTAACCGGAGGGGGAACAGCCGGTCATGTCACTCCAAATATTGCACTCATACCTGAATTGAAGAAAGCAGGATATGAGATTTATTATATAGGTTCCTATGATGGTATAGAGAAAAAGCTGATTGAGAAGTTAGGAATTCCTTATTATGGTATATCAAGCGGAAAGCTGCGCAGGTATATAGACCTTAAAAATATCAGTGACCCGTTTAAGGTACTTAAAGGGCTTGCACAGGCAAGACATCTGCTTAAAAAGATTAAACCTGATGTGGTATTCTCAAAGGGTGGTTTTGTTTCTGTTCCTGTAGTTGTAGCTGCCAAGTCACGCAGAATTCCGTGTATTATACATGAGTCGGATATGACACCGGGGCTTGCAAACAAAATTTGTATTCCGTGTGCTGTAAGGGTTTGTACAAACTTTCCTGAGACACTCAAACATCTGCCGGCGGAAAAGGCTGTTCTTACGGGTTCACCTATAAGAGAAGAACTTTTTAAGGGAAGTAAGGAAATGGGACTTAAATTTTGTGGATTTGATGATTCTAAACCCGTTGTTCTTATAATTGGCGGAAGTCTGGGTGCAGTTGCGGTAAACAATGCTGTGAGAGGAATTCTGCCTGAACTGTTGAAAAAATTTCAGGTTATACATCTCTGTGGAAAAGGAAAGAAAGATGAAAAGCTTGATGGAATTAAGGGATATGTGCAGTATGAGTATATAAGTGAAGAACTTCCGGATCTTATGGCTGCGTCGGACATCATGATATCACGCGCCGGTGCAAATGCCATATGTGAAATTCTTGCCCTTAAAAAGCCGAATATACTTATACCTCTTTCAGCACAGGCAAGCCGTGGTGATCAGATATTAAATGCTGCATCATTTGAGAAACTTGGATATAGTATTGTTATTCAGGAAGAAGATGTAACTAACGAAAAATTATTGAAGGCAGTAAATGAAGCATTTGATAACAAAGAGAAATATATTGCGGCAATGAATAAGAGTCAGCTAAATAATTCAATTGAGAAGATTGTCGGTCTTATAAACAGTGCGGCTAAATAGCTGCTGTACTAGCTGCCGCTTACAATTTGATTGTGAGTGGCAGTGTTTAATATATGGGAGGAAATAAAAAAGTGAGTAATAATTTGATTCCAAATGATCCGGTTATGCTGCTTAGTTATATAAATACACAACTCAGGGATTTTTATCCAAATCTTGATGAGTTGTGTAAAACATTGGACATTGATAAAGATAAACTTGAGAACAAACTTGCAACGATTGATTACCGATATAATTCGGAAATGAATAAGTTTGTATAGGGATGACATTGCCATAATGAGGGATTTTCAGAAAGTCATAGGATTTCCGGTGACATCTCTGGAAACCCACATTGACATTCCGGGACCGTGATTTCCAAATGGTCTTGTGTGGAAACCAAATTTTTCATAAAAACTTTCACGATGGTATGCTGCCATCAGGCTTACCATTACGGTTTCGCCGGCTACGACGTCTTTTTGTATATAATCAAGTTCACGGCGTATGAGTTCTGTTCCTATATGGTAGCCCTGATAGTCAGGATGTACGATAACATCTGTTATGAAATATGTATAACCACCATCGCTGACTATCCTTGCCATACCGACAGGTTTGCCGTCACAGACAGCTACACAGAGATAAAAAGAATTTTTTAGGGCAATGGCAGCTCTTTTTTCAGTTACATTTATCCAGTTTACGGATTTTCTGAGTGCGTTATAATCTTCGACACTTATATTATTTATATATGTTATTTCTTTTTGACTATTCATAGTATCCCTCATTTCCGAGCAGTTTATTAAGACTGATACAATATCCTACATCATGTAAAATGTAGTTTGTTAAGATTAATGCAATATTTTGTATCGTATAAAATATAGTTTACCACAATAATGACTGTTTGAGTTATTTATTTGCTTTTTAGTAATATTTTTTATATGAGTGAATAAAATATTATTAAAACAATAACATGTAGCGAGTAAAATTAAGGAGATTTCTATGGACTTAAAAACAGCACAGATAACTTCAAATCAAATAGTCTGCCACAGTGACACTCAGATTACACTTGAAAATGATATGAATGTTCCTGATAGCAAACCTGATATAGATAAGATTATCAAGATTGAAGGAAATATATCATCAAATTCTGTTTCGGCACTTGAAGGAAAGGTAAATGTAAAGGGAACTCTCGATTATTTTATTTTGTATGCAAGCAATGATGATATTGTGCCTATACATAATCTTTCGGGTAGTATAAATTTTGATGAGTCTGTAGGGCTTGACAATGTGTCAGAGGGGGACGAGATAAATTGTCATTTTGAAATTGATGATTGTCAGGCAAATCTTATAAATTCGAGAAAACTTAGTATAAATGCGATTATAGGGATACACTGCTGCAAACCTAAAAGTGTTTATTATGAAGCGGTTTCTTCAATGGAATCTGATGATGAGACCGGGAGTGTTAATTTAGATGGTTTATATTCAAAAATGAAAACAGTTACATATACACATCTTGTAATACAAAAAAATGATATTCACAGGATTTTTGAGGAATTGACTCTTCCGAAGGCAAAACCAAGTATTGCTTCGGTGCTGTATTACAATATAAGACCGTTAAATATTCAGACAAAAGTTGTCGAAGACGGTGTAAGGCTTATGGGTGATTTAAATGTATTTGTTCTTTACACACCCGAAAACGAAGAAAGAAGTCTTGAATATTTTGAGACGGAAGTTTCATTTGATGAAATTATAAACTGCAATGACTGCAATGAAGATATGATTCCTGATATTGATGTAAGTGTTGGAACAAGGGAATTATCCTCAAAACCGGATGAAGATGGTGAAAACAGAATTGTAAATTTTGAACTTACGCTTAAATTGCAGATGAAATTTTATGAAAACAGGGAGGCGCTGATACTCGATGATGCGTATTCAACGGCTATGGAACTTGAACCGGTCAAGGAAAAAATGCTGTTGAATAAACTTATTATGAAAAACCAGAGTTCGCTTCGCCTTTCTGAGCAGATTTCACTTGAAAGTCCGGATAAAATATTCCAGATTTGTAATGCTACAGGAAAGATAACAATAGATGAGCAGCAGATTGTTGATGGTGGAATAAATTTAGATGGTGTGCTTTTGCTTGATATTCTTTATATGACAGAGAATGATGCAAGTCCGTTATCAATAGATAGAGCTGTTTTGCCGTTTAGTCACACTATAGAAATTGATAACCTTAGCACGGATTGTTACTATGAATTACAGTTTGATATAAATAATATAAATGTTATTATGATTGACAGTTCGGAACTTGAAGTTAAGGTCAATATAACATTGTGTGCTATTGCATTTTCAAGTTTTGATGAAAGTTTTGTATCGGATATTGTGACAGCACCTCTTGATTTTGAACAGCTCCACAAGCTTCCGGGAATAGTAGGTTTTTATGCGGCGGCGGATACGCCTGTTTGGGATATAGCAAAAAAATATCGCACAACCGTTAAAAGCATAATGGATCTGAATGAAATTAACGGTGATATGGTTCACAAGGGAGATAAATTGCTTTTGCTTAAAATGGTTGAGGGCATTTAGTATAAAGTTTCATGTTGTTGTCTTCTTAATTAAATATATGGGTGTGCTCCTAGCAGGATTGAAACTTTTTTCTATATTCCATAGGAGTGCACCCAAATTTTTTTAGGAAAATCTTAGAAAAATAACTCAGGTGGTTATATCCGCAGGAAGTAGCAATTGAAGTAATGCTGTATGAGGTTGTTTTTAACAAAATGCAGCTTAGTTCCATGCGGTATGCATTAAGATATGCTACAGGAGACTGCTGCATGTATTTTTTGAATATCTGACAGCATTTGCTACGGCTGATATTGCCAGAAGCAGCTATATCTTCAAGGTCAATGTTGTCATAATAGTGTAAAGTTATGTATGTTATCATTTTTTTTTGAATATGAATGTCGTTATTCTGTGATACAGGGTCAATATAAAGTTTTGAGTCTGTATGTTTGTAAATCTCATTCCAAATAATGTAAATGTCTCCGACCACTTCATAATCATTCATAAGTCCTGATTTATATTTGTTGTAAAGATTTGTAAGTTGTGTGCCGGGGAAGCCTGTTTTGAATTTATCGTGCGGAAAATACCAATATTCTATTACCGAAGTTGTGATTATAGGTTTGACATATTTTTCGTACATAAAAATATTTGATTTTAACAGATTTGGATGAAAAAGTATACATGTAAAGATACACTCTTTGTTGTGGGCGGCATATCCAAAATGCATCTGATGAGAATTTACGATTACTGTATCTCCGGCTTTTAAATGAAGAATTTTTCCATTTATATCGTATATCATTTCACCGTCAAAAACATATATGATTTCAATGTCATCATGCCAATGACACAAAGCCCTCATATCAGTAAAGTTTGAAAGTTTTCGTGACTGAATTGTATATGGAATATCAGGGGAATCATATTGAATGATTTCCGCTGCGTTTTGTAACATATTTATATCAAGCATAAGTTTTGCTGCCCCTTTCATTTATCAAAACATCTAGTGTTAATTGTACCATATTACAAACTGATACAAAAGTATAAAAATCTGATACTTTCGTGATAGTTATTTTTTATGTCTCGTTTTATGATAGAAGTAAAACAGAGAAAGGAAGGGTAGTATTTATGAGAAAATACGGAAAAAAATTATTAGGCTTACTTTTAGCGGCCTCTTTGTTAGTGACAGGTGTTAATATTTCCGGTGTAAATTCATCTAAAGCAAGTGCAGCAGATGACTCGCAGAGAAATAATACAAATGTTGTAACAGATGGAAAGCTTTCAGACAGTAACTTGACAACAGAGCATTTATCAGCAAACGGTATCGCAACAAAAGATAACGGTCTGATGCGTGCAAATATTTCTTCAAAAGAGTTCATGACAAAAGATGGTATGGGTCTTGGATGGAACTTAGGTAATCAGTTGGAGGAAAGTAATGTATCGGGTTACCGTAAAACTGTTGAAGAGTGTGAGACAAATGCAGGAAATCCTGTTGCTACACAGAAAACTTTTGACGGATTAAAGAAAACAGGCGTAAATACAGTTCGTGTTCCAGTGGCTTGGTCAAATTTCCTTACTATGGAAATTCCAAAGGAAGATGGAACTGTTGAGAAGGTAACAGGTGCAAATAACATGTACAAGGCTGTAGATGCTATCAACACACCTATGGAGGGTGTTACACCTGCTACGGAGGATACATATTACCGCATAAGTACAGAGCTTATGGATCGTATTGAGACAGTAATCAACTATGGATTAAATGACGGAATGTACATTATCTTTAACATCCACTGGGATGGTGGATGGTGGGGAATGTTCGGTGCTGAAGAATGGGATGGGACTCCTTTGGCACAGACGGACATGAAGAAGAATCCAATCCGTTATCAGGCATATAAAAAGTATACAGATATTTGGAAACAGCTTTCTGAGCGTTTCAAAGAATATTCAGACCATGTAATTTTTGAGGGTGCAAACGAAGAGTTATCAGGCCGTTTAAATGATGATTTCAGAGACCCGAGCAAAGCACAGAATGACCAGACAGGTAAACTTCCTAAAGATGGAGATCAGATTTACCAGATGGTCAATGAAATCAATCAGACATTCGTTGATATTGTTCGTGCTTCAGGCGGAAACAATGCATATCGTCAGCTTCTGATTCCGGGTACAGGTAATGAGTCATGTGTAATCGGAGGATATGAGGGAGATACATATGTAAATGATGGTGTTATGGATGAGCGTTTCCATATGCCTAATGACCCAGCCGAAGAATTGACAGGAAAGAAAAAAATGAGTATTTCTGTTCATTACTACGACCCAACTGTGTATGGAATCTCAGCTACAGTGACGACTTCTTGGGGATATCAGGATACATGGGGAACAGAGCAGGATAAAAAAGATATGGATAACAATCTCAGCCGTCTTGTTCCTAAGTTCTCTGACCAGGGTTACGGCGTTATTCTTGGTGAGTGCGGATGTGTTAAGGGATACAAAGATGGTGTAACAGACTATGCAGACACTATTTTCAAATTAGCATTGGAAAAAGGTATGTGCCCTGTATGGTGGGATGAAGGACATTACTATGACCGTTCTAAGGGTTATTGGTCTTATGTAGACCTTGGAGAGTCATTCATGAAAGTTTATGGCATCACATTAGACCCTGTTGCAGACAAAGAGTTCATCAACCCTAAACCATTCTATACAGGAATCAAATCTGTTCCGTATACAAAGAACCAAAGTCCGAAGGTTGTTGCAACTTGGGAAGGCGAGTTCATGAGACATACAAATGCAGAAACTTCTGATCTTTTGCTTCAGACCCGTCCGGATGATGTTACAAAGTTTGTAAATGCCAATGGCGGTATCGAAATCGGTATAAAGAAAACAACTAAAGAAGACAATTTGAAAGCAGTTATTGATCAGGTATGCTGGAATATTTCGGTGACGACAGACTGGTCTAAGATTAAGGAGCCTTGTATAAGAGTTTACCCAATGGACAATGATATTAGTAACAGTGCCGATCTTCAGCTCGGTTACATCGGTGCATACAAAGCTACAGATACAGGTGTATTGAACGGTAAACATGAGGTTGGAGATATGAAGGGCATTGTTAAATATGATGTAGATTACATGCCTGACTGCAACCAGATATGGAAGGACAAATATGTTCAGCTTGACAAAGAAGCATTAGCAGCTCTGCCTTGGCTTTGGGTAACAACAAACACTTATATTGGTGCTTCTTATGTTAAAATTGAAATCTGTGATGCCGCATACAATGCAGATGGTTCTGTATACGGTGAGCAGCAGACTAATAATACTACTACAAAGGCAACAGTTAAGAAAATTACTAAGAGTGTTAAGGTTAAGAAGAGCGTCAAAGTTAAGATTCGCTCTAATAAAACTGAGAAAGCTGCAGTTAAGGTAGCAAAGAAGTCTATAGCTACAGCATCACTTAGCGGAAATAATGTTGTAATTAAGGGTAAGAAGAAAGGTACTACAGTTGTTACTGTTACCACTAAGAAGAAGATTTACAAGATTACGGTTAAAGTAAAAAAATAGGATATTAAAATATATCTGATTGCATAAAATATGCATCTAGTGTAAAATGAATACAGAAGCGGGTTAAATAACTTTTACAGGTTAATTTAGTTATGCTTCTGTATTTTTGTGTTCTAAAGTTTTTTATCCGGAAAGGAGGATGAAGTTATATGAAATATGACATTATAATTGTAGGTGCTGGTCCGGGAGGAATCTTTGCATCATATGAACTTGTAAAGAAGAATCCCGAAGTTAGAGTTGCCGTATTTGAGACTGGTCATTCTCTTGAAAAACGAGTTTGTCCTATAGATGGAGACAAGATAAAAAGCTGTATAAATTGTAAAAGCTGTTCGATTATGAATGGTTTTGGAGGTGCAGGAGCTTTCTCAGACGGAAAATATAATATAACAAATCAATTTGGCGGCACACTGTATGAATATATAGGAAAAAATAAGGCACTTGACCTTATGTATTATGTTGACGAATTGAATCTTAAATATGGCGGAGAGGGAACAAAGCTTTACTCTACAGCAAATACTGAGATAAAGAAATTATGCGTGCAGAATGGACTTCACCTGCTTGATGCATCAGTAAGACATTTGGGAACAGATAAGAACTATGTTGTTTTGGAAAATCTTTATGCAGAACTCAAAGATAAGGTGGATTTTTATTTTGATACACCTGTGGACAGTGTTTTACAGAATGGAGACGGTTATATCATAAAAACTGCTAAGGGTGATTATGAGTGTGATAAATGTATTATATCGGCAGGAAGAAGCGGCAGTAAATGGATGGAAAAAGTCTGTTCAGAGCTTAATATTCCGACAAAATCAAATCGTGTTGACATCGGTGTGAGAGTGGAACTTCCGGCAGAGGTATTTTCGCATCTTACAGATGAGCTTTATGAGAGCAAAATTGTTTACAGGACGGCAAAATTTGAAGATTTGGTTCGTACATTCTGTATGAACCCACATGGTGTTGTCGTAAATGAAAATACAAACGGAATAGTTACGGTAAACGGTCACAGTTATGAAGACCCAAGCAAACATACTGAAAATACAAACTTTGCACTTTTGGTTGCAAAACATTTTTCAGAGCCGTTCAGAGACAGTAACGGATATGGTGAGAGTATAGCAAAACTTTCAAATATGCTTGGTGGAGGTGTTCTGGTTCAGAGATTTGGTGACCTTATAAGAGGCAGACGAAGCAATGCAACACGTATAGCAGAGGGTTTTGTGACACCTACACTTTCTGCAACACCAGGCGATTTGAGTCTTGTAATGCCAAAGAGAATACTTGACGGTATAATTGAAATGATTTATGCGCTTGATAAGATTGCACCGGGAACAGCAAACGATGATACACTTTTATATGGTGTTGAAGTTAAGTTCTACAATATGGAAGTTGAGATTGATGAAAATCTTGAAACTCCGCTTAAAGGACTCTATGTTATCGGCGACTGCAGCGGTGTGACACATTCGCTGTCTCATGCGTCAGCAAGCGGTGTTCATGTTGCAAGAGCTATTTCAGGCGAGTAATAATATCACGAAATGAGGAATACAAATGGCAGAAAATTATTCATTTTTTTCAAATAAAAAATGCGAATATTTTCCATGTCACAAAGTATCAGATAAAATAGCAGAGGAGGACTTTAATTGCCTTTTCTGCTATTGTCCTTTATATCTTAAAGAAAGGTGTCCCGGAAATCCTGTTTATTTTGTGACAGCTAATGGAGAGAGAATAAAAGATTGTTCAGAATGTACTTTTCCGCATAGGGCAGCAAATTACGGCAAAGTGATAGAATGTCTTATGGAGAAAGATGATATACTTGAAGTGGAAATAAATGAGCTGATTGTGGATATGGAAGCAGAAATTGAAAAGTCTTGTGGATTTGACACGATGGATGCGGAGATGAAGAGACAGCATAAAGAAATTATAAGTGCATCATATGATAAATTTTTTGTGGGAAAAAGAATAGAAGTTTTATTGAAAGAGTTCGATAAGAGTGTTGTTACATCAGAGGACTTTATGTTTGGAGAAGAAAAAATAAATTGTAATGCACTCGAGAGAATGAACGTAAAAGATGGAGATATAGATTGCATTTATCTTTATACATTTGGAATAAAGGAAATCGATGAGAGAAAATTAAAAGAAAGTTCTCTTCTTGAAAAATACTATGTTGAATGTTTGATGATAGCTGCAACAGACGTACTAAGAGACTGGCTTAGGAAGTATATTGAGAGGAAGCATAGCGTGAGACATAAAAAATATGTATCAGACTCTTTCGGTCCGGGATTTTATGGAATGGATGTAGATGCGGTTCCAAAGCTTGTAAAGCTGATAGATGGTGAAAAAGTAGGAGTTTCTGTTGATGAAAATGGGAATATGCATCCGGTAAAAAGCTGTGTAGGAATTTTTGTTGTGACGAAAAAAGAGTGTGTGGAAAGAATTAAGGATTGTGCATTTTGTATTGGGAATAAGGGTGGATGTGCAGTATGTCGAGGAGAAAAAAGGAAAATGGTGTAAAGAATTTGACTAAAAGCGCGAAATATGTAAGTAAAAATTTGGATATATATGTAAAAAAATGGTTGCAATCTAAAATGACTTGTGCTATACTGCGAAGCATGACGAAGATGTCTAAAGCTTGAGAAAGCTCTAGGCATCTTTTTTGTTTTTAGAGAATATATTTTGGGAAGAGAGGTAAAGTTTTATGAATTCAGGCGATACAGCATTTATGCTTATTTGTACGGCATTTGTGTTTTTTATGACACCGGGACTTGCATTTTTTTACGGGGGTCTTGTAAGGAGAAAAAATGTATGTAATACAATGATGGCGTGTGTTTCAATCATGGGACTGTCAGTTGTAATGTGGACATTGTTTGGTTATTCTCTTGCTTTTGGAGGCAATCATGGAGGGATTATAGGTGATTTAAGATGGATTGGTTTAAATCATGTTGGAATGAAACCGGGTCCATATGCGGATACAATACCGCATCTTGTATTCTGTGCATTTCAGATGATGTTTGCCATGATAACACCTGCACTTATAACGGGTTCTCTTGTTGGAAGAATGAAATTTAAGGCATTATTTATATTTGTTGCAATATGGTCAGTAATAGTTTATTATCCGATGGCTCATATGGTATGGGGTGAAGGAGGACTTCTCGCAGCAATGGGTTCTGTCGATTTCGCAGGCGGAGATGTGGTACATATAAGTTCCGGTGTAAGTGCGCTTGTTCTTGCGATTATTCTTGGCAGACGACGCGGTTATGAAGTTACGACATACCGTATTCACAATATTCCGTTTGTTGTGCTTGGAGCATCACTTCTCTGGTTTGGCTGGTTTGGATTCAATGCAGGAAGTTCACTTAAAGCAGATGGACTTGCGGCTCATGCGTTTATGACATCAGCAATTTCAGCAGCTTCAGCACTTCTTTCATGGATGCTTATTGATACTGTTATCAGTAAAAAGACAACGCTTGTCGGAGCAAGTACGGGTCTTGTTGTAGGTCTTGTAGCAATCACACCGGGAGCAGGTTTTGTGCCAATCTGGGCTTCGTTTATCATCGGGGCACTTGTAAGTCCGATATGCTATTTTGGAGTGGCACTTATAAAGAAAAAGCTTAAAATAGATGATGCACTTGATGCTTTTGGCTGTCATGGTATCGGTGGTATCTGGGGAGGAATTGCGACAGGTATATTTACACAGAAATCAATAAACAGCACGGCAAAATGGGATGGACTTATATTTGGTGATTATCACTTGTTTGCTGCACAGATAGCTGGTATTCTTGTAACAGCGGCTGTGGCAGTTGTGGGAACTTTAATATGCGTAGCAATTGTAAGATTATTTACACCGTTGCGTGTTGATAAGCGTGATGAACAGCTTGGACTTGATATTTCACAGCATGGAGAGAGTGCTTATCCAAGTTTCAACGGACTTGACCAGTAAAGAGAGTGTTGTCTAGGAGGATGATATATATGATGATTAAAATAGATGCTTTTATAAGAGAAGAAAAGTTTGAAGATGTAAAAGCTGCATTAAATTCAATAGGTGTAAATGGAATGACTGTTTCACAGGTTATGGGATGTGGAATTCAACGAGGATATAAAGAGGTTGTAAGAGGTATGCAGGTTGACATGCAGATGCAGCCTAAGATCAAATTTGAGATTGTTGTTTCATCTGAAGAATGGGAAAAAAAGACGATAGATGCCATTCAGGAGGCTGCATTTACAGGAGAAACCGGTGACGGAAAGATTTTCAGCTACGAGATAAGAACAGCTCAGAAGATCAGAACAAAGGAAACGGGTTACGACGCTATTCAGGCAACTGAATAATATTATTTTATACAATTCGTTTTGTACCCTAGATTTCGCAATGAGGTATTTCCAAAACTGTCACTTGGAACGTGGACATATATTTTTCAAGGGCTTCTGGTAATTACACTTATGGTTTTGAAAAAAAGATTTGTCCCGTCATATCTTTTTAGCTTTGTAGCAGGATTTCTGTTTGGTGAGCTTATGGATGTACATGAATTGTGGATAACAAAACTGCCATTGTCAATACCACTTAGAATATTTTACTTTGTGTTGAGTTACATAATACTTTGTTTTGGTATTGCATTGTCAAATCGCTGCAAATTGCCGATAATTCCGACAGATTTATTTCCAAGGGATTTGTCGGAGATAATAAACAAACCTTATTCGAGAGTGAAGATTATATTCGATGTAACCTGTCTTTTTGTAACGGCATGCCTGACATATTTTACATTAGGAAAGATTTTAGGACTTGGAATAGGAACTGTTGTAGCTGCGTTTACAATGGGTAAGGGTGTTGCCATTGCGGGAAGTATAATTGATAAGAAAGTAACATTTGTATCAGTGCTTCAAAGAGAGCCGGATGTAGAAGTAGATTAATTATTTCCGTATCGCATGTGTGAACAGCAGTGTTGATTAGTTAAAGTAATCAATAATTAAAGTATAAATGTACTTTCGGTATCTTCTCAAACGAATCATTTCGAGAACACATTATAAAAATAAAGGAAGATGCTATGTATTTTGATGAAGTAAAGAAAAAATTCGGTTTTGGATGCATGAGACTTCCAATGCTTGAAAACGGAAAAGATGTTGATATTTCAGAAGCAACAAAAATAGCGATTTAAATTTTATAAAATAAATTGTGCACAACCTATTGACAAAAATGTCACTAGGTTGTATTTTAATGCACATAAAGATTGTGAGCAATTAAATTGAACAAAATATTATAAACGAAATAAAAGTTATTATATTTATAACTGCAAAATAAAAAACAGGAGGTAATGGCATAATGAGTAAATTTTATGATTTTGAGGCAGAGGATGTTTATGGAGAGGTTCACAAGATGGATGAATATAAGGGAAAGGTTGTACTTGTCGTGAATACAGCGACCCAGTGTGGATTTACACCGCAGTATGATGACCTTCAGGATATTTATGAAGAATATCAGCAGGACGGATTGGAGATACTTGATTTCCCATGCAATCAGTTTGATGGTCAGGCACCAGAGTCTAATGAGGAAATTGTTTCTTTCTGTGATGCAAAGTTTGGGATTACATTTAAGCATTACGCTAAAATTGATGTAAATGGCGAGCAGCAGCATCTGTTATTTAAATTCCTAAAAGAACAGCGTGGCTTTGGAGGATTTAATGAGGAAAATCCACTTACATTTATATTGAAAAGCAGATTAGAGAGAATACATCCGGATTATGAAGAGACAGCAGATATAAAATGGAATTTTACAAAATTTCTCATAGACAGGGACGGAAATGTTGTTGAAAGATTTGAGCCGACAGAAGATATGAGTGTTGCAGCTGAAAAAATAAAAGAATTATTGTAAGGGAGATTATTGTGAGATATAATTATTTGACGGAAAATACATGTTCACAGATGATATCATTTGATTTAAATGATAATATCGTAACAAATATAAAATATATGGGTGGATGTAACGGAAATTTACAGTCTTTAGAAAGGATTCTTGACGGCTGGACGGTAGAAGATATAGAGAGTAAGCTTGGAGATATTAAATGTGGCAGGAGACCGACTTCATGTTCAGGACAGTTGGCAATTGCAGTAAGAAAGGCTTACGATGGCAATCTTGAGACTGAGGAGGTATAGGAAATAAAAATATGAGTGACAGATATGACGTGTTGAAACTTGAAAATCAATTATGTTTTCCTTTGTATGCATGTTCAAAGGAGATTGTTAAAAGGTATAAGCCGCTTCTTGATGAGCTTGAACTTACTTATACACAATATATAACTATGATGGTTCTATGGGAAGAAAAAAATATCAGTGTAAAAGGTTTAGGCAAAAGATTGTATCTTGATTCAGGAACATTGACTCCGGTATTGAAAAGACTTGAACAGAAAAAATATGTTGTCAGGCAGAGAGATATTAAGGATGAGAGAAGTCTTATAGTGAGTGTGACAAAAGAGGGTGAAATGTTAAGAGAAAAGGCAGTGGAGATACCCTATAAAATGGCAGGCTGTGTGGCACTTGATGAAAAAGATGCCACGGAATTATATAGGATACTGCATAAGATATTGCAGGGGTTTGGGGAGTGATTTTATAATTATTTAATCTTTTTCAAATAAAACGGAATTAACGTGATTGCTGCCAGTGTCCATGCCGCTGTATGTCCGAAAGAAATTCCGTAAAATCCAAACGGTTTTACAAGCAGACCGACAATGAGTGCTCCTGCGATAAGTTCACAGCTACCGCCGATAAGTGTTATGCTTGCATATCCCATGCCCTGTAATGCGTTACGGAAAACAAACAGGAAGTAAAAAACAAGAAAACAATATAATCAAATTAAAAAAATAATTTTGTCAGTTATGGAGAATAGGAAATGAAAGAAATTTTATTTGGAGTGGCATATTATGATGAATATATGCCATATGAGCGTTTGGATAAAGATATTGCAATGATGAAAAAGGCAGGCATAAATACTGTAAGGATTGCCGAGTCAACCTGGAGTACATGCGAGCCACAGGAAGGTGTTTTTGACTTCTCACATGTGGAAAAAGTCATGGATGCCATGGAAGAAGCAGGAATAAACGTGATTATTGGAACGCCTACATATGCAATTCCTACATGGATGGTAAAGTCGCATCCCGATGTTCTAGCTGAGACAGCAAACGGCAGAGGAATTTATGGTGCACGGCAGATAATGGATATAACACATCCTGTATATCTTTATTATTCAGAGCGTATTATAAGAGAGCTTATGAAACGTGTTGCTCACAGAAAGTGTGTGATTGGTTATCAGATAGATAATGAAACAAAATACTATGGAACTGCGGGAAAAAACGTGCAGGAAAAATTTGTAAAATATCTGCGCAAAAAATTTAACAATGACCTTGATGCATTAAATTATGAATTTGGGCTTGATTATTGGAGCAACAGGATAAATGCATGGGAAGATTTCCCGGATGTGCGTGGAACAATAAACGGCAGTCTTGGGGCAGAGTTTGAAAAATTTCAGAGAACGCTGGTCGATGAATTTTTAAGCTGGCAGACAGATATTGTGAAAGAATATAAAAGGGATGAACAGTTTATCACGCACAACTTTGATTTTGAATGGCGTGGACATTCATATGGGGTGCAGCCGGACGTAAATCATTATCATGCAGCTAAATGTCTCACTATTGCGGGAGTTGATATTTATCATCCTTCACAGGACAAGCTTACCGGTAATGAGATTGCATTTGGCGGTGATATTGCACGTTCGCTGAAAAATGATAATTATCTTTTGATTGAGACAGAAGCACAGGGATTTCCGGCATGGACACCATATAAGGGACAGCTTAGGCTGCAGGCGTACAGCCATCTGGCATCCGGGGCAAACAGTGTTATGTACTGGCACTGGCATTCAATACATAATTCTTTTGAGACATATTGGAAGGGAATACTCAGTCACGATTTTGAGGAAAATGAGGTTTATCGTGAAACATGTATAATTGGAAATGAATTTTCAAAGATAGGAAAACATCTTGTTAATCTTAAAAAGGAAAATGAGGTGGCAATTCTTGTAAGCAATGAAGCACTGACAGCATTGAAATGGTTTGGAATAGATGTGTCGTCAATAGGGTATGACGGTGCAAGATATAATGATGTTGTGCGTTGGATATACGATGCACTTTATAAAATGAATATAGAGTGTGATTTTGTATGGCCTGAGTCAGAGAATTTTAATCAGTATAAAGCGATAATTGTACCAGCATTGTATTCTGCACAGGATGACTTGCTGAAAAAACTTGATAGATATGTATCTGACGGAGGAAATCTTATAGCTACGTTTAAAACTGCATTTGCAAATGAAAACATAAGGGTAAGCCATGAGATACAGCCTCATATATTAAATAAATGTTTTGGAATAAAATATAATCAGTTTACTTTGCCTGACAATGTCAGACTTTCGGGAGATATGGTAAGTGACTGTAAGGATGCAGAAGCTAAAACATTTATGGAACTGCTTATACCTGAGACAGCAGAGGTTTTATTATCTTATAATCACTATGCATGGAGAGAGTATGCGGCGGTAACAAAAAACAGTTATGGCAGTGGAACGGCAGTATATATCGGATGTATGTTTGACGAAAGTGTTTTAAAGAAATTATTTAAAACATTATTTAAAGAAATCGGAATTGAAGTTCCAAAGGAACAGTTTCCGGTTATAATACGAAAAGGTGTAAATGATTACGGCAAAACAATAACATATTATTTAAATTATTCTGCTATGGAGCAGAAAGTGAAATATGAAGGAAAAGACGGTATCGAATTATTGTCTGGTGAGAGTATACCACATTCAGGGGATATTTGTATAAAAGCATGGAATCTCTGTATCGTTGAAGAAAAATAACATGATGCAAGGGTCAAAATACCTTTTGACCCCAACATCATAACACTACACAGGTTTAGAAAAGGGGGGTAATATGAAACAGGTTCAGACTGACTGCACAATAAAAAAATTGATAAAAAGCGGAACTACGATTTCAACTATGGAAAGCTGCACATCAGGACTTATTGCGTCAATGATAACTGATACTGAAGGTGCATCAGCAATATTTCCGGGAGGTTATGTTACTTATCTTAATGAGACAAAGATATTTGTTGGTGTGGATGAGAATATTATAAAAAAATACGGAGTATATTCAAATGAGTGTGCTAAAGCAATGGCAGAAACTGTTAAAGAGAAATTGAACACTGATATAGCAATAGGAATAACAGGAACAACAGGAAATATTGACCCTAATAATGCTGACAGTGTTCAGGGGAAAGTTTATTTTTGCATTATTGTTGGACAGAAAATAAATTCTTTTGAACTTGATGCTGATGTTAAGGGCATGAGCAGACATGAGATTAAACAGCTGTATGCGGACAAAGTATTTGAGAAACTTGAAGAATGTATATAGTATTTTGTGACAGATTATTATTGGTTAAAAAAACAGAAAGTGAGGAAAATATGGATATTAGTATGAAATGGCTTGATAATCCTGAGATATTCAGGGTAAATCAGCTTAAAGCACATAGTGATCATCATTATTATAGAAGTTATGAAGAGATGGATAATAATAAAAATGATCTTGAATTTTCATTAAATGGACAGTGGGATTTTTGTTTCAGCAAAAATGTTAAAAGCAGACCAAAGGATTTTTACAAAGAAGATTATGATACAAGTGGTTTTGATAAGATTATGGTGCCGGGGCATATTGAACTTGCGGGGTATGATAAGATTCGTTACATAAACACAATGTATCCGTGGGAGGGAAAAGAATACCGACGTGGTGCATATAGTATCGAGAGCGCAGGAGACGGAACAGGAATGTTTAGTGAGGCTGAGTACAATCCTGTCGGTTCATATATAAAAAGATTCGATTTAAAAGAAGATATGCTTGGAAAGAGAATACATATTTGTTTTGAAGGTGTGGAACAGGCTATGTATTTATGGCTTAACGGTCAATTTATCGGCTATGCGGAGGACAGTTTTACACCTTCGGAATTTGAACTTACACCGTTTATAAGAGAAAAAGATAATGTACTTGCGGTACAGGTTCACAAGATGAGTACGGCAGCATTTTTGGAGGATCAAGATTTCTTTAGATTTTTTGGTATATTTAGAAATGTGACAATAAAAGCAATACCGGATGTGCATGTAGAGGACATGTGGCTTAATCCTGTTTTATGTGATGATAATGTAAGCGGAAAGCTGGATGTAAGATTAAAATTGTCATTGGCTGAAAAACAGAATGTTGGTGCAGATTTTATTTTAAAGGACAATGAGGGAAATAAAATTTTAGAAAATCGTATTGAAATTAACGAAAGTGTTTGGCAGCCAGAAGAAAGTTTATCGGATAAAAATGCTTCAGGTACAGATGTTTCAAAGCAACATGACGGTGAGATAATTACAGGAGAGTTGACTGCAGAAATCCAATCTGTAAAATTGTGGGACAATCATTCGCCGTATCTGTATCACGCTTTTGTTGAGATAAAAAATGAGAGTGGCGAAATTATCGAAGTAGTTCCGTATGATATAGGTTTCAGAAGAATTGAGATAATTGATAAGGTGATATATTTAAATGGGAAAAAACTTGTTATAACAGGTGTAAACCGTCATGAGTGGAACAAAAAGACAGGAAGATGCATAGGTTTGGAAGATATGATTTCCGATATAAATTGTATGCAGAGAAATAATATAAATGCAGTGCGTACATGTCATTATCCCGACCAGATACCATGGTACTATATGTGTGATAAAGCGGGAATTTATGTTATGGCGGAAACAAATCTTGAAAGTCATGGAACATTTCAAAAATTTGGTGTAATCGATACGTCGTGTAATGTACCCGGTTCAATTCCTCAATGGAGAGAAGTGGTAATTGACAGAGCGAGAAGTAATTATGAAACATTTAAAAATCATACTGCAATCTTATTCTGGTCGCTTGGGAATGAGTCATATGCTGGTGATGATATAGAGGCTATGAACAAATATTTTAAAGAAAAAAATGATGGTCGTCTTGTTCATTATGAAAGTTCTTATTATAACAGAGCTTATGAAGATACAATCTCGGATGTTGAGAGCCGTATGTATGCAAGACCTGAGGAAGTGGAGAATTATTTGGATAATTCACCTAAAAAGCCTTATCTTTTATGTGAATATATGCATGATATGGGAAATTCAATGGGTGGACTTGGTAATTACATGAAGCTGATAGACAAATATGAGATGTACCACGGTGGTTTTATATGGGATTTTATTGACCAGGCAATTATGGTAAAGGATGAGATTACCGGTAAAGAGGTACTCAGGTATGGCGGAGATTTTGATGACAAACCGTCTGACTATGAATTTTCGGGAAATGGAATTGTATTTGCAGACCGCAGGGAAAAGCCGGCAATGCAGGAAGTGAGGTATTATTATGGATTATACAGATAAGAATAAACTTAGAGTTGTCTATGGAGATTTTACGCTGGGAGTTCATGGCAATGGTTTTGATTATACTTTTTCATATGCTCAGGGCGGACTTGAATCCATAATAAAAAAGGGATATGAATGGCTTTATCGCTGCCCTAAACCGACTTTCTGGCGTGCTCTCACTGACAATGACAGGGGAAACAGATTTCATATCAAAAGCGGAAGCTGGCTTGCGGCAGATACATTTATTGAGTGTAAAAATATTGAAGTTATTATGGATGGAGAACCACAGGGAAAAGTGACTGCACCGGAAAATAATCGTTATGGAAGTGATGTATATGCCGATGAGGTAGTTGTTAAATATACATACCAGACAATTATAAATCCTTCGACTACTGTTTTGGTGGCATATACTGTTGACGTATCAGGAAAGATAAATGTTAACGTGCATTATGCAGGAGTGGCGGGTCTGCCTGAACTTCCGGTATTTGGAATAAGATTTATAATGCCGACACTTGCTGATAAATATATGTATGAAGGGTTGTCAGGAGAGACTTATCCTGACAGAAAAGCCGGAGCAGTGAAAGGTGTATATGAGGTGAAGGATTTGAGCCTTACACCATATCTTGTGCCACAGGACTGCAACATGCATATGGATACGGACTGGGTTGAGATAACCAGACATACAAGCCTTGACAATAGTAGAACAGAGTGTGCACCACAGACATTAAAAATCGGAAGCACAGAAAAACCATTTGCATTTTCATGCATTCCATATACGGCATCTGAAATTGAAAATGCAACGCATCATGAAGAACTTCCACCGGCGAGAAGAACTGTTTTATGTGTATACGGAGCTGTAAGAGGTGTAGGAGGAATTGACAGCTGGGGAAGTGACGTGCAGGAAGACTGCCGCATCAATGCGGAAAAAGATATTGAGTATTCATTTTATATCTGTTGATGTAATACGTTAACAGCTACATGATATAAAAAACAAAATAATGTTAGAAAACGGTTGTATATTTAAATTATTATTCGATAAAGTGTAATATAATACAAAAAACGAAATGTAAGCATGGGAGAAAATTGGAGGTATCAGGGATGAAAGACAAGTATGGAAAAACTCTTGTTGCATGTTATCTTGGATTTATTACACAGGCGATAGCAGCTAATTTTGCACCACTGTTGTTTTTGACTTTTAAAAGAACATATGGAATACTTATAAGTGAAATTGCATTTATATCAACGACATTCTTTTTCACGCAGCTTTTGATAGATTTGTTTTGTGCAAAGTTTGTTGACAAAATCGGTTACAGAAAAAGTGTTGTTGCATCTGAAATATTTTCGGCAGCGGGACTTGTAGGTCTTGCAGTATTGCCGGAAATTCTGCCAAATGCATATGCCGGAATTATAATAAGCGTTATTGTTTATGCGATGGGAAGCGGACTTATAGAGGTACTCGTAAGTCCGATAGTAGAAGCGTGTCCGTTTGAAAATAAAAGCAGTGTTATGAGTCTGCTTCATTCATTTTATTGCTGGGGGTCAGTTGGAGTTATACTTTTATCAACAATATTTTTTGCAGTATTCGGAATAGAAAATTGGCGTATACTTGCATGTATCTGGGCGCTTGTTCCTCTTTATAATGTATTTAATTTTATAAGCTGTCCGATAGAGAGACTGACAGACGAAGGAGAGGGGCTTGGAATAAGAAATCTGTGCAGGCTTCCAATATTCTGGATTGCAATAGTTCTGATGATTTGTGCAGGTGCAAGTGAAATTTCAATGGCGCAGTGGGCATCTGCTTATGTAGAGTCAGCACTTGGTTTTCAAAAAAATGTCGGAGACATTATGGGACCGTGTCTTTTTGCGGTTGCTATGGGAATAAGCAGGCTGTTTTACGGAAAGTACGGAGAAAAAATAGATTTAATGAAATTTATGATAGGCTCAGGGGCACTGTGTCTTGTGTGTTATCTGCTTGTGGCACTTAGCGGCAGTCCGGTTTTAGGACTTGTCGGCTGTGTTGTATGTGGATTTTCAGTAGGAATTATGTGGCCTGGAACAATAAGCATAACATCAGCAAAGATAACATCAGGAGGAACAGCACTTTTTGCACTTCTTGCAATGGCAGGAGACATGGGTGGCTCTATAGGGCCGGCAATAGTTGGATTTGTGACACAAAATGCAGGAAATAATCTTAAAGCAGGTATGCTTGCGGGATGTGTATTTCCGATTGTTCTTATAATATCAGTATGTTTGCTGAAAGCTATTAAAAAATAAAAACATAGAGAGTACATCAGTTTGGAAGCTGATGTACTTTTTTGGTGCATAAATCGCACAAAAAGAAAAAAGTCAGTGATATATATAATATATGAATGTTTAGCAATAGTTTTAAACTATGGCAAACCTATATATAAAGATATTATACAAGTAATGTATTGTGATGATAGTATAACCTCAGAGAAAACGAAATATAAACAGGAGGTTATACAAATGAGTACATTAAAAACACCATTTAGATATGATTTTGTTGGAAGCTTTTTAAGACCGCAGAAATTAAAGGATGCAAAAGCTGATTTTGCGGCAGGAAAGATAACACAGGAAGAGCTTGATAAAATAACTGATGATTGCGTTCGTGATATAGTTGCAAAACAGAAAGTAGCGGGATTTCATGCAATTACAGATGGAGAATTCCGTAGAAAATTCTGGCATCTTGATTTTATGTGGGGATTTGATGGCGTTGCACATGAGAAAAAAGGTGGCGGAGTACAGTTTAATGGAGAAATGGCAGACCTTGAAGCAACTTATCTTGTAGGTAAGGTTAAGGCAAAAACACATCCATTTGTGGAGTATTTTAAATTCCTTAAACAGTTTGAAGATGATAATACTGTAGCAAAATATACTATTCCTGCACCTGCACAGATGTATCAGCAGATGATAGTTCCTCAGAATATAGAAAGAACAAGAAAGTTTTATGAGACTGATGATGAACTTATTCAGGATATAGGAACAGCGTATCAGGAAGTTATCAGACAGTTTTATGAAGCAGGATGCCGTAATCTTCAGTTTGACGATTGTACATGGGGTGCAATTGTCGGGGATGCTGCAAAACAGAGATATAAATCTCTTGGGCTTGATATCGAGGATGTAAAGGCACAGCTTTTGAAAGTAAATAATATTGCACTTGAGAAAAAGCCGGAGGATATGACAATTACATCACATATCTGCAGAGGAAACTATCATTCAACATTCTTTACAAGCGGACCATATGATTCAGTGGCAGATTATGTATTTGCACAGGAAAATGTGGATGCACTTCTTTTGGAATATGATGATGAGAGATCAGGTGGATTTGCACCTCTTGCAAAAGTTTCACCTGATAAGAAAGTTGTACTTGGACTTATCACAACTAAGAAACCTGAACTTGAAGATAAGGAAGCAGTAAAGGCAAGAATAAATCAGGCGGCAAAATATATTCCGCTCGATCGTTTATGTTTAAGTCCACAATGCGGATTTGCTTCTTGCGAGATTGGTAATAAAATTACAGAAGAACAGCAGTGGGCAAAACTTGCACTTGTAAAAGAGATTGCTGACGAAGTTTGGAAATAAAAAATAGTTTAATATCCACATATTTGTATTTTTGTATATTTACATATTAAAAAGGCAGAGATTTAAAAAGATTACTGTTCACACAGATGATGTGACCGTAAACTTTTAAGTCTCTGTTTTTGTCTTTGGATGCAGAGTAGAAAATGTACGTGAGTAATGTTATAATAAAGAGAGTTTCAGGAGGGATAAACAGATGGATGAGAGGTTAAAAAAGCAGCTTGATTTTGCATTGGAAATAGATAAGGAAAAAAATATATTCAGACAAACGCATTTGTCGGGGCATGGCAGAAACGAAAACGATGCGGAGCATGCATGGCATATGGCGATTATGGCATATCTGCTAAAAGAATACTCAAATGAGCCTGTGGATATAGGAAAAGTTATGCTTATGTGCCTGATACATGATATAGTAGAGATAGATGCAGGTGATACATACGCGTATGATGCAGAAAATCTTAAGACGCAGAAGGCGAGGGAGGATGCTGCAAAAGAGAGGATTTTTTCTATATTGCCGGAGGAACAAAAAGAAGAGCTCATAAAACTTTTTGATGAGTTTGAAGCCTTTGAGACAGCGGAGTCAAAATTTGCTCATGCAATGGACAATCTTCAACCGTTAATATTAAATAACAGTAACGGCGGCAGTGACTGGAGAGAGCATGGTGTGACGAAAGAGCAGGTTTATGGCAGACAGAGCAAGACAAAGCTTGGTTCAGAGAGGTTGTATGAGGTCACGGACAAACTGATACAGGAAAACATCAATAAGGGAAATATAAAAGCAGAATAACAGTACGATGGAGGGAGGTTGTGATGAATATAAGGAGAGCACAGGAAAAAGATATACCAAGGTTGATTGAATTATTGAAGCAGGTGCTTCAGATACATGCTGACATAAGACCGGACATTTTTATTCCGGGGACTACAAAGTATACAAATGAAGAACTTGCGGAAATGTTAAAGGATGATACAAAACCTGTTTATGCGGCTGTAAAGGATGATGATATATGTATGGGGTATGCATTCTGCCAGTTGAGAGAACAGCCATTTTCAAATAATATGGTACCGTTTAAATCACTTTTTATAGATGACCTTTGTGTGGATGCGTCAACAAGAGGACAGCATGTAGGCGAGAGCCTGTTTGAATATGTAAAACGTGAAGCTAAAAGACTGGGATGTTACGAAGTAACATTGAATGTATGGGCTGGAAATACTTCAGCAGAAAAATTTTATGAAAAGATGGGACTCAAAACAAAAGAAAGACAGATGGAATATATATTGTAAAAAGCATGAGGAAATGTTCATCCTCTTATGAAAGTTATTCCGGTAAATTGGGGGTATGGAATACCATTTGGACTGCTTTATTCAAAAGAGCCATCCGAAAAGGTGAAAAGGCTTTTGAGAGCAATAAAAGAAATAAAGAAAAATAGAAAACGTACAAATACAACCTATAACCTTTAGGTTAATACTGAATAATAAAATGGGGCTGTCGCATTAAAAAATGAGTGCGGCAGCATTTTCTATGTAAAAAAATAAATCTCAAGTTCCGAAAAACCTGAGATTTATGGTAAAATATTAGTATGCTATTACATAATAAATTACAA
>CAKRFU010000014.1 GCA_934320845.1 uncultured Lachnospiraceae bacterium
AGGCACTGGACTCTGACTCCAGCATTTCAAGGTTCGAATCCTTGTAGCCCAGTTTAAAGGTCGTAGAATTTTCATTGGATTATTCTGCGATTTTTGCTTTTATGAAAAAATTATAGGAGGAAAATACAATGAATAAAGTAGATTTTATAAGAGGCGAAATGATGGCTGCAATGAAAGCAAGAGATAAAGAAAGAAAAGCGGTATTATCCAGCCTTCTTACGGCACTCAAAAATTTTCAGATAGATAAAAGAGAAGAGATAACAGATGCAGAAGGTGATCAGATTATATTAAAGCTTATAAAGCAGACTAAAGAAACTTTGGAGATGACACCTGCTGACAGAACAGATGTTATTGAAGAGTGCAATTATACAATCAAGGTATTAGAGGAATATGCACCAAAGATGATGGATGAGGCAGAGATTAAGACCGTTATTGAGAGTGTTTTGTCAGAACTTGAAATTGCTGAGCCTACAGCAAAAGATAAAGGAAAGATTATGAAAGTTCTCATGCCGAAAGTAAAGGGTAAAGCTGACGGAAAACTTGTAAATCAGGTTCTTGGCGGTATGTTTAAGTAATGATACTGATTTAGAAAGTAAAAATTTATGTATCGGATGTTGTCTGTCACATTGCAGGTGCGAGCAACATCAATCTGACATTGTTATATAAAATAAATAAGGATAGGGAATTGACAATATGAAAAAAATAATATGGCTTGTAATTCCATGCTATAATGAGCAGGAAGTTTTGCCTGAAACATCAAAACAGCTTAAAAGTATTATGACCGGATTAATAAAAAGCGGAAAAATAAGTGATAAAAGTAAAATTGCTTTTGTAAATGATGGTTCTAAGGACAATACATGGAATATGATAATGGACTTGCATGAGTCTGATCCAATTTTCACAGGTATAAATCTTGCTCACAATAAAGGCCACCAGAATGCATTGCTTGCGGGTCTTATGACTGCAAAAGATTATGCAGATGCGGCTATTTCACTCGATGCTGATTTGCAGGATGACGTTGGAGTTATTGAACAGTTTATCGACAAGTTTAATGAAGGAAAGGATGTTGTTTATGGAGTCCGTTCCACAAGAGCTACAGATACAGTATTTAAAAGGGGTACTGCGCATGCATTTTATAAGCTTATGAAATTTATGGGTGCAGATACATTGCAGGATCATGCAGATTATCGTCTAATGAGCAAGAGAGCGTTAGAGGGACTTGCAAAGTATAAGGAAGTTAATCTTTTTCTCAGAGGAATAGTTCCTATGATTGGATATGAGACAGATGTCGTATATTATGAGAGACACGAAAGGTTTGCGGGAGAGTCAAAGTATCCTTTAAAGAAGATGCTTTCTTTTGCGATAGACGGAATAACATCATGCAGTGTCAAGCCGATAAGAATGATAACAACATTAGGTACATTTGTATTTACTGTTAGTATCGTTATGCTTATATATTTTCTCGTAGTGTGGGCTTTGGGACATACTGTTCAGGGGTGGACTACAATAGTTATATCGTTGTGGGGAATAGGCGGACTTATTCTTTTATCCCTTGGTATTATTGGTGAATACATTGGAAAGATATATATGGAAGTTAAAGAGAGACCTCGTTTCATTATTGAAAATATTCTCTACAAAGAATAGTTATTTAATGCTTATGTTTAAAAATAAAATAAAGTTAAAATAAGGCAGACAAAAAAATAACAGAAAACAATAGTAGACATAAATAAAATAACAGATACAAAAAACAGAGAGTTTGGAAAAGACTCTCTGTTTTTTGTTTTGCAGTAAAACCTAAAAATATAAAAATAATCTCAATAATACAAATCTTGCAATATGGATTTTAAGAATAATCAGATAATAAGAAATTAATCTTCATCATCGCTCTGTACAGATAAAATCTGTCTCTTTCTTGCCATCTCATCGCTTTCGAGATACTCATCGTATGTTGTGAGTTTATCGATAAGTCCGCCAGGAGTAATCTCCATAATACGGTTTGCGATAGTCTGTATAAACTGATGATCCTGTGAAGTAAAGAGGATAACACCAGGAAATTTTATGAGTCCGTTGTTGAGTGCAGTGATTGATTCCATGTCAAGGTGAGCTGTAGGTTCATCAATTACAAGAACATTTGAGCCAAGAATCATCATTTTTGAGAGCATAACACGAACTCTCTCTCCGCCGGAAAGTACATTGACCTTCTTTACACCGTCCTCACCAGGGAAGAGCATACGGCCGAGGAAACCTCTTACATAAGTAGGGTCTTTTTCAGGAGAGAAAGGCATAAGCCAGTCAACGATAGTTTCATCTCTGTCAAAAAGTTCAGTATTGTCTTTAGGGAAGTAAGAAAAACTTGTTGTTACGCCCCATTTAAATGTTCCCTCGTCAGGTTCAATTTCTCCTGTAAGTATTTGGAAAAGAGTAGTTGCAGCGATAGTGTTGCTTCCGACAAATGCAACTTTATCTTCTCTGTTTATTACGAATGAAATATCGTCAAGAACTTTAACTCCGTCTATGGTTTTTGAGATATGTTCAACAGTAAGGACTTCATTACCGATTTCTCTGTCAGGTCTGAAATCAATATATGGATATTTACGGCTTGAAGGTTTCATTTCATCAAGCTGAATTTTTTCAAGTGCATGTTTACGGGATGTAGCCTGTTTTGATTTAGAAGCGTTTGCACTAAATCTCTGAATAAAGTTTTGAAGTTCTTTAATTTTTTCTTCTTTCTTTTTGTTGGCTTCCTTCATCTGTTTAATCATTAACTGGCTTGACTCATACCAAAAGTCATAGTTGCCGGCATAAAGCTGGATTTTAGCATAATCTATATCAGCAATATGTGTGCAGACTTTATTAAGGAAGTAACGGTCATGTGAAACAACAATAACAGTATTGTCGAAATTTATAAGAAATTCCTCGAGCCAGTCGATAGCATCAAGATCCAAATGGTTTGTAGGCTCATCAAGCAGAAGGATATCAGGATTTCCAAAAAGTGCCTGAGCAAGTAAAACCTTTACTTTATCACTGTCGGGAAGTTCACTCATTTTTTTATAGTGAATATCAGTGGGAAGTCCAAGTCCGTTTAAGAGTGTTGCAGCATCGGATTCAGCGTTCCATCCGTCCATGTTTGCAAATTCTTCTTCAAGTTTTCCGGCTTTAATTCCGTCTTCCTCAGAAAAATCTTCTTTAGCATATATCTCATCTTTTTCTTTCATTATCTGGTAAAGACGTTCATTACCCATAATGACTGTATCAAGAACAACAAATTCATTGTATTTGAAGTGATCCTGTTTTAAGAATGAAAGCCTTTGACCCGGAGTTATAATAACTTCACCTTTACTTGGTTCAATTTCACCTGTGAGAATTTTTAAAAATGTCGACTTTCCGGCACCGTTTGCACCGATAAGACCATAACAGTTTCCCTCTGTAAATTTAATGTTTACATCTTCAAAAAGTGCCTTTTTTCCAAGGCGCAGTGTTATATTGCTGGCTTGTATCATTTAAATGTTTCCTTTCTTAAATCATTAACTATACAACTCTTTCTATTTTACAGAAAAATGGCTAATTTGCAAGGGCGTAGGGAAAAAATGTTTTAATAGTTTATTGATTGTTAATATGATGAACACAAATATTTAACAAATAATGTTTTGCAGATAACTTAATTTTGTAGTAAAATAAAAATATTACAAATTGAATGGAGAAAATGAAGATGTCAAAGGAGTTGTTTAATGTTCAGCCCGGAGACACACTTACACTGGGAGTGACAAAAGTAGTCAAGGGAGTGCAGTTTGCGGTTTATCTGCCGGACAAAAAAGTGTGTGCGCTGAAACTTTATCGTATAGGAAGAAAACTTCCTGCAGCAGTTATTCCTTTGAAAGATGAATATAAAAAAGGAAGCGTTTATTTCCTGACAATTACGGGAATCAGAGGTTATGACAACTGTGATATTGCAGCCGTACTGTCAGAAGAATATGAATATATGTATGAGGCGGACGGTCAGGAATTTGTAGATCCGTATGCACAGATTATACATGGTCGTGAGAAATGGGGAAAGCGTAAAGGTTCTAATTTTCTGCGTGCCGGCATATGTCTTGAAGAATTTGACTGGCAGGATGATGTGATGCCGGGAAGAGATTTTAACGAAGTGATAATGTACCAGCTTCATGTAAGAGGTTTTACAAAACATTCTTCTTCAAAAGTCAAAAATAAGGGGATGTATTTAGGAATTGCGGAAAAGATACCATATTTAAAAGAACTAGGAATAAATGCCATTATGCTTTTACCGTGTTATGAGTTTGATGAACTTTGTTATGACGAATATACATCTTTTGAAGAAAAAAAAGACAAAGAGCATGAGAAAAACCAAAAGTTAAACTATTGGGGCTATGGAACAAAAAATACATATTATCTGGCTCCAAAATCTTCTTATGCATCAGAAGCAGGACATTCAGACAGAGAGTTCAAAGAGTTTGTCAAACAGATGCATCTTGCAGGTATTGAGGTGCTTATGGATATATACTTTATGCCTGGGACAAACTTATGTCTTATGACTGACTGTTTGAGACATTGGGTTATAAATTATCATATAGACGGTTTTAGGATAAATCAGGAAGTTATGCCTTCAATATCGCTTGTATCTGACCCTATTATTTCGGGTGTAAAGCTTATGACATCTTATTGGGACGAAAATATGCTGCGCAATACGGGAGCACTAAATAATGATTCTCTTGCCGAGTACAATGAAGGATTTATGAATGATGCAAGACGTTTCCTAAAAAGTGATGAGGGAATGGTTCAGACATTTGCAGAAAGATTTAAGAGAAATTCATCAGCTTACTCCATTATCAATTTTATAACGCATGTAAATGGTTTTACACTTATGGATCTTGTTTCATACGATATAAAACACAATGAAACAAACGGTGAGGGAAACAGGGATGGAACGGAGTTTAATTACAGTTGGAACTGCGGTGTAGAGGGAAAGACAAGAAAAAGAGCTATTATTCGCAGCAGAATGAACCAGATAAGAAATGCGTTTATGATGCTTTTGTGCAGTCAGGGAACGCCTATGCTTCTTGCTGGAGATGAATTTGGAAATTCCCAGCTTGGTAACAATAATGCGTATTGTCATGACGACAATATTACATGGCTTAATTGGAACCACACTAAATCTGAGCAGGATATTTTAGATTTTGTAAAAAAACTTATAGCATTTAGAAAAGAACATTGCATACTTCATGCAAAAGAACCATTTACAATGTTAGACACAAAGGGTGTCGGCATACCTGATATATCTATTCACGGCATGCAGGCATGGAGAGCGGATTTCTCAAATTACAGCCGTATGCTTGGGGTGCTTCTTGGTGGAAAATACGGTGAAAATGAGGACGATGATATATACATAGTTTTTAATATGTTTTGGGAGAAAAAAGTATTTGAACTTCCGAATCCTGCCGCAGGAAGAAAATGGTACCCTGTAGTTGATACATCTGTAGGAGAATTTTTGCAAGTGCCGGCAAAAAGGAAAAGGAGAAAAAAGGCAAAGCAGGAGAGATGTACATATAGAGAGTATCTTATGCAGCCAAGAAGTATAGCTGTATTTGTTGGAAGATAAAAGTGTTTTGATTTATACATGCTTACCAGACAACAGGAAGATAATTAGTAACAATAAAATATAAACGGTAAATAAAAAAAGTGTGCTTTATCTGTAAAAGTAAAGCACACTTTAAAAAATGAAGCAATCCGTGGCGTCAGTTGGGACAAAATACCTTTTGACCTACAACATCAAAAAATGACAGTATTACAACTGATGATTAGTTACGATTTCTTCATAGAGATCGATGTCGCATACGTTTTTTTCATCGTAATGTGTACAAGTCTGACAGGATGCATTGGCTGATGATGAGTTTTTAGAACCGCATCCGCAATCATCACAGCTACAGTATTTGCTGCAAAGTGAAGCAACTTCTCTCATTATTTCAGCATTTTTTTTCATTTTGACCTCATTTCTGCGCATTTTTATTGTTGATAATATGAATTATGCAAAATGCGCTAAACAGAATTCATATATTTGCACATTGTCTGAACTTATATGTCAGTCAAATGCTGTGTAAAGTGATTAACAGTTACATATATATAAAGACAACATACAGAAACGCTGGTATTGAAATCTGCATTTGTTGTCGTGTAAATAGTATTTACGGAAAGTTGAGATTTTATGTTAAGTTTAAAAATAAATGATATAAAAATTACGATGGCTCATCTGCTGTTAAAAGAGACATTTGATGAGTTTTTATTGGAAAACTCAAAAGTGATAACATTTGCGGCATTTGAAATAAAAGGAAAAAGAAATTTAAATTGGTATGATGATGAAAAGGAAAATCAATTGCAGCCACTTCTTTATTGGAGTGAGGCAAGAGATTTTTTATTTGATTACATAAAAGGAAAAAAGACACCTGAGTATATGAAGATATCTCTTAAGGCAAGCCGTGAATGTGCAGAAAAAATTCTTGAAAACAGTGGTGTGCTTTCGAGATATTTGAAGGAAATGCCTGACATGTATCTTCAGATAAAGTTTGAAAAAGGTGAGCTTACGATGGTTACAGGTATCACTCACAAAGAGTTTACGATGGATAAAACACTCGATAGAGGATGGGATGATGCCATAAGAGAGTGGATTAGAACATTGAAAATTTCAGTTGCTGTGCAGTAACGGTTTCATGTTCTTAATTAATAAATTATAAGGAGGACAAAAATGCTTAAAACATTAGGCGCACAGGTTAAAGAATTTAAAAAAGATTCGATTCTTACTCCTGTATTTATGATTTTGGAAGTTATCATGGAAACAATAATTCCATTGATAATGGGTTCAATAATTAGTGATGGCGTACAAAAAGGTAATCTTAGACATATTTACCTTATGGGCGCACTCATGGTATTAACAGCGTTAATAAGCCTTTGGGCAGGCGCAATGGGTGGAAAATACGGTGCAAGTGCATCGACAGGATTTGCGAGAAACTTAAGAAAGGCGATGTACGATAATATACAGACTTTCAGTTTCTCAAATATTGATAAGTTTAGTACTTCAGGTCTTGTAACAAGACTTACAACTGATGTGACAAATGTTCAGAACGCGTATCAAATGATACTTCGTATGTGTATGAGAGCACCTGCAAGTCTTATCTGTGCTATGGCAATGTCATTTTATGTAAATGCAAGGGTTGCATCAATTTATCTTATTGCAGTTATCATACTCGGATGTTTTCTTGCACTTATAATAAAGATAGCAATGAAATACTTTGATCAGGTTTTCAAGAAATATGATAAATTGAATGAAAGTGTTCAGGAGAATGTAAATGCCATAAGAGTAGTCAAGGCTTATTCAAGAGAAGGTTTTGAACAGAAAAAGTTTACTAAAGCAAGTGAAAATGTATACAAAATGTTTATCAAGGCAGAAAAAACGGTTGCTTACAATATGCCTCTTATGAATCTGACAGTTTACAGTTGTATACTTATTATAAGCTGGGTAGGTGCAAAGCTTATTGTAGGTGGCAGCATGGATATTGGTAAGCTCTCAACACTTCTTGCTTACTGTATGAATATTCTTATGAGTCTTATGATGCTTTCAATGGTATTTGTAATGATAACAATGAGTGTATCAAGTGCAGAGCGTATATGTGAAGTAATAAATGAAAAGCCTGACATAACAAACCCTAAAGAACCTGTTATGGAAATTAAAAACGGTGATATTTTATTTGAACATGTAAACTTCAGCTACAAAAAAGACGCAAAAACTCCTGTATTAAAAGATATAAATATTGAGATAAAATCAGGACAGACAATAGGTGTCATAGGAGGAACAGGAAGTGCTAAATCAAGTCTTGTAAATCTTTTGAGCCGTCTTTATGATGTCACAGATGGCTGTGTAAAAATCGGTGGTGTCGATGTAAGAGAGTATGATATTGAGGCTCTTAGAGATGAAGTTTCAGTTGTATTGCAGAAAAATGTTCTGTTTAGCGGAACAATACTTGAAAATCTTCGCTGGGGGGACAAAAATGCAACAGATGAGGAATGTATAAAAGCATGTAAACTTGCCTGCGCAGACGAATTTATTGATAGAATGCCGGATGGATACAATACATATATTGAACAGGGTGGAAATAATGTATCAGGCGGACAGAAACAGAGACTTTGTATTGCAAGGGCGCTTATAAAGAAGCCTAAGGTGCTTATTCTTGATGATTCGACAAGTGCCGTAGATACAGCCACAGATGCAAAGATAAGAAAAGCATTTGCCGAGGAAATACCTGGTACAACAAAGATTATCATTGCACAGAGAGTATCAAGCATAAAGGACTGTGACAAGATAATCGTTATGGAAGACGGATGCGTAAATGAATTCGGAACATCGGATGAACTTCTTGAAAGCAATGAGATTTATAAAGAAGTATATGAATCTCAGGTAAATGGTAATGCAGATTTCGATGAAAAATAAATATAGGAGGATAAGTTTTTATGGCTAGAGGACCAAAGGGACCGGGACCTAAAGGGATGAAATCCGGAATGAAGATAGAAAATCCCGGTAAACTTTTTGTCAAATTGATGAAATACATATTTAAATATTACTGGCTTCACTGTATTATCGTGGTTATTGGAATAGTGGTAAGCGTATTTGCCACAAATCAGGGAACAATGTTTACTCAGACACTTATTGATAAATATATATTACCTTTGTCACAGAGTTCCAACCCTGATTTTTCTAAACTTTTTGCCAAAATAACAGAAGTCGGGGCATTTTATGCGGCAGGTGTTGTAGGAGTATTTTTATACAACAGACTTATGATATATGTAACACAGGGTACACTTAAACGACTTAGAATAGAAATGTTTAATAAAATGGAGACACTTCCTATTAAATATTTTGATACTCATGCACATGGAGATATTATGTCACTTTATACAAACGATATAGATACGCTTCGACAGATGATAAGCCAGAGTATTCCACAGGCAATATCAAGTGCAATAACTGTAGTCAGCGTCTTTATCTATATGCTTATACTCAATGTGCCTCTTACCGTACTTACAATTGCCATGGTCGGAGTTACGTTGGCAGTGACAAAGAAACTTGGAGGATTAAGCGGTTCTTACTTTATGGCACAGCAGAGAGATATAGGTAAGTTAAACGGTTATGTTGAAGAGATGATGGAAGGTCAGAAGGTTGTCAAGGTATTTTGCCACGAAGAAGAAAGCAAGGAAGGCTTTGACAAATTGAATGATCAGTTGTTTGACAGTGCAAACAATGCAAACAAATTTGCCAATATACTTATGCCTATAAATGCCCAGCTTGGAAATATCAGTTATGTTCTTTGTGCAATGGTAGGTGGTATACTTGCATTAAACGGTGTAGGCGGATTTACCATAGGAGCTCTTGTAAGTTTCCTTACATTCAATAAATCATTTTCAATGCCTGTAAATCAGATGAGCCAGCAGTTTAACTCAATTGTAATGGCACTTGCAGGTGCCGATAGAATTTTCAAGCTTCTCGATGAGAAACCTGAGGTTGATGACGGATATGTTGAGCTTGTCAATGCAAAAGAAAATGAAAAAGGTGAGATTGTTGAGACGGCTGAGCATACTGGAATGTGGGCATGGAAACATTTCCATAAGGATGATGGTACAACGACTTATGCGCATATGAAAGGTGACATAGTATTTGACCACGTTGATTTTGGATACAATGATGACAAGATGATACTTCATGATATTGTTTTGTATGCAAAACCGGGTCAGAAGATAGCTTTTGTCGGAGCGACAGGAGCAGGAAAAACTACTATCACAAATCTTATAAACAGATTTTATGATATTCAGGATGGAAAGATAAGATATGACGGTATCAATGTAAATAAGATAAAGAAAAATGACTTGAGACGCTCACTTGGTATCGTTTTACAGGATACACATCTGTTTACAGGAACAGTAAAAGAAAATATACAGTATGGTAAGCTTGATGCTACAGATGAAGAAATCATAAAGGCGGCAAAACTTGCCAATGCACACAGCTTTATAACAAGACTGCCTGATGGATATGATACAATGCTTACAGGTGACGGAGCAAACTTAAGCCAGGGACAGAGGCAGCTTCTTGCAATCGCCAGGGCAGCAGTTGCCGACCCGCCGGCACTTATACTTGATGAGGCTACAAGTTCTATAGATACAAGAACAGAAAAACTTGTACAGCAGGGAATGGACGGTCTTATGAAAGGAAGAACAACTTTCGTTATTGCTCACAGACTTTCGACAGTCAGAAACAGCGATTGTATCATGGTTCTTGAGCAGGGAAGAATTATTGAGCGTGGAACTCATGATGAGCTTATAAAAGAAGAAGGAAAGTATTATCAGCTTTATACAGGTAAACTTGGAAAAGGAATTGCAGGATAACACTTAAAATAAGGAGGTTTTGGTATGGGAAAGGATTCAAAAGAAATTTATGATAAGTTGAAGAAATGTTACGAATGTTTTGTAAACAAGGTCGATTTTAAGCCGGAGATAGCACTTGTTCTCGGTTCGGGTCTTGGAGATTATGCACAGGGAATAGAGGTTGTTTGTGAACTTGACTATCATGATATAGAAGGGTTTCCGGTATCAACTGTTCCCGGTCATCAGGGAAAATATATTTTCGGTTATGTGGGAGATGTGCCTGTTGTATGTATGCAGGGGCGTGTGCATTACTATGAAGGATATGATATGTCGGATGTGGTGCTTCCGATAAGGCTTATGAAATTTATGGGTGCAAAAGTTTTGTTCCTCACGAATGCGAGTGGCGGTGTAAATTATGATTTCAGACCCGGAGATTTCATGCTTATAAAAGACCAGATATCAAGTTTTGTTCCGTCACCTCTTATCGGGGGAAATATTGATGAATTCGGTGTAAGATTTCCTGATATGAGCGAGATATACGACATAAAGTTAAGAAAGATAATAAAAAAGACGGCGGCACTGCTTGACATTGATATTAAGGAAGGAACTTACCTTCAGTTTACGGGGCCGGCATATGAGAGTCCGGCAGAGATAAAGATGTGCAGAACACTTGGAGCCGATGCTGTCGGAATGAGCACTGCATGCGAGGCAGTAGCGGCAAATCACATGGGGATGATGATATGTGGAATTTCATGCATATCCAATCTTGCAAGTGGAATGAGTGTTACAAAGCTCAGCCACAATGAAGTGCAGGAGACAGCAGACCGAGTTTCAAAAGAATTTAAAAAACTTGTGACAGAAAGCATAAAAAATATACATGAAAATATAAAATAAAGCAAAAAAATGACACCATAGTGTATTATGATTTGAGAGAAAATACATCTTAGCTAAATCATAAAATATTGTGGTGTCTTTGCTTGCATTACAATATTAAGAAGTGGTAAAATATATCTGTGAAAATCAATTTTATTTAAATGGGAGGAACAAAATGTTAGAAAAAGGTAGACAAAGACAAAAGATTGGAATATTACAAATGATGTTTTTGGTGATAGCATTTACTGCACTTTTTTCAGTTTCATCCAATGCAAAGGCGGCAGAGTACAGTGCAAATGTAAATACGGACCGTACAAATGGTATATGTATATACACATTAAACGGTATTGACACTGCGGCAACAAAGAGCATGACAACAAAAGTTACATATAATGATAATGATGGCAAGGAAGTAATTGTGCTTGAACAGCCTGTTACGTTTGATGCCGACAATTGTAAAAATGGACAATATACAGGTTCATTTTCAATGTCTGATTTAAAGACATATGCTTATAAAGAGTATACAGTATCATTTGTTATGAGTGACAATCTTACAGTACAGGCACCGACTAAGTGTGATTTTACAGTACACAGAGAAAATATGGTTTTAAAGGTTGACGGTTACAAATCAAAAACGAACAGAACCATATCGTTTATCAATTCCAATAATGATGTTTTGGTACCGGGCAAAGATAATCAGATTCAGCTTTCAATTGTAAAAAAAGACGGAACGAATGAGCAGAAGATAGGTTCTTCTGTTGAAATACCGAATGCATCAAAAAGCTGGGACATTGACCTTACAAAATACTGTACATCATACGGAAAATATGATACTGTTATCACTGTCCAGAACAGCAAACTTGCAGCAGGAAAAGAGGAAATTGCAAAGACACAGTTTGATGTTGCACTTACATATGGAAAGATAGGTTCAAAATCGACAGCAAAGACGGAAAAAAATCAGACTTTTCGTGTATTTGTGGAAAAAGTAAATTCAGCATTGGTAGTAAAGGATGTTACATTTAATATTTATGACAGTGCCGGCAAAATTGTATGTACCGCAAAAGGTGTACACAATGGGACAAGTACATATTATTACTCAGACATACCGTTAAAATCCATAAATTATAAATTTGGAAAGTACAAGATAGAAGTTTTGGTTACTGACAATGCAGGAATAACAAGAACTCTTAAGGCTACAGGAAATGCAACACTTAAAGTGAAAAACGGAACTCTTACGGTAGTTAAACTCTCAAACGGAACATGCAAGTTTAAAATTGTTAATGCATATATTCCGGGAAAGATTAAGAGCGTAAGATTTAAAGTTTACAGTATTAAAAACGGTAAAAGAAAGTTTGGAAAAAGCCTTGTCGGAGTATATTCAAATAAAGCGTATATCGCAAATTATAAATATACGGAAAAAGGCAGATTTCAGGTTGTTGCCTGCGGTTATACACAATGGAACAGAGAAATAAAATTCAGAACAAAAGAGTTTAACGTAAAAACGGTTGATGTCGGCAAAAACGGATGGCGTTATGAGACATATGCCGGAAAGACATACAAATTTTATTATAAAAACGGTGATAAAATTACAGACCTCACAAACATTCTCAAATTAAAAAAAGGAAACAATAAACTTAAGATTGTAGTAAACAGAGCAGCCTGCTGTGTTACGATATATGCGTATGACAGACAGAAAAAAGGTTATATTATTCCGGTAAAGACATGTACAGTGTCTGTCGGAAGAGATACTGCAACTGTTTCAGGAGAGGCAGGTCTTACAACGGCATCATCTTATACTCCGTTAGGTTCATATTCCATAAGCAGTAACGGTCAGGCATCAAAATACAGTTTGAAACCTATGAATGAGCCTGATGGAAGTACAGTATATGCGAGGTGGGCAAGCCATGTTGTAGGAAATGTTTATTTTCATGCAATAGCGGTAGGAAGCAAATCGCATTATGCACTTAACCCTACAACTTACAATAAACTTGGAAGTGCTGCATCAGCAGGCTGTATAAGAATGACTGTAGCAGATGCGAAGTGGCTTTACGATTATGTGGCGGTAGGAAGTCAGGTAAAAATTGAAAAAGGAAATTCAAAACAGCCGGGACCTCTTGGAAAAGAAGCAACCATAAAGGTTACAGGTTCAATAAATTATGACCCTACAGACCCGTCAGTACCTATAGCAACAAAGAAAAAAGACTATAAGGCAGGAAAGATAAGCGGATATATGACAGGTAAAGGTGTAAAAGTAGGATATTGATAATCATTTGTTGTTGTCTGCATTATAGATGCGGACAAAGGACATTTTTTGGAGGTGTATAGATATGGAAAAATATGATGTAAAACAGCTTGTAGAAAAAATCTATGAGCTTGACGTAAAAGTTTATGAGGCAACAGGAAGTACGATGGGAAAAGTATTTCCGGCAGGAAAAGATTTGTCTGTTAAAAAGATGCTTAAACATCTTGATGAAGATAAGAGACATTTTATAAGAGATGAGACGATTCTTATAGGAAATATGATTTCTACCATAAAAGATTCAAGCGTTGCAAATGAGTGCAGAAAAGAACTTGAAGAACTTAATGAAATGCTTGAGCAGTACAATCCGACAAAACAATTGCCGGATAGTTTTGTAAGTGATATTTCTGAAATGAAGAGTATATTTAAGGGCGGAAAAAACAAGATTTTATGTATAGGACGCCAATATGGAAGCGGCGGACATGAGGTTGGCTTAAGGCTTTCAACAAAATTAAACATGTCATACTATGATAATGAGATTATAAAAATGGCTTGTGAGCATATAGGCAAAGACTTTTCGTCAGTCGATGCATCGCAGGCAGACAGCAAAAAAGGCTGGTTAAACAAGACACCATTTTCACTTCGTAAATTTTCGGGAAACGATGAACTTTTCTTTGCGCAGAGCCAGATGATAGAGGAAATGGCAAAAAAAGGTGATTGTATTTTCCTTGGACGCTGTGCAGATGTTGTGCTTGAACATGCGGACATACCACATGTTTCAGTGTTTATAGGTGCTCCATTTGAACAGAGAGTTAAACACGATATGGTATGTACAGGTGCAGGATACGATGAGACGGCAGAGAAAGTAAGAGCGATGGATCGCGTCAGAAAAGCATATTATAATTATTATACAGGCCGCCGCTGGGGTCATTCAGAAAATTATGATATGTGTCTTAATACAGCTTGCTACGGTATAGATGGTACTGTAGAGGTGATAGAAAAAATGTTTAAATTATTTGATTAATGAAAGGAGAAATTAAGATTATGTTTATTTCGGACAGTATTAAATATGTTGGTGTTGATGATAAGGATATTGACCTTTTTGAGAGCCAGTACGTTGTTCCTGATGGAGTTTCATACAATTCATATATTATTTTTGATGATAAAATAACTATTATGGATACAGTTGACGCAAGAGCAACAGACGAATGGGTAAAAAACGTTGAGGAGACACTTGACGGAAAGAAACCTGAGTATCTTGTTATTTCACATTTAGAGCCTGACCATGCGGCAAATATCAAGCTTATTGCGGAGAAATATCCTGATATGAAACTTATTGGAAATGCTAAGACATTCCAGATGCTTCCTCAATTCTTCGATGAAGATTTTTCAGACAGACAGGTTGTAGTTAAAGAGGGCGATGAGATTTCTCTCGGAAGTCATTCGCTTACATTTGTTATGGCACCGATGGTTCACTGGCCGGAAGTTATGGTTACATATGAAAAGACAGAGAAAATACTTTTCTCAGCAGACGGTTTTGGAAAGTTTGGTGCGCTTGATTCTGAGGATGAAGAAGGATGGGCTTGTGAAGCAAGAAGATATTATTTTAATATAGTAGGAAAATATGGTGCACAGGTGCAGAATCTTTTGAAAAAGGCAGCGGCACTTGACATTCAGACAATTTGTCCACTTCATGGTCCTGTATTAAAAGAAAATCTTGGATATTATCTTGATTTGTATAATACATGGAGCAGTTATGAGCCGGAGGATGAAGGTGTTCTTGTGGCTTATGCGTCAATTCATGGAAATACTGCAAAAGCAGCAAAGCAGATAGCTGAAAAACTTAAAGCCAAAGGTGTTGAAAAGATGGAAGTAATGGATCTTTCAAGAGACGATATGGCAGAAGCTGTAGAGGCTGCTTTCAGGTACGACAAGATGGTGCTTGCATGTGCGACATATGACGGTGGACTTTTCCCGGTTATGGAGGATTTCCTTGGTCACTTGAAAGCAAAGAATTTCCAAAAGAGAAAAGCGGCACTTGTTGAGAATGGTTCATGGGCTCCGCTTGCAGCTAAGAAGATGCGTGAAAGTCTTGAAGGCATGAAGAACATTGAAATATGTGAAAACATAGTTTCAATAAAATCAACAGTCAAGGCTGAAAATATTGAGCAGATGGACAAGATGATTGACGAACTTTTGGAAAAATAGTATCGGGTACATTGATATGATTATCAGATTTTGATAAAGTGAAATAAACAGCTCGGAAACTTTGTTTTCGGGCTGTTAGTATGTAAATGTAAACAAATAGCAATTTGTAGTAAACATACATTGCTATTTGCTTTTGAACCTTGCATCATATTTATTAAGTATTAGAAGGACAAGTGATAAAAATGATAAGAAAGATAAGCGATTTGATTTTGATAGTGGATGATAATAAGATAGGGACAATACTTTATCGTGTGTTTTCTAAAAGTGGTGTAGTGGACATCCCGGAAGGGATAACAGATATTGCACCATATTGTTTTTCTGAAACTCGGCATCTGCCAAAAGAATTACAAAGAGAATATGATGAAAGAAATACAGATGTACTATACCATGAGTTTGCGGGGGAGTTTGTAAACAGCATAACATTTCCAAAAAGTGTTGAAAAGATAGGGAATAATGCATTTTATAACTGCAGGAAACTTATGGATATTACGATGGGAAGTAATATAAAAGAGGTTGGCAGTGATGTTTTTATGAATTGTAGAAATTTGCATAAAATATGTATTCAAAGTGATATAAAAGATGTGACAGGACTTAGACAGGTTCTAAGCCGCATATCATCGGAGATTGAAGTAACTTATATGAAAGATGAGAAGATAACTGCAAAAGTTCTCTATCCGGAATATACGGAATCTTATGATGAAATAGCCCCGGCTCATATATTTGGAAGAAATATAGAGGGCGAAGGATTCAGGGCGAGACAGTGTTTTGATGGCGGCAGGGCAGATATGAGACAGTACGATACCATATTTCCAAAGGCATCAGCAGAAGAAAGTGTTGAGGTCGCAGGAAAAATCGCAATGTACAGGTTGATGTATCCGTATATGCTTAATGCTTTAGAAAAAGATTTATATATGGAATATCTTAAAAACAATAAAAGTAAAATAATCAATATTTTTATTGAGAATAAGAGTATTGATGAAGTGAAATTTATGCTTGAATTGTTTGGGTCAGACAGGGAAATGGTAGAAACTGCAATAGTGAAGGCGAATGAGACGGGGTTTGGAGAAGCAACGGCACTTATTTTAAAGTATCGTCGTAAAAAAGAAGATATAAGAAAAGAGAGGTATTCTTTTTAGCTTTAGCAGGAATGGAGGGTTTTATGTCAAAAGTTCAGACACAGAGCGAGTGGGAGTGGCAGGTCGCCAATGATATTTTTAAGTTTATAAAAAACGATCTTTATATGGAACTTAGATTTTTTGATGTGGCTTTTTGTTCACTAATTCCGAAAGTTGATGAGACAATCGATACAATGTCAACTGATGGAAATTATATATATTTTAAGCCTGAGCATATGATAAGTGTGTTTAAGAAAAATTCAAAATATCTGGACAGACTTTATTTACACAGTGTTCTTCATTGCATATACAGCCATCTTTGGGTCAGAGGCGGGAGAGATTTATTTTTGTGGGGTATAGCATGTGATATTATCGTTGAATATACAATCGATAAAATGGAGAAGGAAACATTAAAAAGACCTCTTAGCTGGCTGAGGATGCAGACTTATGAGAAGATGGATGAAAATAAGGCAGGACTGTCGGCGGCAGTTATATACAGAGAGCTTATGAAAACTGACAGCGAAACTATAAACAGGCTTGCAGTTGAGTTTTATACGGATACACATAAGCATTGGCCAAAAGAGAATAAAATGTCAGCGGCGCAAAAACAGACGAAAAATAAATGGGATAAAATATCAAGACAAAGCGAGATAAAAAAGGAAAGTCAGGGCAAAGACAGTGAAGAGGGAAAGAATTTCTGGCAGCAGCAGATAAAAGCGGAGAGAGGAAAGAAAAGTTATAAAGACTTTTTGAGAAAGTTTTGTAAATTAAAAGAAGAACTTAGGATAGACATGGATGAATATGACTTAAATTATTATACTTATGGTTTGAGATTGTATAAAAATATGCCGCTTATTGAGCCGATAGAAACAAAAGAAAACTTGAGAATAGAGGAACTTGTAATAGTTGTCGATACGAGTTATTCGACAAGCGGAGAACTTGTCAAAAAATTTCTCAGAGAGACATTTACAATATTATCAGAGACAGACAGTTTTTTTATGAAACGAAAAATCCACATAATACAATGTGATGAGATGGTACATTCGGATATAATTGTCACGAAAGACACGGATATAGATATTCTTATAAACAATTTTGAACTGACTGGCGGAGGAAACACTGATTTCAGACCGGCATTTGAATATGTAAATAATCTGATTGATACAGGTGAAATAAAAAAACTGCAGGGGCTTCTTTACTTTACGGATGGAAAGGGAAGATACCCCAAAAAGAAAATGCCTTATCAGACAGCATTTGTGTTTATTGATAAGATGAGTGAGTGTGAAGTGCCGGCATGGGCAATGAAGGTTGAGCTGGAATAAAGTGAGGAGAAAAAGCACGATAAAAAGAAAATTAATGAGAGGATTAGATAATGAATATTAAGAAAGCAAAGGAAGAAATTAAGAATACAGTTAGAGCTTATTTGAAAAAAGATGCTGACGGGGAATATATGATTCCAGCTATAAGACAGCGTCCCATATTACTTATAGGGCCTCCGGGTGTCGGCAAGACACAGATTATGGAACAGATTGCCAGAGAGTGTAAGGTTGGACTTGTCTCTTATACGATTACTCATCATACAAGACAGAGTGCAGTCGGTCTTCCATTTATTGTGGAGGAAGAATTTAATGGGAAAAAATTTTCTGTCACTGAATACACAATGAGTGAAATTATAGCAAGTGTATATAGAAAAATAAAAGAAAGCGGTATTCCAGAGGGAATTTTGTTTATTGATGAGATAAATTGTGTGTCGGAAACGCTTGCACCGACCATGCTTCAGTTTTTGCAATGCAAAACATTCGGAAATCAGGAGATACCTAAGGGCTGGATAATAGTAGCGGCAGGAAATCCGGCAGAATATAATAAATCCGTAAGAGAGTTTGACATGGTAACACTTGACCGAGTAAGAAAAATAAATGTTGAAGCGGATTTTAATATATGGAAAGAATATGCGATAAACAATCGTATAAACAGAGCAATAATAAATTATCTTGAACTCAGGCCAAACAATTTTTATAAAGTTGAGGCAGACATAGATGGTATGCAGTTTGTTACAGCAAGAGGCTGGGAGGATTTGAGCAATCTTTATGATACATACAATGAGATAGGAATAAAAGTTGATGAGGATATAATTGCTGAATTTATACAGCATGAAGATACGGCAAAAGATGTTGCAGCATATTTTGAACTTTATGAGAAATACAAAAATGATTATGGTATTTTTAATATACTTGCAGGAAATCCTGGAAAACAGGCATATCAAAATATATTTGATGCATCCTTTGATGAGAGGATAAGTGTTGTAAACCTTTTGATAAGCGGGCTTGAAGTATCATTTCATAAAGTGTGGTTAAATAAGATGGTTACTGATATATGGTATGATTTTCTAAAAAAATATAAAAACGGGCTTGAAGAAAACTGCCATGAACAAAAAGAGACAGCAGGTATCGGTCAGGATGTGACAATTTTTGCAGACATGCTTGAACAAAAGAAAAACGAATTTGACAGGAATAAAAAAGCAGGATTTTTAAGCAGGGATGAGATAAAAGCGAATGAGTATATTATAGAAAAATTATCAAAGACACATATCAGCTCGGAAAAAAATGCAGATGCAGCATTTTGCGAAGCTCTTACAGGATTTGAGAATATGAAACAGGAGCTTGAAAAAAGCGAGGATTTGGCATCAGAACAGCTTGAAAATGTATTCTCATTTATTGAGGAAACACTTGGTGCGGGTCAGGAGATGGTCGTATTTGTAACAGAACTTACATTAAACAGTGAAACAGCTATGTTTCTTTCTGACAATCTGAGTGAAAAATATCTTAAATATAATAGTGAGCTTCTTGTCGGCACAAAGAAAGAAGAGATATTGTCAAAACTGAGAAAAGAAGAGATTTACGGAGAGGAGCATATAAGGGACTTCTGATAAGACAAGGAGTTTTAATATTTTCAGAGTAAATAAAAAGTAAAGGCTTAGTGTACCGTCTGCCTCTAAAAAGTAAGACTTTTAGGGTATCTCACTAAGCAATTATTTTTTATGGAATAGGAAATTGCTCTTAACATAGTGGAAAGCCAGCGAGAATTGCGAAGCAATTCTTGGAGGGCAAAACGCTGGTTTTGCCCTTTTTTACTGTATAGTTTCCCATCTCTCCATAAGTTCTTCAAGCCTGTCTGTATTTTGTTCTATTTTAGAAGAAATTTCCTGCAGTTTAACGGAGTTGGTTGATACTTCGTCTGTCTGTAAAAGTTCTGTGAGTTCCTCGTTTTCAGTTTCAAGTTTTTCAATTTCAGCTTCGATTTTCTTGACTTCGTTTTCAATTTTTCTAAGACGTGCCTGTTCTTCCTTTTGCTGTTTCCAGCTGAGTTTTGTATCGGAAGCAGTATTATCTGAACTGTTGGTATCAGAAGTTACATTGGAACTGTTTGCAGAGTCTTGATTTAAAGTCTGTGCATTAAGCTGTGCACGCTCGTTGTCCTCTTTTTTTTCAAGGTAGTAATCATAGTTACCGACATAGTTTACTATCTGATGTCTGGTAAGGTCGAGTATTCTTGTCGCTGTTTTGTTTATAAAAAATCTGTCATGAGATACATACAGGACAGTCCCATCAAAGTTGTTTATTGCATTTTCAAGGATTTCCTTTGAGTCTATATCAAGGTGGTTTGTCGGCTCATCAAGGATGAGGAAGTTTGCATCTGACAGCATAAGTTTTGCAAGAGATACACGGCCTCTTTCACCACCGCTTAGATTTTTTATTTTCTTAAAAACATCATCATCCGTAAACAAAAATGCGGCAAGCATATTTCTTATCTGTGTATTTGTCATAGTAGGATATGTATCCTGAATTTCTTCAAACAGTGTTTTTTCCATGTGGAGTACCTGATGTTCCTGGTCATAGTATGCAATCTGGACATTGGTGCCGAGTGTTATGCTGCCTGTGTCTGGGGCAAGCATTTTATTTATCATTTTCAGAATGGTAGTTTTGCCTGTACCATTGTCTCCGATTATGGCTACTTTTTCACCTCGTTTTACTTCAAATGCAATGTCGGAAAAGAGCGAGTGTTCACCGAAACTTTTAGACAAATTTTTTATTGTGAGCACATCATTTCCACTTTGTATCTTTGGAGTGAAAAGAAGATGCATCTGTGTGTTTTCTTCAACAGGTTTTTCGATACGTTCCATCTTATCGAGCATTTTTTGACGGCTTTCTGCACGTTTTATGGATTTTTCTCTGTTGAAAGAGCGAAGTTTTGTAATAACTTCCTCCTGATGTTTTATCTCAGCCTGCTGGTTCATGTACTGTTTCATAAGGCTGTCAAGAAGTGCCTGGCGTTTTGTGGAATAATCGCTGTAATTACCCGAAAATACTGTTGAATGTGTCTGTCTTAATTCGACAACTTTAGTGACTATTTTATCAAGAAAATATCTGTCATGTGCTACTATTAAAACGGCACCCTTGTAGCTGTTTAGATAACCTTCAAGCCAGTGGATGGAATTCATGTCAAGGTGGTTTGTCGGCTCGTCGAGTATTATTAAATCAGGAGCCTGTAAAAGCATTTTAGCAAGTGCAACTCTGGTTTTCTGACCACCTGAAAGTTTTGAGATAGGTTTGCTAAAGTCATTATCCTCAAAACCAAGACCTTTTAAGACTCCGTTTATCTCGCTTTCGTATGAATAACCGTCAAGCTGTTCAAAGCGGTGTCTTGCATTATCATACTGCTTGATAAGAGCGTCAAGTTCGTCACCTGATGCGTTATTCATTTTTTCTGAGAGTTCGTGCATTTTTTTCTCTAAAATCTTTACTTCGGGTTTAGCAGTCTGCATCTCATCTATAATACTTTCACCTGATTCAAACTCCTGATTCTGGGCAAGATATCCCACTGTCGCATCTTTTTTTATAATAATATCACCGGAATCGTAACCTTCTTTTCCTACAATAATTTTTAATAAGGTAGATTTACCGGAACCATTTACACCTACGATGGCGGCTTTTTCGTTGTCATTTATATGAAATGATACATCATTTAAAACTACATCTGTCGCAAATGATTTGCTGATGTGGCTGCATTGTAATATCATATTTACCTCCGTGTGAAAAATTTATATACAAAAGTTAAGTATAAATTTGAGTAGTGAATTTTGCAAGTAAATTATCTGAAAAAATAAAAGAAATTAAAAATACAGACAGAAAAAACTTTTTAGGAGTAATCTCTGTCTGTATAAGGTATAACTTAGTCATTTTAGAAAAAATTAAACAGTATATTATGGTATTGTGGTCAAAAGGTATTTTGACCACAATTAATGCCACGGATTGCTTCATTGCTATCTGCTTTTGACCCTTGCATCATATTATTTAATTATGAAGACTGTTTTTCATAGCTTCAAAGCTTTCTTTACTTATTACATGCTCAATGCGGCATGCATCTTCAAGAGCAATTTCCTCAGGAACACCGAGAGATATAAGCCATTTGGAAATAAATTCGTGTCTTTCATATATCATTTCTGCTATTTCACGACCTGAATCGGTAAGATATATGTAACCGGCATCAGTGACCGTGATGTGTTTTTTTTCACGAAGATTTTTCATGGCAACACTGACACTGGACTTTTTAAAGCCAAGATGATTTGCTATATCTACACCCCTGACAACAGGGAGGGTTTTGCTGAGCATAAGTATAGTTTCAAGATAATTTTCAGAAGATTCATTGCTGTTCATTTAACTCACCTCACCATAAGTTTACTTTCATACCTAATTTTAACATATAGAATATGTTTTTTCAATGACACATATTTTTTTGATGCTATTGACATTGATTATCAGTTAGAATATACTAACAATTGTAAGAGATAATAAACAAAATGTCAATAAAATAAATATGTTTTTTTAGTTACCGGTCGCACTGAAGTTGTGGACAGTGATATTTTAGAAAGGGGACTTTAAAATGATAGCAACTATTATTATAAGCATTATTATTGTGATTGCATTGGCAGCAGCACTTAGAAGTGTAATAAACGGAAAGAAAAATGGGTGTACTGGAAATTGTGCGAGCTGTTCAGGATGCCCGGCACATCATAAAAAGTAAAAACTTGCAAACTGTCTGTACATAATGTACTATTATTCAGAGCAGGTTGCAGTGAAAACAAGGTGACATGCCGCAGTATGTGTGTGATATAAACTGCAAAGAAATGAGGAATACAATGAAGATAAGCGAAATATTGAAAAAAAATAAAATTACATTGTCTATGGAAGTTTTTCCACCAAAGACGAGTACGGCGTTTGAAACGGTAAATAAAGCTGTTAGAGAGATAGCAGCATTGAAGCCAGATTTTATGAGCGTTACATACGGTGCTGGCGGTGGAACGAGTAAACATACTGTTAAGATAGCAACGGACATAAAAAAGCAGTACGGAGTGACTTCCATGGCACATCTTACTTGTGTTTCATCAAGTGAGGATACAGTGAAAAATCAGATTGAGGTTATAAGGGATGCAGGCATTGAAAACATACTTGCTTTAAGAGGGGATATTCCGGCAGAAACTGAGTTTCCTATGCCGGGGCAGTTTAAACATGCGTCGGATCTTGTGCATCAGATTAAAAACATAGCACCTGATATCTGCATAGGTGGTGCATGTTATCCGGAGGGGCACCCGGAGGCATATGACAAGACTGTGGATATAGCCAATATAAAGAAAAAAGTTGAAGAAGGCTGCGAGTTCTTGACGACGCAGATGTTTTTTGACAATTCAATTTTTTATAATTATCTGTACAGACTAAGGGAGGCAGGAATATTTGTACCTGTAATTGCAGGAATTATGCCTATTACGAAGAAAGTACAGCTTGCAAGAAGCATACAGCTTTCTGGTTGTTGTGTACCGGCTAAATTTAAGTCGATAGTTGATTGGTTTGGCGCTGAACCTCAAAAAATGCAGCAGGCAGGTATCGCATATGCTACGGAACAGATTATAGACCTGTTTGCAAACGGTATTAAAAATGTGCATGTATACACGATGAATAACCCTGAGGTGGCACTTGGTATACAAAACAATTTGTCTGAAATAATCGGAAAATAAAATTAGAAAAGCAGAAATTTTTGCGGCAGCAGGGATTATCTGCTTTTTTGTATCATAGGTAAAAAATGCTGACGGGTGCAGTGCAGGCATGGATATTGATAAAAATTCACAAAATTTGTAGTAAAATCTGCTTATGAATTAGTGATTTGTTATAGAATAAATGGGATAAAGTATGTATAATGTATGAATAAAAAGTTAACAAGGAGAAGTGGAAATATGAAAACACTTAGAATGAAAATACTTATTCCTATTTTGGTGCTTGCATTTATATGTACAGCCTATTCAGGATGGAATATTTTATCTATGAAAAATCTTAAGGAGTCGAGTATACGAAATTCTGAAAAAAATTCAGAAGCAATCCATAAGCTGGACACGCTTTCTATTGAATTTGAAAAAATGCACAAACAGATATTTATTTACTTTGTTACAGGAAATGAAACTGCAAAGGCGGAGATAAGAAACAATGTATCGGATATTGCAGAAACCGTAACAGGCAATATAGATGAGTATGAAAAAAGTATTGACAAGAAAAACACTAAAGAAGTAAAACGTTTTAACACGTTCAAAGAATCATACAACGAGCTTTACAAAAAGTATACACAGGCATTGTTAATGTGCGAAAAAGATTTAAGCAGTGCCATTCAGATTTCAAATGATGAGCTTCAGCCGATGGTAGACAAAACAGAATCTGCCATCAATGCGTTGACGGATGCTATTCAGAATGATATTGCAGCGTCTAATGAGGAACAGGCAAAGACATTTGATATGAGTATAAGAATGTCGATTGTTCAGATTATTGTAGCAATTATCATAAGTCTGATTTCTGTATTGGCATGTATTATTACCATAACAAAACCTACAACGAATACAACAAAAGATTTGGACAGAGTTGTTGAGAAGCTTGAAAACAATTGTGGCAATCTCAATGAGAGAATTCCAGTCAGAACTAAAGACGAAATTGGACGTCTTGTAAAGGGCATAAATAAATTTATGGATGTTTTGCAGGGCGTTATAGGGGATGTTGTCAAATCCTCAGGTGGACTTAAAGAAAGTTTTGCCGATGTTGAAAAAAGCATAACGCGAGTAAATGACAGTTCATGTGATGTATCCGCTGTTATGCAGCAATTGTCGGCATCTATGCAGGAAGTATCAGCAACATTGATTACAATAGATAAAAATGTCGGTGATGTAGACTTAAGTGTAGATGAATTTGAGAAATCAAGTGAAAATATATTAGAGTATTCAAATGAAATGCAGCAGAGGGCATCTGAACTTGAACAAAATGCAGTAGACAGCCGAAAGACAACAGGGGAAATGATTGGAGAAATCATTGAAAAGCTTAAGAAAGCCATTGATAACAGTAGGAGTGTTGAGCAGGTGGAAAATCTCACAAATGAGATATTGTCTATATCCAGCCAGACAAATTTACTTGCATTAAATGCTTCCATAGAAGCAGCAAGAGCAGGTGAAGCAGGAAAAGGATTTGCGGTTGTGGCGGATGAGATAAGAAAACTTGCCGACAGCAGCAGGGAAACAGCAAACAATATCCAGCAGATTAATGAGAATGTTATAGCAGCAGTAAATGAACTTAGCAAAAATTCAAATCAGATAGTTGAATACATAGACAGTGATATTTTACCTGACTACAACAATTTTGTTGAATCAGGAAGAAAATACAGTGATGATTCGGTTTATATCAATGACGAGATGAAGAACTTTGCTGAAAAAACACGCAAATTGCATAAAGTTATCAGTAAACTTGTAAATTCCGTCTCCAGCATAACTACAGTTATAGAAGATAGTGCAAGGGGCATTGAAAATGCATCCCAGGGTGCAACATCACTTGCAGGTGAAGTGCAGAAGATAAAAAATGAAATGAGTGTAAGCATGGAACTTGTCGGCGTGCTCGAGGATAATTGCAACAGGTTTAATGTAAGCACAGTTAAAGAAGAACAGAGTGAAGATTATGAGACAGAAAGTGGGAAGGATGTGATTCTGGACGAGGAAGAGCGGCAGGTTGGCAGTTTATCGGAAACGGAAGATGAACCGGATATGACTTATGATGAAGAAGAGAGTATGACCGGCGGTTTATCAGAAATGGAAGATAAATCGGACGAGACTTTAGATGAAATTGAAATTCAACCAAGAGATAGAGAAAATGTTGAAGATATAGCAGAAACAGACAAAGAAATATAATATAATGAAAAGAGACTAATAGACTATGTGACTTTTGGTAATTATAACATAAAACGGATTATCATAAGATTTAATTTTAGTTGAATCAGTCTCTTTTTTTCGATATCAAAGAAAAGGCGGATGAGGTTAGAATAATCTAATTTAATATAAAATATACATAAATTTTACATTGTATATTGCAAGTAAAATTTTTTCAGGTATAATTGATAAGTGGTGGATATTTTTTACAAATGTAAAAAGAAGAACCTATCACTTTTTGAAAGGAAGAATACAATGGATATTTTTAATGTATTGACAATGATTGGTGGACTTGCTCTATTCCTTTACGGAATGCATGTCATGGGAGACGGTCTTGCCAAAACATCCGGTGGTAAATTAGAAGCAATTCTCGAAAAATTCACCTCAAAAACTCTTTTTGCGGTATTGCTTGGTGCCGGAGTAACTGCCGTTATTCAGTCATCGTCAGCTACAACGGTTATGGTTGTAGGTTTTGTTAATTCAGGTATTATGAAACTTGAGCAGGCTGTCGGTATAATCATGGGTGCCAACATAGGTACAACAATAACTTCATGGATACTTTCACTTACTGGAATCCAGGGAGACAGCCTGATTATCAATCTTTTGAAACCGACATCATTCTCGCCGGTACTTGCAATAATTGGTGTAGGAATGATTTTATTTGCAAAAAGCAATACAAAAAAGGATGTCGGAACCATATTGGCAGGTTTTGCCATACTTATGACAGGTATGAGCACAATGAGTGAGGCTGTTGAACCGCTCACCAAAATGCCAGCATTTACAAAGATATTTTTGATGTTTAGCGACAATCCTATAATAGGTGTTATCGTTGGAACAGTGCTTACTGCAATTATACAGTCGTCATCAGCTTCTGTTGGTATATTACAGGCGTTTTGTCTTGCAGGAACAGTCAGTTATGCGTCAGCACTTCCGATTATCATGGGACAAAATATCGGTACATGTGTAACTGCACTTTTGTCGGCAGTAGGAGCAAGAAAAAATGCGAAGAGAGCAGCGTTTGTACATTTCTATTTTAACCTTATAGGAACTATTGTCTTTATGATAGGTTTTTACGGAATAAATGCATTTGTACATTTTAATTTCCTCAGCCAGTCAGCATCGGTTGCAGGTATAGCCGTGATTCATACTGCATTTAATATAATAGCGACATTATGTCTGCTTCCTCTTAAAAATGTACTTGTTACTCTTGCCAAACTTACAATCAAAGATAATGAGACAGAGGAACATACAGTTAAATCACTTCTTGATGAGCGTTTCCTTGAGAAACCTGCATTTGCTGTAAATCAGGCGCAGAAAACAGCCGTTCTTATGGCAAAAGCATCAGAAGATGCATTGTTTAAGGCGATAAATCTTTTCCATCATTATGATAAAGACATTGCCGAGGAAGTATCAAATCTGGAAGATATGGTAGACCATTATGAGGATGAGCTTGGAACATATCTTATGAAGCTTAACAACGCAGACCTTTCAGATGCGGATTCAAAGATTGTTTCCACGATACTTCATTGTATAGGCGATTTCGAGAGAATTTCAGATCATGCGGTGAATCTTATGAACACAGCCAATGAAGTTTACCAGAAAGAGGAACATTTTTCTGACAAGGCGAAAGGTGAATTAGAGGTATATGAAAGTGCCATAAGAGATATTGTTTCAATGACGTTCAGTGTTTTTGAAAAACAGGATGTGGCTATGGCAACAAAGGTTGAGCCTTTGGAGGAAGTTATTGATACCTTAAATGATGAGGTAAAGAAAAAGCATGTAAAACGTCTCCGAAAAGGAAAATGTACTATTGAACTTGGTTTTGTACTTTCTGACATAACTACCAATTTTGAGAGAATAGCAGACCATTGTTCAAATATAGCAGTCTGTATTATACAGACAAACGAGGATGGATTTGATACGCATGAGTATCTTGACAACTTAAAGGAAAACGATGATCCTAAGTTTAAAAATATGTACAAAGAATATCGTAATAAGTACAAATTACCATGATATTAAAAATACGATTAAATTTTACACGCCCCTATGTTTTCACGCAGGGGCGTGTCGTGTTATAATATAAGCATAAATGTGATTAAAACGTAATAATAAAATAAACTGATGTAAGGGTCAAAATACTTTTTGACCTCAACATCATAAAATAATTGATAAGAGAGGACAAAAAATGGCAATAGTAACATTAAAAAAAGGTGAGGGAAGAACAATTAAAAGTGGCGGAATGTGGATTTTTGACAATGAGATTGCTTCAATAATGGGTTCTTTTGAAGATGGAGATATAGTTCTTGTTCATGATTTTGACGGTTATCCGATGGGAAAAGGTTTTATAAACAGAAATTCAAAAATCAGAGTCAGATTGATGACAAGAAATACAGAACAGGATATAGATGATGAATTTTTGAGAAAGAGACTTAAAAATGCATGGGAATACAGAAAAAAGACGGTTGACACATCAAGTTGCCGAGTAGTGTTTGGTGAGGCAGATTTTCTTCCGGGACTTGTTATAGATAAATTTTCTGATGTATTGGTTGTTCAGTCTCTTGCACTCGGAATAGACAAATTTAAGGAAAAGATAGTTGATATATTAAAAGATATTTTAGAAAAAGATGGAATTCATATAAGAGGTGTGTATGAGAGAAGTGACGCAAAAGTCAGAAAAAATGAAGGACTTGAACGTGTTAAGGGATTTATAGGAAATGAATTTGACACGAATGTTGAGATAGTTGAAAATGGAGTTAAATATTATGTGGATGTAAAGGAAGGTCAGAAAACAGGATTTTTCCTTGACCAGAAATACAACAGACAGTCTATAAGAAAACTGTGTAAAGATGCTAAAGTCCTTGACTGCTTTACTCATACAGGTTCATTTGCTTTAAATGCAGGTCAGGCAGGAGCGAAAAGTGTGCTTGGTCTTGATGCATCTGAACTTGGTGTAGAGCAGGCAAGAAAAAATGCAGAGCTGAATGGACTTTCAGATACAGTTAAGTTTGAGTGTGCAGATGTGTTCGACAAATTACCTGAGCTTGAAAAAGCAGGCGAAAAGTTTGATGTGGTTATACTTGACCCACCGGCATTTACAAAATCAAGAAATTCAATAAAAAATGCTGTAAAGGGCTATCGTGAAATAAATTTAAGAGGAATGAAACTCGTAAAAGACGGCGGTTTTCTTGCAACCTGTTCATGTTCACACTTTATGGATTATGACTTATTTACAAAAACAATAGCTCAGGCAGCGTCAAATGTGCATAAAAGACTTCGTCAGGTTGAATTTAGAACACAGGCACCGGATCATCCGATACTTTGGGCAGCCAATGAATCATATTATCTTAAATTTTATATATTCCAGGTATGTGATGAAAAGTAAGAAAAATTTAGCTGATTTGTTTAGAATTGAGGAGTAATATGAGATTTTTTCACATTTCCGATTTACATTTTGGAAAACAATTATATGGGTATGACCTTACAGAGGAACATAGGAATTTTATAAGACAACTTGGAAAATACTGTGAGGAGTATTCTCCTGATGCAGTGCTTATTGCGGGGGACATTTATGACAGGTCAGTTCCATCGGCAGGTGCAGTTACTCTCTTGGATGAACTATTAATGACACTTTCTGGAATAACGGTTCTTATAATTTCCGGAAATCACGATAATGCTCAAAGACTTAATTATGGAAGTGATTTTTTGCGAAAACACAATATATATATATCATCAATGCCGCCGACTGAAGATTTGAAAATGGAGAAAGTAAGTCTATCAGACAAAAACGGAAATGTGAATTTTTATCTTTTACCTTTTTTTAAACCGATTATGTTTAAAAATTCGATGCCGGATGAATATTTAAATGGTGAAAATGCTATTATAAAAAAAATCGTTGAAAATACGGATATAGATAAGAGTGAGCGCAATGTTGTAATGTCACATCAGTTTTTTACATCGGGACATGAAGAACCAAAACTTTGTGATTCTGAGCAGTTGCCGGCAATAGTGGGAGGACTTGATGCTGTAGATATATCAGTTTTTGAAGATTTTGAGTATAGTGCCCTGGGGCATATACATGGAGGCCAGTTCGTAGGAAATGAAAAAAACAGATACAGCGGGACACCGGTTAAATTTTCAGTGAGCGAGAGAAATCATAACAAAAGCATTGTTATGGTGGATTTAGAAGCAAAGGGCAGAAAGGCTGAAATAACAAAACTTCCGCTTACCCAGATAAGAGATGTAAAGAAATTAGAGGGATATTTTGACGATATAATTGCATTGGCAGATGAAGATATTAAAAAAGATTATGTAAGCATAACTTTGAGGGATGAAGATATAATTCCTGATGTAAAGGAGAAGCTGAATGCATATTTTGATAATATATTAGAGGTCGTTATAGATAACTCACAGACTAGAAAGATAATGCTTGATGATGTGGAAGAATTAAAGGGAATGTCACCATTTGACTCTTTTAACACATTTTTTGAACAGTTAAATGACCGAAAGATGGATGAAAATGAAAGTGAGTTATTCAGGGAGATACTTAGTGAGGTTATAAAGGAGTAGAATGATATGAGACCGATAAAACTTGTTATGTCAGCATTTGGCTCTTATGGCGGTGAGGAAGTTGTGGATTTCTCAAAGATAAAGGGAGGACTGTTTCTTATATCAGGAGATACAGGTTCAGGCAAAACGACTATATTTGATGGTATAATGTATGCTCTTTATAATAAGCTTGGTGGTGATGACAGAGAAACTAAAATGATGCGCAGTGAGTATGCTGATGATAAAAGAAAAACTTTCGTGGAATTTACATTTGAATATGCTCACGGACAAAATAAAGGATTATATACCGTAAAGAGAATTACTCATTTTAGAAAAAGTGGAATGGTGTCTGATGTAACGCTTACGATGCCTGACGGAGAAGTGTTTATTGGAAAAAACAAGGAGACAGATGAAAAAATACAAAGTATTATAGGGCTTGATTATAAACAGTTTGGAAAGATAGTTATGATAGCTCAGGGACAATTTCGTGAACTCATAATGGAAAGTACGAAAAACAGAAAAGAAATTTTTAAAAGTATTTTTTCTATGGATATTTATGAGAAAATCGAAAAAAACATAAGTGAAAGGTTTAAAAAAATATATGGAAAGTTAAAGGATAATAATCTTTTGCTTGAGGAAAATTTTAACTCTGTTATTATAAATAGTGAAAGTGAAAATGCAATTTTATGGAATAAGGCATTTGAAAAGAGAGACACGGAACCTGAAAAATTGTTGTCAATTCTTGAAAGAGAGATTGATTTGCTTGAAAAAGACAAGAACGGACTTAAAAAGGTAATAGATAAAGAAAATACTGAGCTGGTTAAGATAAAGAAACAGATATCTGATGCTGACAAAATAAACACAAAATTTGAGAAAAGACAGATGTCAGAGAACAGATATAGAGAGCTTTTGGGTGAAAAGGAAGCATATGCAGCTAAAGCGGCAAAAGTAAAAAAAGCTAAAGCGGCATATGAGGTCAGGCAGGTACAAAATATTTATCTTAAAATACAGAAAAATGTACAATTAAAAAAAGAACAGCTCATAAAAAATCAAAGCAGACTGGATGAGACTTCAAAAAGGCATGATGCTTTGTTAGTAAGGAAAGAGGAATTTGAGCAGAAAAATAATCTAAAATATACACAGCTTTTAAATCAAAAAAGTAAGATTGAAAATGAAATGTCTGTGTATGAAGAATATGACGAAAAAAGAGAACTTTATCAGATAGAAAATGATACATTAACAGGAATTAAAAATCAGGTTCTAAAATTAAAAAAGCAGAATGAAGAATATCTTTTGTTAAGAGAGAAAACAGAGAAAAAACTGCATGAGTTAAAAGACATTGAAATATTATTTAGTCAGTATGAAAATGATAAAGAAAAAATTCTTAAAAACATAGATGAAATTTTGCAGCTTCAAAAGACATTAAAAATGTATCTAACTGAAAACGAAAGCCTTAAAAATATTGAAAATGGCTATAGTATTAAATATATTGAATGGAAAAATGCAAGAAAGACATTTGAGCAGATAAGCGACAGGTATGTAGCAGCACAGGCAGCTATTCTTGCGGCTAAGTTAGAAATGGGAAAACCGTGTCCGGTATGTGGAGCCATAGAACATATAAATCCGGCAAAGATGACTGAGGATACAGTTACAAAAGATGATTTAGACAAGGCAAAATTAAGAGAGAACAGACTTGAAAGAGAAAAAAACGAAAAGCAGGCAGAGTACGAAGAGTGCAGGAGAAAGACGGAAGTTTTAAAATCCGAATTTATAAAAGGATATTATAGAGAAGAAAATCAGCAATCAGATATGCAGATTTTTGATTTTGATAAAGTAGAAAAAGAATTGGAAAATAAACTTGTTGATGTAAAAGAAAAACTGAATAGTGTTGAAAAAAATATTGATATTGCAAAACAGAAAATAGTTCAAAGGGAAGAATGTGATAAGACAAGGGAAAAGCTTGAAACAAAACTTGCGGCATTTGAAAAGGAACTAGTAAAAACAAGTGACAGGCTGAATGAACAATCGGTCTATGTGGGTGGTATTTTAGCGCAAGTTGATACATTAGGTAAAAGCTTATCATATAATAATTCCAAAGAAGCAAAAAAAATGTTTGAAAAGTTTGAAAAAGAAATTAAAAAAATTGAGTCTGAAAAACAGAAAATTGAGGATTTAACAGCGGAGTGTGATAAAACAAAGAGCCTGTTAAAAGGAACAATTGAGGAAACAAAACAACAGCTTGGCGCAGATGAAAATGAGTTTGCAAAAGAGTATAAGAATTTTGAAAACATACTTAGCAAAAAAGGTTTTGATAGTATAGACTCATATAAAGAAAGCATTTTAGAAGATGAGCAGATAACATTGCTTGAAGAACAGCTTGAAAAATACCGCGATGAACTTAACAGGCTGAAATCGGAAATAGCAGTATTAAATGACATGCTGGCAGATGAGAATATAATAGATACGGAAGAACTTTTGCAGGCAGAATCAAAAATGCAGGTCAGGGTGAAAAAGTTAAATAAGGAAAACGAAGATATAATTTCAAAGCTTGGAAACAATGTCTCAGTAAAGAAAAAAATAGTCACTCTGCTACGGGACAGAGGTGAGTTAGATAAAAAATACAGAGTTATAGCCTCACTTAACAATGCTGCAAACAATAAAAAAATTCATTTTCAGACTTTTGTATTGAGACAATATTTCAATATGGTTATATCATATGCAAACAAAAGACTTGCGGTAATGACATCAAATAATTTTTTATTAAGATGCAGAGATATTTCATTTTCAACTGTCGGTGAAACAGGACTGGAACTTGACGTTTATAGTCCTGTGACGGGAAAGGTAAGAGATGCACATTCACTTTCAGGAGGGGAAACATTTATGGCCTCTCTTGCAATGGCACTTGGAATGTCAGATATTGTTCAAAATAAGTCGGGTAAAACTAATATTGATACAATGTTTATCGATGAGGGATTTGGCTCATTAAGTGATGATGTGAGAGAAAAAGCAGTCAGAATACTTCTTGAGCTTGCAGGAAGCAGCAGAACAGTAGGAGTTATTTCACATGTATCGGAACTTAAAGATCAGATTCCGTCAAAGATATTTGTAAGAAAGGAGAACGATGGAAGTCATATTACATGGTCTCAGGACAGGTAGAAAGAAGAAGATGACCTGTAAGCAGGTACAAAAAAGAATTATAGATTTCATAAATGATGATATGGATGAGAAAGAACTAGGTGCTTTTATTGAGCATCTGGAAAGCTGCGATGAGTGTAGGGAAGAATTTGACGTATATTATACACTTATAATGGGAATGAGAATACTTGACAGTGATAATCTTAAGGGAAAGACAAAGATTGATTCACAGGAAAAAATAAATAGTGCTAAATCTTATCTGTTTAAATGGCGTATTGTTTTTGTGGAAAAAATTCTTCTTTTTATATTTATCTGTATTGGAATTATTCTTGTATATTGATGCGTGATAATTAACATTTGTGATTTATGATAAGAACTAATAAATGATAAGAAGGGAAAATTTATAATGAGTGAAAAGATAGTTTTAATAGATGGACACAGTATATTAAACAGAGCATTTTACGGGGTGCCCGATTTAACAAATTCGGAGGGGATGCACACAAATGCTGTTTATGGATTTTTAAATATTATGTTTAAAATTTTGGATACGGAAAAGCCGGAGTATCTTACGGTTGCATTTGACGTAAAAAAACCTACATTCAGACATGAAATGTTTAAGGAGTATAAGGGGACAAGAAAGCCGATGCCCGAGGAATTAAGGCAGCAGGTTCCGATAATTCAGCAGGTGCTTGAAGCTATGGGAATAACAATAGTAAAAAGACAAGGCTTTGAGGCAGACGATATACTTGGAACTATTGCAAAAATGGCAGAAGCACAGGGAAAAGAAGTTACACTTGTATCAGGTGACAGAGATTTACTGCAATTGGCGTCAGAAAATATAAAGATAAGTATTCCTAAGACAAAAAAAGGTGGTTCTGAGGTAGAGGAATATCACACGGAGGATGTAATAGAAAAATACGGTGTGACACCGGTTCAGATTATAGATATGAAAGGTCTTATGGGAGATACTGCTGATAATATTCCGGGAGTTGCAGGAGTGGGTGAAAAGACGGCAGTAAAGATACTTAAAGCTTTCCCAAGCGTTGAACAGGCATACGAACATATTGAGGAGGTTGAACCAAAGAGAGCAAGAGAACTTTTGAGAGCAGGAAAAGATATGGCTTTTCTCAGTAAGAAACTTGCGACAATAAAGACAGATTGTGAGTTGGATTATAATATTTCGGATGCAAAGCTTGAAAATATTTTCACACCTGAGGCTTTTGAGTGGGTAAAAAAACTTGAACTAAAGTCACTTGTCAATAAATTTGACCTGGATACAAGAAGCAGCATTGTCATAAAACCGATGAACTTTAAATTTTTAAAAAAGAAAGCGGAAGTTGAAAAGTTTGCAAAAGAACTTATAAAAAATTCACCTGATGTTGTGGGAGTTTCATTTTTTGGAGATGAGTGGTCAAACTCAGGTGTACAGAAGAAAAAGAATAAAAAGAAAAACGGCGGTCAGATGGCATTTGTTTTTGACGACATATCGGCAGTTTCGCTTGAAGATGAGAGCGATAGTTTAAACGAGTATCTGTTTTCGGGACTGAGTTTAAGCTATGAGACAGATGGAAATTTTGAGACGGTAAGTATATTAAAAAATGATGAGACGGATGGAGATTTTCTTATAAATATTTATAAAAAAATCGAAAAGAAAATACCGCATATTGCACTGTTTGACTGGAAAAATGAAATGCATCTTACATCTGCTGTTGAAAATTATTCAGAGGAAAAAGAAGCTCCGTCACAGGCAGCGTTTGATGACTCTGATTTTGACATGATTTTTAATAAAGTCTCAGATGTAAGTATTGCCGCTTATCTGATAAATCCGTTAAAAGACAGTTATGAGCCGGATGATATTGCGAGAGATTATCTTAATATGACAATTCCTTCATACAGTGAGAGATTCGGAAAAAATAAACTTTCGGAAATAATTGCGGAGGTTGAGGATGTTTATTTTAAACAAAATACAGATGAAGAAAAAAATGCTATTTTGGATAATCTTTTGGACTATACAGGTGAACTTTCGTTTATTGCCGCACAGGGCTATAAAAATCTTAAAGACGAACTCGAAAAAACAGGTATGATGAAACTTTATCGTGAGGTAGAAATACCGACAGCCTATTTTTTATATCAGATGGAGAGGGTTGGCGTGAAAGCTGATATAAAAGTGCTTGAAAAGCTTGCAGAAAAGCTTGACAGAAAGATAGTTGAACTTGAGGGGGATATTTATGATCTGGCAGGTGAGGAATTTAATATAAATTCCCCAAAACAGCTTGGTGTAATTTTGTTTGAAAAAATGAAGCTGCCATTTGCCAAAAAGACAAAAACAGGTTATTCGACATCGGCGGATATTCTTGAAAAATTAAAGACAGAAGACCCTATAATATCAAAAATACTTGATTACAGGCAGTTTACAAAATTAAAATCAACTTATGCGGAGGGACTTGCCGTATTTATCGAGAGTGATAACAGGATTCATGGCAAGTTTAATCAGATGATTACGGCAACTGGAAGAATAAGTTCTACAGAGCCAAACCTTCAGAATATACCTATCAGAATGGAGATGGGGCGTGAGTTTAGAAAAGTCTTTAAGGCTAAAGCTGGCTGTGTATTTTTGGATGCTGATTACTCACAGATAGAACTTAGGGTTTTAGCTGACATGTCAGGTGATGAGCATCTTATAGAAGCTTACAAAAACGGTGACGATATTCACAGAAGTACGGCATCAAAAGTTTTTCATACCCCATTTGATGAAGTTACTGAGCTTCAGAGAAGAAACGCAAAGGCAGTAAACTTTGGAATAGTCTACGGGATAAGTGCGTTTGGTTTATCGCAGGATTTAGGAACAACAAGAAAAGAGGCAGACGAGATAATAAAAAAATATTTTGCAACTTATCCGGCAATAAAGGCATTTCTTGACGAAAAAGTTGAGGATGCAAAAGAGACCAGTTATTCATATACAAAATTCGGACGCAGAAGACCTGTCCCAGAGATAAAATCATCAAATTTCATGCAGCGGTCATTTGGAGAGCGAATTGCAATGAATTCTCCGATACAGGGAACGGCGGCAGATATAATAAAGATTGCAATGATAAAAGTTGCAAGGCAGTTAAAAGAAGAAAATCTAAAATCAAGAATAGTTCTTCAGGTTCATGATGAACTGCTCGTTGAGACAAGTATGGATGAGATAGACAAAGTTAAGGAGATACTTATATCAAATATGCAGTCTGCAGCAAAACTTAAAGTTCCTCTTATTGCTGAGGTTGAGCAGGGAGATGACTGGTTCGAGGCTCACTGATTTGCGTAATTCAATTACATTTTATGACAGTTTAGCAAATATATGATTGTGATTATTATGAGAATAAGAGGATATATTTATGAAAGTTATAGGATTGACAGGTGGTGTCGGAAGTGGAAAGTCACTTGTGGCACAGATATTAAAAGAAGAGACGGGTGCGGAGCTTATTTTGACGGATGATGTTGGTCATATTGTTACTGATAAGGGTGGAAGTGCATTTGAAGCTGTAGTAGAGAGGTTTGGTAATGAAATCCTTTCTGATACAGGAGAGATTGACAGAAAAAAACTGGCTGATATTGTGTTTAACGATAAAAAGGCAATTAAGGATTTAAATGATATTGTGCATCCGAAAGTAAAAGAATATATAGAGCAATATATAGAAAACAGAAAAGAAAAAGCTGGAAATATAATTCTTGAAAGTGCAATATTATTTGAGACAGAATGCGATAAATATTGTGATGAGATATGGTATGTATATGTGCCAAGAGATATAAGGATTGAAAGACTTAAAGAGAGCAGAGGATATTCTGTCGAAAAATGTGAAGCGGTTATGGCTAGTCAGAAAACTGATGAGTTTTATATAAACAGAAGTGACAGAGTTATAAAAAATGACGGCTCAGTGGAAAAATTAAGAGGATATTTGAAAAATATCTTAAAAGACTGAGCCTTTGAAAAGTAGTTGTTTGGTCTTTAATAAGACTAAATCATGCTCAATTATTTTGTGGCATCGGCAAGGTGTGACAGGAGCAGCGGGTTTATGTAACCCTCGGCAAGACTGCCGATAAGTATAAGCAGAATACTCAGTAAAAATAAGGGGAATTGTTTTAAGAACAGTTTCCCTTTTTGATTTGTATCATCACAGGAGTTTATTTTGTGAAGTTTCATTATAATATATAAAAATGAAGGCACAAAAATAATATATTGCGGCATTATGCAGCAGGTATAGTTTGCAATTCCGGCAAATTTGTAAATTGAAATGTTGAAGAAAAGCAAAAGACCATTTGAAAAACCGGTGTAGACAGAAAAAACAAGGCAGTAATAACGCCAAAGGTCAGTCATGGAAAAAATAAAAAGCAGAAGTACAAATTTTATGTTTCTGTTAAATGAGGATAAGACTATTTTATCTGACGGTATGTCCAATGAAGGTATGGAACTCAATGTTTCTGTATATATAGACTTTAATTCAGGCAAAAGAGCGGAATAAAAAAGTTTTCCGACAAGAGTACCAAGCAGCATACCGATAAAAAAGAAAATGATGACTGTCTGACATATGCGTGGCATTTTACCTTTTCGTATATTTATTGAAGATTTATTTTTCATATAATAATACCATACCTTTCAAAAAATTATATTACAGAGTTATAAAGCTATATAGTTTATTTTATATCTAATTTATCTTATGACACACAATAAAAAATATTCATAACTGCATTTCACATTTTGCACACAACTTTTCCACCTGATTTTCACAAATTTCATGTAGCATCTAATACAACGAAAATTAAAGGATTTATGTAATGTGACAGGAGGAAAAATGATGCACCGAAAAAGAAAAATTGCATTGATAATGGCGGCAGTGCTTGTTATAGCAGGTGTGGGGACATACAGTGGAAAGAGTATCTTAAAAAAAAGCTCATCTAAACAGTCTCAAAAGACGCAGACCTCAGAGGATAAAAATAAAAGGGAGAACTCAGGGGAGTCTCAAAACAGCGGCATACTACAGGCTGAGGGTACTACATCCGGCGGAACTGACTATCAGTTATATAATCTTAATCTTGCCGGAATAAGCAAAACAGGAGCACTTGAAGTAGAGAGTGTATTAAAAAGTGCCGGTGATGAGGTGAAAAAGGGAGAGGCACTTATAAAACTTACGAAGGACAGCGTTACTGATACTAAAAGTATTCTAAGTAAAGCGGTAAAAAGTTATAAAAAGAAATATGAAACGGCAAAACTTGATTATGAAGAAGCTGTTTTTGATGCAAAAAGTGATTATCAGGACAGTTTGTCAGCGTATGCTTCAGCACTTACTGATTACAAAGACAGTTTATCAGAGTATACAAGATCGGTAAAAGAAACGAAAAAGCAGTTAGATAACAGCAAAAAAATAATCAGTACATATCCTGAAAAGATTAAGAAAGCAAAACAGACTCTTAATAAAAAACAGAAACAACTGGAAAATATAAATAAAAAATTAAAAAAGGCAAAAAAGCAGGCAGATAATAAGGCGAAAAATCTTCAGTCAAAACAAAACGCATACGAACAGTCAAAACAAAAAAATGATGAACTAAATACAGTTTCAAGATATATAGGAGAATTCAGCAGGGAAAATAAGAGCGATATTTCACAGCTTACAAAAGATATTGAAGAAAAACTTGTGTCATCAAATAAAGATATGACATCAAAAAATAATGCATATAAGAAAGCATCAAATCAGGCTGACAAGACACAGAAGACATATGATAGTTACAGCACTAAAAAAAATCAGCTTACATCACAAATAAGTAAATTAAAAAATAATATATCATCATATGGAAGTGCGTATAAAAATGCAAAGATGAATCTAGCGGCATACAGTTCATCTTACAATCAGGCATTATCTCAGGAAACAACAGGCAGAGTCAGTGCCAGAAAGACTTATGACGAGAGCGTTAAGGCTTATAAAAGTGCTGATACGGTTTATAAGGCAGCGATAAAGTCGGCAAAAGAAACATTGCAGAAAGCAAAAGATAATTATACAAATGCAAGAGATAGAATAAAAGCATTTAATGAACTTGTATCGGGAAATAATGTTGTGGCATCAATGTCAGGAACATTGTCGGAAATATCATATGAAAGCGGAGATATATTGAATAGTATGACAGCAATAGCAGGCTACAGTAATGAAAATACATTGAGTATCGATGTTACTGTCGACCAGACTGATATAGGAAATATTTCGGTAGGTGATGAGGTATCGGTAAACATTCAGAATATGCCTCAGACAGTAACAGGCAAGGTTGCAGCTATCGAAACAGCATCGTCATCGGAGAGCGTTTCAAAAGTAACATACACAGTGACAATTTCTGTTGATAATACACAGGGAATGATGTCAAGTGGAAGTACGGCACAGGTGAATTTTACAGTAGAGTAATGAATTATGAATCGAAAGGAAAGTGGAAAAATGGCAGATAAAGAAAAAAAACAGATGACATCAAAGTCACATAAAAAAAGAATAAAAAAAGTGGCAGTTTCCGTTATTCTTATTGCATGCATAACAATTGTTGTGGTTTTTAATGTCATGAATAAAAATGATGATACAAAGACAACCACTGTTACTAAAGAAAATACAGCTAAAAAAGGAAATCTTACAGTCGGAATAACTGAAAGCGGAACTATGGAAATTGGTTCAATCACTCAGTCATATGAGCTTGATACTTCTTCGTTAGGAAGCAGCAGTTCATCATCATCCGGGTCAGGCAGCAGTTCATTATCAGGAAACAGCAGTCAGAACAAAAGTGATGCACAGGGAATGCAGAATGGTGGAAATGCAATGGTTATGACAGGTGGTCAGGCTGGCTCAGAAAGTATGACATCTACCAAGTCAACAACATCATCGGGCAGTGAGAGTGTATCAGATTCAGACCTTGTTATAGAGAAAGTATGCATTACATCAGGACAGAATGTCAAAAAAGGTGATACTATTTTGAAACTGACAAAGAAAAGTGTTTCAAATGTAAGAAAGCTTTATAAAGAGGCAGTAAGTTCAGCAAGACTTTCACTGAAAGAAGCAAAGATTGACAGAGATTCCGATAAACTTACGGCAGAATACGAATATAAAGAGAGACTTGCGGCAGGAAAGAGTGCAAAAACAACATATAACGCTACGGTACAAAGCCTTAACAGTGCGGTTGTGTTAGCACAGAACAATTACAACACGGCAGTTTCGGGAATAAAAACACTTGCATCAAAAATAAAGGCTTTACAAAAGAAGATTAAAAAAGCAGGTGGAAGTACCTCTGTGTATAAAAGTACATCATCAAACCAGTCAACAGACCAGAAAGCGGGAGAAGGTTCAGGGGAACCATCAAACAGTATGTCCGGTATGGGAAATGATAATAAAAATATGACACAGGATTCTTCTGCAAATACAACTGTATCATCAGAAAGCAGCAGTCAGGGCACATCGAGTAAAATAACAATAATGCAGCAGCTTGCAACATATAAACAGCAGTTATCAGAATACAAAGCTAATCTGACAAACTTAAAGTCTCAGCTTAGGGCTGCGAAAAAAGCAAAAAAGACAGGTGAAGTCAGCGCAAAAAAGACTTATGATGCAGCAATGCTTCAATATTCAAACGCAAAGACGCTTTACAATGTTGCAATGGATGGAATTGATGATGATGTCAAAGATGCACAGGAGACATTAAAAGATGCACAAAAAGAACTTAAAACATTTGAAAAATATGCAGGAACAGGTGTTATAAAAGCAGAATGTTCAGGTACGGTTACTTCGGTCGGCTATGAGGACGGTGAAACACTCAGCACGGACACAGATATAGCTACATATAAGAATGCAGAAGCAGTTACGATTTCTGTATCGGTTGCGCAGGATGATATTTCAGAGGTAGAAGTCGGAGATACCGTAAACATAAATCTTACTGCATATGAGGATGAGACATTCCATGGTAAAGTTACATCTATTTCCTCTACAACATCATCTGATACAAGTACGGTAAGTTATCCTGTTGTAGTTACTATGACGGGTGACGTTTCAAGTGTTTATGCAGGAATGAGTGCAGAAGTTACATTTGTTACAAAAGAGATAAAGGATGTTCTTTATATTTCTAATAAAGCAGTAGCGACAGAGGGAACAAAGTCATATGTTACGAAGAAAAACAGTGACGGAAGTACAACAAAGACACAGGTTAAGACAGGTTTCTCAGATGGACATAATGTTCAGATAGAGAGCGGATTAAATGAAGGTGATACAGTTCTTATAGAAAGCCGGGTGAGCGAATGAAACTAAGTGAGATATTAAGACTTGTCTGGATAAATCTTATTCAGAATAAATTTAAGGTTGTGCTTACTTCTATAGGTATAGTTGTCGGTGCAGCAACAATAGTAATGGTTATCGCAATAGGAAGAGGTGGTCAGATGGATGTTGCAGACCAGTTCAAAAATCTGAATGCCGGAGCTATTGATATTTCATATGAGCAATCGACAGACAGTTCATCGTCAAATAGTAAGGGTTCTTCAAAATCAGGCTCAACAAATAAATCATCAGGTGGAAATGGTGAGTCAAAGGGAAATCAGGGAGAACCCGGTGGATTTGGAGGCGGACAGGGAATGCCGCAGATGCCCGGAGGCGGCGGGCAAGGCGGTTTTGGCGGATTTATGGCAGGAGGAGGAAACAACAATAATGACAGTTCAAAAATAAATCAGGAAAAAATAACATTATCAGAAGATGACATGGATGATTTAAAAACATTTCTTCCGGGAATATCAGATATAACAATATCTTATACCACAAAATCTGAGGTGGACGGTGGAGAACTTGACGATGCAGAAAGCTACACAATAGCAGGGGTAAAAAATAATTATGCAAGTATGAGTAATCTCACAATGGCGGCAGGAAGTTTTATTGAGTCATCAAATGAAACAAATAAGGAAAAGGTTTGTGTACTCGGCTATTCAGTTGCGAAAGAAATATTTGGAAGTGTGGAAGATGCATACGACAGCACTGTATACATAGATAATAGGGCGTATGTTGTAAATGGCGTAATATCTGAAGTTGGAACTGTATCCTCAGGAATAAGTCCTGATGATTCGATTTTTATACCATACAGTACCGGAGTAAAGTATGTAGTAGGTACAGATGCAAATCCAACGATAACCGTAATAGCATCTGATGTCGATAATGTAGACAATGTTATGGAGAATATACAAGCAGTACTGGCTGAGAATTATCCAAATGCTGAGTTTACTATAACTGATGCAGGAAGTAAAATGGAGGCAGCTTCAGAATCAAATAATACACTTACAACACTTCTTATTGCGATGGCAGCAATAGTATTTATTGTAGGTGGTATAGGAATTATGAATGTATTGTTTGTGTCGGTTAAAGAGAGAACAAAAGAGATTGGTATATTGAAAGCAATAGGATGTACAAAAAAAGATATTCTTATAGAATTTTTGCTCGAGGCATGCTTTATAAGTATTCTCGGCGGAATACTCGGAGTTTTTTTAAGTTTTGGCATAACACCGATAGTTGAGTATTTTGACGTGAGAGTTGAACTTTCTGTTGTTGGTGCAGTGCTTGCAGTTTTATTTGCAATATTTACAGGAACAGTATTTGGATTTTATCCGGCACTCAAAGCTTCAAAACTTGTACCTGTTGAGGCACTAAATGAAGAGTAGCTTCGCAAGTATTTATAAGGATAGGGGAAATGAAATATGGTTCTTAAATTGAAAAAAATCAGAAAAATGACTGTATTGCTGCTTGTAATGTGCCTGTTGGTATCCGGCTGTTCAAAAGCAGAAGAAGAAAACACAAATGATATAGATTCTGTGAAACTGAAATCAAATCAGGAAATAGTAACATGCAAGATAACGGCAATATACGGAAATGAGATAGAGTATACCGTTGCTAAAGAGCAAAGTGTATCAGATACGAAAAAAGATAAAATGCCGTCATCAAGCGGGTCACCCGATATGAAAGGCGGAGAGATGCCGTCATCAAGCGGGGCACCTGACATGAAAGGCGGAGATATGCCGTCATCAAGCGGGGCACCTGACATGAAAGGCGGAGATATGCCGTCATCAGGCGGGGCACCTGACATGAATAATGGAAATAATGATAATTCTGCCGGGGGACCGCCTGATATGAGTGGTGACAGCAAAAATTCATCATCAGACAGTTCAGGCAAAAATAAATCGGACAAAAGCAAATCTTCTAAGAACAGTGACAAAAAGGTTTATACATTGACAGATGAGACAGGAAGTACAACGATACCGGTTGGAACGGATGTGATAACATCACTCGGAAAAACGACAACGTTTTCAAGATTATCAAACGGGGATATTATTAAGATGATAATGGAGAAAGATTCAAGCGGAGAAAAAGTCGTAGTAGGAGTGTGGATAGTTTCATAAGAAAGGTGGTTTTTATGATTAAGTTTGGAAAGAAAAAGGCGGTGAACAGTGATACTGATAAAGATAAAAATAAAAAGACTGCCGTTAAGCATGACGAGCATAAGATAGAGATTATCAATGTTAATAAGACTTATGACATGGGGAGGGAGTCTCTTCATGTCCTGAAGAATATAAATTTCACGGTAGACGAGGGAGAATTTGTTGCTATTCTTGGACCCTCCGGTTCAGGTAAGTCTACACTTATGAATGTTATAGGCTGTATGGATCTTTTTGACGAGGGTGAATACTATCTTGACGGGCTTGCAATTCATGCAATGAAAGAAAAGAAACTTACAGGTATCAGAAACGAAAAAATCGGATTTATATTTCAGAATTATCATTTGATACCTACATATACGGTTATTCAAAATGTTATAATGCCGCTTCTTATGAGAGGATACGAACATGAAGAAGCAGAAGAGCTGTGCATGGATACAATAGAAATGCTTGGTCTTAAGGAAAGAATAAACCATAAACCAAATGAACTTTCAGGCGGCCAGAAACAGAGAGTTGCAATAGCAAGGGCACTGGTAGGTGAACCTACAATTCTTTTGGCAGATGAGCCTACGGGAGCACTTGACAGTAAAAGCGGTAAAGAAGTTTTAAAACTGTTTAGAAAACTTAATGACATGGGAAATACGATAGTTATGATAACACATGACCTTGAGGTTGCAAAAGCGGCAAAAAGGGTGGTTAAGATTGTAGACGGAGAGATGTTTGCTGTCGAAAATTAAAAGATGGTTTAAATTGACATGAGATGGGCAGAGTTTTACTCTAATTATATTAGCAATATAATTATCAGTGAAAGGAATAGTATCTGCTCCATGAAAAAAAATATAATTGTTGTTGTTTTTTATGTATGTCTTGTCATTATAGTAATCACTTCATTTTGCAAAAATAAAAAAGATGATAATAGTGAACAGATTACATATTCACAAATAAAACAAACTGATGTGAAAGTGAAAAGTGTTGAAAATGATACACAAAAAGTGCTGCATATAAAGGGTGATGTATCTGAAGGAATATCACCTTTTATATATAAGACAAAAGCTGACAGATATATATTGGATAAGTGTTATATAAATATATATAATGAGTTAAAAAAAATAAATTCAAATTCCAGATCGGTTTATTTTGAAAGTATAGAAAAAGACAGCCGGTATCTAAATAAAGGCAGAAAGAAAACAAAAAATAAGCTGACAACATACACAATAAGACTTAAAGAGGGAATTAGGGCAACAGACGGGATGGCTGTGACAGCTGATGATTTGATGTTTAATTACTATCTGAGAACCGATAGTTCGTATGAGGCATTTGACAATGTGTACAAGTGTAAGATACTTGGACTGTTAAATTATCAGACGGGTTGTGAGAACAGTTCAAAAGCAAAGTATACGCTCTATGCGAAAATAAAGAAACCGTCTGCTGCAATGAAAAAAAAGATAAAAACAAAAATAATATATCCCGAGATAAAAGACGCATTTGAGTGGACGAGTTCTTTATACCGGGATGAAACTTACTCTTACATAACAGACAAATATCCGAGGACAAGGGATTTGTTTGTTTATTTTTTTTCTCTGAATCCAAAATATAAAGCGAAAAATAAGGATGCTGATACAGTGATAAAACAGATTTCAGCCCAATACGGTTATGATTACAAAAAACTTGGAAAAGTGACAGGAAAGAATTATGATGCTCTTGTAAAAAAAATCGTACTCAATGAAATCTGCAAAAAGCAGCCGGACAAAAAGCGGCGTATAAAGGGGCTGACAAAGATTGACAGCTACACGATACAGATACAGGTATATGAAAAGACATCTGAGAAAGATTTGTTTGATTTTTATGTAGTCCCGCTTGCAAAATGGGGTGATGTACAAAGCTTTGATTCAAATTATCAGTGGGGAGTGAAAAAGACAAAAACAAATGAGATAACGGCAAAGAAAAATGTGACGGGTGATGAGACAGGAGATTTTAGGATAATCAGCAAAAATCCGTATGAACTTGTAGAGAAGTGAACAAAGGGACTGTTGCATTAATGAAAAATTGTACAGGATATAGAAGTAGTTACCATTAAATATCTATATTTGTATGAAATTTTCTTATTGCGGCGGTTTCTTTTTTTCTGAACTGTTATATTTTTGAAAAGATAAAAAGCTCATACTTGACAAAATAAAACAATGTGTATATATTTTATATATAATATTTTTATATATAAAAATTTTACACATAATTAGCAAGGAAGGGGAGTGGAAAGATGTACTATCCTGTATCAGCGCATCTGATAGAATTCTTAATCCTGTCGGTGCTGCAAAAAGAAGATTCTTACGGATATGAGATAAGCCGCACAGTTAAACTTGTGGCGGATATAAAAGAGTCAACACTTTATCCGATTTTGAAAAAACTTGAGAAAAACGGTTTTATGACAACATATACGAAAGAGTATCAGGGAAGAAAAAGAAAATATTATTCTTTAACGGATGCGGGTGTAGAGGAACTTAAATTCTTGAAATCAGAGTGGATAAGCTACAGGGACACAATCGATGATATAGTGGAAGGGAGAATGAAAGATGAAAACAGATGAATATTTAAGACAGCTTAGTAAATATCTGAAAAAGCTGCCTAAAGCAGATTATGATGATGCGATGGAGTATTTTACGGAATATTTTGCCGAAACGGATGAAAATGAGGCAAAAAAGCTTATGGATGAGCTTGGTACACCAAAAGAAGCAGCTTGTGACATCATAAGTAATATTCTTGAAAAAAAGATAGATGAGAAAAAGCAGGCTGACAGTGAAAAGGAACAGCTTGACAGTGACAAAAAATCGGTATTTGGTGTATTGTGGATAGCATTGCTTGCAATATTTGCACTTCCGGTAGCAACACCATTACTTATAAGTGGTCTTATCGTTATGTTCTGTGTTTTGCTGTGTGTGGTTCTGGCAGTTTTATGTGTATTTCTGTTCGGAGTGTGTGCGGCTATAGCAGGAATGGCAGTAATAGCCAGAGCAATTGTCACCGTGAAACTTTCCATATCATCAGCTATAATGCTTTCAGGATTGGGACTTGCGGCAATAGGTGCCGGAATCATAATTGTTCTGCTTGGAGTTTTATGTGTCAGACTTTTTGCAGAACTTACAATAAAATTTGCACATAAGGCGTCTAAAAGGGGGAAAAAATAATGACAAAATTTATAAAGGGAGCATTGATAACCGGGATTTTATGTATAGTTTTTGGTATGGGCATATTTTTTGCAGGCAAGGTAATGGGCGGCGGAAGATATGTAAAGAACATGGATTTTAGTTCAATGCTCACAACAGACAGTAAAAATTTGAAAGAAGAATATGCGACATTAGAGAAAACAAAAATAGATGATTTCGATAAGATAAACATAAAAACAAATACAATTGACATTAAAATTGCACAGTCGGATGACAAAAACTGTTATATAGCGTATAATCTGAAGAAAGAGAAAGGTGAAGTTCCGGCAGTCTATGAGGTGAGTGGTGGTGAGTTTAAGCTTAGACAGAAATCAAATCATGTTACGATAAATGTTGATTTGAGCGGGCTTGCTGCCATATTAAGCGGAACACAGGATTATGTCAGACAAAACCAGTTTGTATTATATCTGCCAAAAGACAAACAGATAAGTGAAGCAGAATTTGATACGGAAGACGGTGACATTTCAATTGACGGACTTAAAAGTGACAAGATGGATATAGCTGTAGATGCAGGTGATATTAAGTTTGAAGATACCGATATTAACAGCGGCAAAATAGCAACAAATGACGGAGATATTTCTGTTAAAAATACTAATTTAAAAGGTATGGATTTAACAGACAATTATGGAGACGTTAAGTGTAATGACGGCTCGTTTGAGGATATAGCCGTAAAATTAAATGATGGTGACTTAAAATTGCAGAATACCAAATTTACAGGAAATATAAAAATTAATTCCGGTTATGGGGATGTGAAAGTTATAGGCTTTGATGACTGGAATGACATTTTAGTCAGTGCAAAAACAAGTTACGGAGATATCAGCGTAAATCATAAAATAGACGGAGAAAAAACAGAAACGTCTTTTGAAAAAAATGTCGAAAATCCGTCTGCCAAACTTGAGATAAATTGTTCAGACGGTGATATTTCAATCAGATAGTATGAATATAAAATTTTCATAACGTGCACCAAAAACAGTGCACGAATGGAAATTAATTACTATAAAAAACAAGAACGAGGAACAGAATGAAGATAGGGATTATTGAAGATGAAGCTGTGCATATGCAGATATTAAACAGATACATAAAAAACTGGGGAGTGGAAAGAAAAGAAAATATACAGATAAAAGAGTATGACAGTGCGGAAAGTTTTTTATTTGCATGGGATGATGAAAAGGACTTTGATATATTGTTTATTGACATTCAGATGAAAAAGATGGATGGTATTAAAATGGCGAAGCGTATAAGGGAGTCTGACAATAATATAGCACTTGTGTTTACTACAGGTGTCACTGAATATATATCAGAAGGTTATGAGGTTGAAGCACTTCATTATCTGATAAAACCTATCAAAGAAGAAAAAGTAGTACAGTGTCTTGAACGTGCAGCAAAAAGGAAAGCTGATACGGAGTATATTATATTTCGTGGCGGGGACGGTGTTTATAAATTTTCAAAAAGAAAAATAATCTATGTCGAAGCAGATGGTCACAATACATTATTTCGTATTTCAGAAGATAATGAAAGCGTTACATATACTGTTATCGAAGCTGTCAAGAGTGTTGAAAAAAAACTCTCCGGTGAAAATTTTATCAAATGCCACCGTTCATATATGTGTAATCTTGGGTTTATACACAGCATTGGAAAAAATGAGATACTATTTGATGACGGTTCAAAAATTCCGGTTAGCAGACGTGCGTATTCTATTGTGAATGAGGCATTTATAAATTATTACAGAAGGATTGAGGATGACAGATGAAAATAAATATGGTGTGTATAGCTGCAATCTTTGTTATAGCAGCAGTTGTTCTTATTATTGCAATAAGGAAACTTATACTTTTTATCACGGAAAAAAATATATCAGCATATCAGAGCAGCCTTATTGAAAGACATTATGAGGAAGTTGAAAATATGTACCGGCAGACAAGAGGGTGGCGGCACGATTACCGCACACATATACAGACGATGAAAGCTTATCTGCAGATGAAAGAATATGATAAACTTGATACATACTTAAACGACCTTGAGATTGACCTTACTACGGTTGATACTGTTATAAAAACAGGAAATGTGATGATTGATGCGATTTTAAACAGCAAGATTTCACTTGCCGGTCAGAGAAAAATAAAAGTTGATGCGAAAGCCATTGTGCCATCTGACTTAAATACTTCTGTTTCTGAGGTCGACTTAAGTATTGTACTCGGCAATCTTATGGATAATGCGATAGAGGCGTGTCAGAAGATAAAAGATGAGGATAAGAGATTTATCAGGGTTTATATTGATATTCTGAAAGGTCAGCTTTATATGTATGTTATGAACTCATCTGAGGGTAAGTTAAAAAGAAGCGGAAATCTGTACCACTCAACAAAAAAAGAAGAATATCATGGCTTTGGTCTGAGAAGAACAGACAAAGTAGTGGAAAAATATGGTGGGTATCTGAACAGACAGGATGAGGAAGGGGTATTTGCAACAGAGGTAATGCTGCCATTATAAACTAAAAAAGAACAATGTTATTGTTAAAAACTAACCATTCGTGCATGAAACATACCGTTCGTGCACGAATTTATTTTTGCCTGAAAAAAGTGTTATCATATGGAAAACAAATTGAAGGAGAGGAAGAAAGAAATGAATGAGAATAGGACGAAGCGTTATGGAGTGATAAGCGATATACTATGGATTTTCGGCTTGATGAAAAAATACTGTCCAGCTGCATTGTTTCTTACGGCGGTTGAGATATTTATGCGTGTGCTGCAGCCGTTTCTTGGTATCATATTATCCAAAGCGGCAGTTGATATTGTCACAGGTGACACAGGGATGAATTTAAGCGTATTTATGCTGATGCTGTTTGTTTATATCGTGGCAAAAGCCGTCGGTGCAGGAAGCTGGGGAGGAAAGTATATTCCATGTAACAATATGAGATTTTTGCTTTTGTCGGAACTATTTTTGAAAAGTCAGAAAGTAGCTTATCAGTGCGGTGAGGGCGGAGAAAATAAAAAGACATATAACAAAGCGGTAAACACATTAGGCAATGAGGGAGATGACGGTGCTACAAGTAATCTCATAAACCAAACGGTATCTATTATTATAAATATTTTATGTTTTGTATTATATTCTGGGGTTATAGGAAGCCTTAATATGTTTATGCTTGCTGTCGTTATCATTTTGTCACTTATAAACTGTTATGCACAGGATTATGGTATGAAATACTATGAAAGCGTGAGAAAAGAAAGTGCAGAACTTAACAGTAAATATTACTGTATACGGGGCAATATGGGAAATACAAGTATGGCAAAGGATGTAAGGATGTTTGATATGGATAACTGGCTCTCGAAGCTTAGGGACAATATCATCGGAAAGATAACGGATTTTAATATCAAAAAAGGAAAAGTTACATCCCGTGTTGAAAAAGTTGGTTTTTTAATATCCATGCTGTGTGATATGACAGTGTATATATACCTTATAAATAAAGCCGTGCAGGGAAGTATAACGGCAGGAGAATTTGTGATGTATTTTGGTGCAGTGGCAGGTTTTTCAGGCTTTGTGGGAAATATTATACATGACATGTTAGAGTTAAGCAATGCCGCTAAAAAGGCAGATGATATAAGAAAATATTTTGACCTTGAGGATGAGCAGATGGATGACGGTGAGGGGACAAAAGAGTTAAAATTTCCTCTGGAAATAGAGTTTCGTGATGTGAGTTTTTCATATAAAAGTAATGATGAAAACAAGGAAAATGTGAAGATTTTTGAGCATTTTAATCTGAAGATAAATTCCGGAGAAAAAATAGCATTAGTCGGTGTAAATGGTGCAGGAAAGACTACACTTGTAAAATTGCTTACAGGAATGTATGAGCCTGATGAGGGATGCATTTTGATAAACGGTATTGACAGAAACAGATTTGCAAGATCGAAATTTTATAAGTTGTTTTCTGTTGTATTTCAGGAATATTTTATACTTCCGTTTAAGATAAGTGAAAATATATCTTTGAAAAGAGCAGCAGATACAGATAATGAAAAGGTACTTGATGCACTTGAAAAAGCAGGTTTAAAAGAATATTTAGACAGCAGGGGAATAACACCTGAGCGTTATATAACAAAGTCAATGCATAAAAACGGTATTGAATTGTCGGGAGGTCAGAACCAGCGTCTTTTGCTTGCAAGAGCATTGTATAAAGATGCACCGGTGCTTGTGCTTGATGAGCCGACGGCGGCACTTGATCCGATTGCTGAAAGTGAGATATATAACAGTTATGTAAAATATACGGACAAAAAAACAGCAATATTTATATCGCATCGATTTGCAAGTACAAGATTTTCAGACAGGATAATCATGCTTGAAAAAGGAAAAGTGATAGAACAGGGAACGCATGAGGAGCTTATGCAGATGAATAAAAGATATGCACAGATGTTTGAAGTGCAGAGCAGTTATTATGATGAGAGGACAGTATGAAAAATCCATATGCGCAAGATTTTTCATATTCAAGATTTGTGTTTCACACAAACTTGATATGTAAAAAGAAGCGTGTACAGAAATGAGAGGTAGTATGATGGAAAAATTAACAGAAAAAATTTCTTTAAAACAACATATAAAAAATATTAAAAATCTTTATAAGATAATAAATGAGATAGATAAAAATTATTTTAAAATTTCTATGATAACACATATAACAAATGTTGCGGCAGCTTTTATTGCACTTTGGCTTTCGTCTTATGTCCTCGACGGGCTTGCACAAAAAAAGGGGGCAAAAGAGTTGTCTGAGGTTACCGTTATTACGCTTGTTATAATATTTTTGATAAGGTTTGTGGCAAGTACGGCGTGGAATTATGCAGAGGCAAGGCGTGACAGGATATATAATATATATTCGTCAAACATAGAAATGAAAATATTAGATATGGATTACAGCGAGATAGACAGTCCAAAGGTAAAAGGATTAAGAGACAAGATAGATAAGGATACAAATTGGGGATGGGGCATAAATACACCGGTAATTATAACAAACAGCATATTGTTTGATATAGTAAATATTTTTGCGTCGCTTGTTCTCGCATATCCGATAGTAAAGATAGTGAGCCATACAGGCAGATATTCTGTATTATTTTCTTTTGTTATGATAATACTTATTGCGATAGTTACTGACAAACTCAGGCTTCATTACAACAAGATGTTAAAAGAATATCAGTTTTTTGAAGTTGATGAAAAAGACCGTGAAGAAATGGTTAATTTTGCATACGATTTTATTTATGGCAGAGATTATACTTATGCCAATACAAAAGATATTAAGATATATAGCGGATATGACCTTTTAAAGCGTTATACAATAGAACCTTTATTTTCTAAAAAGCATAGGGAACTTGATAATAAAGGAGCTTTCAGTATGGGAATGGAAGCTGCAATGGGTGATGTTACTATGGGAGTGGTAGAGGCAGGGGCATATCTGGTTGTTATTCTTGCCGCACTGTCAGGGAAAATAAGTGCAGGAAATGTAGTTGTATTTGTAGGCAGTCTGCAAAAACTTCTGACAGGTGTTACACATATCTGCACAGCACTTGTAGCTCTTGCGTTTGAGGCGAAAAAGCAGATTTCCACATTAGAACTTATTGGATTAAAAGATGAGATGTATAAAGGAAAACTTCCGGTTGAAAAGAGAAGTGATAATGAATACAAGATAGAGTTTAAAAATGTATATTTTAAATATCCGGGAAGTGATGAGTATGCACTTAAAAACTTTTCGATGGAATTAAATATAGGAGAAAAACTTGCGATAGTCGGAATGAACGGTTCGGGAAAAACGACAATGATAAAACTCTTGTGCCGCCTTTATGATGTTGAAAAAGGGGAGATATTATTGAATGGTGTTGATATAAGAAAGTTTGACCAAAGGGAATACAGAAGATTGTTTTCAGTTGTCTTTCAGGACTTTAATATTCTTCCGTTTACATTGAAACAGAATGTGGCAGCAGACATGGAGGGAGATAATGAAAAGATACAGGATTGTCTTGAAAAAGCAGGGTTAAAAACAAGGCTTGACAAACTTGATAATGGGCTTGATACATATATAGGAAAAAGTTATGATGAAAGCGGTGTTGAATTTTCGGGAGGGGAATTGCAGAAGATAGCGATAGCAAGGGCAATATATAAAGAAGCACCATTTGTACTTTTGGATGAGCCTACAGCGGCACTTGACCCTATTGCGGAATATGAAATCTACAGCAATTTTGATAAGATGGTAAAAGATAAAACGGCAATTTATATTTCACACAGACTTTCATCATGCCGTTTCTGTAAGAATATAGCTGTATTTGACGAGGGTGAGATTGTGCAGTTTGGAACGCATGAGGAGCTTTTAAACGACACGGACGGAAAATATTATGAGCTCTGGAATGCACAGGCGCAGTATTATATATAGTTTGACAGGACGTCATTTTTTGTGTTAAAAACAGCAATGGCGAAATTTATTCATTTTTTATTACTTCACATAATTTCAAGCAAGTGTTATAATAAGAATAACACAATTTCTAATGAAAAAATGATTTTTAGTATACGTTTTTTATGCGAAAATTATAAATAGAATTATGGGAGAACAGCGGGTATGGAAATACAAAAGAAAGAAAAATTATTGCTTGTAGATGATTCAAAGTTTCAGAGGAATGAGCAGTGGGCTGAAGAATATCCGATTGTAGCAGTATGCAGGGAAGGAAATATGGAACAGCTTAAGTATGCGGTAATATCAGAAGTTGTGGATGATGTGATGTTTGCACCTATTGAAGCGTCGGTCGCAAAGCGTCGCATTGAATTATATATAAAGAAAATGAATTAAACTAATTTAGAAAAGAGGAAAATTAAATGACAAAAAATCCAATAGTTACATTTGAGACAACAGCAGGTACAATCACAGCGGAGCTTTATCCTGAAATAGCTCCAAATACAGTAAACAATTTTATTTCTCTTATAAATAAGGGATTTTATGACGGACTTATATTTCACAGAGTTATAAAAGGTTTTATGATACAGGGAGGAGACCCGGACGGAGTAGGAACCGGCGGACCGGGATATTCTATCAAAGGTGAGTTTGCAATAAACGGGGTAGAAAATAACCTTAAACATACAGCAGGAGTTCTCTCGATGGCACGTTCGATGATGCCTGACTCGGCAGGTTCACAGTTCTTTATAATGCATAAAGATGCACCACACCTTGACGGACAGTATGCCGCATTCGGAAAAGTTACAGACGGAATGGATACGGTGAATGCGATAGCAGAGACAGAAACTGATTATTCAGATGCACCGTTAGAGCCGCAGATGATAATCAAGGTTACGGTAGATACTGACGGAGTGGATTATCCGGAACCTGAGAAATGCTAAGATATATATAAGGCAGCTTAAAATATTGTTCAAAAATAATAGCCACAGAAAACACGATAAAATCGTAATATTCTGTGGCTGTTTAGTATCATAAAAAAATTTATTGAACTTTAGTACCGCAGTCAGGACAATATTTTTTGCCGAAATACAAGTCTGAACCGCAATTAGAACATTTTGTTATAAGTTTTATTGTATTTACCTTAGTACCGCAGTCAGGACAGTAATTTTTACCCTTTATAAGCGGCTTGCCGCATGATTCACAATTTTCAGGATAAACTTTAATTTCAACTTTTTCTCCACACTGAGGACAAAATCTTGTGCTTACCGGTACATCATTGTTACAATTCTGGCATTTGACGGTATTAAGATTGTCGATATACTGCTGTACGGTAAGCGGGGGTGAAGAATTTGCAGATGTACGTCTGTTAGTGCCTAATGGGGAAGATGCTGCCTGCATTTTATAACCGCATTTCGGACAGAATTTTTTACCTATAGTAACAGATGAACCACACTGAGGGCATTTTGATGATGGAAGTTCAAAATTTGTTTTTTTCACTGTTTCCGACATTTCTCCGGAAACTTCACCGGCAATATCTGATATTGCTCCCTTTAATCCTTTTTCTTTTATTGCATCTTTATCTAATGCAAAATCATGTATTAAAGTGTAGACGATAATAGCGATAAAAAGCAATATTGTTATTATAAAACCTATTTTGATATGTAATGAAATATCCATACCGCTGTTACCTCCAAAAGATACTGAAGAAGATGACTTGGATTTATAGAGCAGTATTGATACTACAGACATGATGACTGAGACAATAGGTGCTAATAAATAAGGCAGTCTCATCGGAATCTTTATTGAAGGTATCAAATCAAGACATATGAGCAAGCCGGGAATGAGAAATATAAATACGCTTGTTATAAAGTTACTTTGTAAGAGAGCTACTCCGCTGATTGATGCACTTCCACTGGCAGAAAAGCCCATGACATCTGCTGAAGATTCACAGCTTGCCCATGGTAAAAACATTGATATAAAAACAGCCGCACATAAATAAATTCTTGGTTCCTTTAGTTTTTCATTCATTATTTTATCCTCCGTTATTGATTTTCATATTTTGCTAACAGACGTACATTGTATTTTTCTACTTTTGAAAATACACTCTCGTCAAAATCATCAGGTGAAGTTGTAGGAATATACCAGTCTAAGCCGTCAAAATATTCCTGTAAATCCTGATTATTAAACATTCTTCCATACCTTGCATATATTTCATTTTTGGCAACCCAACGTTCCTCTTTGGAAAGAGCAAGAACTTCAGATTTTGTGATTTTACGAACATCTGAGTCGGGAATTATATATTCATCATAATAATCATAATCATCTGAATCGTCATAGTCATCCTCATCTTCATAATCATTCGGCTCAGGTGTTTTTTTGACTTTTTTCTTAGGTTTTTTTGTTGGTTTTTCGGTAGGTGCCTCAGTTATCTCCGGCGTAGCTGTCGGCTCGTCTGCAATTCCCTGTGCTGATTTTTGGAAATCGTCCTGTTTTGATATTTCTGTTGCAGGTTTATTATTATTTTTTATAAACTTTGGATAAAGTAAAAAAACTGCACCGACTATCACCGCAAGACATACAACAATAACAGATATATACACAGCAGTTTTTGATGAAGCTTTTTTTGCAGGAGCAGCAGGAGTTTCAAAAACAGAATTTTGATTTTTGTTCTGGTTTTGTATCGGTGTGCTGCCTGCACTAGCGGAAATATCTGAATGTTTAGGGGATGTGTCTTGATTTGGTTCAGAAGAAACAACAGAAGACTGCTTTGCACCACATTCATCACAAAAGATGGCATTATCTTCAAGTTCTGCACCACATTCTTCACAATATTTCATTTTTTCATTTTCCTTTCGTAGTAATTTGCACTATTAAATAGGCACACAAATATTATATTAGTTTGAAATGCAAAAATCTAATGCTGTCAGCATACTAAAGGCAGATTTTGTAAATTTGGATTTGTGTTCACAAAATCTTGACATTCTTATGTTATTCTCTTTTGTATACAAAAAACAGGAGGTAAGTACAGTGATTGAAGTAAAAAATCTCGTTAAAAAGTATGGTTCACATGCTGCGGTAAACGATCTTTCATTTACTGTTGAAACAGGAAAAGTTGTTGGATTTCTGGGACCAAACGGTGCAGGAAAATCGACAACCATGAATATGATAACAGGTTACATTGCACCGACGGAGGGAGAAGTTCTCATTGACGGTATTGATATTATGGATGAACCTGAAATTGCAAAAAAGAATATAGGATATCTTCCGGAAATTCCACCGCTTTATCCTGATCTCAGAGTAAGAGAGTATCTTTCATTTGTTGCGGAGCTGAAAAAAGTTTCTAAAAAAGAAAGAGACATCGAAGTGCATAAGATAATGTCGAAAACAAAAACGCTTGATGTTTCTGAAAGGCTTATAAAGCATTTGTCGAAAGGTTATAAACAGAGAGTAGGTCTTGCAGGGGCAATGATTGGAAATCCGGATATTCTTATTCTCGACGAGCCGACTGTAGGTCTTGACCCAAGCCAGATTATAGAGATGCGTGAGCTTATCAGAGAGCTCAGCAAAAATCATACGGTACTTTTAAGCTCTCATATCATGCAGGAGATAAGTGCTGTCTGTGATGAGATAATTATCATAAATGAAGGAAAAATGATAACAAAAGACACACCTGAAAACATAACAAAGAAAATGGTTGATACTAATGGTGTTCATATTATTGTTAAAGGTGATAAAACAAAACTTAAAGAGGCACTCAGAACAGTTTCTGGTATTAAAAATGTATCTTATGACAATGAAAATGACAACGAAAATGAGACAACAGGTCTTACAATTTATTGTGCTGAGGATGAGGATATAAGAGTTGAGTTGTTCTATGCACTTGCAAAATCAGAGTGTCCGATAATAGAGATGAATAAGCTTGATACATCCCTCGAGGATGCATTCCTTGCACTGACGAGAGGCGGATCAAAGCAGTATGGTGGAAGAAAGTTAAAAAAACTTAAGGGCGGGCATAAAAACGAAAAAGAAAATTCATCAGATGAAGATATTGAACAGCAGGAAATAAATAACAATGCAGAATTAACAGCTGAAAAAAATGATGAAGAAAAGCAAGTGGAGACAGAAGAAACTTCAGATATGAAAGGAGGAGAAGAATAATGCTTGCAATATATAAAAAAGAGTTGAGACAATATTTTAATTCAATGATAGGCTTTGTGTTTCTTGCATTTTTCCTCGTTATCATAGGAATATATACATGGGCTTACAATCTTTCAAGCGGACTTGGAAATTTTGAGGTGACACTTGGCGGTATATCATTTATGTATGTGCTGCTTATACCTATACTTACAATGCGAATCGTTGCGGAAGAGAACAGACAGAAAACAGACCAGCTGCTCTACACTGCACCGATATCACTCACAAAGATAATAATCGGTAAGTATTTTGCAGTTATGACGCTCTTTTCATGTGCGTTTATTCCGATATGTATATATCCTCTAATCATACACATGTATGGAACGGATGTCAGACTTGCACCTGCATACAGCAGTATCATAGGATTTTATCTTTTAGGTGCGGCAACAATAGCAATCGGTCTTTTTATTTCATCACTTACTGAAAGTCAGGTGATTGCATCAGTTGTAAGTTTTATTACACTGTTGCTTACATTCCTTTTAAGTAATATTACAAGTCTGCTTCCGACGGATGCAATAGCACAGTGTGTGATGATAGCAGTATTATGGCTTGTCATATGTCTTGTTTTTTATCATATGATGAATAATGTAACGGTACTTATCATGATGGCAGTTATCGGAGAAGCAGCAATATGGATAGTCTATGCAGTAAAATCTTCATTATATGAAAGCCTGCTCACAAATGCATTAAATACGCTTGCACTGTCTACAAGATATGATGATTTTAGTCTTGGAATATTAAACTATGATGCGATAGTCTATTATGTTTCGATAGCATTTTTATTTGTATTCCTCACAATTCAGATGATTAAGAAAAAGCGTTTTAATTAGAAAGGAGCAGTAGAAATGAGTGAAGGATTAAAAGCGGTTAAAACAAGAAAGAGCTCCGGAGATATAAAAAAGTCATTTACAAATAGAAAATTTAAATCAGGAGCATATAGTTCGTTTATCACTGTTCTTGTGATAGCGATAGTAGTTGTGGTAAATCTTGTGTTTGGAAAACTTGATTTGAGTACAGATTTAAGTTCAAACAGTTTATTTACATTATCAAAGGACACAAAGAAAGCACTGAAATCGGCGAAAAATGATGTAACACTTTATTATATGGTTAGTAATGGAAAGGAAACGGATTATATCGAAAAGGTACTTAAACAGTATCCAAAAGTGTCATCAAAAGTCAAACTCAAAAAGATTGACCCTGTGGTAAATCCGGGATTTGCGAGCAAGTATCTGTCAGACAGCGAGGCAGGCTCTGTTGCCCAGAATGACGTTATTGTTGTGAATGATTCTACAAAGAGTTCATCATATGTGCAGAATACGGATATGTATTATACCAATACGGATTATTCAACATATTCACAGACGCAGTATCTTGATGTTGAAGGAAAGATAACATCTGCAATTCAGAAAGTTCTTGCAGAGAAAAAGACAAAAATGTATATTCTCAAAGGGCACGATGAACTTGAAGTAGGAACAACGATGTCAACTTCATTTAGCAAAATGAATATTGAAACTGATGAACTTACTCTTTATTCGGAAGATAAAGTACCATCTGACTGTGACATTCTCCTTATAAACGGAGCAACAAAGGATATAAGCAAAGAAGAAAAGAATAAAATTCTTGCATATATGAAGAAAGGCGGTAATGCAGTAATAAATCTTCAGTATGGAACAAAAGATACACCAAATTTAAGAGAATTGCTTAAATATTACGGACTTAATGAACAGATTGGTATGGTGTGTGAGACGCAGGGAAATTATTCTACTTACACAAGTTACGTTATTCCTACAATTGATTCATCAAGCGAAATAACAGCAGATGTATCGGGAGTTGTTATAATGCCTGTGCCTGTTGGAATATCAAAACTTACTGACAAAAACATAAGAAAATCACTTACAATAACAGAACTTGCAACAACGTCAAAAGGTTCATATCTTAAATTAGATCCGTCATCAGGAAAGGCGGTAAAAGAAAAGGGTGACATAGACGGACCATTTGATATTGGTGTATCGGTGACAGATAAGATTGATGATGATAAGAGTGCAAATCTTGTTGTATATGCATCAGCATACGCATTTTCAGATGATGTAATCTCAACAAATCAGTTTGACAATGGTTCATTGTTGTCAAATGCGGTTAAATCAATGTCTGCATCAGATGTTGAGGAGACTTCGATAAATGCAAAGAGTCTTTCATATTCATATGTTTCACTTACACAGGGAACACAGATTTTATGGGCAACAGTAATAATCATATTGATACCTGGAGGTCTTTTGATTACCGGATTTATAATCTGGATGAGCAGAAGAAGAAAGTAAAGGAGGGTTAGAATGGGCAGAAAAGTGTCTAAACAGAAAAGACAGTTATTGACAATTGTTGGATTATGTGTTCTCCTATTAGCATTGGTTATAAGTTTTTTTATTGTTACAAGGTATAAGGATAAGACTGAAAAAGAAAAGGATGCGGAGTCCAATATCAGTCTTTATACGATAAAGGATGCAGATATTAAATCTTTTCACTTTAAAAACAGTACAGCCGAACTTACTTTTGTAAAGCAGAAAAATAAATGGGTGTTAAGTGATGATACAAAGTACAGTCTTGACCAGAGCAAGGTAGAGACTTTGATTGATGATGTAAAAGAGATGTCTGCCACAGCCAATGTTACATCTGACTGTACCGACTTGTCACAGTATGGACTTGAAGAGCCGGCATTAAAGGTAGATATTACAGACAATGACGGCAACAAAAAGACATTGACTATAGGGGACGAATCGGTAGCCGGAGAGGGAAGATATGTGTATATTGATGATGATGTAAAGAAAATTTACATGATTGCATCAACATTTACATCTGACTTTGAGACTACAAAAAAGGAACTAAAAGCTGAAGCTAAAGCAACGGCTTCTCCGTCATCAACACCAGAAACAGCGGCTTCAGGCAAGTAAAAGTGACATATAAGAAATAATAAGATGGGAATGGAAAAGATGAAAAAGAGGAAGAATGGGAATTTAAAAAATAAAAAACAGATGCTTATCATAATAGCTGTGATAAGCATCATGGTTTTTATTTGTGTTGTACTTCAGGCATACATAGAGGGATATTTTGGGGATGGAAAGGGAAAAAACACTAAAGTTGTAAATGAAAACAGCGTACAGAAAAAAACGAACAGGACAAATGTAAAGCCTGCAAAAAAGCCGGGAAAGAAAAAAAATACATCGGTAAAAAAGAAAAAGAAATCAAGCAAAAAAAAGCCCAAAAAGAAAATTACGCATATTGCGGCAAATCCTGAGGGAAGCAAGCCTATAAGGGTGCTTATAACAAACAGTGATTTTTCGGATATGTTTCACAATAGTATAAAAATTACTTCATCAAAAAGTTTTTATGTAAAGATAAACAATCAGACAAAGACTTATCCTGCCGGAAAGAAGATTGAATTTAAGGCAGCAGACAAAAAGCTAAAAGGGAAAAAAATTGTTATCGGTTCATATAGCGGAGGCAGAGTAAAAGTTCTAAGTATAAAAAGGCTTGAGGGACATCCGAGTTATCGTGGAACAATGTCAATAAAATATAAATCCAAAGGGCTTATTCTTACAAATACACTTCCTGTTGAACAGTATCTCTATGCAGTTATTCCGAGTGAGATGTCAACGGGGAACAAAATAGAGGCGTTGAAAGCTCAGGCAGTTTGTGCAAGAAGTTATGCCTACAATCAGATGAAAGCCGATAAATATGAAGAGTATGGAGCAGATGTTGATGATAGTGTGGCTTGTCAGGTGTATAACAATATACCTGAAAATGAAAAATCGAGAAAAGCTGTTGATTTAACATTTGGAGATGTTATGAAAAAGTCGGGAAATGTTATTACAGCGTATTATTTTTCGACATCATGGGGATATACGGCTGACGGTCAGGACGTGTGGAACACACCGTCGCAGATTTCATATCTTAGCAGCCGTTTTCAGATAACGCAGAGTTCAAAAAGAAAAACAGGGATAAGAGGATATGATTTATCAAATGAATCTACATTTAGAAACTTTATAAGTAATGAGTCATGTAAGACATATGACAGCAATGAAGAGTGGTACCGCTGGTCAGTCAAAATCAAAGAAAAAAGTTTGAGAAATCGTATAGATTCAGCTTTGAGTTCTTGTTATCTTTCAAATAATGAGAATGTTCTTACAAAAACAAAAAGCGGAAAATATAAGAAGAGTTCTGCTTTTAAAACGGGAAAAATAACTGATATAAGAATAAGTAAGCGTGAAAAGAGTGGTATGGCATCGCAGATTATCATAACGGGAAGTGTGAACACTTACAAAGTAAACAATCAATATAATATAAGAAAGGTTCTTGCACCGGTATATGAAACGATAAAGCGTAAATATGGTGACAGCATGAGCGGTTATTTCATGCTGCCAAGTGCAGCGTTTTATATAGATAAAACTTCGGGGGCATTTAATATAACAGGCGGAGGTTTTGGCCATGGAACAGGTATGAGCCAAAGTGGTGCCGGAAATATGGCAAAGCAGGGAAATGATTACAGGCAGATACTGCATCATTATTTTTCAGGAGTAAAAATAGTTACTCTAAAAGAATATTAAAAAAGTCATGAAAAGTCATGACTTATGCCTGAAGCGCAGTTTTTCAAGAATGTGATTGAGAAGCCCTCCGAGAAAAAGTATATACATACATGCATAAAGCCATAACATCAGGAGTGCAGCGGTTGTCATTGTGCCGTAAAATGTGGAGTAGTTGCTTATGTTGTCTACATAGTATGAATAAACGTATGAAAAGGCAAGCCATCCAAAACTTGCAACAATAGCACCTGGATATTGTTTTGAAAATTTAGTTTTTCTGTTTGGCAGTATCACATATAAAAGCCAGAAAAAAAGAAAAAGAACTATAAAGCTTAATATTGCGCGCATGTTTATTATTGAGGCGAGTGGTTTTTCTGTAAATGGGAAGTGTTGTCGTATATAATAATAAAGCCTGTTTCCAAAGACGATAACAGTTAACATTACTATAATTAGAACAGCAAATATTATTGTATAAAAAAAAGAGTACAGCCTTATAATGATATAATTTCTTGATTCATTTAGGCTGTAAACGGAGTTAAGTCCCTGAATAAGCGATAAGAATGCTTTAGAACCAAGCCAGACAGCTATAATAATAGTGGCGGGTAAAATTGCGTTTGTCTGAATATTGTATATGTCATTTATTATGTTTCCGAGATAATCTCTGAAAGAAGCAGGAACAAAAGGTGACGTAAGTTCAAGAAGTGTATTTTCAGAAAAAGGAGTGTACTTTAAAAGAGAAAGTAAAAACATAAAAAACGGAAAGAATGAAAGCATCATAAAAAAAGCTGCCTGCCCTGCAAATGCAGATAAGGCAGCTTTTTTAAAATATGACATAAGTTTTGTTATATTTGTGTATATAAAAGTTACAATCCTTATTATTTTTGAAAAAAAATTAAATTCTTTATCGTGGGGGTTATCATTCATAGTGTTCATGTTAATCCTCATATTATGCTGACAGATTTTATTCGGCAGGTGTTATAAGACTATAGTTGCCGGATAATAGTGTTTTTATAAGCTGTTCTTCTGTTTTTATTTCGTGCTCGGTAATGATTCCGCCATGCGCAAGGTCTTCTTTTTCGTGAAAATCACTTCCGGAAGTCATGATAAGGTCATGTTCATAAGCCCATGCGTAAGTTTTATCGTTGTTGCTGTCGTGTCTCGGATTTCCGTTATAGACCTCGGCACCATCCAAAAGAGCAGGATTTACAGGTTCACAGTACGCTCTTCCGGGGTGAGCCTGAATGATAAGAATACCCTCGCTGTGGCATATTTCTGATAATTCTTCTATTGAAAGATTATACAAAAAATTATGCTTGAAAAAAAAGCTTTCATCTGCACCATAGAGCAGATAGTCATTTGGACTTTCAGTCAGGGTAACTTCGCAGCCCAGTAATACATTTATGCCGATTTTTTTTGAATATTTCAAAGCGGCTCTATAACCCTTTAAAAAGTGGTAAGTAACTTCATCAGGTGTTTTTGCACCACTTTGTTCAATAGCCCATTTACTGTAATGGTCAGTGATAACAACGGTGTCATACCCGGCTTCTTTATATAATTTCAAAACATCTTTAGCATTTATATGAGCACAAGGACTTGTTTCGCTTGTATGTGTATGCATTTCAACTTTCATTTTTGATGTCCGCCTCCGATTATTATAAAAGTTAGTGTATATAATAGTGATTATTAGTATAGCATTATGCGGCGGACAAAACAACTATTTAAAAAACTGCAGCAAAATATGAAAAAAAAGCATAAAAGGCATGAAAAAGTCATATTTTTAGTAAGATTTGTGGTAATATATATAAAAAAGATTTTAGGAGGAATTAAAATGCATAGTTTTCAGGAAGTTTCAATTGATTATATGGACATGAATCCGTTTAAAAAGATAGGAAAGGACTGGATGCTTGTTACTGCTGGCAATGAAGAAAAAGCTAATTCCATGACGGCATCATGGGGGGCAGTCGGTGAAATGTGGGGGAAAGATTCCGTATTTGTCTTTATCAGACAGAGCAGATTTACGAAAGAATTTATTGACAGGGAAGGAAAGTTTTCACTTAGTTTTCCGGGAGAAGAGTACCGCAGGGATATGAAGTATCTTGGAACTGTTTCGGGACGTGATGAGGATAAGATGAAAGCTGCCAAAGTAAAGGTTGATTACAGTGACGGTGTACCTTATATAGATGAAGCAAAGCTTGTATTTATTTGTGAAGTTATGTCACAGACAGATATAGAGCCAAAAGATTTTTTGGACGAAACTATAGATAATACATGGTATAAGGACAAAGATTATCACACTATGTATATAGCAAAGATAACAAAAATACTCGCAAGATAAAGGAAAAAGAGCCGCTATTCATTTTGTAACTTTAAATGTCTTATTTTTGGGGTAAAAGCTTTCACTTTTGTTGTGTATTATCTTTCAGGTGTTTAAAATACAATAAGAAATGTGAACAAGGTGTGAATAAGTATAAAACAAACCTTGGTTGACAGTTACAATAAAAAGTTGTATTGTATATTGGTTCAAATTTGATAGTATACAATATTACAAAATAAAATATTCAAATATGGAGGAGAAAATTTTATGAGACTTTCAAAATTTACTAAAAAAGGTGTTGCAGTTGCATTAGCACTCTCAATGGTAGTAGTAGGAAACGCAGGAATGACACAGAAGGCAAGTGCTGCAAAGAAATTAAAGACATATGTTATGTTTGCAGATGAGAAATGGAAAGTAACAGCAAACATGGATACAGCTAATGGAAAGTATGATGCACCAAAGACTGTTACAGCTAAGAAGGGTTCACAGAATGTAACTATGACTCTTAAGAGAAGTGCAATCAATGGTTCAAAAGAGAGCATTACAAAAGCAGCAGTATTTTGTGTAGATGTTGTAGATGCAATGAAGACATACAAAGCAAATCAGATTAAAATTTCAAATGTTAAGATTGCAGTTGACGGAAAAGCTATCAAAGTTAAGGCTAACAAACTTAAACAGGGTTATCTTGAGGCAGATCAGAAGAACAACAAATATCGTCTTGAAATCTTTAATGTATACGGAAAAGGACAGACAGCAGCTAAGAAAGCAAACTATCCTGTAGATCCTAACAAATTAAAATTCAAGAAGACTCTTAAAGTAAGCTTCAAGATTACATTTAAGAAATAATATTTGTTAAAAGTCAAAGATACTATCTGAACAAGACAGTTATTGATACATATTATTACATTTAAGAAATAATTGATAAGTTATGAAAATGGATTGTCAATAGGAATATAATTTCATATGGCAGTCCATTTTTCTTGCAAAATTAAGAGAATAGGAGAGATTATATGTCAGACCAGGGAAAATTTATTGAGGCATTGGATGCTGTTAAGAATATTGCAGTTTCGCAAAATAACAGTTTGACAAAGGAAGAAGTTAAAAAATATTTGAGTGATATGAACTTATCGGAAGAGCAATTTGAACAGGTCTATTATTATCTTTCGCTTTCGGGAATCAATATAGAGGGATATAGATTCATTCCAAAGGCTGTCGATTTAAAGAGTGATACAGAAAATCAAAAAGACGAGGAAGAAATATCAGTACAGGCTGATGGAAAAAGTAAAGAGCAGGATAAAAAAGAAGAGGGTGCGGGCGAAAAGACACTATCTAAAAAACGTGCGGAATATAACAGCAGAATTTACATGGATGAGATAAAAAAACTTGATTACTATGAGGATAATGATGAAAAGAAATTAGTTTCAGAATTTTTGAATGGTGACAAAGAGGCGAGAAATAAACTTATAGAAAACAGACTGACACAGGTTATAAATATTGCAAACAAGTATTCGGACAGAGAGGCTGTAAAAAAAGAGATTATAGGTATTGATGAGCTTATAGCTGAGGGAAATGTCGGCTTGCTGGAGGCAATATCGGTTATAGAAGAAAATAAAAAGAATTATGTTGATACGGCAGGAAAGCCGGTTTTTGAGAGTATAGATGGTACTATATATATGGAAGTTACAAATTCAATTGAATCTTTACTTGATACCATGACATCGGACAAGGATTGGGAAAGTGCCGTTCTTGCAAGAACAAATCTGCTCAATGAGGCAGCAAAATATATGACAGAAGAAATGGGAAGAGTTCCGACAAAAGAAGAATTATCTGAGTATACCAAAATCCCGGTCGATGAAATAAGAGGAATTATGGGATTGTCAAAAGATACACAGAGGATAGCTGATACTACAGCAGTAAGATTTAGAAAATAGTGGGTGTCCACAATATTTTGTGATTTTGCTAAAAATAAACACAATATATTGTGGACATTTTTGGCTTCAAGTGCTATAATGAGTCTTGCGTTTTGACATAGGGCATACGTCAGAACAAGTTTAGATTGGAGGAAATATGATGAAGGTAATCAAGAGGGATGGCAGAGTAGTTGAGTATGATCGTAATAAAATTGTTATTGCAATTCAGAAAGCTAATGCAGAAGTAGATAAAAGCGAACAGGTCAATGAAGAAAAAATAGATTCTATCGTTGCCGGAATTGAGAATAAGCATGTGGACAACATGATGGTTGAGGATATTCAGGATATGATAGAACAGAAGCTCATGAGCGAAGGCAAATTTGAGCTGGCTAAGAAGTATATAATTTACAGATATACAAGAGAAATGGTTCGCCGGGCAAATACTACGGATGATTCTATTATGAGTCTTATAAAAAACAGCAACAAAGACGTAATGGAAGAAAACTCCAACAAAAATGCGTATATTGCTTCAACACAGAGAGATCTTATAGCGGGTGAGGTTTCAAAAGACCTTACAAAGCGTGTACTTCTTCCTGAAAAGATTGTTAAGGCACATGAAGAGGGAATACTTCATTTTCATGATATGGATTATTTTCTTCAAAGCATATTTAACTGCTGTCTTATCAATATAGGTGATATGCTTGAAAATGGGACGGTTATGAATGGCAAGCTGATAGAGACGCCAAAAAGTTTTCAGGTTGCCTGTACAGTTATGACACAGATTATATCAGCAGTGGCAAGCAGTCAGTATGGGGGACAGTCTGTTGATATAAGACATCTTGGAAAGTATCTGAGAAAGAGCCATGATAAATATGAGGCACATTACAGAGCGAAGTATGGTGACACCATAACAGAGGATATTCTTGAAGAATTTGTAAATGACAGACTACATGATGAATTAAAATCAGGTGTTCAGACGATACAATATCAGATAAACACACTTATGACTACAAACGGTCAGTCGCCTTTTGTGACGCTTTTCCTTAACCTTGATAAGGATGATCCGTATATAGAAGAAAATGCCATGATTATAGAAGAAATTCTCAATCAGAGAATTGAAGGCATAAAGAATGAAAAGGGAGTATATGTAACGCCGGCATTCCCTAAACTTATATATGTGCTTGACGAGCACAACTGCCTCAAGGGAGGCAGGTATGATTATCTTACCAAACTTGCAGTAAAATGTTCGGCAAAGAGAATGTATCCTGATTATATATCAGCAAAGAAGATGCGTGAAAATTATGAGGGAAATGTATTTTCTTGTATGGGCTGCAGAAGTTTTCTTACTCCTTGGAAGGATGAGAACGGGGAGTATAAGTTTGAGGGAAGATTTAATCAGGGTGTTGTAAGTATAAATCTTCCTCAGATTGCAATAATAGCCCAGGGTGATGAAGAAAAATTCTGGACATTGCTTGAAGAGAGACTGGCACTTTGCTTTGATGCACTTATGGCAAGGCATCATGCACTCGAGGGAACATTGTCAAGCGTAAGTCCTATACACTGGCAGTATGGAGCAATAGCAAGACTTGGAAAAGACGAACCGATAGACAAACTTCTCCATGACGGTTATTCAACAATCTCTCTTGGCTACATAGGAGTTTATGAGACAACAAAACTTATGACAGGAGTAAGTCATACTGATCCGAAAGGAACAAACTTTGCACTTAGACTTATGAAGAGACTTAGACTTGCATGCGATACATGGAAACTTGAGACAGGAATAGGATTCGGACTTTACGGAACACCTGCTGAAAGTTTATGTTACAGATTTGCAGAAATTGACAGAAAGAAATTCGGCGTAATAAAAGATGTAACTGATAAAGGATACTATACAAATTCATATCATGTAGATGTTCGTGAAAAAATAGATGCATTTGAAAAGTTTAAATTTGAAAGTCAGTTCCAGAAAATTTCCTCAGGCGGTGCTATCTCATATGTAGAGATACCAAATTTGAGAAATAATCTTGAAGCTCTTGAGGACGTTGTTAAGTTTATATATGAAAACATACAATATGCGGAGTTTAACACAAAATCAGATTATTGTCATGTATGCGGATACGACGGAGAGATTATTATAAATGATGACCTTGAGTGGGAGTGCCCGCAATGCCACAATAAAGATAAGAATAAGATGACCGTCATAAGAAGAACATGTGGATATCTTGGAGAAAATTTCTGGAATGTAGGAAAGACTAAGGAAATAAATTCAAGAGTGCTTCATTTATAGGAAGAGGCAGCACAAGTTAAAAAGTTTTTGATATAGTGAATTTTTAGAGATTTTTAATGGTAAAAAGATTTGACATGAAACAGGCATTATATTTAGAAGATATTGATGTCTGTTTTGTGCTAAGTATGGCGATGGGAATGGTGATAACAATGAATTATGCAGATATAAAGAGAATTGATGTGGCAAACGGACCGGGTGTGAGAGTATCTCTGTTTGTAAGCGGATGTACTCATCATTGTAAAGAGTGTTTCAATCCTGAAACATGGGATTTTTCATACGGAAATATATTTGATGAAAATGCAGAAAATGAGATTATAAAATATCTGGAACCGGACTACATAAAGGGACTTACATTACTTGGCGGGGATCCGATGGAAAAAGTGAATCAGGAGGCACTTATACCGTTACTTGAGAAAGTAAAAAAAACATATCCGGATAAATCAATCTGGTGCTATACAGGGTATGATTTTGAAGAAGACATAAAGAAAAATATGCTTAAAAACTGGGAAGTGACTAAAAAATTTATGTCATACATAGATGTTTTGGTTGACGGCGAATTTAAAATTGATTTGAAAGATTTAAATCTTGTATTCAGGGGTTCGTCAAATCAAAGAATAATAATGGTAAAGGAATCACTCGAAAGTGGAAAAATTGTTTTGTGGGAAAAGACCGAGGGATAAAATAAAAGATATTTCAAAAATAATCTTGAAATTTTTTTGGTAATTGGTTACAATAGTCCGTAGGTAGGTTTGTGCAAAAGAGAAAATATCGCATAAGATATTATTTTTTAGCGAGAGCCTGCATTCAAATGATTAATTGTCGGACAGGTCTTTCCTGCCGGACAAATTATAAAATTTATATTTAGGAGGAATTTTAACATGGCAGTTAAAGTTGCAATCAATGGTTTTGGACGTATCGGACGTCTTGCATTCAGACAGATGTTTGGTGCAGAAGGTTATGAAGTAGTAGCTATCAACGATTTAACAAGCCCTAAGATGCTTGCTCATCTTTTAAAGTATGATTCATCACAGGGTAAATATGAGAAGGCTGACACAGTTTCAGCAGGTGAAGATTCTATCACAGTTGATGGAAAAGAAATTAAAATCTATGCTTTCCCAGATGCAAACAATTGTCCATGGGGCGACCTTGATGTAGATGTAGTTCTTGAGTGCTCAGGTTTCTACACATCTAAAGAAAAGGCTCAGGCTCATATCAATGCAGGCGCAAAGAAAGTTGTTATCTCAGCTCCAGCTGGTAACGATCTTCCTACAATCGTTTACAATACAAACCATGAGACATTAAAGAAAGGTGATCAGATTATCTCAGCAGCATCTTGTACAACAAACTGCTTAGCTCCAATGGCTGACGCACTTAACAAGTTTGCTCCTATCGAGTCTGGTATCATGGTTACAATCCATGCTTACACAGGTGATCAGATGACACTTGATGGTCCTCAGAGAAAGGGTGACCTTAGAAGATCTCGTGCAGCAGCAGTTAACATCGTTCCTAACAGCACAGGTGCTGCAAAAGCTATCGGACTTGTTATCCCAGAGCTTAACGGAAAGCTTATCGGATCTGCTCAGCGTGTTCCTACACCAACAGGTTCTACAACAATCCTTACAGCAGTTGTAAGAGGAAAAGATGTAACAGTTGACGGAATCAACGCAGCTATGAAAGCAGCAGCTAATGAGTCATTTGGTTACAATGATGAAGAAATCGTTTCTTCAGATATCGTAGGAATGAGATTTGGTTCACTCTTCGATGCAACTCAGACAATGGTAAACAAAGTAGCTGATGATCTTTATGAAGTTCAGGTAGTTTCTTGGTATGACAATGAGAACTCTTACACATCACAGATGGTAAGAACAATCAAGTACTTCTCAGAGAACTGCTAGTCATTGCGATTGTTCTTCGAACAATCAAGTACTTCTCAGAGAACTGCTAATCATACTGCTAATCTTTGAGATTGTTCTTCAAACAATCAAGTGCTTCTAAAAGATTTGCTAATCTTTGGAAGTTATACGGATATGATCCATATACGGGTCCGGTCTTTTAGAGGACCGGGCTCGTTTTTCTTTATATGAATTTTTGAGTTTGTATAAAGTGCCTTTATTACAATAGGGGCAGACTACATTTGATATGTAGATTATTTGATTAAATTTTGAGAGGAGATTTTTATGTTAAATAAAAAATCTGTTGATGATATCAACGTAAAAGGAAAAAAAGTTTTAGTTAGATGTGATTTCAATGTACCATTGCAGGATGGAAAGATTACAGATGAAAACCGTCTTGTAGCAGCACTTCCTACAATCAAGAAACTTATTGCTGACGGTGGAAAGGTTATTCTTTGCTCACATCTCGGTAAGCCAAAGGGAGAGCCAAAGCCTGAACTTTCACTTGCTCCAGTAGCAAAGAGACTTACAGAGCTTCTCGGACAGGAAGTTAAATTTGCAGCAGATGCCAATGTAGTTGGAGACAATGCAAAGGCAGCAGTTGCAGCTATGAACGATGGTGATGTTATTCTTCTTGAGAATACTCGTTACAGAGCAGAAGAGACAAAGAATGGAGAAGAGTTCTCAAAGGAACTTGCTTCACTTTGTGATGTATTTGTAAATGATGCATTTGGTACAGCTCATAGAGCACATTGTTCAAATGTTGGTGTTACAGAATTTGTTAAGGGTGACTGCGTAGTTGGATACCTTATGCAGAAAGAAATTGATTTCCTCGGAAATGCAGTAAACAATCCAGAGAGACCATTCGTAGCAATTCTCGGTGGAGCTAAAGTTTCTTCAAAGATTTCTGTTATCGAAAACCTTCTTGATAAGGTTGATACACTTATCATCGGTGGTGGTATGGCATATACATTTATGGCAGCTCACGGTGAGGAAGTTGGTAAATCACTTCTTGAGGAAGACTACAAAGATTATGCTCTTAAGATGGAGAAAAAGGCTGAGGAGAAAGGTGTTAAACTCCTTATTCCTATTGACACAACAGTAGCTGATGACTTCTCAAATGATGCAAACTTCAAAGTAGTAGGTCGTGGAGAAATTCCTGCTGATATGGAAGGTCTTGATATTGGACCAAAGACAGCAGAACTTTTTGCAAACGCTGTAAAAGGTGCAAAGACAGTAGTTTGGAATGGACCAATGGGATGCTTTGAGATGCCAAACTTTGCAAAAGGAACAATTGCAGTAGCAGAAGCTATGGCTGAACTTGAAGGTGCTACAACAATCATCGGTGGTGGTGATTCAGCAGCAGCTTGTAACCAGTTAGGTTTTGGTGACAAGATGACACATATTTCTACAGGTGGTGGAGCTTCACTTGAATTCTTAGAGGGTAAAGATCTTCCAGGTGTTGTAGCAGCAGACGACAAATAAAAGACTGAGCACAAAAAGTGTGCAGAAATGAGGATAAAATGGCTAGAAAGAAAATTATCGCCGGCAACTGGAAAATGAACAAAACTCCTAGTGAGGCAGTTGCTTTAGTAAACGAATTAAAAGATTTAGTAAAAAATGATGATGTTGATGTAGTATATTGTGTACCTGCAATCGATATTGTTCCAGTAGTAGAAGCTGTAAAGGGAACAAATGTAGAAGTAGGTGCTGAAAATATGTACTTTGAAGAAAGCGGAGCTTACACAGGTGAGATTTCTGCAGCAATGCTTGTAGATGCAGGTGTTAAATATGTTATCATCGGACATTCAGAGCGTCGTGATTACTTCAAAGAGTGTGACTGCTTACTTAACAAGAAAGTTAAGAAAGCATTTGAGGCAGGTCTTACACCAATTCTTTGCTGTGGTGAGTCACTTGAGCAGAGAGAGATGGGCGTTACAATGGATTGGATTCGTCTTCAGATTAAATCTGATCTTGCAGGAATCACAGCTGACCAGGTTAAAAACATGGTTATCGCATATGAGCCAATCTGGGCAATCGGAACAGGAAAGACAGCTACATCTGATCAGGCACAGGAAGTGTGCAAGGGAATCCGTGATTGTGTAGCAGAAATGTATGATGAAGCTACAGCAGATGCTGTCCGTATTCAGTACGGCGGTTCTATGAATGCCGGAAATGCAGCTGAATTACTTGCAAAACCTGACATTGATGGTGGTCTTGTAGGTGGAGCAAGCCTTAAAGCTGATTTTGGAAAAATTGTAAACTATAATAAATAAAATCACTAGTGTACTGTATCAATGATACATTACATTAGGCTAAAGGCGAAGATGCTTTCAGACTTTATAGTCTGAAAGCAGGTGATGAATAAAATTATCAATAAGAGGCATATCGGGGTAAAAATTTCCGGTGTGCCTTTTGTTGCCAGATAAAAAAGATAAGGACAGGAATAATGCAGAGAAGACAGATTAAATTTTACGGCAGAGTTCAGGGTGTGGGTTTTAGGTATCATGCAAAGCATGCGGCAGCTGCTTTAGGACTCACGGGATGGGTGAAAAACGAATATGATGGTTCTGTAATGATGGAAGTACAGGGAAATGAAAGTCTTATAGACAGGATGCTTCAGACATTGAACAGAGATATGTATATAGATATACAGAGTATGGAAACGAAAAATATTAGTGTGGATGAAGAGGAAAAAAGTTTCAGAGTACTATATTAAAAGTGGAATAAATATGGCAAAATATATCGAATTATTCATGCAAAAAAATAAAAAATTTAAGTGGAGTTTGCTATCATAATTGGAGAAAAAGTTATATAATAAATAATTATGACAGTGGTAGAAGGAGGATGAAAAATTGAAGCGCAAATCAACAATATACGGTCTGCTTGGAGCAATTGGACTTGTTGTTGGTCTTTCTGTAATAAATCCGGCAGTCTCAGATAAGACTGAAAAAAGTGATAAAATTGCGGTTTCAGTTGTTTCGTATGACAAAGCAAAAAAATCTGACAATTTAAATGTAGCAACAGGAGGAGCATTTACAGCAACGACACAGGCAATAGATTCTTATGCATCTGAGAATGTCACATCGTCAGAAGGAAAAAAAGTTATTAAATCAAGGAACAGTAAGGCAGGTGTTACGCCAAAGCCAACAGCAACACCAGAGCCAAGAGAGCAAATAGTAAAAATTGCAAAGAGTTATAAAGGTAAGATTACATATTTATGGGGAGGAAAACCTTCAGATGCACAAATTTCAGGAAAAAATCAGCCTAAAGAGCTTGATTGTTCCGGATTTATTCAATTTGTGTATTCAAAATACAAAAAAAAGAGAATTTCTGAACTCGGTTCTACTATAGCGATAGCCAGCTTGCCGAAGATAAAGAAAAGTGAGTTGAAAGTAGGAGATATAGGTCTTAGAAACGGAACAGGTTCAATTTATTTCGATGCGGATGGTAAATCGTATTCAGAACCGCAGTTTGCAGAAGAAGCAAATGATAAAAAAATTGAAAAATTTGATAAAAAAATAGATATAAGTAAAAAGAAAAAATCTTCTACAAAGAAAAAAATAAAGAGTAAAACAAAAAAAATAGAAGAAATAAAAGAAAAAAAAGATGTATTGAAGAAAAGTAAAAAGGATATTTTGTCGACAAGTATTGAGGTTGATGAAGTAGAAGATACGAATGATGATATTACAGACGATGAAAAACAGGAAGATACAGAGATAAAGAAAGATGAGCAGAATAAAGAACTGGAAAAAAATACTGCTCAATTAAAAAAATGCGATGTGCAAATAACAAATATTAAGTCTGATATAAAGAAGTTATCGAAAAAAATAAAAAAATATAATAAGCAAATAAAAAAATTAAATAAATTAAAGAAAAAATACAATGTCGATATTGAAAAGAGTATTGACCATGTTGGTATTTATTGTGGAAAAAATAAAGCCGGTAAGATGGTGTGGTGTCACTGTTCTTCATCAAAGGGCGGAGTAGTTTATGAAGCTACTGATATTTTTACACATTATTATAGTAGTGAAAGCTGTATTACAAAATAATAAAAATCAGTCTGATATATCAAAAACATCAGACTGATTTTTAAATTTTAATATTTTATATAAACTATTTAATGAGAATTTCAAGTTTTACATTAGTCATTTTTTTTCAGAGCAACAAGCTTAAGACCGAAAAATAAAATACCCAAACCGGAAACTACTGTAATAAATATAAACGGTAAAGTTTGATTTTTTTCACCAGTAGAAGGCGAGCCTTTCTGACCTGATGGAAGTTCGGGTTCATCTGCCGGTGGATATTTAGCTTTTATAATCGGTTTAGCAGTAGTATCCGGAGTGGCAGAAGGAACTGCAGTAGCCGTAGGATTAACTGTCACAGTTGGAGTAGCAGAAGGAGCTGCCGAATCTGTAGGTTTAGTAGTAGCAGTTGGAGTGGCAGAAGGAGCTGCTGAATCTGTAGGTTTAGTAGTAGCAGTCGGAGTGGCAGAAGGAGTTACAGCAGCTGTAGGTTTAACTGTCGCAGTTGGGGTAGAGGAAGGAGTTATAGTAGCTGTAGGCTTAACTGTTGCAGTTGGAGCTGGTGTAACAATTGTCGGTGGTGGGTTCCATGGTGTAGGAGTAGGAATAATCGACGGAGACGGAGTAGGAATGTCACTCGGAGTAGGGGCTGCAGATGGAGACGGAGTAGGAACATCACTCGGAGTAGGAACTACAGATGGAGACGGAGTAGGAATGCCACTCGGAGTAGGGGCTGCAGATGGAGACGGAGTAGGAACATCACTCGGAGTAGGAACTACAGATGGAGACGGAGTAGGAATG
>CAKRFU010000015.1 GCA_934320845.1 uncultured Lachnospiraceae bacterium
GGACTTGAACCCACACGTCGTTGCCGACACATGAACCTGAATCATGCCTGTCTGCCAATTCCAGCACTTCCGCATATGTTATAAAACACTAAACAATAATACCAGCTAATGCCAGGAATGTCAATTAAAAAATAAAAAATATATGGAAAAAGTAAAAAAAAGCAAAAGTTCAAAGACTTATCACATTTGCAGTCTTGACTTATATTTTTTTTTCGATAGAATAGAAGATAGCGTTTTATCACATATATAAGTGATTTGTGCGTATAGAATACATTTGGAGGAGCAACAATGAATTCATCAAAGAAAATAATGAATCAGCAGAATAGTGACAGTGAAAAAAAATCAAATACTGTAGCTAAAGCTGCAACAAGCAAAACAAGATTAGGAAAAAGTTCAGGCAGAAATGTCAAGGCAATTGTATGGAGTGCCATCTGTATAGTTTTGGTACTTGTACTTTGTATTGGTGTTGGTATACAGCAGTTCAAGCCGCAGGTAGCTTTTTCAGTTAACGGAACTAAGATAACAATGGATGATATGATGTATCCGATTTATGTCAAAGAGTCAACTTATCTTCCATATGATGAGATGTATCAGGCATATATGGGAACTTCCGTGTGGGAGTCAACTTATCAGGGAAGTGATACAAATGTACCATCAGGAATATCAAACAAGATAGGTATCAAGCAGGAAGTATTAGATGAAGAAGAAGCTTATGAGGTTCTTTATCAGGAAGCAAAAAAGGCAGGATATAAACTTAGCTCAGATGATGAGAAGAAAGTCGAAAAAAATGTTACACAGGCAAGAAAAGGCTTGACATGGGTTCAGAAACTTCGTCTTAGCATGTCAAAGAAAAATCTTACAAAGAGATTCGAAAAGACAGTTCTTGCTGACAAATTTAAATCTGACAAGCAGAAAGAATTAAATAAAGGAGTTGATAAAGACTCAGTTATTAAAAAGATTTCTAAGAAAGATTACCGTGAGTATGATGTTCAGTATTATGCTGTACCGCTTTCAAAGACAGACAGCAACGGAAATACTAAACAGGTTTCAGATGCTAAGAAGAAATCATATGAAACTGAAATTAAAAAACTTGCTAAAAAAGCAGCAACAGCAAAAGATTTCACAAAGCTTATCGGAAGCAAGGATAAGACAGACATTACCTATAACAAAGCAGAATTTACTGAGAAAGACGGATGGTCATATCTTTCAGCAGCCAATTTGAAGAAGGTTAAGGCGATGAAGAACGGTACGATTTCACAGGTATTTCTTGATGAAAAAGCAGGATACTATGTATTTGTGAAGATGATTGACAATAACTCGACATCAAGCTATCAGAAAGCATGTGATTCCGCAGTTACATCTGCACAGACAGAGAAATATAATAAATGGTATGAAAAGCTTAAAGAGACATACAAAATAAATGTTAATGCAAGTGTTTGGAATGATGTCACAATAGGAACAATGACAACAGAAATAGTAACAGCAGATGATTTACAGAAGATGAGCAAAGAGTCTTCTTCATCAAAGAAGTCATCATCAAGTAAATCTTCATCATCATCTTCTTCTGAAAAGTCATCGTCAAGTGAGTCATCATCAAGCAGCTCATCAAAATAACAGCATTAACAGGAAGAAAAAGGAAATGGAGGCACCGCAATGGGAAGTGTAAGAAGGATTTATGTTGAAAAGAAACAGCCATACGCAGTACATGCAAAAGAACTCAAAGAAGAAGTAAAGCGCTATCTTGGTATAAAGAGCATTACAAATGTCAGAGTGCTTATTCGTTATGATGTTGAAAATCTTAGTGAAGCAACTTACAAGCAGGCTCTGGGAACAGTATTTTCAGAACCGCCTGTTGACAACTGCTATGAAAGTGAATTTGAAAAAGCTGATGGAAGTTTTGTTTTTTCGGTTGAGTATCTTCCAGGACAGTTTGACCAGAGAGCAGATTCGGCAGAGCAGTGTGTTAAGCTTTTAAATGAAAAGGAAAATCCTGTCATACGTTCTGCGACAACGTATGTTTTTGAAGGAGAGATTGCTAAACAGGACGAGGAAAGAATTAAAGAGTATTGTATCAATCCCGTTGACTCAAGAGAGGCTTTAGAGACTATTCCGGATACACTTGTACAGGAATTTGACGAGCCGGCAGATGTTGCTGTATTTGATGGCTTTAGAAATATGTCAGAGGCCGAACTTAAAAAATTATATGAGTCTCTTAATCTTGCGATGACATTTAAGGATTTTCTTCATATTCAGAATTATTTTAAGGGTGAAGAAAACAGGGATCCTTCTGTGACAGAAATCCGTGTACTTGATACATATTGGTCTGACCATTGCCGTCATACAACATTTCAGACAGAACTTAAAAATGTTAAATTTGAGGACGGATATTATAACGCACCTATCGAGGCATCTTATGAAATGTATGAAGATGCGAGAAAGGAACTTTTTAAGAACAGACCTGACAAATATGTTTCACTTATGGATATTGCACTTATGGGTATGCGTAAACTTAAAGCTGACGGAAAACTTGATGATATGGAAGAGTCAGACGAGATTAATGCATGTTCAATAGTAGTTCCTGTTGAGATTGACGGAAAGACAGAAGAATGGCTTATATTCTTTAAGAATGAAACACATAATCATCCTACGGAGATTGAGCCTTTTGGTGGTGCCGCAACATGTCTTGGCGGTGCTATCCGTGACCCTCTCTCAGGCCGTGGTTATGTATATCAGGCAATGCGTGTAACAGGTGCTGCAGACCCTACAGTATCGATGAAAGATACACTTTCAGGAAAACTTCCACAGCGTAAGATTGTAACAGGTGCCGCAAAGGGATACAGTTCATATGGAAACCAGATAGGACTTGCAACAGGACTTGTAAATGAGATATATCATCCAAATTATGTTGCAAAGAGAATGGAGATAGGTGCTGTTATGGGTGCTGCTCCAAGACGCAATGTAATTCGTGAAAATTCTGATCCGGGAGATATTATTATTCTTCTTGGAGGCCGAACAGGTCGTGACGGTATTGGTGGGGCTACAGGCTCATCAAAGGCTCATACCACAAAATCAATTGATGTGTGCGGAGCTGAGGTTCAGAAAGGTAATGCACCTACAGAGAGAAAAATACAGCGCCTTTTCAGAAGAGAAGAAGTTAGTTCAATCATAAAGAAATGTAACGACTTTGGTGCAGGTGGAGTTTCTGTAGCTATTGGAGAACTTGCAGACGGACTTAAGGTAAATCTTGACAAAGTTCCAAAGAAATATGCGGGTCTTGACGGAACAGAACTTGCAATTTCAGAGTCTCAGGAACGTATGGCTGTTGTTGTTGACAGCAAGGATGTAGACAAGATGCTTAAATTTGCCGAGGAGGAGAACCTTGAAGCAGTGGCAGTTGCCGAGGTTACAGAAGAGCCTAGACTTGTTCTTTCATGGAGAGATAAAGTTATTGTTGACCTTTCAAGAGCGTTCCTTGATACCAACGGTGCACACCAGGAGACAGATGTAGTTGTCACAATGCCTGATGAGAAAGCAAACTATTTTGAAGAGAAAAAGGATACTAAAGACATAAAGAAAGCATGGCTTGATACATTATCAGATTTAAATGTATGCTCACAGAAAGGACTTGTCGAGATGTTTGACAGTTCTATCGGTGCGGCAAGTGTATATATGCCATACGGTGGTAAATATCAGCTTACACCTACTCAGTCAATGGTTGCAAAACTTCCGATGTCTGAGGGCAAATGTGATACGGTTACTATGATGAGTTATGGACTTGACCCTTATCTTGCAAGCTGGAGTCCATATCATGGTTCTGTGTATGCAGTTATCTCATCTGTAGCAAAAATCGTTGCAGCGGGTGGAGATTACAGTAAGATAAGATTTACATTCCAGGAGTATTTTAGAAGACTCGGAGAAGATCCAAAACGTTGGGGCGAGCCTATGGCAGCACTCTTAGGTGCATATGATGCACAGATAAAGCTTGGTCTTCCTTCAATCGGAGGTAAAGACAGCATGTCAGGTTCATTCAATGATATAGATGTACCTCCTACACTCTGCTCATTTGCAGTTGATATTGCTAAGACAGGAGATATTGTTTCACCTGAACTTAAGAAAGCAGGAAATGTTTTAGTGAAATTTGATATAGAAAAAGATAAATATTCGCTTCCTGTATATGAGCAGCTTATGGCACTTTATTCAAAGATTACAGATATGATAAAATCAAAGGTTATCGTTTCTGCATATGCAGTAGGTTTTGGCGGTATCTGTGAAGCTGTCAGCAAGATGGCATTCGGTAACGGATTTGGTGTAAAAGTTGAAGAAAGTCTTGATAGGGATGAATTATTTGCAAAAGATTACGGCTCTATCATAGCTGAAGTATCAGCAGATGATCTTGACAAGATTAGTGCAGAATATAAGAAGATAGCAGTTGTAACTGATGATGCTGAATTCGTATATGGAGATACAAAAATTTCCATGAAAGAAGCACTTGAGAACTGGATGGGCAGACTTGAAAGTGTGTTCCCTACACGTTCAGATGTTGAGCAGACTAAGCTCGAGGATAAGCTTTTCGATGCAAAAACGGTTTATACTGCAAAGAATAAAGTTGCAAGACCTAAGGTATTTATACCTGTATTCCCTGGTACAAACTGCGAATACGATACAACAAAAGCATTTGAACTTGCGGGTGCAGATGTAGAGACTGTTGTATTTAAGAACATGACAGAGAGCCAGATTGTAGAATCTGTAAATGCATTTGAGAAAGCAATCAGGGATTCTCAGATACTTATGTTCTCAGGTGGATTTAGTGCAGGTGATGAGCCTGACGGTTCAGCTAAGTTCATCGCATCTATCTTTAGAAATACAAAGATTATGGATGCGGTACACGAACTTTTACAGAAAAGAGACGGACTCGCACTCGGTATCTGTAACGGATTTCAGGCACTTATTAAGCTTGGACTTGTACCATTTGGTGAGATTAAACCTCAGACAGCAGATGCACCTACACTTACTACAAACAGTATAGGCCGTCATATATCTAAGTCAGTATATACAAAGGTAGTAACAAACAAGTCACCATGGCTTATGAAAGCAGAACTCGGCGGAGTATATGCAATACCTGCATCACATGGAGAGGGACGTTTTGTAGCACCTAAAAATGTGATAGATGACTTATTTGCAAATGGTCAGGTAGCGACAAGATATGTAGACCTTAACGGAGTGCCTACAATGGACGAGGATTACAATCCAAATGGCTCATATGCAGCTATTGAGGGAATTACAAGCCCTGATGGAAGAGTGCTCGGTAAGATGGCTCATTCAGAGAGAATCGGTGACAGTGTTGCTATAAATATTGTCGGAAACCAGAATCAGCATATATTTGAATCAGGTGTTTCATATTTTAAATAAAAAATGTCAAATAAAAAATCAAAAAAAGTGTTGACAAATACTAAACTATAATGTAATATATATCTTGCTTGCGGCGAACGGCTCGCAGGCAAGAAAATGCACGAGTGGCTCAGTGGTGGAGTATCGCCTTGCCAAGGCGAGGGTCGCGGGTTCGAATCCCGTCTCGTGCTTAAGACAAAATTCAAAGACACAGGTTGTTTTTGAAAGTCTTACAATTAGGTAACTCTTTTAGAGAGTGCACGAGTGGCTCAGTGGTGGAGTATCGCCTTGCCAAGGCGAGGGTCGCGGGTTCGAATCCCGTCTCGTGCTTGAGACGAAATTCAAGAACAAGTTTGGTTTTTGAAAGTCTACAATTACATACAACTCTTTTAGAGAATGCACGAGTGGCTCAGTGGTGGAGTATCGCCTTGCCAAGGCGAGGGTCGCGGGTTCGAATCCCGTCTCGTGCTTTTGTTTTTTATAGGGCGAAACAATTAAGTTTTGCCCTTTTTTCAAAATCAGATTTTTTAAGTTATATTATTTGTGCAGTTTTGTTTATGTACATGGAAATGGAGGCTCAAATGGTTGTAACAGAATATTCACTTATAGGTGCGTTGTTAAGGTTTTATCCTGAAACTATTGAGGATTTTAAAGAAGTCGGGATGAATTGTGTGGGATGTCCCTCATCGGCAAAAGAGACAATAGGACAGGCATGCAATGTTCATTCAGTAGATGTAAATGAACTTATCAGGAAACTGGATAAACGAATAAACGGATAGTTTTTTGTAAATGCTTTTTATGAACTTATACGGGAGGAGTATTATGGGAAAAAAGAAAAATAAGGAGAAAAAAGAAAGGGAGAACATCAATATAAAAACAAAAGTTTATGTGATATTTACTGTTTTGCTTATTGCATTGATAGGAATATATTATTATACTTTCCATCCTGCGGTAAATATTCATCTTGAGCCGTTTTGGGGCGCTGTTATAGTAGTATTTATTGGATTTGGCTGCATATTTGCACTAAATCAGATAAAGGATGCGTGGTTCTCTAATGTATCAGAGGTGCTTAGGGAGAGAAAACTGTCTTTTATGACAAAATTTTTCTTTACACTTGCGATTTTAGCTGTTTTTGTTTTTGCGATTGGTTCGATTGCCGGGCTGAAAGTTTTCAGGGCGAAAACATATTCACAGATGCTTAAAGTTAAGGCATATGATTTCGCAAAGGATATAGACGAAACTGAGCAGATAACTGATATAGCCCTTATGGACACGGCAAGTGCCAAAATATTTGGAAACAGAAAAATAGGCTCGCTGTCGGATGTGGTCAGCCAGTATGAAGTAGAGGATGCATACACACAGATTAGCGTGGAGAAACAACCGTTTAAGGTATCTGCGCTTAAATATGCAAGTTTCTTTAAATGGTGGAACAACAGAGACAAAGGAATACCTGGTTATGTCAAGATAAATCCAGTAAATTCCAATGCAGAATATGTAGAGCTTGACAAAGGGATGAAATATGTTCCGTCGGCATATTTTAACTATAACCTTGAAAGACATGTACAGCTTAAATATCCATCCAAGATAATAAACGGATATAATTTTGAGGTTGATGACAACGGAAAGCCTTATTATGTATGCCCAACGGTTACAGCTAAGATAGGTCTTTTTGGAGGTGTTGACGTAAACGGAGTTATAATATGTGACCCTGTGAGCGGTGACTGTGATTATTATAAGATTAACAATATTCCAAGCTGGGTTGACAATGTCTACAATGGTCATCTTCTTGAAAAGAAGTACAATTGGTATGGATTGCTTTCAGATGGATTTATAAACAGTGTAATTGGTCAGAAAGGCTGTAAGCAGACTACTGATGATTTCGGATACAAGATAATTGGTGATGATGTATGGATATATACAGGTGTCACTTCGGTAAATGGTGACCAGTCCAATATCGGTTTTGTTATGATGAATCAAAGAACGTCAGAAGCAAGGTATTATAAAGTATCAGGGGCAGAGGAACACTCTGCAATGTCGGCGGCAGAAGGTGAGGTACAGGAGAAAGGATATAAAGCATCTTTTCCGAGCCTGATAAATGTTGCCGGGGTACCGACATATATCATGGTGTTAAAAGATGATGGCGGTCTTGTGAAGATGTATGCGATGGTAAATGTTTCGCAGTATAATATGGTTGCAACTGCGACTTCACAGTCGGAAGTATTCTCGAATTATAAAAAGATGCTTGCAAAGAGTGGAAAAGGAGAGAATATAGAACGCAGCCTAAAGACAATAGACATAGAACTTAGAGATATCAGATTTATAAACACTGAGGATGGAACAATAGTTTACCTTGTTTCTGAGGACGGAAAAATCTTTAAGCAGGCATTTGCTGAGAATGAGCATCTTGTTGGATTAAAAGCCGGGGACAAATTAAGAATTGAGTATGAATCTTCAGGAGATGATGCGGACGATATAGCATATATGACATCGTATGAGTATATTGAGAAGTAAAAGAGAGCAATTGCTTGAAATAATGTATTAATATCATGAAAACTGACAGTTTATATTTATTTAATAATTGTTCATAATTAGACACATTGTATTTTGCTCATAATGCGATAATATATTTATTATAATAAACATATCGTTTTGAAAGGGCTTGATATTATGAGAGAAAAAATTGCCAGATTTATGCAGGGTAGATATGGAGTAGATCAGTTTAGTAACTTTCTGGTAATGTTTGCAGTAGTACTTATGGTTTTAGAGATGCTTATAAGAATACCGGTATTTCATTTTATCTGCAATATTGTTACACTGTTTGCCATAGTGTATGCATATGTTAGAATATTGTCAAAAAATCATAGTAAACGATATGCTGAAAATGAAAAGTTTATGAGGTTCTATGGTCGTTTTAAAAGCAGTATCGCCAGAAAAAAAGCCAATATGGTACAGAGAAGGACACATCGCATATATAAATGTCCTAATTGCAAACAGAGTATAAGAGTGCCAAAGGGAAAGGGCAGAATTGCGATTACATGTCCAAGGTGTAAAACTGAATTTATAAAAAGGAGCTGATATACTTGTTTGGTTATATCATTCCAAATTATGATGAATTGAAAATAAAAGATTTCAAGACATATCATGCTTATTACTGCGGCTTGTGCAGAAGCTTAAAAGAACAGTCGGGAGTGAGCAGTCAGATATCGCTGACATACGATATGACATTTTTAGGACTTCTGTTGTCTTCGTTATATGAAGATGGAAATGTATCGACAGCGGAGTGCAGATGCATTGCACATCCCGGAAATAAACATCTATATGTTAGATCTGACTGCTTAAAATATGCTGCTGATATGAATGTCATTATGACATATTATAAATGTGTGGACGATTGGAACGACGAGAAAAAAATATTAAAAGCTTTTTATGGTCATATATTGAAAAAAAAGGAAAAAAGATTATTTCCTTTTTATGAAGAGAAGATTAAAATAATAACGGAAAATCTTGCTAATCTTTATATGGCAGAAAAACAGAACTGCAAAGAACTCGATGAGGTGTCAGGATATTTCGGCAGGATATGTGAGGCAATATTTGTTTATAAGGAAGATGAATGGTCTGATTTTCTTGCAAATATAGGTTTTTATCTCGGAAAATTCATATATCTGCTTGACGCATACGAGGATTTGGAAGAGGATAAGAGAAAAAAGTGTTTCAATCCTTTTGTGGGAATACAGACTCAGAAAAAAGAAAAGTTTGATGAGTTTGTACATCAGATTCTTTTGATGATGATGTCGAATGTCGGACGGGCATTTGAGAGACTGCCGATAGTTGCAAATGCGTCTATTCTAAAAAACATAATTTATTCGGGAGTATGGCAGAAATACAATAAAATTGTAAATAAAACAGATGATGATAATCTTAAAAAGAATAATCCGGATTGGAGGAAAGTATGATAGATCCTTATAAGGTGTTGGGAGTTACGCGCTCAGCTTCCCAGGAGGAAATAAAAAAATCATATAGAAATTTGAGCAGAAAATATCATCCTGATGCAAATATCAATAATCCGGACAAGGAAGAAGCAGAGGAAAAGTTTAAAGAGATACAGCAGGCATATCACCAGATTATGGATGAACGTGAAAATGGCGGATATGGTTATAGCGAAGGCGGTTATTATGGCGGTGGAGCAGGTGGCTTTGGAAATACTTCAGGATACGGAGGCTTTGCAGGAAATAATGATTCAGGTTCAGAAGAATACAATATGCATTTGAGGGCGGCATCAAATTACATTGCAAACAGATATTACAAAGAGGCGTTGAATGTTTTAAATCAAATGGAGGAACACAGTGCACGCTGGTATTATCTTTGTGCTATGGCAAATATCGGACTTGGAAACAATATTATTGCACTCGAACAGGCAAGACAGGCAGTCGAGATGGAGCCTTATAATTTAGAGTTTGCTACACTTGTAAGAAAGCTTGAAACAGGAAATGTATGGTATGAAGACATGCAGTATTCATATGATACTCCAGGGGAATCAACAGGCGGACTCTGCATGAAACTGTGTGTCACATATGCTGTATGTAACTGCTGTCTAAACAGTTCAGGTATGTGGATGTGGTAAGTCTGATTTTAAGATAAGTATTATTTTAAGAGGTGAGGTAAATCATGAGGGAAATGACATTTAAGATGGAACGTCCCGGTCTTGTAAAAGAGGGAGACAAGGTTCATGTAAGTGAAAAGAAAACAGCATTAAATTACAGTTATATTATTGAGCCGGCAGTGGCAATGTCCGGCTGCTTTAAAGTAAATGAAAGAATTGAGGACAGGGATGGAATAGTAAAAGAAGTAAAACACACTGAACGTGGATATTATGTTGTTGTAACTTTTGAAAAATAAATGAATTTTCAATCTGAAGCATTTATTTAGAGATAAGTAAGCAAAATAGAGGCAATTAAAAAGGAGTAAAAAATGATTAAATTTGATAATACTGCCGTAATGAATTTTGAAAACGCGATGCGTGGTGCGAGAAATCCATTAAACAGCTGGGCGAGAAGTGACAGCAGTTACGATGAAAACGGAAACTTTGTGTTTGGACCAAATGACCTTGATCTTGCAAAAAGACTTTGTCAGGCGGGAAATGACCACAGAAAATTTATAAGACAGATATTTATATCAGTTGATATAACAGCACCTATTTATTGGTGGAAAGAGTATGATACATACAAGGTAGGTACGGTTGCAAATTCAACAAGTACAATGCACAAGATACACAGCAAACCTTTTGAACTTTCGGATTTCAGTACAGACCATATGACGGATGAGGCGCTTGATGCGATGAAATTTATGGTAAGTTCGCTTGAGAATATAAGACTTAAATATATGGAGACAAAGGATAAGGCACTTTGGTACAGTCTTATACAATTACTGCCGGAGAGCTATCATCAGATGAGAACATGCACAATGTCATATGAGAATGCAATTGCAATGTATAATGCACGCCATAATCATAAACTTGCAGAGTGGCATACATTTTGTGACTGGGTATGTGAACTTCCTTACTTTACGGATTTATTTCCATTTATAGGGTCAGAGGAATAAAAATATATTATATATTTATGGAGGAAAACATTAATGTTAAAGACAGGTATTAAAGGACATCAGGAATTGGTAGTGACACAGGAACTTACAGCGAAAAATATGGGAAGCGGAGTTATGGATGTGTTTGCAACTCCGGCTATGCTTGCGCTTATGGAAAAAACAGCATTTACAAGTGTAGCAGAATATCTCAACGAGGGCTGTGGCTCGGTTGGAACTAAAGTAGATATAGAGCATGTGGCATCTTCACCTGTAGGAATGAAGATTACATGTGACAGTGAACTTATAGAAGTAGAAGGAAGAAAACTTGTATTTAAAGTTGAAGCTTATGATGAGAAAGGTCTTATCGGAAAAGGAACACATGAAAGATTTATTGTAGAAAATAAAAAGTTTCAGGAAAAGACAGACAACAAATTAGAAAAATAGAAATGAGAATTAAAATCCCGGCAATTCATGTTTTGAGAAATCTGAACTGCCGGGATTTTTTGCTTATAAAAACAGATTATTTTATATAAAATTATAATTATCTCTTATTGCTCTGTTTCCAAATATGCATTTTTTCTGCGTCTGCAATAAGCTGATCCCTGAAATCAGGATGTGCAACTGAGATAAGAGCTTCAGCTTTCTGCCATGCAGATAAACCTTTGAGATTGACGATACCGTACTCAGTGACAAAATAGTTTACGTTTGCACGGGTATCGGTAACGATTGAACCGTTTGTAAGAGTAGGTTTAATTCTTGACTGAATAGTACCATCTTTTGTCTTGAAAGTAGAAGACATGCAGATAAAGCTCTTTCCGCCGTTTGAAAGATAAGCACCAAGTACGAAGTCAAGCTGTCCGCCTGCACCGCTGATATGTTTTGTTCCTGCGCTTTCTGCGTTTACCTGTCCGAATAAATCAATATCGACAGCATTGTTTATAGAAATGAAATTGTCTATTGAAGCGATAACTGACATATCGTTTGTGTAATTAACAGGAGCACTCATACATTCAGGATTTTCGTTCAGATAATCATAAAGTTTCTTTGTTCCTGAACCAAAAGCGTATACCTGGCGTCCTTTGTCGCGTGTTTTTCTAAGACCTGTAATCTTGCCTGCTTTTGCAATATCGACAAAAGCGTCAACGTACATTTCAGTATGTACACCGAGATCTTTTAAGTCAGACTGTGCAATAAGTGATCCAACAGCATTTGGCATACCACCGATACCAAGCTGTAAACATGCACCGTCAGGGATTTCATCAACTATATATTTAGCAACAGCCTCATCGACGGCAGTAGTAGGAGCAGGTGCACCTGTTTCGAGAATTGCAGGATTGTCACCCTCAACTATCATGTCAACTTTGCTGATGTGAATGCCGTTTTCAAAACCGCCAAGACAGCGAGGCATATTTTTGTTAACTTCAACGATAATGATGTCGGCAACTTCACAACATGCAGCCATGTGGGAAGCGTTTGGACCAAAATTGAAGAAACCGTGAGCGTCCATAGGAGAAGCCTGGAACATTGCTACACGAGGCGGAGTTTTGCTGTCTCTGTAGTATCTTGGAAGTTCAGAATACTTGATAGGAGCATAAAAACAAAATCCTTTTGCGACAGCTTTTCTTTCAATACCGCTGCTGTGCCATGAATTCCATGTAAAATGTGAAGCAGGGTCTTCAATCTTAAAGATTTCAGGCTCTTTCATAAGAATACCGCCGCGGATATTTACGTCTGTAAGTTCAGGCATACGTTTTGCGAGTGCTTTGTCAAGAGCATCAACAGTGCCGGTACACCATCCGTAATCAATCCAGTCACCGGATTTGATAACTTTGACTGCTTCATCGGCAGAAGTAAGTTTCTGCTTGTAAATTTCATTAAAATCCATAATTATCCTCATTTCTGTGTCACAAGATAGTTGTAATATCCCAGATATGCGGTATATTTTTAATACCGCAGAAAATAAGAAATGCCTGCACCGTGACACAAGTGCATAGCTTTATTTTAATAATAGAATAACACTATTGAAAAAAATAAGCAACAAATGAATTGTGTAATAGATTGCCGCCACTGTAAGAAATTGTAAAAAAAACTTAAGATTATAAAATATAAATTAAAAATAAAATAGTAGTTTGAAAAAACTTGCTTAATTTGTTTTTTTGTTATATGATTATTTGTGATAGAGCCGATTGTGTGTGAATGTTACATATTATTAGAACGACGAAAGATAAAGTCGGTATTATGTAAAACAATTTGTAATTAGTTGGTCGGTTTCTAAATTAAAACTGATGAAAACTCAGTGATTATTGGACAAGGAGGAACTTATTTTTATGGCAAAGAAAGTAGTTTTAGCAGGCGCTTGTCGTACTGCAATCGGAAAAATGGGCGGAGGATTAAGCACTACTCCAGCACCAGTATTAGGTTCAATTGTTATTAAGGAAGCTCTTAAGAGAGCTAATGTACCTGCAGATCAGGTTGATCATGTATATATGGGATGCGTTATCCAGGCAGGTTTAGGACAGAACGTTGCACGTCAGGCTTCACTCAAAGCAGGACTTCCTGTTGAGACACCAGCCGTTACTGTAAACGTAGTTTGTGGTTCTGGTCTTAACTGTGTAAATATGGCTGCTCAGATGATTCAGGCAGGAGATGCTGACATCGTTGTTGCAGGTGGTATGGAGAACATGTCTATGGCACCTTATGCTATGATGCAGGGTCGTTTCGGATATCGTATGAACAACGGAAAACTTGTTGATACAATGGTAAATGATGCTCTTTGGGATGCATTCAACCAGTATCACATGATGATTACAGCAGAGAACGTTGCTGACCAGTGGGGACTTACACGTGAAGAACTTGATGAGTTTGCAGCAAACAGCCAGCAGAAATGTGAGAAAGCTATCGCAGCAGGCGCATTTGATGATGAAATCGTTCCTGTTGAAGTTAAGACAAGAAAAGGTGTTACAGTATTTGATAAAGATGAGGGACCACGTCCTGGAACAACAGCTGAAAGCCTTTCAAAACTTAAATGCTGTTCAGGAAAAGAAGGCGGCGTAGTTACAGCAGGTAACGCATCAGGAATCAATGATGGTGCTGCTGCAATCGTTGTTATGAGCGAAGAGAAAGCTAAAGAGCTCGGTGTTACACCAATGGCTACATTCGTTGCCGGAGCACTTGGCGGAGTAGATCCTTCAATCATGGGTGTTGGACCTGTTGCTTCTACAAAGAAAGTTCTTGCAAAGACTGGTCTTACAATTGATGACTTCGATGTATATGAAGCAAATGAAGCATTTGCTGCACAGTCAGTAGCAGTTGGAAAAGACCTTAACTTTGATCTTTCAAAACTTAATCCAAACGGTGGTGCTATTGCACTTGGACATCCGGTTGGAGCTTCAGGATGCCGTATCCTTGTTACACTTCTTCATGAGATGCAGAAGATGGATGCTAAGAGAGGTCTTGCTACACTTTGTATCGGTGGTGGAATGGGCTGCTCAACAGTTGTTGAGAGAGACTAATCCGTTTTCAGATACAGCAGTTGTTTGAGATATTTGAGAAAGCATTGAAAATAAATATTACCGGATATTCTATTGATTAAGGATATCCGGGTTAATATGTATCTTAAAAAGGAGTAAATATCATGGATTTTATTTTATATGAAGTTAAAGATGCCGTTGCAACTATTACAATCAATCGTCCAAAGGCATTAAATGCTTTAAACAGCCAGGTTCTTGATGAACTTAATGCTACACTTGATGCAATTGATCTTGATACAGTTAGAGCCGTTATCCTTACAGGAGCAGGCGACAAGTCTTTCGTTGCCGGTGCTGACATCGGAGAGATGAGCACACTTACAAAGGCTGAAGGCGAAGCATTTGGTAAAAAAGGAAATGATGTATTCCGTAAACTTGAGACATTACCTATCCCTGTTATCGCAGCAGTAAACGGTTTTGCTCTCGGTGGCGGATGTGAGATTTCTATGAGTTGCGATATCCGTATCTGCTCAGAAAATGCAATGTTCGGACAGCCTGAGGTTGGTCTCGGAATTACACCTGGATTTGGTGGAACACAGAGACTTGCCAGAACAGTTGGTGTTGGTATGGCTAAACAGCTTATCTACACAGCAAGAAACATCAAGGCTGATGAGGCTTACAGAATCGGTCTTGTAAATGCAGTATATCCTGCTGAGGAACTTATCCCAGCAGCAGAGAAACTTGCAGCTACAATTGCAAAGAATGCTCCTATTGCAGTCCGCAATTGTAAGAAAGCAATCAATGATGGTCTTCAGGTTGATATGGACAAGGCTATCGTTATCGAAGAAAAACTCTTTGGTGACTGCTTTGAGACAGAAGACCAAAAAGCAGGAATGGGCAATTTCCTTGCACCTAAGGATCAGAAGGTTAAGGTTGTTCCATTTAAGAACTGCTAATTAAAAATAAAAAGCATTGAATAGAGAAAATATTCATTTAATTGGCTGTGAATTCAGCCACAGATATCTGACATACAGATAAATATAAAAATTATGGAGGTTATATCATGAAAGTAGGCGTTATTGGTGCTGGTACTATGGGACAGGGCATTGCTAAGGCATTTGCTCAGACAGAAGGTTTTGAAGTAGCTCTTTGCGACATCAAGCAGGAGTGGGCTGAAGGCGGAAAAGAAAAAATCGCTAAAGGCTATGACAGACTTGTTCAGAAAGGAAAGAAGACACAGGAAGAAGTTGATACAATCCTTTCAAGAATCACACCGGGCTTAAAAGAAGACCTTTGTGCAGATTGTGATCTTATCGTAGAAGCTGCATTTGAAGATATGCAGGTTAAAAAGACAACATTTGCTGAGTTAGATAAGATTGCTAAACCAGAGTGCATTTTTGCATCAAATACATCAAGTCTTTCTATTACAGAGATTGGCAACGGACTTACACGTCCAATGGTAGGTATGCATTTCTTCAATCCTGCTGACCGTATGAAACTTATTGAGGTTATTGCCGGTGTTAACACACCTGCTGAGACAGTTGACTCAATCAAGAAGATTTCAGAGCAGATTGGAAAGACACCTGTACAGGTAAATGAAGCTGCTGGATTCGTAGTAAACCGTATCCTTATCCCAATGATTAATGAAGCAGCATTCATCAAGATGGAAGGTGTTTCTGACATTGCAGGTATTGATGCAGCTATGAAGCTTGGTGCAAACCATCCAATGGGACCTTTAGAGTTAGGTGACTTTATTGGTCTTGATATCTGCCTTGCTATCATGGACGTTCTTTACAATGAGACAGGTGACAGCAAGTATCGTGCTTGCCCACTTCTCCGTAAAATGGTTCGTGGTGGAAATCTTGGCGTTAAGAGTGGAAAAGGTTTCTATGTATACAATGCTGATCGTACAAAGACAGCAGTTGATGCACAGTAATTAAAAATTATTACATGATTAAATACAGTTAAAAATTGTATGATAAAGTGATGATTTACTAATATGTATTTTCTAAACCTATTGCCGTGTATAATAAATATGCGGCAGGGGTTTAGTAAAATAAATTGTGTTCCGGATACGTAGCGGTACACTATAAAAATATGAAAGGTGGTAAAGAAAGGCATGGATTTTACATTAAGTAAAAAGCATGAGATGGCGAGACAGCTTTTCAAAGATTTCGCTGAAAATGAAGTTAAACCTGTTGCTCAGGAGACTGATGAGACAGAACATTTCCCAATGGAAACTGTTAAGAAAATGGCAAAGAGTGGTTTCATGGGTATTCCAATTCCAAAGGAGTACGGTGGACAGGGTTGTGATATTTTAACATATATTATGTGTGTAGAGGAACTTGCAAAAGTTTGTGGTACAACAAGTGTAGTTGTTTCAGCTCATACATCACTTTGTGCAGATCCTATTCTTACTTATGGTACAGAAGAACAGAAGCAGAAATACCTTCCAAAACTTGCAAGCGGTGAGTGGATTGGTGCATTTGGTCTTACAGAGCCAGGTGCAGGTACAGATGCTCAGGGTGTTCAGACAAAAGCTGTACTTGATGGAGATGAGTGGGTACTTAACGGTTCTAAGTGCTTCATCACAAACGGTGAAGTTGCTGACGTTTATATTGTTATCGCTTACACAGACATTATCGAAGGAAAGAAAGGCAGAAAGATTAAAAAATTCTCTGCATTTATCGTAGAAAAAGGAACACCTGGATTTACATTCGGAACAAAAGAGAAGAAGATGGGTATCCGTGGTTCTTCAACATATGAGCTTATTTTCCAGGATTGCCGTATCCCTAAAGATGCACTCTTAGGACCTCAGGGCAAAGGATTCCCTATCGCTATGCACACTCTTGATGGTGGACGTATCGGTATTGCTGCTCAGGCACTTGGTCTTGCAGAAGGTGCACTCGACAGAACAATCGAGTACACAAAAGAAAGAAAGCAGTTTGGTCGTACAATCGCACAGCAGCAGAATACTCAGTTCCAGCTTGCTGATATGGCTACAAAGGTTGAAGCTGCAAAGAACTTAGTTTACAGAGCTGCACTTAAGAAACAGGAATTTGCTGACGGTGCAAAGGTATCTTACTCAGTAGAAGCTGCTATGGCTAAACTTTATGCAGCAGAAGTTGCAATGGAAGTTACAACAAAAGCAGTTCAGTTACATGGTGGTTATGGTTACATCAGAGAGTACGATGTTGAGCGTATGATGCGTGATGCTAAGATTACTGAGATTTATGAAGGAACAAGTGAAGTTCAGAGAATGGTTATCTCAGGTGCATTACTTAAATAATATCGTAAATAAAAACATAAACCAAAAAATAAGACAAGGAGTGACAAAGCTGTGAAAATAGTAGTATGTGTAAAACAGGTTCCAGATACTAAAGGCGGAGTTAAATTTAATCCGGACGGTACTTTGGATAGAGGTGCTATGCTTGCAATCATGAACCCTGATGACAAAGCAGGTTTGGAAGCAGCACTTAGAATAAAAGATGAATATGGTGCAGAGGTTACTGTACTTACAATGGGACTTCCAAAAGCAGAGGAAGTGCTTCGTGAAGCAATCGCAATGGGTGCAGACAAGGGTATCCTTGTAACTGACAGAGTTTTAGGTGGTGCTGATACTTGGGCAACATCTACAACAATTGCCGGTGCACTTAGAAATATTGATTATGATCTTATTATCACTGGTCGTCAGGCTATCGACGGTGATACAGCACAGGTTGGTCCTCAGATTTCTGAGCACCTTGATATCCCTGTAATCTCTTATGCTAAAGATATTAAGATTGAGGGAGACAGTGTTGTAGTTGAGCGTCAGTATGATGACAGATATCATGTATTAAAAGCTAAGATGCCTTGCTTAGTTACAGCTCTTTCAGAATTAAATGAGCCTCGTTATATGACTCCAGGAGGAATCTTTGATGCTTACGATGCTGAGATTACAGTATGGGGCAGAAAAGACCTTAAAGATGTTGATGATTCTAACCTTGGTCTTAAGGGATCACCTACAAAGATTGCTAAAGCTTCTGACAAAGTTAGAAAGGGAGCTGGCGAGAAGGTTACTCCAGAAGATGCAGATCAGGCAGTTTCATACATCATGGACAAATTAAAAGAGAAACATGTAATCTAAAATTTATAAGGAAGTGGTGACTAAAATGGGTTTAGAAGAATATAAGGGTGTCTATGTCTTTGCACAGCAGGTAGACAACGAATTAAGCGGAATCGCTTTTGAATTGCTTGGAAAAGCAAAAGAACTTGCAAGTGACCTTGGTACAGATGTAACAGCCGTTCTTATCGGTTCTGATGTTAAAGGTCTTACAGATGAATTAGCAGAGTATGGTGCAGACAAGGTTATCGTTGTAGACGATCCTGAGTTAAAAGAGTACAGAACAGAGCCATATGCTCATGCATTATCTTCAGTTATCAACGAGTACAAACCTGAAATCGTATTAGTTGGTGCAACAGCAATCGGTCGTGATTTAGGACCTCGTGTTTCAGCTCGTGTTCAGACAGGTCTTACAGCTGACTGTACAGTACTTGAGATTGGTGATTTCCCAATCAATGCAATTCCTGGACAGGAAGATAAGCAGAAACATAATCAGCTTCTCATGACTCGTCCTGCATTCGGTGGTAACACAATCGCTACAATCGCTTGCCCTGACAACCGTCCACAGATGGCAACAGTTCGTCCTGGTGTTATGCAGAAAATCGAGCCTGTAAAGGGAGCAAAAGCAGAAGTTATTGAGTACAATCCTGGATTTACTCCAAACAACAAATATGTTGAGATTCTTGACATCGTTAAAGATCTTTCAGATACAGTTGACATCATGGATGCAAAGATTCTTGTATCTGGTGGACGTGGAGTTGGAAGCAAAGAGAACTTTGCAATGCTTCAGGATCTCGCTGATGTAATCGGTGGAACAGTAAGCTGTTCACGTGCAGTAGTAGATAACGGATGGATGCCAAAAGAGTTACAGGTTGGACAGACAGGTAAGACAGTTCGTCCTAATGTATACTTTGCAATCGGTATCTCAGGAGCTATCCAGCATACAGCAGGTATGGAAGAGTCTGACATCATTGTTGCAATTAACAAAGATGAGACAGCACCTATCTTTGATGTAGCTGACTACGGTATCGTAGGCGATCTCAACAAGATTGTACCAAAGCTTACAGAGGCTTTAAAAGAGGTAGTAAAATAATTGACCGAGCTTTTTAAAAAGTGAGGAAAAATATAGAAGGCGGCATTTCCTAAAAAAGGAATGCCGCCTTTTAAGTTTTTTAACTATAGAAAAATGCTTGTATGTAGTGGTGTATAGAGAAAAACTTTGCTATGCGAATAGATTTCGCTGTCGCGAAATATAGGAAAAAGCATAGATAAAAAGCATGGATTGATATAAAATTTCCGACTTATGGACGGCTTGCTGCCTTTAATGCCATTCGCTGAAAAGTTTATATCAATCCATGCGTTAAAGTAGCCACAGCGAAAATTATTCATTGCAGATTTTTGTTGGAATGACAGTAGAAATCATATATAATGTAAATAAAATTTGAGTTTTGCAAATGTTTATTAATAGTAATAGGAAGCGGAGGTGAAAGTTACAATGGGAAGATTTGTAAATCCAGATAATAGTGCCTTTCAGGTGGCATTAAATTCGGAAATTTATATTGATAAGAGTGGGCTGCTTGAGGAAATCAATAAGGTTTTAGATACAGTTCAAGGCTATGTATGTCACAGCAGACCGAGAAGATTTGGAAAATCCATAACAGCCAATATGCTTACTGCATATTATAGTAAAGGATGCAATTCTGAAAAAATGTTTTCTGAATTTGAAATTTCAAATTATGATGATTTTAAAACACATTTAAATAAATACAATGTTATTCATATTGACATACAATGGTTTTTATCTAATGTGAAAGATATTGATTATGTTGTAGACTATATTTCAAATAGTATTTTAGAGGAACTTAATCAAATATATCCGGAGCAGATTTCTTCAGATGAAAAAGTATTGTCAGAGGCACTTTCAAAGTTTAAAGAAGTAACGGGACAGAAATTTATTATTATAATTGATGAATGGGATGCGTTGATTCGAGACGAGAATGCAGATAAAAATATTCAGGAGAAATATATCAATTTTTTGAGAGGTCTTTTTAAGGGGACTGAGCCTACAAAATATATCGCACTTGCATACCTGACAGGAATACTTCCGATAAAAAAACAGAAGACACAGTCAGCACTTAACAATTTTGATGAGTATACTATGCTGAATGCAGGAAGATTTTCAAAATATGTGGGATTTACGGAAGAGGAAGTTAAAAAATTATGCATTAAATATGAAAGAAATTTTGATGAAATAAAAAGATGGTATGATGGTTATATTTTGAGAGGAATGCATGTCTATAATCCAAAAGCTGTAGTAAGTGCAATGCTTGATGGGACTATGCAGAGTTTTTGGTCACAGACAAGCACATTTGAGTCGATAAGACCATTTATAAATATGGATTTTGATGGTCTTAAAACGGAAATTATCCGTATGCTTTCCGGCGATGAAGTAAAAATAAAAACGGTGACATTTCAAAATGATATGACTTCATTCCAAAATAAAGACGATGTTTTAACAATGCTAATCCATCTTGGGTATCTTGCATATGACCAGCAAAAGCAAATGACATTTATTCCTAACGAGGAAATCCGAGGCGAATTTATAAATGCTGTCGAGGAAAACAAATGGAATGAATTATATGATTTTGAAATGAAATCAAACGAGCTTCTTGAAGCGACACTTGATTTAGAAAGTGATATTGTAGCAGAGAAGATAGAACAGATACATTCGGAATATACATCAGTTATTACGTATAATAATGAAAATTCACTTAGTAGTGTTTTGGCGATTGCATATCTTAGCGCAATGCAGTATTATTTTAAGCCGGTTCGTGAACTGCCGGCAGGTAGAGGATTTGCATATTTTGTATTTGTTCCAAAATATGAATATGTAAACATCTATCCGGCATTATTGGTTGAATTAAAATGGAATAAAAATGTATCGACAGCACTTGCTCAGATAAAAAATAGAAAGTATCCAAAGTCGCTTGAAGAATATACGGGAGACATTTTATTAGTTGGAATAAATTATGATAAAAAGAATAAAGTGCATGAATGTATGATAGAAGAGTGGAATATGGTATGATAACTTTATTTAGTTTAAAGAAGAATTTGGATTCATGTGAGGAATAATTATGTTTGGTTTAAAAAAGAAGAAAGGTACTATAGAAAAAATATCTGAAGAATGTAGAAAGTATTTTAATAATGACAAAGAAATAGAAGAAGAAAATTCTGATGAAGAAATAGAAGTAGAGAATTTTTATGAAAAAATAGAAGTGGAGAGTTTTGACAAAGAAATAGAAACTGAGAATGATGATAAAGAAATACAAAATAGTGATGAAAATAAAGTGGAAATTAAAGAAAATGAAGAAATAGAAAATGAACATTATGAAAAAGAAAAAAGAGTAATGTATGGTGATATTGATGAATATTTTGTTGAAGCAGCAAGATATGTAATAGAATCTGAAAGAGCAGCAGCTGGTCAATTACAGAGAAGATTTTCAATAGGATTTAATAGAGCTGGAAGAATTATTGACCAATTACATAAAGCTGGAATAGTTGGACCAGCAGAGGGAACAAAACCTAGAAAGATATTGATTACATTAAATGAGTTTGAAAGAAGATTGAATAATGTAGATACACAATTAGAAAAAGAAGAAAAAAATATAGAAAGTGATTTATCGGAAAATGTACAATATGAAGATAAAGAGGATATATTGCAAGAAAATACAAAAATTAATGCTATTGAGCTTATTGGGTATCTCGACACATTAGATGGATACAATTTTGAAAAAATTTGTGCATGCATATTGAAATGTAATGATTTTTATAATGTTGATATTACGAGTGGAAGTAAGGATAGAGGTGTTGATATTATTGCAGAAAAGAATGGAATGAAATATGCCATACAATGTAAGCGTTATTCATCAAATGTAGGAAATCATGCGATACAGGAAGTATTTTCAGGAAAGTCTATTTATAATGCAGATGTTGCAGTTGTTTTGACTAATAGTTATTTTACTCAACAGGCTGAACAGGATGCAAGAACATTATGTGTGGAACTGTGGAACAGAAGTAAATTATTAAATATGATTGAAAATATAGGTTATACAAGTGAAGTAACAGAACAAAGTTATGGAGAAGAAATATCAAATGATTGTTTAAAGTTATTTTGTGAGAATATATTAGAAGCATTTAGGCAGTTTCAAGTTTATTTAATGATTCAGAATGTATATGTAGGAGATGTATATATAAAATATGGTTTTGCTTTAGAAAAGGGGATAAGGATTAAGAAGGTATTATCTTTACAAAATGATATATCCTTAAATTTAGGCGTTGCGATACAAATTGATGTTAATTATGAAAAGAGTAACATAGAAATAATTATTCCGAGAAAATTTTTGTATGAAAGATATATGCAGTAGTATTTTAATAAACAGTGGAGTGGGAAAATAAGTTATCAGAACGAAGGGCGTTGGAAAGCAGTCAGTACTTAGTGAGCGTGTTTTGCTCACTTATGTACTGTTACTGATTTCCTCCGAGGCGAGAGCCGTCCCAGAGTCTGAAAACTTATTTTCCTACTCTGCGTCCGTTATTCATAATGTTCTTATAATTATCTATAGTAATAACGTCAAAAACTCAATAGAATTTGTTTATAATAAATTTAAAAAATCCTATTGAGATTTTTTATCTATTATAGTATAATGTGCAAGGTTATTACGAGAAAACTGGTAATAAATAGGTTACTATTGATATTATGAACAATATAATAGGAGGATTGCCATGCGTGGAATTGACACACAGACAAAAAAAATCAGGGAACAGGTATTTGAGGAAGTTGCTCGTGCAGCTTACAGCACTGGAGATGTAAGTCATGAGTTAGAAGAGATACCATACAAAATTACACCATCCGATGTTCCACTTTATCGTGAGAGCATTTGGAGAGAAAGAGCTATTGCGTCAGAGAGAGTTCGTCTTGCTATGGGGCTTTCACTCAGACCATTAGACAGACCGGTACATATTACAGAGGGATTTGCAGAGAGTAATATTTCAGAAAAATATTATGAGCCACCTCTTATGCAGGTTATTCCATCAGCATGTGATATGTGTGAAGACAATAAAATCGAAGTAAGTAACATGTGTCATGGCTGTGTAGCACATCCATGTATGGAAGTCTGTCCGAAAGAAGCTATTTCAATGGTTGACGGACATGCGTTTGTAGATCAGGATAAGTGTATTAAGTGCGGTAAATGTATAGCAATATGCCCTTATCATGCTATTATAAAGAGAATCAGACCTTGTGCTGAAGCATGCGGAATCAATGCAATTGAGAGTGATGAACACGGACGTGCAAAGATAAATGATGAAAAGTGCGTATCATGTGGTCAGTGTATGGCAAGTTGTCCGTTTGGAGCAATTGCTGATAAGTCTCAGATATTCCAGATGATTAGAGCAATACAGCACGGAGATGAAGTTATTGCAGAAATAGCACCTGCATTTGAAGGTCAGTTTGGTGCTGATGTTACACCTGCTCAGGTTATTGCAGCATTGAAAGACTGCGGATTTAAGGATGTACATGAAGTAGCACTCGGTGCAGATATAGGTGCTGTAGCAGAGGCACATCACTATGTTAAGGAAGTAGTAAATGGGGATCTTCCGTTCCTTCTTACATCATGCTGTCCTGCATGGTCAATGCTTGCTAAGAAGTATTTCCCTGACATAATCGACAGTGTATCTCAGGAGCTTACACCTATGGTAGCTACAGCGAGAAGTATAAAGAAAAAGCATCCTGATGCAAAAGTTGTATTTATCGGACCATGTGCAGCAAAGAAACTTGAAGCATCAAGAAGAACAGTAAGAAGTGATGTTGACTTTGTAATCACATTTGAGGAATTAAATGCAATATTTAAGGCAAAGAATATTGATTTCAACAATTATGATAAAGGACGTTTAATGCATGAAGCAACAGGTGCAGGCCGTGGTTATGCGGTTGCCGGTGGTGTTATCAATGCCATAGAGCAGTGTATCGAAGAGTATTATCCTGGAACAGAAGTTCAGACAGAGCATTGTGAAGGTCTTGCAGACTGTAAGAAGATGCTTCTCCTTGCGAAAGCCGGAAAGAAAGATGGCTGTATGATTGAGGGAATGGGTTGTCCGGGAGGATGTGTTGCCGGTGTTGGTACAATTCTTCCAATCAATAAAGCAAAGCTTGCGGTTGCAAAAACTGTAAAAGAATCAACAACCAAAATTCCACCACAGGATTTACTTGAGATTGAATTGCCTTAAAATAGTTTAGAATTTGTTTAAGATATATTATATTGAAATAATTTATGCAGCCTGATAATATATATATGTTGTCAGGCTGTATTTATGTAAGAGAAGATAAGACTATAGTTTTCTTTTGGATGAGATATTAAATATTCTTTTTAGGTATCTAAAGCCGTAGGTGACAAAATTATATAGGATTGGAGAGTAATATGTTAGAGATTATCAAATCAATTATTTTTGGAATTGTCGAGGGAATTACAGAGTGGCTGCCCATAAGCAGTACAGGACATATGATTCTGCTTGATGAATTTATTAAAATGGATGTTTCCGACAAGTTTAGGGAGATGTATCTTGTTGTTATCCAGCTTGGTGCAATTATGGCAGTAGTTTTACTTTTTTGGTGGAGAATCTGGCCTTTTTGTAAAGAAAGAAATTATGAAAGACACTATGTGGAAAATAAAAAAGCAGATTTTTTAGATAATTTCAGGTTTATTAAACAGGATATTTTTATAATGTGGATTAAGATAGTGATTGCATGTATACCAGCAGTTATAGTAGAACTTGCATTTGGCAATAAACTTGAAGAGTGGTTCTACAATTATAAGACGGTAGCAATTATGCTTATCCTTGTTGGAATTGTATTTATAATAGTAGAAGATAAGAATAAGAAAAATAGACCGACAGTTAATAAGATAAGCGACATTACATATACAACAGCATTCTGGATTGGAATGTTTCAGCTTGTTGCCGCTGTATTCCCGGGTACTTCAAGGTCAGGGGCAACGATTATAGGTGGTCTTATTCTTGGACTTTCAAGAACTATTGCGGCAGAATTTACATTTTATCTTGCTATTCCGGTAATGTTTGGAGCAAGTCTCATAAAAGTGATAAAGTTTGGACTATCATTTTCAGCATTAGAGGCAGGAATATTGATATCAGGTATGTTAGTTGCATTTATCGTATCACTTTTTGTAATTAAGTTTCTTATGGGATATATTAAAAAGCATGACTTTAAAGTGTTTGGCTGGTACAGGATAATTTTAGGTGCATTGGTTTTAGTATATTTTGCAATAGCATAAGGAATAAAAAGTTTATAAATGCTTAATAAAAAAGACACAAAAAAGTGTTGACTTATAGCGAGTTAACGTGTAATATAGTTATTGATAGTAGGAAATACCTACTACCCTTTTTTCAATTCATACCTAGGCATCCTGTACCCGCAGGATGCCCCCTTTTTTTTGCGGACAAATATAATAATGCCGGTATGATTCTCTGGTATCGCAAAAGATGCCTTAACCGACTATGTTGACATTATCTTTGACAAGCATTATTATATCAAACAAGGGACTATAACTTTAAGGAGGTGTTTCGTGTGGATTTTCAGAGAATAGATAAGAATACTGTTCAATGCAGAATGACAGAAGAAGAGATGAATTCATACGGGTTTGCAATAGAAGATTTTTTTACAAATCAGGAAAGGTCAAGAGAATTTCTGGAGAGTATTGTAGAAAAAGCGGAGGAAGAGATTGGATATGAGATAGAGAGTGGTATGGTTTCCATGCAGCTTATGCGTATGCCGGACAACTCACTTACCATCACATTTACGGACAGGGGTGAGGATGCCATTCATAATATGCTCAACCAGATTCAGAGTCTTGCAGGGATGATAGACGAATCAAATGTACCAGGTATTATTGCAAATGGTATGGCTCAGGACAAGGGTGAAGACAAGATTGAAGATTTGTCAGAAGCAGCTACAGATGAAATTAAGAGTGTTTCAATGGATGAATTCCAAAATGACAATTCGATTGCGACTGAAAAGCAGAAGAAAGCTTATAAGGAACATATTAAAGAGTTAGAGAAAAAGAAAAAAGCAAAAGAGAAGAAAGCTGCCTGTGCCGCTAAAGTATTTTGTTTTGACTCATTACATAATGTTGAGGTATTTGCAGAATCAGTATGCATAGATAAACATATATCAAGCAAATTATATAAAGATACGGCTAATGAAAAGTATTATCTGTTTATAAAAAAAGGAAAGCTTAAATTTGATGAATATATGAAGTTGTGTCGTCAGTTGACAGAGTACGCAAAACTTTGCTCACAGCAGTTGTATATTGAGCAGTATTGCAAGGAGCATTTTGAATGTCTTATTTCAAAAGATGCTATAAAAATCTTGAAAGAATATTAATGCAGAGTGGGAGTTAGGGAAAATCAAAATGAAATATGATTACGACTATGATGGAAATTTTGGAGGTAAAAAGGGGTTACTTGTTCGGGTAGTTATTACTGTTATAGAAATAATTGCAGTAGTTGCCGCAGCATTCCTCATTGTGCGCTTTGGTCTAGAAACAATGAATGTTTCGGGAAGCAATATGGAGCCTACTCTTAATGACGGAGAGAATATACTTATCAATAAAATGTCATATAAACTTCATTCCGTGAAAAGAAATGATGTTGTTGTAGTTAGACAAAATGGAAGCGAGCATAACTATTATGTAATCCAAAGAGTGATAGGTCTGCCTGGAGAAAAGATTAAGATATCAAATGGAGAAGTCTGCATTGACGGAAAAGTATTAGATGAAAAATATGATTTTCCGCTTATGAAAAATGGTGGACTTGCTATGGAAGAAATTACTCTTGACGATGATGAGTATTTTATGTTGTGCGACAACAGAAATGATTGCGAAGACAGCAGAAATGCGAGTGTGGGCAATGTTTTAAAATCCAGTATAGTGGGAAAAGCATGGATTAGAACAGAGCCATTTGCATTTATAAATTCAATTGACGGATTTAAGAAGGATGACAGTTCTTCATTATCAGACAGTACAAAATAAAATTTGTGGCGTTTTAAAAAACACCTGTATTAAAAAACAAATGAGGGCGTAAATTTTATGTTTGCGCCCTTGATTTTAGTGTAAATATAGTGGGAGGAAAAGAGATGGATGATATATCTGTTAAAATTATCATAGCCGTGTTTGTGCTTTTGATTTTAGTTATAGCCAAAATAATATATGATGAAAAAAAATATATTGAAAAACTTACCCGGAGACTGAAAAAAACATGGGGAATGCCGACAAGACAGGAATATACGGAAAATATATGGAAGAATATAAAATATTATCATGATAATCAGGCATCCGAGAATGATATAGATGATATTACCTGGAATGACCTTGAAATGGACAGGGTATATGAGAAATTAAATCATACGAGAACATCTGTCGGTGAGGAATATTTGTATGCATTGCTTCATAAAACATGCATTGACAAAGAAAAATTATCCGAGAGGGAAAGAGTTGTTGATCTGATGTCAAAAAATGAGGAAGAAAGATTAAAACTTCAAATTGCTCTTTCTCAGATGGGAAAACCGGGGAAAATATCAGTATATGAGTACATGAGTAGTATTAAGGATATAAAAGCCCCAAACAGATTAAAACATATTCTTTGCGGTCTTTCATTTCTGCTTAGCGGAGCACTATGTTTTTTATGGCCGTCTGTTATGGTGCTTGTTTTTATAGTTGTGGTTATATATAATATATTTTCATATTATAAGGACAAAGTTATGCTTGAGCCTTATATACAGTTGTTTGGATTTATAGTACGCACTGTAGCCCAGAGCAAAGAAATTGCAAAGATGGAAATTTCGGGGATTGAAAAATATATGGATGACCTTGAGCACAGTGCTAAAAGTTTTAAGAAATTCTGCCGAAACAGTTCTCTCATAGCTGGCGGAGGTCAGATGGCGGGGGATTTATTTGATACACTTATGGATTATGTAAGAATGTTAGTCCATATTGATATTATCAAGATGTGTACCATGGTTTCAGAAGCAAAGAAACTCAGTGACGAACTGTTTAAGATATATGATACAATAGGCTTTCTTGACAGCATGATTTCTATTTGTTCATACAGGGAAAGTCTGGGTGACTGGTGTGTTCCGGTATTTGATGATAAAATTGGGATAAGTGCCGAAAACATATATCATCCGCTTATAGGTGAGCCGGTGAAAAACAGTATAAATGCGGACAAGTCTGTATTGCTTACAGGCTCAAATGCGTCCGGCAAATCAACATTTATAAAAACTATTGCCATAAACTCAATATTTGCGCAGACTATTCATACGGTGTTAGCAGATTCGTATAATTCATGTTTTTATTATATCTATTCATCAATGGCACTTAGGGATGATCTTCAAAATAATGAGAGTTATTATATAGTAGAGATAAAGTCATTACAGAGAATTTTAGACAAGGCAGCCCAGAGTGATGTACCTGTGTTATGCTTTATTGACGAAGTGCTAAGAGGAACAAATACACTCGAGAGAATCGCATCATCATCTGAAATATTGGCGTATCTGGCAAGAAAGGGTGCTATGTGTTTTGCAGCAACACATGATGTCGAGCTTACAAATATGTTGAAAAAATATTATATAAATTATCACTTTGAAGAAAGTGTTGATGAGGATAGGGTGATTTTTGATTATAAGCTTAGAAAAGGAGCAGCAAATACAAGAAATGCCATAAAACTGCTTAATATGATAGGTTACGATAAGGTTATCACAAACATGGCTGAAAAGCAGGCTGAAAGATTTCTGGAGACAGGAATATGGAGTGAAACTGAATAAAAAGGAAACTATAGGAAACACTACATAATAAAAAGAAAGGTGTGGTGTTTTGTATGAGCAAAATAGTTAAAAATGTCTGGCTGGCTTGTGGTTTTTTAGTAATTGTTGCATTGTCAGAAATTGTCTGTTATAAGGCAGCAGTAAATAGATTTGAAAAAATGGCGCAGAAGTCAGAAACAAATATCACTGACAAGATAAAAATATATACGGATGAAAAGATAGAAAAAGAATGTGAAAAAGCTTTGGAAAACAGGGATTCAGACAGTGTGGCGGCAGGAGCAAACAGTAGTGATACATTGTCGGTTCAGACGATATATCAGGTTGAAAAATATGATGCGGCAAAAGATATATCGAGTGCTGAATATAGAAATCTGCCCGAAAAACTTGTCGGATTAAACAGAAAACAGGTTGACGAATATTGCCACAATTATATGAATAATATGTCGGCGGATGAGTTCCTTGCTGGGCTTCAGAGTATGGGAGTTGTCAGTTTTTCAAGTGACAGGCTTGTAATAAAAAAAATATATGATGCAACAAAAATAAAATACAAATATTATCTCATAGCAATAGATGGGGAAGTTGTTGTATATTATGGAGATAAAAAAACTATTTTTGATTATACGGGTATTAAAACTTCAAAGTTGAGCAAAAAAGAACAAAATGCGCTCAAAAAAGGAGTTGAAGTAAAAAATGAAGATGAGTTATATGGTATATTAGAAAATTATTCATCCTGAAAAGAAGTAAGTACAGATTACATTTTGAGAAACGGAGATAAGAATGAGAAGTGTTCCAATTTTGATTATAGGCGGAGGTGCTGCGGGTATGATTGCGGCAGCAGCGATTTCAAGTTGTGGGAAAAAAGCTTTGATAATCGAGAAGATGAATCAGCTAGGCAAGAAAATACTTGCTACGGGAAATGGCAGATGCAATTATACAAACCTTAGACAAAAGCCTGAATTTTATCATGTGGATGAAACAGATGGTGTTTGGGAGATATTGAAAAGGTTTGATGAGAAACAGGCAATAAGCTTTTTTAAAAATGCCGGAGTATATCCGAGAGAAAGGGACGGATATGTCTATCCTATGTCTTTGCAAGCTGTATCTCTTAGAAATTGTCTGCAAAGAAAAATAGATAAAAAATGGGTGCATCTCGAAGAGGAAGTCTTGGAAATAACTCAAAATATAAGTGAGCTGGGAAAATGTACAGGCTTTGTTGTTAAAACCGATAAGGACAGATACCTTGCAAAAAAAGTTATAATCACGGCAGGCGGTATGGCTTCAAAATGTCACGGGAGTGACGGAACCTGCTTTGACATTTTAGAAAAGCTTGGACATACGATAGTAAAACCTGTTCCTGCGTTGACCTGGCTTAAACTTAAAGAAAAGTATACAAAACTCTGGGCGGGGGTTAGAGTAAATGGAAAAATAAAGGCGTATGACGATATGAAAAATGAACTTGCATCAGATGGTGGTGAGCTGCAGCTTGTGTCGACCGGAATATCAGGTATTCCTGTTTTTCAGATTAGCAGATATATTTCAAGGCAGTTAGAAGAAGCAAAAAGAGCTTATATAGAAGCTGATTTTCTGCCTGAATTTTCAAATGATGAATTATTTGGAGAAATACTAAGGCGCAGACAGGATGAACAGGAGTTAGAGGCATCTTATATTCTTGAGGGAATTATGAATAATAAACTTGTTGATGCTATATTGTTGAGGGCGGGAATAAATAAAAATATTAAACTTAAGGATTTGACAACAGAGCAATGTGAACAGATTTGCAGTCTTATAAAGAAATTTGAAGCAGAAGTTAAGGATACGGCTGGATTTGATAACGCACAGGTAACTTGCGGAGGAGTAAGCAGAAGCGAGATAGACTTTAGCGATATGAGTTCAAAAATCTGTAAGGGATTATATCTTGCAGGAGAGATAGCGGATGTTGACGGAATCTGCGGAGGTTATAATCTCCAATGGGCATGGAGCAGCGGTTACATTGTGGGAATAAGCGCAGCAGGAGGAAAACAACAGTGATACATATAGGTCAGTTGAAAGTGCCTGTAGAAAAAGTCGCAGGCAGAGCAGACAGGCAGGACTTGAAAAAAGGCATAATATCAGCGGGTGAAATGTCTGTAATTAAAAAATATATAGAGAAGAAATTAAAGATAAAAGAAGATGACATTAAAAATATCGAGATATTAAAAAAGTCGGTAGACGCAAGAAAAAAAGAACAATTATCGTTTGTGTATCAGCTAGATATTGAGTGTGATAATGAAAAAAAGATTGTAAGCCGTTATAAAAAAAATGATGTGTCTTTAAAGGAAAAAAGGGCTAAGGTCAAAAAAATAAATGATAATATAACGCTGGAAAATAAAGGTCAGACCGTTATTGCAGGATTTGGCCCGGCAGGAATTTTTGCGGCTTACGAACTTGCCAAATCAGGCTATAAACCTATAGTCATTGAGAGAGGTCTTGATGTTGTAAACAGGAAAAAAACTGTTGAGAAGTTTTGGAATACGGGAGAACTTGACACAGAATGTAATGTCTCATTTGGTGAGGGCGGTGCGGGAACTTTTTCTGACGGAAAATTAAATACGATGGTAAAAGATAAATTTGGATATAACCGCAAAGTGCTTGAGACATTTGTCAGGTTTGGTGCTCCACAAGAGATACTTTATCTTCAAAAACCGCATATAGGAACAGATAAATTGGCAGATGTAGTGAAAAATATGAGATTGGAGATAGAGAGACTTGGCGGTGAAGTAAGATTCGGTGTGAGACTTGACAGTATCAACACAAAAAAAGAAAACGGAACACAAAAAATCGTGTCGGTAAATGTCACAGACAGGAAGAGTTCACAAAAACAGGAGATAAAATGTGAAAAGCTGATTCTTGCCATTGGGCACAGTGCAAGAGACACTTTTATAAGCCTTCATGAAAGTAATGTCGAAATGCAGCAGAAATCATTTGCGATAGGTGTGCGTGTTGAACACCTGCAGGAAATGATAGGCAGAAATCAATATGGTGACATGTATAAGATACTTCCGACAGCGGATTATAAGCTTACCCATCAGACTAAAGACGGAAGGGGAGTATATTCATTTTGTATGTGTCCGGGCGGCTATGTTGTAAATGCATCTTCGCAAAAAGGCATGCTTGCGGTGAATGGTATGAGCAATTATCTCCGTGACAGCAGAAATGCCAACAGTGCAATAGTTGTGACAGTTGGGCCGGAGGATTATGAGAGTGATGACGTGCTTGCGGGAATGAGATTTCAGCAGAAGTGGGAGAAAAAGGCATATGAGGCAGCAGACGGAAAAATTCCGGTACAGTTGTTTGGTGATTTTAAGAAAGACAGAGTGAGTAGTGAATTTGGAGAGGTTACACCTGAGACAAAAGGTGAGTATGCTTTCGCAAATGTGAGAAAGATAATTCCTGAAAGCGTTGCTTCTTCTATAGAAGAAGGTATAACGGCGTTTGAAAAGAAGATAAAAGGATACAGCAGGGATGACACTTTACTGCTTGGCATAGAAAGCAGAACATCTTCCCCGGTAAAAATATTGAGGGACGAGTCTATGCAGTCAAATATCAGAGGAATATATCCATGCGGTGAAGGTGCCGGGTATGCAGGCGGAATAACATCTGCTGCAATGGATGGAATAAAAATCGCAATGCAGATAAAAGGAGGAAATTAGAAATGACAATGGATGAAAAGATAAAGAGAATAAATGAGTTGTACCATAAGTCACAGGCTGAAGGACTTACTGAGGATGAACTTGCCGAACAGAAAAGACTGAGACAGGATTATATAGCGTCAGTCAGAGGAAATCTGACAAACCAGCTTAAAGGGATAACAGTTGTAAATCCTGATGGAACTGTAGTTGATATGAAAAAGAGAAGAAAGAAGCTGCATTAATATATGGAAAAATCTGTTTTAAGAAGAGAAATGAAGCTGCAGCGAAAAGCTATGGATGAAAATGAGAGAACGGCAAGAGACAAAAAAATATTTGAAAATCTCATTAAACTGGATAGCTTCAAGAGCAGCAGATGGTTTTATGTATATGTATCTTATGGCACAGAAGCAGATACGAAAAATCTTATTGAACATTTATTTGAGTTAAAGAAAGAAAGAGAAATTCATGTTGCCGTTCCAAAAGTTTTAGGTGACGAGATGGAGTTTTTTGAAATTGAATCATTTTCGGAGTTAGAGAAAGGCTGCATGGGAATATTAGAGCCTTCAATTGACAATGAAGTAAAGCCTGAAAATGCATTTATGGTGCTGCCGGGACTTGCATTCGATACGGAACATGCAAGGCTTGGCTATGGCGGCGGTTTTTATGATAAATATCTTAGTAAATACGGAACTGAAAGATTTAAGAAGATGGCTGTATGCTATGATTTCCAGATACAGAAGAAAGGTGTAATAGAAACAGATAACAACGACATTAAAGTTGATATGATAGTCACGGATAAAGCATATTATTAAAAAGACGTGTTATAACGCATTAGTTTTATCTTTGTTTACAAATATAATTCCTTTTTTAGAACTAATCACAATTTGAACACAAACAATACACAAACAGAACATAGTTACAATGTATTATTGTACTTGTAATAAAGATACAGAGAAAATTAAAAGTTGCGGTTAGCGCTTAGGCACTACCGTTAGTGATTAGATTTCTGAAAGGAGAGATTTATATGCGTAAAAATAATTTTTTAAAGATAACAACATATGCAGCAGTATTTGGTTTGATTGGTGGAATGAGTTTTGAAGGAACAACTTACATTTCAAATAAGTATATAAATAAATCGGCTGTTGAAAGTTCAAAAACAACAAGCAAGAGTATAGAAAAGACATCGACACTGTCATCAACAAACACAAATACGAGCAGTTCTGACGGAGTGTCCGGAGTATCAGAAAGTGTACTTCCATCAATAGTAGCAATAGATGTAAAGACAACGCAGACATCAACAGATGTGTTTGGAAGAACTTATGAGCAGGATGCAAGTGGAAGCGGCTCAGGAATTATAGTCGCACAGGACAGCAAAAATATTTATATCGCAACAAATAATCATGTTGTAGCAGATGCGTCAAGTGTTTCAGTAACTTTCAATGACAAGAGTGTTTATTCGGCAACAGTAAAGGGAACAGATTCAGATTCAGACCTTGCGGTTGTTGAGGTGCCTCTGTCAAAACTTTCAGCAGACACACTCAGCAACATAAAAGTTGCAACATTAGGTGACTCTGACAAAGTTAAAGTTGGTGCGCAGGCAATTGCGATAGGAAATGCACTTGGCTATGGAACTTCCGTAACAGTTGGATATATCAGTGCAAAAGACAGAGAAGTATCAGGTGAGGACAATACAATGAAACTTCTCCAGACAGATGCAGCTATCAATCCCGGAAACAGCGGTGGAGCACTTGTTGATTCGTCAGGTGCCGTTATTGGAATTAATTCATCTAAATATGCAGATACATCTGTTGAGGGAATGGGATTTGCAATTCCTATAAATACAGCAATTCCTATTATCAACGATATAGTAAAGGCACAGACTGTATCAGAGGATGAACAGGCTTATCTTGGAATAAAAGGAACAAATGTAACATCAGAGTATGCGCAGTATTATAATCTTCCGGAAGGTATTTATGTATCAGATGTAACATCAGGTTCACCTGCTGATAAAGCCGGAATTAAAAAAGGTGATGTTATCGTAAAATATAAGGGTAAAGATGTCACAACAATGGACGGACTTCAGGAGAAAATGGCACTTTGTAAAGCTGGTGACAAAGTTGAGATAACGGTAAAAAGAGCTGACAATGGCGAATATAAGAGTGTTACATGCACTGTCACACTTGGAAAAAAATCAGATGCGCCTAAAAGCACAGACAATAGTTCAGACAACAGTAACAGCGGCTCAGACTCAAATAGCGGACAAAGCGGTTCCACAGGACAGAATGATAATAACGGACAGTATGGCAGCAATAACAGCGGTTCATTATTTAACTGATAAATAGGAAACTTTAACATCATAAAATATAAAAAATATTGAGAAATATATTTACAATTTTGTTATTGTATGTTATATTATAATAGTTGTGTCTAATCAAAACGGCACACGTTATTCAGATTACCGACACTCAGTATCAGGTCGCTCCGTCCGGTTCTTAGTGTCAGGTGAAAATTACAAATACCCATTATGGGACAGGAGGTTATTATGATTAGTAAAGAAAAGAAAGCTGAAATTATCAAGACTTATGGACGTACACCAGAGGATACAGGTTCTCCAGAAGTACAGGTAGCTCTTTTAACAGCACGCATTCTTGAGCTTAACGAGCATTTAAAAGAGAACAAGAAAGATCATCATTCAAGACGTGGTCTTCTTAAAATGGTAGGTCAGAGAAGAAATCTTCTTGCTTACTTAAAGAAGAAAGATATTGAAGCTTATCGTGAGCTTATTGCTAAATTAGGTTTAAGAAAATAATATCTTAACTTGTATTAGCATTGTGACAGAAGTCCTGTCAGTGAAGCCATTGGTTAAACAACGGCAGCTGACAGGACTTTTTTACAAAGGTGTGGAATACTTGCATATATTAAAATAAAATGGTATACTTATAAAGATATTGTGTGGGCAAAAGCCGAGACTGCTGAAAAGTATATCTTTTTTTGTTTTACGAAACATAAAAGCATTATTTTTTATGTTATGTTAAGGTATATTTTTCAGTTGTTTCGGGACAGGAGCCTGCATAAAATTTTGTTTTGCAGAGAAAGGAGATTTTCATGGCATACAAATCATTTTCCATGGAACTTGCCGGCAGAACTCTTACAGTAGAAGTTGGAAGAGTTGCTAAACAGGCAAACGGTGCAGCATTGATGCACTATGGCGATACTACTGTACTTTGTACAGCTACAGCATCAGAAAAACCAAGAGAGGGAATAGATTTTTTCCCACTTTCAGTAGAGTTTGAAGAAAAAATGTATTCAGTAGGAAAAATCCCGGGAGGATTTAACAAACGTGAGGGTAAGGCATCAGAGAATGCAGTACTTACTGCACGTGTTATTGACAGACCTATGCGTCCGCTTTTCCCAAAGGATTACAGAAACGATTGTTCACTTAACAACCTCGTTCTTTCAGTAGATACAGAGTGCCGTCCTGAGCTTGTTGCTATGATAGGTTCAGCGATAGCTACATCAATTTCAGATATTCCGTTTTATGGTCCATGTGCTACAACACAGTTAGGTATGGTTGACGGAGAGTTTATTGTAAATCCGAGTCAGGAAGTATGGGACAAGGGTGACCTTAGACTTACAGTTGCTTCAACAAGAGAAAAAGTTATCATGATAGAAGCCGGAGCAAATGAAATTCCGGAAGCAAAGATGATTGAAGCAATTTACAAGTGTCATGATGTAAACCAGACTATCATTGAATTTATTGACAAGATGGTTGAAGAAGTTGGAAAGCCAAAGCACGAATATACAAGCTGTGCTATTCCTGAAGAGATGTTTGAAGAGATTAAGAAGATTGTTCCTCCTGAAGAGATGGAAGTTGCAGTATTTTCAGATGACAAGCAGACTCGTGAGGAAAATGTACGTCAGGTAACAGAAAAACTTGAGGAAGCATTTGCAGAGAATGAAGAGTGGCTTGAAATTCTTCCGGAAGCTGTATACCAGTATCAGAAGAAGACAGTCCGCAAGATGATATTAAAAGACCATAAGCGTCCTGATGGCCGTGAGATTACACAGATACGTCCACTTGCTGCTGAGGTTGACCTTATACCTAGAGTTCACGGTTCAGCTATGTTCACTCGTGGACAGACACAGATCTGCAATATTACAACACTTGCACCTCTTTCTGAAAAGCAGAAAGTTGATGGACTTGACGCAAATGTTACAGAGAAGAGATACATGCATCATTACAACTTCCCTTCATATTCAGTTGGAGAGACAAAGCCTAGCAGAGGACCGGGACGTCGTGAAATCGGACACGGAGCATTGGCAGAGAAGGCTCTTATACCTGTTCTTCCAAGTGAAGAGGAATTTCCATATGCTATCAGAAGTGTATCAGAGACATTTGAGTCAAACGGTTCAACATCAATGGCTTCAACATGTGCATCATGTATGTCACTTATGGCGGCAGGTGTACCTATTAAGAAGATGGTTGCAGGTATTTCATGTGGTCTTGTTACAGGTGAAACAGATGACGATTTTGTACTTCTTACAGATATTCAGGGACTTGAAGATTTCTTTGGAGACATGGATTTCAAGGTTACAGGTACAACAGAGGGAATTACAGCAATTCAGATGGATATAAAGATTCATGGTCTTACAAGACCTATCGTAGAAGGTGCTATTGCAAGATGCCGTGAAGCAAGACTTTTCATCATGGATACATGTATGAAACCTGCTATTTCTGAGCCTCGCAAAGAAGTAGGAAAGTATGCACCGAAGATTATTCAGATGCAGATTGATCCTCAGAAGATTGGTGATGTTGTCGGACAGAGAGGAAAGACAATAAATGCACTTATCGAGCGTACAGATGTCAAGATAGATATTACCGATGACGGAAATGTTTCTATCTGTGGAGAAGATGCAGATAAGATGGCAGAAGCTAAGAGACTTATAGAGGTCATAACTACTGATTATTATGAAGGTCAGATTCTTGAAGGAGAAGTAATAAGCATTAAAGAATTTGGTGCGTTCATCGAATTTGCACCTGGCAAAGAAGGCATGGTTCACATTTCAAAGATTGCTAAAGAAAGAATTGAGCATGTAGAGGATGTTCTTACATTAGGCGACCATGTAAAGGTTGTTTGTCTTGGAAAGGACAAGATGGGAAGAATGAGCTTTAGCATCAAAGACGTAAAATAAATATAATTTTTAAATAAAAGCACAGATGGAGATTTTGATAAAAATTCAAAATCTCCCTTTTTATGGAATAGGAAATTGCTGTAATGTAGCGGTGTACCAACAAGAATTTCGAAGAAATTCTTGCTAGGGCAAAGCGCTGGCTTTGCTCTTTTTTAAATATTTTTTGTATAAAATACTCGACAATATGCTTAAATGGTTGTAAAATATAATTAAATGGAGAAAAAAGAGCAGATATTGGAGAAAATAAATAGGTTAGGAGTATTATTACATGAAAAAAATGGAAAATAAAAAATTTAACAGGCTGTATTATGGGGTGTTTATATGTACCTTGTTTTCTGCAATATTATGTTTTATTATCGGAGATGGTGATTTGTCATATGACAAATATGTTACATCGTTTTATGGAGACAGTTATGGAAAGATAATAAGTATTGTAAATCAGAAAGTTATAATTGCGGGAGTGGATACAAGAGTTATTCCGGTTTTACCGTTAAATGTAAAAGCTACATTGATAACGGCTGTAGTTTTCATAGCGGGCTGTGTTGCTGTGCAGCTGCGCACAAGAAAAAGTATATTTATTGCTCTGGCAGGATGTCTGAGTATATCGTTTATACAGTGGTGGCTTATATATAAAGGAATATTATACATTCCTATTATAGAGATTATTGTATTTGCAGGTTTTACTTATGTAATGCTGTCTGTCATTAAGAAGATTATATATAATTATAATACCAGAAACCTTCCGATAGGTGCTGTCGTAAAATTTGCAAAGAATATAGTAAATATGGAATCAGAAACTACATATTCCAATTATCTTATGAATAATAAGAAACAGATTGAAAGGTCATTGTCTGCAAAGCTTGTTCATCCGGCATTGACAAAAAATTCAAGTCTTTTAAAGAAGATTGCAGCGGAAAATCATCGAAATAAGAAGTTTGTTGAAACACAGATGTTTGGAAATGACAAATTGACAAGAACAACAGTGCTGCAGACAAGAACAAAATTATTTAAGGATTTTGAGTATCTGGCATTTATTCCCATGCCTATTATAGATAAAAGTTCGGAGGAACTTGTATATACTGTTATTGGAATAGACAAAAAAATGAGTGTGCAGAGAGCTTCTCATGTTTCAACAATGTTGTTCTCCATGTATATTTATTTCAGGGCAAGACATGAGAGAGACGAGCATCAGCGTGTATATTTTTCAATGCTTTCTCTGATGATTTCGGTAATAGATGCGAAAGACCCTGTTACAGCAGGTCATTCTCAGCGTGTAGCTGAACTTTCGAGAGATCTCGGAACATGGCTGGGTCTTGACAAACATCAGATGTTTGAACTTGAATTTGCATCACTTATGCATGATATTGGAAAGATAGGTGTTTCAGATTATGTATTGAACAAACCTAGCATCTTTACAAAAAGTGATTTTGAACAGATGAAAAATCATACTGTACGGGGCGCTGAGATGCTTAAAGAAGTCGGTATGAGTGAGGCTATAGTAGAGGGTGTAAGACATCACCATGAGAGAATTGACGGGCGCGGATATCCTGATGGAATAAAAGGTGATGAGATAAATCTTATAGCTAAGATAATAAAAATTGCAGATGTTTATGATGCCCTTACAAGCAAAAGACAATATAAAGATGCCTGGAAGATAGATAAGGCAATGAATATTATCTACAACGGAAGAGGAATAGAATTTGATTCTGACATAGCAGATGTATTTATTGAACATATGGCACCGGATACATGGATTCCGCCTATTCAGAGTACTAAAAAGTCGGGAATAGACAGTTTGGTAGATAAAGCAGTAAGCATATCTGTCGATTTTTATCAAAAATATAGTGCTGAGATGGATGATAATTATGTTCTTATGAGCAGAAATAAAGATAAAGTCGATTTCTGCCGTGAAGATTCGTTTATGGGATATGACTGGGGCGAAACATTTAACAACAAGAAATTTCTTGTTGAAAAGCCGCTTATTGTTGCCTATGAAGATAAAACAGAAAGCCTTGTTTTTGCACAGTCATCAGATGATGAACATGTAGAAAAGATATATTATTATTTCTTTAAAGGATTTATAAATCTTGGTGTATATGTTTTAAGAAGAGAACATGTTGGTGTAGTTTTGGATATACTTCTCAGAGAGTATGGTTCACCGGTAAAAGTCAGCGATGAGTTTATGGCATATAAGTGTAATAAAATGAGAATAGTATTTTATCATACAAACGATGATAAGTGTCTGCTTATCTATGCACCTGAGTATATGTGTACCAACTATGTATTTGACAGTAAAAAAACAAATATGGCAGGTTAAAAAACAATAGGACAATAAATTTGGAAAGAGTTTGCTTTATATATGGAAAAAAAGAAAGTTAATACAAAGAAAATTTCAGGAATAGGTCTTATGATTGCACTGGCATTTGTTCTTAGTTATATAGAATCAATGATGCCTATAAATATTGGAATCCCAGGCATAAAGGCAGGGTTTTCCAATATAGTTGTTATCTTTTCGTTGTATGTATATAGTCCTTTAGCAGCATTTGGAATTGCTATTGTCAGAATTATTCTTGTAGGATTGACATTTGGAAATTTTGCAAGTCTTATGTACAGCTTTGCAGGTGGTATGCTTAGTTTTGTGATTATGTATGTTTTGCGCAGATTGGATTTATTTTCGGTAAATGGGGTGAGTGTTGCAGGAGGTGTAAGCCACAATATAGGTCAGATAATAGTAGCAATGATTATTCTCAAAACGAAATTGCTTATATATTATCTTCCGGCTCTTATAATATCAGGTACAATAGCCGGAATAGTAGTAGGTGTAGCAGGAGGACTGCTTATAAAAAGAATTGGAAGATACATGAATGAAATATAAGACAGAGGGGAGACAGGTCATAATCTAATTATGGCTTGTTTTTTTGTATTTTTACATATAAGGCTGCAAAACAAAAATACACCTAATATAACTTTTTTACAAAACTTTTTCAAAACAAAGTGAACAAATTGGTATTTTATGAAAGTAATTATGGTGATAGACTTTATGTAAAGCAAAACAAGTTGTTGAAAGGAGAAGTTATGAAGGATATTAAAAAATATGGAAAAAAGAGCATGACGGCGTTGTTGTCATCAGCTATGGTTTTAACCCTGCCCGGTGTAAGTGAACTTAAAGCGCAGGCGGCATCTGTTATAAACAGGGATGACAACAGTATTGTATATTCGGTTGACTGTGGAGACATCGATGTAAACACAGTTCCCGAGGATGGACCTCTTGGAACTCACAACAGCGTGACTGATCAGGTATATGGTGCTGACAAAAAAACAGGTTATAAATGGGGCATTGTTGACACGGTTAGCAGTCCGCTTGTAAACGGTTCATCAAGTGCAGGCGGAGTAACTACTGACTGGACATGGGCATATGAATTTGCAGGCGGTGACCAGACTTCAAAGACAGGAACAAACCGTTATACAAAAAATCAATATGAAAAAAATACAAACAATGGAGAGAGGCAGTTAGATTATAAGTTTGAGATAGAAAACGGAAGTTATTATATCGAGGTTGGGTTTGCAGACCCCTGGGGATGTTCAAAATCACCTTCCGTATATGCTAATCTTGGTGAAAAAGATGAGACGGAGATAGCCAAAGATTTCCAGGTAAGTTCAAACTCAGGAGTTGTGACGGGAATGGTAACTGTTACCAACGGAGAACTTACGATTAATGCAAGAGGAACGGGAGACAGCAATAAGGCAATAAATATGACTTACATCACTATTAAGGAAGCCGATGAAAAGACTCTTGCGCAGACAGATATTGACGTACTAAATATCCCTGAAACTGCAACAGGTGATATCGAACTTCCTACAAAGGGAAGTAAAGCGGAAAGTGATATTTCATGGTCAAGCAGTGATGAGAGTATCATTACAAAAGAAGGTAAGGTAACAAGACCTGAATCAGGTCAGGCTGATTCAAAAGTCACACTTACAGCAACAGTAAAAAAAGGAGGAGTAACACTTACAAAGGAATTTATTGTAACGGTTACGGCACAAAAGGATATGACTAATCTTGAATATTTTGACAACGATAAAGTTGTTATAACAGACGAGTATTATCAGAATGCACTTGAACTTGATGTGCAGAATCTTTTGAAACTTGATGCAGACAGGCTTTTAGCTGGTTTCAGGGAAACAGCCGGATATGCTGCAGGAATGAGCGGCAAAGATATTGAGAGTTACATGAAAAACAAAAAACGCTATGAGGGCGGCTGGGAAAATTCTCTTATCGGAGGTCATACATTAGGACATTATATGTCAGCAGTTGCGCAGGGTATAGTAAATCCGGGTGTAACAGCAGAGGAAAAAGAAAAACTTACAGAGAGATTAAATTACATAATTGATGCTCTTAACGACTGCCAGAAAAAAACTGAGGGCGTGAGTGGTCTTGAGGGTTATATTTTTGGAGCAACACTTCCAAATTCATCATTTAAGAAAAATGTAGCACTTCAGTTTGACAATGTTGAAAAGGGAAGAGCAAATATCGCAACTGAGGCATGGGTGCCATGGTATACAATGCACAAGATACTTGCAGGACTTGTAGATTCATATCAGATTGCCGGAAACAAGACGGCACTTGAAGTTGCAAACAAGCTTGGAACATGGATTGCTGACAGGGCAAACAACTGGAGTTCATCAACACAGAGCACTGTTCTTGGTATAGAATACGGTGGAATGAATGATGCATTGTATCAGTTATACAAGGTTAGCGATGCTTCAAACAAAGAGGATTTTTATAAGGCTGCGCATCAGTTTGACGAGGCATCATTATTTGAGAGTGTTCTTGCAGGTTCAAAGAATGTTTTAAACGGAAAGCATGCAAATACAACAATTCCTAAGTTTTTAGGTGCACTCTGCCGCTACGAGACTGATAATACCCAGACAAAATATCTCCAGTATGCTGAAAGTTTCTGGCAGATGGTAAAAGACAAACATACATATATTACCGGAGGAAACAGTGAGGATGAGCATTTTGGTGCTGATGAGGTACTCGACGGAGAGAGAACGGTCTGCAATAACGAGACATGCAACACATATAATATGCTTAAACTCAGCAGAAGACTTTTTGTTATAACAGGTGACAAGAAATATGCAGATTATTATGAGACGACACTTATAAATGCGATTATGTCATCACAGGATCACAAAACAGGTCTTACAATGTATTTCCAGCCTATGGCAAGCGGATATCAGAAAGTTTTCGGAACGCTTGAAAACAGTTTCTGGTGCTGTACAGGTTCAGGAATGGAAAACTTTACAAAATTGCAGGACAGCATTTACTTCAAAGGAAAAAATGTAATTGCGGTAAACCAGTATCTCGCATCAAAAGTTACAGGTGACGGATATGCTGTAGAACAGACAGGTGACCTTTCAAAAGATGACACAATGGTATTTGAGGTAAGTGGTGACAAAATTACATTTAATCTTAAACTCCGTATGCCGGATTGGGTAAAAGACGGTAATGCAACAGTAAAATTCGGCGAAGAGGAATATAAATATGAAATAAAAGACGGATATATTGTTATTCCTAATGAAAAGATTAAGTCAGGTGCTAAATTCAGCATCAAACTGCCGATGGAAGTAAATGCATATAATCTTCCCGATGGAAAAGATACATATGCATTTAAGTATGGACCTTATGTGCTCAGTGCAAAACTCGGAACAGCAAACCAGACAACGACATCACATGGAGTTGCGGTTACTGTACCTGCTTCAAAGGCTGTTTCAAATGATACTATTGGTATTACAAATGCAGCTGCTGTAGATGAATTTATCTCTAATATAAATGAAAATCTTGTGAAACAGGATGGAGAGATGAATTTTAAATTAAAAGGCACAAATGTAGATTATACATTTACAACTCATTATAATCAGGACGAGGAAAACTATGGTATCTACTGGACATATTATGTAGATGCTGACGGAAGAAACAGTCAGGCCGTACTTGAAGAGAAGCAGAAAAACAGAATAGCTGATACAGCTGTTGATAAGATTGAACAGATTGGCCGTGGCCAGTATGAGCTCAGATATACACTTGCCGACGGCAACGAGACAAAGGACGGACTTATTGATAACGGTTCTGTTGCTGAGGATGCGCCAAATTTAAGCAGACATGCACAGGCATCTAAATCTTTTGCATATAAGATGGAAGCTGATGAAAATGAGGATAATTATCTTTTGGTAACATATGCAAAAGAAGATGATGGAAAGCCTATGAAAATTTCAGTCGGTGACAGTGTGATAACTGATGAAGTATTAAATAGCAAATATGCAGAAGTTAAAAATATTACACTTGCAGATGCTGACAGGGATAAATATTATCAGGCTATGTACAAGATTCCGGCAAGTGTTGTAAAGGAAAACATAAGTGAATTAAAAGTAATCGAAAATGAGAAAGAGGTTACAAAGAAAGTAATAAATATTGAATTTTCAGGAAAAGACAAAGATTCTGCAAGAATTTGCAAATCACTTGTTATGATGAAGGCGTTTAGAAATACAAACGAACTTACATCTATAGAATATGACGGAAAAACAATTACACCTGACAAAGACAATAAGATTGAGATAAGCACTACATATGACAAGGTACCTGAGGTTAAATTTAATATTTCAGATGCCGGCGGATATGTAATGGCAGGCAATGATGTAGTTGATGAGACAGAAAGCAAAAAGATTAAGACATCCGGAAAAGTAACAGAAATTAAAGTAAAAGTGTATGCACAGGATTTTGAGACGATATCAGAATATACTCTTGTAGTAAATACAGATTATACAGGTCTTGACCTCTCAAAAAATATTGTAAAAGCATTTGGATTTAACGGAACAAACGACGGAGCTGTGGCAGTTGCAAAAGCAAGTGTTCCGACAAGCATATCAGGAGCTAAATTTAAGTATGTAAACGGTCAGAGCACAAAAGCGTTGTCACTTGACGGAACATATGGACTTAAACTTCTTGATGATGCGTCAAAACTTGGAGAGAGTTATACTATCAGTTTTGCCATGAAAGCATCCGAGGCAGGAAGTGCAGTTAATCCGACAATAACAGCAGGAACATTTTCTCCTGAATACTGGCTAAACCTCACACTTGACGGTAAAATATGGTCGCATGATGCAAACGGATACATTGATACAACAGCATCAGGGGCATATACAGCAGGTAAATGGCAGACAGTTACTCTTGTTGTAGACGGAAGTAAACAGGGAAAAACTGAGGGAACAGTTTCAGGAAAATTGTATGTAGACGGAACAGTTGTTACCGAGGGAAGTGTAGCAAGTGATATAATGAAAAAATCCGGCTCAGCAGTTTATTTCGGTGTAAATGCATGGGATGCATATTTTAAGGGTGAACTTGATGATGTATTATTGTTTAATAAAGCACTCGGCGAGTCTGAGATTGCTGCAATAAACAGCAAAGTTATAACAGCAGATACATTTAAACAGCAGACAACAGTTTCAAATAAGCCGGCTGCAAAGAGCATTGCTGTAAAAGCTTCAGGTCTTAAGAAGAATGTACTTACTATTGTTAAGTCTAAAAAGGTTAAACTTAAAGTTACTGTAGCTCCTGCAAAAGCAAGCCAGAAAGTAACATACAAGTCGAGCGATAAAAAGATTGCTGCCGTAACATCAAAGGGTGTTGTAACAGCAAAGAAGAAAGGTACTGCAAAGACAACAATTAAGACAATAAACGGCAAAAAGAAAGTTATAAAAGTAAAAGTTATAGCAAAATCAACGAAAAAGAAATAACAGACAGGAGTTGTACTTGCTGAGAAAAGCAGTAAAAATATTGCAAAAAATTATTCCATGAATGTGTATTCATTCATGGAATAATTTTCGTTGTGCGTAAGTATTTCGATAGTCAGATGGACTTTGTCCGGTGATTTTTTTGAATGCACTTGAAAAATTATGATTGTCAGAAAAACCGATTTCATAACCGATTTGTGAAATCGGTTTATTTGTGTCATTTAATAGTGCTTTGGCAATATCCATTTTTTCGTTTAAAATATATGTTTTCAGAGAGACACCTGATGCCTTTTTGAAGAAAGTTGTTATGTATTTTTCATTGTAACCAAAATACTCGGCAATTTCGCTGACTTTGAAGTTTTCACGTATACGCCAGGAGATATAATCTACAATATCAGTGTATAACTGAACCTGTTCACCTTTTAGGGAGACTCTTCCGTTGGACAAATAAAGCTGGCTGTGCAGTTCTGTAAGTGCGGCCGTTATGTTTAATGAATTCAGCATTTTGTTTCCATATTTTCTGTCGCTGTCCTGTAACTGCTTTAACAAAACTATGATTCTGTCAATGCGCGGAATTGCTTCATGTACAGGAAGTATCATATTTGAGGATTTATGTATATTATTAAGAATGTCATTTTCATTCATGGCACAAAGAGGAGATATGATTTCATTTGGATAAGAAAAATGTGTCCAGTAGAAAGTACATTTTGAGGGTTTATATCCATACTGCTTTGCTGTCGGCGGCATGATAAGATATTCACCTTTTTTTATTACATATTGCTGCATTTCATTAGCGATATATAACTCGCCGTCAGTCATAACAATAAATTCATAATCAATAAGTGCTCTTGTTATATGAGTCCAGTTTTCATCAGGAGCAATAAATTTTCCTGTCCAATTAAATTGTAGAGGCTGTGTTATCTGGAAATTTAGTACATTCATATTATTTAAAAATTTTACCTTTCCGCAAATTTGCAAACTTAAAATCATCAGATTAAGTATACTGTATAAATTATAGTATATAATAATGCTTGGTGGTATGCAACTTACGGCTGGCGTTCGATTTATGAAAAAAATATATTTTTACTTATATTTTTACTTATATGGGAGACAATATTTATCAGACAATAAAAATATATTGAAGGGATAAAAGGTTCACGATGGAAAATATAAGAGAATACGGAACACTGCAGATTGATGATGAGAAAAGTGGAAAACATTTTTTTGTTATATCTATTATAGGTGAAATAGAGGGGCACAACAGTGCATCAGAGAAGATAAAGACAACTAAGTATGAGCATCTTCTGCCGCTGCTTGTTGCAATTGAAGGAGACGAGGAAATAGACGGTGTATTATTTCTGGTAAATACCGTTGGAGGTGATGTCTCATGTGGTCTTGCACTTGCAGAAATGATAGCGTCCCTCACAAAGCCGACAGTATCACTGATAATAGGTGACAGTCATTCGATAGGGGTTCCACTTTCAGTTGCGGCAGACCATACAATAATCGCACCGTCGGCAACTGTAGTGATACATCCTGTGAGAATGAGTGGAACGGTACTTGGTGCACCACAAACGTATGAGTATTTTCAGCTTATTCAGGAGAGGATTACAAATTTTATAGCAAAGCACAGTGACATTGAAAAAAAGGATATCGAAAAGATGATGGTAACCCCCGGAATACTGACAAGGGATCTCGGAACAATACTCGTAGGCAAAGAAGCGGTAAAAAGAGGTCTTTATGATGAGGTTGGAGGGATTTTTGAGGCCATTAAAAAGCTGAGAGAGATGTAGTCTTTCTCGGCTTTTTAATTTACAGGAAAATGCTGTAATGTAGTGGTGTACCAACAAGAATTTCGAAGAAATTCTTGCTAGGGCAAAGCGCCGGATTTGCCCTTTTTTACAATATTATTAAGAAATTTATGATAATATTGCATTATATCAATGTGTCCTATATAATGTTTAAGGAAAATAAAGGCAGACTACATAATCTGTGAAGAAATATGGGAGTGAATATGAAAGAAAAACGAAGTGATGACAGAAAAAAAAGCTTTAACAAAAGAAGTAGGGCGAAACGCAGGAAGAGAACAATAAAAAGAGTATTGTTAAGTGTATGTCTCATTATCAGTGCAGTAGCCGGTTTTTTTGTGGCAAAAGCGCAGTATACATTTAATCAGTCGCTTAATCATGTAACGAGAAATTATGATTCGGCACTGTCAAAGGTTGATCTTAGCGGAATTAAAGTTAATTCTGATAATGATATAGTAAATCTTTTGTTTATAGGAAATGATCATCGAAAAGAGTGGAACGGATTTGTTGAGGAAGGACTTCCTGACGTCATGATGATAGGGACACTTGACAAAAAACATAAATCTTTGAAACTTACGTCACTGCTTAGAGATATGAAGGTTTATTCAAAGACGGCAGGAAAATACAGAAAATTGAATGAGTGCTTTAACGATGGTGGAATAAAAGGCGTTTATAAAGCCATTGCAGAAAATTTCAATATAAAACTTGATGGATATGTTATGGTAGGATTTGATGCATTTACGCAGGCAATAAATGCAATAGGAGGCGTGGATGTTGAACTCACGCAGACGGAAGTAGATTATTTGAGCCAGACCAATTTCATAAGAAAGAAAAAATATCGTAAAGGCTTGAAAGTCGGCAAGCAGAAATTAAACGGATACCAGGCACTCGGATATTGCCGTATAAGAAAGGGAAGAGACGTTATAGGCAAGTCGGTAGTGACAGCAAATGGACTTACGGATGATTATGGACGTACATGGAGACAGAGAACGGTAATAAGTGCCGTATTTGCCAAAATGAAGAAACAGCCGCTTTCAAAATGGCTTGATGTCGGAAATAAGGTTTTAAGCAATATTGAGACAGACCTTGACAACAACGAGATCATATCACTTATGAAAGATACGGTATTTCTTGGAACAGCGGACGTCAAACAGCTTCAGATGCCTATGGAGGGATATTTCACGACAAGCTCAGACGGAGCATATCTTCTCTCGACAAATGCAAGTGAAACTGATTGGAGCACAAATGCAGACATTTTGAAAAAATTTATATTTAAATATAACGGAAACGGCGAATTTAAATATGGTGATAAAAAATAATAGTGCAGTAAGCTTAATATGACACAGTTTTGAAATATTTATTGCAATAAATATGATTTTCGTGTAGAATGATTGTTTGTAACTGATAAAAAATTCATTAGTATGTAATTTTGCAGAATGGAGGAAAATATGTGGAAGAAGATTATTTTATCACTTCTCATAATAATTAGTGGCGTTGCCGGATTTTTTGTGGCAAAAGCACAGGTTACTTTCAATAATACATTAAATCATGTAAATCGTGACTATGATACAGCACTTAAGAATGTTGATTTAAGTGGTATTAAAGTTAATTCCGATGATGATATTGTAAATATTCTTGTAGTCGGAAACGATTATAGAAAAGAAAAGGGTTATGATGCCAGCGGACTTACTGACACTATGATAATAGCAACTATGGATATGAAGCACGGCATGCTTAAGCTTACTACACTTATGCGTGATATGGTTGTTGATATACCGGGACATGACCCTAATAAATTAAATTCACCAAATTCATTTGGAGGAATTGAACTTCTCTACAAAACGATAGCACAGAATTTTAATATTGAGCTTGACGGATATGTTGAAATTGGATTTGAAGCATTTGAAAAGATTGTCAACTCGGTTGGCGGAGTTGAAGTTGAACTTACTGAATCAGAAGCGAATTATTTGAATACTACAAACTATATTTCTAGGAAGAAATACAGACATGTAAAAGTAGGAAAGCAGACTCTCAATGGAAATCAGGCACTTGGATACTGCCGTATAAGAAAAGGTGGAACATTTACAGTTACAGGGCTTACTGATGATTATGGACGTACATGGAGACAGAGAGCAGTTATAACTGCGGTATTTGACAGAGTTAAGGCATTACCTGCAACTAAATGGCTTGAGATTGCCAATAAGGTGCTTGACGGATATGTGACAACTGACTTAAGTAATGAAAAAATTCTTGAGTATATCGCAGATGTCGTGAAGATGGGAACTACAAAAGTTTATCAGCTTCAGATTCCTGTAAATGGATATTACAGAGCTTCAGCGAGTGGAGAGTATAGCTGTGGATCTTCAATAGTCATGACAGATGGAGTTAATTCTACAAGAGACAGCAGTGCAAATGCCGAAGCATTAAATAAATTTATATTTGATTACAACGGTAAAAAAGCATTTAAATACGGTACATTTACTGCGCCGCAATAAATATGTCTTAATGGCAGGCATCCGTCGTTTACGACGGACAGCCTGCTAATCTTTTTAGAAATATAAGCATATAATCAAAAAACGACGATTTATCTATGGCTTCGGAGGTATATATAGGAATTTCTTTTATCTTTTTATTGTCGAGCAGATAAACTATTTTTCCCACTTTTTCATTATTTTTTAGAGGTGCATTTACGGTCTTTTTTAGATAGACTTTTCTTGAAATTTTATCTGAACTTTCATTGTTTATAAGAATATATTTAAAATCTTCTGACGTTTTAAGCTTTATTTCATTCTTTTTCCCGCCGTTTATTTTTAATGTTTTAGGTATTATTTTAGAAGTTTTTTCCGAATAATTTTTACACAGTGAAAAACCGTAGTCTAAGAGAGAGGCTGCTTCGCTAAATCTTTTTTTGGGGTCGGGTGCAGCCATCACAACGGCAGTGAGGCTTATACCGTTTCTTTTGGCTGTGGCACTCAGACAGTATTTGGCTTTTGAGGTTGAACCTGTTTTAAGACCTGTAATACCGCTGTATGTTCTGATAAGTTTATTTGTGTTGGTCAGTCCGAATTCTTTTTCGCCCTTTCTTGTCTTATGTGTTATCGTATCCATCCATGTAGTAGAATATTTAGAGATTTGAGGATGTTTCGTGATAAGTTCCCTTGACATAAGGGCAACATCGTATGCACTCGAAAAATGACCTGACTTTATTGAGTCATCAAGACCGTTGCAATTTTTGAAATTACTGTGTTTCATGCCGAGTTTGTGTGCTTTTTCATTCATCATTTTTACAAAGTCGGATTCACTTCCGGCAATGTATTCAGCCATGGAAACTGCTGCATCGTTTGCACTTGATATGGATATACATTTTATCATTGTATCAACAGTCTGGATTTCGCCGGGTTCAAGAAAGACCTGTGAGCCGCCCATAGACGCAGCATATTCACTTGTGCTGACCTCATCATCGAGTTTTATTTTACCTGATTCAAGGGCATCAAAGATAAGATTTAAAGTCATTATTTTTGTGATACTCGCAGGAATCATTTCTTTGTCCTTGCTTTTGCTGTATAATATGCGTCCACTGTTGTTCTCAATGAGAACTGCTGACTTCGAGGAAATTTTAAGTGAATTGTTATTGTCGTTATTATTTGAGATAATATTTTCTTTTATGTAATATTCATTAGAATGGAGTATTTGTCTGTTATTACCGGATACGGAAACAGCCGCCAAAACAAATAAAGAAAATGAAATAAAGATGGAAATACATTTTTTCTTGAACATATGCCGTTATCCTTTTATATCGAAATTATATGTATTACTAAATAGTTATTCGTGATTTTACATAATATTACAACAAAAGCAACTTCAAACACTGCTTAAAAAATTCGGCCACTTTTTATTTTACCGGAAAGTTTATATCAATTTCTGCGTTAAAATAGCTACATCGAAAATAATTCGTTGTTTTTAGGTGTAGAAAAATCTGTTTGTTTTGTGTATAATAGTTTTCAGTGTAATTATGAAGAGTATAAGTCTGTCACCTGTTTTGAGATGACAGAAGAATGGAGTATTATAATGACAAGTAAACAAAGAACAGAATTAAAAGCACAGGCAATGAAGCTTGACAGCATATTTCAGATAGGAAAATCAAGCCTTACACCGGGGGCTATTGAAGCTATAAGAGCAGCACTCAAAGCGAGAGAGCTTATAAAGATAAATGTGCTTAAAAACTGTGATGATGATACAAACGAGCTTGCAAATCTTATTGCTGAGAGAACAGGAGCAGAGGTTGTGCAGGTTATAGGCAAAAAAATCATACTGTATAAACAGAATATGCAGAAACTTGAAAAGCGCCGTCTTGCAGAAAAGAGAGCTGAAAAGAAAAAAGAAGCAGCAAAGAAAAGAGCAAGAGAGAATAAGCGTGGCACAAAATCAGAGTGGACAAGAGCTGACAGTTTAAGAAAAAAAAGTCAGGCAAAAAAGAATAAGTAATAGTTTTTTTAGTTATGGAGGCTGTTTGATATGAGCAAAATCGGTATTATGGGTGGAACATTCAATCCGATTCATCGTGCACATGTGGAGATGGGGAAGGCATGTCTTAGGCAGCAGAATTTAGATAGAGTATTATTTATGCCATCTAAAAATCCTCCCCACAAAGAAAAAAAAGAGATACTTTCTGATAAGGAAAGAGCCGATATGGTTAAGCTTGCATTGTCTAAGTATGATGAATTAGAATTTTCCGATTTTGAATTATTAAGGCAGGGGACAACGTATACTGCCGATACACTCAGACTGCTTCAAAAAGATAATCCGGAAGATAAATATTTTTTCATAATGGGTGCTGATTCGCTTTTGTATCTTGATGAGTGGTATAAACCGGACGAGATTATGAAAAGGGCTGTTATACTGGCTATAGGACGTGATTGTTCGACTAAATCAGAGTTAAACGAAAAAAAGATAGAACTGATTAAGGAATTTCCATATGCGGACATAAGGTTTGTAGAGATGGAGCAGATGCCTATAAGTTCAAGTGAAATAAGGCATAGTATCGCCAACGGAGAGAATGTGGAAAAATATCTTGACGGTGAAGTATGGAACTATATTTGTGATAATCATTTGTACAAAATGAGGTAAATAGAAACATGAAAGAAGAATATAATAAGATAAAAGAGAAACTCAGTAAAAAACTTTCAGTAAAAAGATTTGACCATACAATAGGTGTAAGTTATACTGCGGCGGCAATGGCAATGAGATACGGAGTAAATGTTGATAAGGCGGCAATGGCAGGGCTTTTGCATGACTGTGCAAAGTATATGACAGATGATGAACTTATCGAAAAGTGTACAAAGTATGGAATAGACTGCTCAGAGACGGAACTTAAAAACGGGTATCTTCTGCATGCCAAATTAGGAGCGTATTTCTCAAAAGAAAAATATGGAATTGAAGATGAAGAGATATGTTCGGCTGTAAGATACCATACGACAGGAAAACCGGCTATGTCAGTACTTGAAGCAATAGTTTTTACAGCGGATTATATAGAGCCGGGAAGAAAAGTGCTTCCTAACTTTAAATTGATAAGAAGCATGGCTTTTGTAGATTTGGATGAGGCAGTTTATCTTATACTTCAAAATACATTGTCATATTTAAATGAAGAAAAAGAAGATAAACAAATCCACAAAGAGATAGACAGACATTCAGTTGAAGCGTATAAATATTACAAAAAAATCCATGATGAAAAATCTGGATGTTAAAAGTTAAATATAGGAGGAATAGAAATAGAATGACAAAGCAGAAGGAAATGGCAAAAATCGCTTATGATGCACTTGATGAAAAAAAAGGTGAGGATATAAAAATCATTGATATATCGGAGATTTCAATAATGGCAGACTATTTTGTAGTTGCAAGCGGTTCAAGTACGACACAGATACAGGCTCTTGTAAAAAACGTCGAGGAAAATCTTCATAAAGCGGGATGCGTTATGAAAAGAATGGAAGGTGACAGAAACAGTTCATGGGTGCTGCTTGATTTTGGAGATGTTGTTGTACATGTATTTAACAGAGAGGACAGATTATTCTATGACTTAGAAAGAATATGGTCAGACGGTAAGATAATCGAACCGGAGGATTTATAATGAATAGTCGGACATTCTCTTGAACATATGTTTGACAATATGGAACAAATGTGCTAAAATTATTTAAATAAATTAAATTCGGGAGGATGAATTATGGCAAAGGAAAGAATATCTGCAAAGCAGAAAGAAATACTTGACTTTATTAAATCTGAAATTTTGAATAAAGGATATCCGCCTGCTGTACGTGAAATATGTGAAGCAGTAAATCTGAAGTCTACATCATCAGTGCATTCACATTTAGAGACACTTGAGAAAAATGGATTTATCAGAAGAGATCCTACTAAGCCGAGAGCTATTGAAATTATAGATGATGACTTTAATCTTGTTAGAAGAGAATTAGTAAATGTACCTATTATTGGTTCTGTTGCTGCGGGAGAGCCGATTTTTGCCGAGCAGAATGTAGAGGGTTACATGCCGGTTTTACCGGGAGATATGCCAAAAGGTGAAGCGTTTATTCTCCGTGTCAGAGGAGAGAGTATGATAAATGTCGGCATATATGACGGTGACAAAGTATTGGTACATAAGCAGAATGTAGCGGAAAACGGAGAGCTTGTTGTTGCACTCGTAGACGATGCAGCGACAGTCAAGACATTCTATAAAGAAGACGGTCATTTCAGACTTCAGCCGGAAAATGATACTATGGATCCTATCATAGTAAATGATGTTGAAGTTTTGGGAAAGGTTGTCGGTTTATTTAGATCATATCATTGATGAAAAAAGATGTTACCATATAGATACGGTAGCATCTTTTGTATAATAAACAGGAGTGGCAGGTTATATGAATCGTATCAGGGATGATATTAAAAAGAGAAACTTTCATAATTTATACCTTTTGTATGGTGATGAGGAATATCTGAAAAGATATTACAGGGAAAATCTCAAATATTGTATATTAGAAGATAGTGACGATATGAATTTCTCAAAGTTTGAGAACAAGGGAATAGATTTAAATGAGGTGCAGGCTATAGCAGATACATTGCCGTTTTTCAGTGAGTACCGTCTTATTATCATTCAGGACAGCGGTTTGTTTAAGTCATCAAATGATTTTGCGGATTATCTTGAGCATATGCCTGACAGCACGATTATTGTTTTTGTAGAAAAAGAGATAGACAAGCGAAACAAATTATATAAATATATAAACAAAAACGGTATTGCGGCTGAGATAAAAGTAAAGGATTCCGAGGAAGCTTTAAACTGGGCTGCAAAAAGACTAAAAGAGTCAGGAAAAGTCTTTACAAGAAAGACTATGGAGTATTTTCTTCAAAGGGTTGACAACAACCTTTATAACCTGTCAAATGAAATAGAAAAAATAGTTGCATATACAATGGGAAGAGAAGAGGTTACGATAGCAGATATAGATGCCGTGTGCCCGGCATATCTGCAAAATCATATTTTTCAGATGGTAGATGCCGTGGGAGTGGGAGATACTGATAAAGCATTAAAATTATACAATGAACTTATTGAGTTAAAAGAAGCACCGTCGTATATCCTGTATATGTTAATCAGACATTTCAATATACTTCTTCAAATAGGTTCTATGGGAAATGCACCAAAGAACCAGATTGCAGCTAAGATAGGCATATCTCCATATTTTGTAGGAAATTATCAGAGACAGTCATCACGTTTTTCGGGAAGACAGCTCAAACAGGCACTTGACAACAGTCTTGAAACAGAGCAGAAATTTAAGACAGGTGTTTTAGATGACCAGATAGGAGTTGAGCTATTGCTGATTGAGCTTGTCCAAATGTGATAATTTTGTGATAAAGATATATACTTAGTTGTTATTTTTTGTGCAGTGTGATAACATTGTATCAATGACTACATTGCATCTGGTACAACGAAAAAAACAGTTATTCGTTATACTAGGCTGCAAAGTAAAATTTAGGAGGAAAAACGATGTGGTGTCCAAAGTGTAAAACTGAATACCGTGATGGTATAACAGTATGTGCAGATTGTGGAAGTGAACTCGTTGAAGGTACAGCAGATGATTTTGATGTTGTTGAAATCTGTGATCTTAAAGACGAGGAAATGGCTGAAAACTTTATTGAATATCTTGAGTATTCAAAGATTGAAAATGCCAAAAAAGTTATAAAAGATGGTGTTGCGGTTGTGACAGTGCCATCGAGATATGAAAAGCAGGTTGAGAAGCTTTTTAAAGGTTTTCAGCTTGCATTAGAGGAAGAAAAAGAGAAACAGGAAGAAGAGGCAGGAAGATTAGAAAAAGAAGAAGTTTCCGAAGATTTAGAGAAGGAAAGTGGTGCTTCTGATTCTGATGAAATAGCCGAGACTTCGATAACTGATGAAGCTGCAGAAGCAGCGAAAGATACTCTGGATGATGAAAAATCGGATGCCTGGGACATAGAAAAAGACGAAAGTGAAGCTGATGAAAAACTCGTTGAAGAAGATGATTTGCATGATAATGTAATCACTGACGATGAGATAGAAGAAGATACGGCTGATATACTCTACACACCGTCAAAGGCATATGTAAAGAAAGAAGACGAGTATAAAGATGTTAAGTTTTCGGGATATACATTTATTGTATTCGGTGTATTAGGTGCGGTTTATCTTGTACTTTGCAAATTGGATATTATTCCGATTGACTACAATATATTTATCTTTTGTGTGCTTGCTGCCATGTTTGCAGGATTTATCATCATGGGACTTGTCTCAGTTGTAAAATCAGGCAAGATAAAACTTCAGATACCTGAAGAAGAAATTATGACAGAGAAGATAAATGCATGGCTTGATGAAAATATAACTAAAGAGAGAGCAGAAAAGTGGATTGATGATACAGTATCAGACGAAGAAAATGACCTTGTTATCACAGCACATATACGTTCTATTCTCATAAAAAAATATCCGAATTTAGATGTTGCATTTATTGAGATGCTTACGGAAGAATTCTTCAACTCACATTTTATTGAAGAAGATAAATAGGATAACATAAAAAAGTGATGATTTGAAACTGTCAGCTTCAAATCATCACTTTTTTTAGGAAATAGTATTAAAAAACAGTCTATGCCGGTTATTCATAGTTTGTTTTAATAGTTTTATAATTTTATACTTTTATTTTTTTGAAATTCTGTAGTTTGGTAACTCTACAGTTCTATGCCGTTCTCTTTGAGAAGTTCTCTTGCACTTTCAATTGAGTCCACACCGGTTTTGTTTTTGATAGGTGCAAATTCTTTACGTCTTTCTACCTCAAATGGGAGGCATGTGTCAAGCATGTGTATCATATCAAGGATAAGTGTTTCAAATTTGTATCCGTTTGGAGTTTCAGGTTTGATAAAATCACCTTTTTCATCCATGTAAGGAATTTTCTTTTCAACAATATGAAGCGGAAGTTCATTGTTGCATATATCTTCAAGTTCAGGTTCATGAAAAAGATAATTGAGGATAACCCCAAAGTTGTATGCCGGTTCACCGTTTTCGTCTTTTGTGTTTCTCAGTTCTTCTGTCTGTTCGTAGTATTCCACAATAGAAGGTCGTCCATCTTCAAGACACATAACACCGACTTTTTCATCAGGGTCAGCTTTTCTTACAACCTTTGCACCGACAGTGCATTTTTGGTCTATTGTTGCACCGATAAAGCATGGGTCAGCGATTCTTTGAAGAACATTGTCCACAGCAAATACATTGAGCCATTCAATTTTTTCTTTGTGAATAATATCTACAATGCCTGCATTCTGCATAGATGAGAACCATCCGCCATTTCCGTTAGGTGATGTTGCAATCTTACCTTTTGTCTCCATGTATACTTTGCCTTCATAAGTTGCCGCAGGAGCCATATCCTGTTTGAAAAAATGAATATATTCAGGATTGTAGGTAAAGTAGTTTTGTTCTTTAAAAAATGTTGTTGTAGCTTCGTGATTTTTATCACTTGTCATGATAAAAAGATGAATCCATACACCGGCTTCGTCAACAACGTCGAGAAGATTTCTTATAATTCGCTGGAAGATGTATACGGATTTTGTGATACCTATATCATACATTCCCTTAGGATTATCTGAACCAAGACGTGTTCCCATACCTCCTGCTAAAAGAACGGCGCCGACTTTTCCGGCACGGATTGCTTCAAGACCAAGTGATTTGAAGTGTTCTTTTGAGCCATTGATTTCGTCTAAAGTCATAGCCTTTATAGGGGTAATAACACCTCTTTTATCATCACCTGTTTTTTTAATGATTTTTTCGGTGACAGAAAAATCTGTTTCATCGATTTGCTGTAATAATGCCTTTTTTTCATTTTCCGGTAACTCATCATAATATTTAAGAACATGTAACTGTTCATAGTTTTCAAGTTTCTTTTTTGCGTTTTCAAAATTCATCAAATTTTTCGTCCTTTCTCCATGAGTTTATTTTAAATGTAATGCTGTCTGCTGCACCGTGGGAGTGAACAGTAACACTGCAACGATATTATACATAAAAACAGGGAACTATGCAATTGACTTATGTAAAGTGTCGGAATATAATTAGAAAGGAATGTTGGTGTTTGCAGTGTAGCAGGACAGTGACAAAAGGATTATTGGTGGATTGGGAAAAGATGGGAGGAAAATAGTTTATGTTTGGAAAAAAAAAGAAAAAGCAAGGTACCGATATGACCTATTATTATTTGGATGCGCTTAAAAATAAGCAGATTCCTATATTGGTACTTGACCAAAAATGGCATGAACTGTTTCCTGATCACAGAAAAACTGATGAGATAAGGAAACTTGAGAAAAAACTGCTCGATTTGATAAAACAGCAGGGGCAGTCAACGAATGATTTAAAAGAGTATGAAAAAGCTAAAAAAGTTATTATGGAAAATATAGTCAACAACATGACTGACGGATATGAGCCTGAAGCGGAAATGAAGCTTAAAAAACAGGATGCCAATCAGAAAATGCTTGATGAATTGAATCAAAAAACTTTTGAGGCGGAAGATTTACAGCATAGGCTTCCGGCAGAGATACAGACTGCAAATAAGGAATTGCTTATTGCCTGCATGGATGTTTGTTATAAAGAACTTACGGAGAATACTGTCGTTATAGAAGAACTTGATGCATGGATAAACGCAGCGAGAGAAGAACTCAAAAACAGGATTTTGGCAAAGCAGGACAGAGAAATGCGAAATACAGAACTGTATAAATACATGCATAATTTACTTGGTGCAAAGGTAGTCGAGATATTTGATAAGAATAATCATGTATGGAAGGGAAATGTTGAAGAGAACATTTCGAAATAAAAATAATGAGTAAGATTATTGGTATTGGAACAGATGTTGTTGAGATAGAGAGAGTTGTTAAATCTTGTGAAAAAGTTAGTTTTTTAAACAAATATTATACAGAGGCAGAACGAAAAATAATTGAAAAAAGAAAAAATCGTGCTGCTACTAATTTTGCCGGCAAAGAAGCTGTAGTCAAGGCTTTTGGAACCGGCTTTTTAAATTGTATGCCGGGAGATATAGAGATACTCAGGGATGAATACGGAAAACCGTATGTAAATCTTTTTGGTGGTGCAAAGAAGCTGGCAGAAGATGAAGGTATAGTTAAAATACATATATCATTAAGCGATACAGACAAAATTGCGACGGCCTTTGTGGTTGCGGAAGGGAAATAAAAATGAAGTATATAACTGATGCAGAAGAAGCAAAGCAGATAGACAATATTTCAATAAACGAGATAGGGATACCCTCACTTGTTTTGATGGAAAGAGCCGCATTAAGTGTTGTAAATGAAATTGAGAAAAAATATATTGCAAAGTTAAAGTCAGACAGTAAAAGAAATACTGAAATAAAGGTACTTGTAGTCTCCGGTATGGGCAATAATGGTGCGGACGGAGTGGCAGCGGCAAGAATGCTTATGCATGACGGGATAAAAACTGATATAAAGCTTGTTGGGAATATTGAACATGCCAGTGATGAGATGAGAAAACAGCTTGAGATAGCAAAAAATCTGGAAATATCTTTTGTCACGAATATAGAAGAAAATGAATATGATATTATAATAGATGCAATTTTTGGAATTGGTCTGTCAAGAGAAATAACAGGCGAATATAAAGAAATTATTAAAAAGATAAATGAGAGTAAATCATATATTGTATCAGTAGATATTTCGTCAGGAGTTGATGCTTCAAACGGAAAAATACTAGGCATTGCAGTAAAAGCAGACCTGACGGTTACATTTGGAACATTAAAAAGAGGAATGTTAATGTTTCCGGGGGCAGGATTTTCAGGTGAGATAAAAGTGAGTGACATAGGATTTCCAAAAAAAACTGTTGAAAGTGTATCTCCAGAGGCATATACATTTGAGCAAAGCGATATTAACAATATAATGCCACCAAGAAAGGCAAGAACGAATAAGGGAAATTATGGAAAAGTGCTTGTGATAGCGGGATGTGAGACAATGTGCGGAGCGTGTTATTTTAGTGCGGCGGCAGCATACAGAGCCGGATGTGGTCTTGTGAGAATACTTACCGCAAAGGAAAATCTGCAGGTATTGAAAACGAAACTTCCGGAGGCGATAATAGGAAGTTATGATGAAGAGTTTGAAGATGGTATAGATTTTACACCTAAAAAAGAAGTTGAGGAAGCAATAAACTGGGCAGATGTCATTGTAATAGGCCCCGGACTCGGTAATGGAATGAAAGCAAAAGCACTTGTAAAACGCATATTAAAGGTTGAAGATAAAACTGTTGTAATGGATGCAGACGGTTTGAACGTATTAGCAGAATTTATAGACAATGGAGAAATTACACTTGATGATATTGGCTCGAACTTTATACTAACACCTCATATAAAAGAAATGAGCAGGCTTGCAAAAAAAACAACCGACGAAGTGAAAAACGACATGTCTTATTTTGCGGCTGTGCAGGCACATTGTACTGTTGTTTTAAAGGATGCAAGGACAATTGTCGGAGAGGGAAGAGATGTTAAGAAAAGAAAAATGTATATAAACATGTCAGGAAACAATGCGCTTGCAACGGGTGGTTCGGGTGATGTATTAAGTGGAATTATAGCTGGTATAGCTGCTCAGGACAGAAAAATGAAGCCGTCACTTGCCTCTGCACTGGGAGTGTATATTCATGGATTAACGGCAGAAAGATACACCGAGACAAAAAGCAGATACAGCATGACAGCATCAGATATTATAGATATGTTACCGCAGGTTATGCCTGAATAAGAATTAAAAATAAAACAGAATAGAAGGAGGCTCATGGAAATGAGTACTGACAAGATTAAGGAATATTATAGGGTAAAGGCAGAGATAAATCTTGACGCAATACACGAAAATGTAGTAAACGCAAAAGCATTAACAAAGCCCGGAACAAAATTGATGGCTATAATAAAGGCAGATGCATACGGACATGGTGCAGTTATGGTGGCGCATACACTTGAAGATGTGGCAGATGCATACGGCGTGGCAATTCTTGAAGAGGGAATAGAGTTAAGACAGTCAGGGATAAATAAGCCGATACTTATACTTGGATATACGCCGGCACCGCTTTATCCTGCAATGATAAAATATGATATAGCTACAGCGGTATTTGAGTATGACATGGCAGAAAGAATGTCAGAAGCAGCAGAAAAAATCGGAAAAAAAGCTAAGGTTCATATAAAACTTGATACAGGGATGAGCAGAATAGGCTTTAAGCAGGATGATGAAAGTCTTGAAGTGATTAAAAAAATCGCCAAGCTCCCCGGAATAGAAATCGAGGGCTGTTTTACACATTTTGCAACGATGGATGAAAAAGACAAAACAAAAGCGATGAAGCAGTTTGAGAGATATATGTATTTTGTAAAGAGAATAGAAGATGCAGGGATAACAATACCCGTTAAACATGTATCAAACAGCGCAGGAATTATTGAAAAACAGGAAGTAAACCTTGATATGGTCAGAGATGGAATATGTGTATATGGAATGTATCCTTCTGACGAAGTAGATAAAACAAAGCTCAAACTTACACCTGCAATGGAAATAAAATCTTATGTTTCATTTGTAAAAACGCTTGAAGCCGGAGTTGAAATAGGTTATGGCGGAACTTATACCACAACAAAAGAGACAACAGTTGCGACAATCCCTGTAGGTTATGCAGACGGATATTCAAGAGCATTGTCAAACAGAGGCAGAGTGCTTATAAAAGGAAAAAGCTTTCCTATAATCGGCAGAGTATGCATGGATCAGTTTATGGTAGATATAAGTGAACTTCCTGAAATAAGGCAGGGTGATGAAGTTACACTGGTTGGCAGAGACGGCGATGAGTATATATCGATAGAGGAAGTGGCTGATATGTCATATTCGTTTAATTATGAATTTGTCTGTGATATAGGAAAAAGAATACCGAGAGTATATTATAAAGGTGGAAAGGTAATTGCAACAAAGGATTTTTATCCGGAGTATTAGTATAATGGGATAAATCATGCTAAAAAATTGAAAATCTCCGGCTGGAGTAAAAAATTTCATGCTTTTGAGAGATACATATGTATAAAAACGATAAAGATGGAAAGAAATAACATTACAGGATGCATAAAGAATTACATAAAAGTGCAATTCCGGATTGTGAGTGATTGCAAGGGTACATCTTCTTGACTTTAAGTCAGAAAGAGTCTCTGATTTTCACTCGGTTAAATCCAGTTTATGAGCGATTGCAGGGATATATCTTCCTGACTGTTAGTCAAGAAGTATCACTCGTTTTCGTTCAGTCAATTCCAGATTATTGTGATAGGAGCGTGGAAGTTTTGAATATAAAGCGAGGAGATATATATTTTGCAGATTTAAGACCGGTTGTGGGTTCAGAACAGGGGGGAATACGCCCTGTACTTATAATTCAGAATGATATGGGAAATAAACATAGCCCGACTGTAATATGTGCAGCAATAACATCAAGGATGAATAAAGCAAAATTACCGACACATATTGCACTTGAAGTAAACAGATATGATATTATAAAGGACTCAGTTATACTTCTTGAACAGATTAGGACTATAGACAAATCAAGGCTGCGTGAAAAAGTCTGCCATTTGGATGACGAAATACTTGAAAGAATAAATCATGCACTTTGCATAAGTCTTGCATTAGAAGAAAGCTGTTTAAGGTGAGTGGTATTAGGAAATATAAAGCAGGCAGAAGCATAATCAGACGAAGCAGTTTTTATTTACGGAAGCGAGGAAAATAATATATGAAAATAACACTTCTGACAGTAGGAAAGATAAAAGAAAAATATTTTACCATGGCAATAGATGAATATAAAAAGAGACTCAGTAGATATTGCAAACTTGAGATAATAGAAGTAGCAGACGAAAAAACACCTGACAACGCCAGTGAGCACGAGGAAGATCTAATCAGAGCAAAAGAGGGCGAAAGACTGGTTAAATACATAAAAGACGGGGCTTATGTTATATCACTTGCGATAAACGGAAAACAGTATTCGTCGGAAGAATTTGCCGATAAAATAGACAAGCTCGGCATAAACGGAGTAAGTCATGTTATTTTTATAATCGGGGGATCAATAGGTATTGATAAGGGAATTCTTAAAAATTCAAATGAATTGTTAAGTTTCTCAAAAATGACTTTCCCACATCAGCTTATGAGAGTTGTGTTGTTAGAACAGATTTATAGGGCGTATAGGATAAATGCGGGAGAACCCTACCACAAATGAGAAAATTAAAACTTCAAAGATATAGAAAGCATAAGGAAGAGTGGCTGATTTGGCTGCTCTTTCAATCTTTTACGCGAAGGCAAAGTGAGGATGCGTCGAGCTTGTTCGTAAGCATCTGAGCGTGCCCGCGAACCTTGCATCAAAGATGCAAGGTTGCACAGAGCTGTGGTTCTGGTGTAAACAGCAATGCTTACATTGCTGTAGGAAAACAGAGCTGCAATGGAAAATATACGAATGAATATATCTTTTGATGTGGTGAACAGAAGCAGTGGTAAGTGGTTACTTGTGATATGGTTGTTTCTGGTGAGGGATTGCATCTGTTTATAGGGAGATTTTGAAGATGCATTGAGGAAAGTAATCTGTGTTATACCAGATGATGTATGATAAGAGAGTGGAAAGGACAAGATATAGTGTCCGAAGATTAGTTTCCTCAGTGGAGGGGTGAAAAATAAGTGATTGTGGGAAAGATGAATGTGTGATAGAATATGTATAAATCGGAAGTTATAGTTTTCCTTACTTCTATAAATCTTCATCTTCTTTATCTTTTTTTCGTTTACTGCTACGTGAACTATCTATTCCTGCTCCAACGGCTACACCGATAGCAATTCCCAAAGGAAGATTATCTAAGGCAGTTCCAAATGCAACACCTAAACATAAACCAATTGCCATATACATAATGACACCTCCATAAATTCCGATTTTTTTGAGAGTTGCTGCAAATCAATACAAAAGGTGGACAACAATGTTTATAAAGATTTATGATGAGATACCACAGGAAGCGAAGGCGATACGGAAATCAGTATTCATGAAAGAGCAGGGATTTAAGTATGAATTTGATGAGACAGATCATCTGGCGAAACATATGCTGCTTTTCGAGGACGATATTCCAGTAGCTACTTGCAGATTCTTTTTCTCTGTTGAAAGAGATTGCTATGTGATTGGCAGGATTGCGGTTAGTAAAGAATTTCGAGGGAAGCAATATGGTGAAAAGATGTTGCAGGGTGCGGAAAAAATAGTTAGTGATCTCAGGGGTAAAAGAGTAGAATTGTCTGCACAGTGTCGTGTGGCAGAGTTTTACAAGAAACAAGGATATATGGAGCTGAATGATATTCATATGGACGAAGATTGTCCCCATACTTGGATGCGGAAGGAGGTGTAATTATTGTCAGAGACGGCAAATGGTAATAATGAGAATTATTACTATTTTTATTGACAACAGGATGATAGTGGCATATAATCCTTATTAAGAACTAATCCTAATAAGGAGGACGAATGACAAGTAGGAGAAATACCATTCAAAAAGATCTT
>CAKRFU010000016.1 GCA_934320845.1 uncultured Lachnospiraceae bacterium
ACTGATGCAACGAATTTATAAAATATATTTATTATGGAGGTAATGAGATGACAACTCAGGAATTTATCGATGCTATCAAAGGCATGACAGTTTTAGAATTAAATGATTTAGTAAAAGCTTGTGAGGAAGAATTTGGTGTTTCTGCAGCAGCAGGTGTTGTAGTTGCAGCAGGTGCAGCAGGTGCTGACGGAGCAGCTGAGAAAGACGAGTTCGACGTAGAGCTTACAGAAGTTGGACCAAACAAAGTTAAGGTTATCAAGGTTGTTCGTGAAGTAACAGGTTTAGGACTTAAGGAAGCTAAGGAAGTTGTTGACGGCGCTCCTAAGGTTCTTAAAGAAGGTGCTTCTAAAGATGAAGCTGAAGACATTAAGACAAAGATCGAAGCTGAAGGTGCTAAGGTTACACTTAAATAATTTACTGAACTTTTATAAGCAAAGTATTTATTGTCAGAATGGCAAAATAAAAATACCTCATCGGAGAAATCCGGTGGGGTATTTTTTTGACTTTGTTCTCAGGGCAATATGGGATAAATTTGAGTGAATCAAGTTTTTTATGTACACTATCGTATGTCAATTATTTGCGATAATGCTTTAGCAACGCCATTTTCTTCATTTGACAAAGTAACAAAGTCTGCTTTTTCTTTTACAATATCAAGTGAGTTTTCCATTGCGACACCATATCCGCAATGTTCTATCATTTCTATATCGTTTATATCATCACCAAATGCACAGATTTCATCAAGTGAAATGTTAATAAAATCGGCAATTTGTTGAATTGCATCAAGTTTGCTTGCCTTTTTGTGGAAAAAAGTGTATGTATCCTCTCCACGATAATGAAAATATGCACAGCCGCATTTATCGGCAATAGCTTTTGCGTCATTGTCAGAGGAGATGTGTGCGACAATTTTGCAGGCTTCTTCCGGAAAAGGTTTGTCTATATCAAATGAAATTCCGGGAGAATGGTCTTGTTTTATATCGTTAAGGTTAAGTGTACCGCCGGATTTTTTTGTATTTTTGGCAGGATTATTGTTGGTGTTGTCGGAATTGTAAGGGTATCTGTAAAGTGCTGTTGTTGTAGGGATTGCTATGTGTGAGATGTAACCGTAATTTTTTAGTTCATCAATAATATTATTTGTCATGTCTACAGACATTGTCCGTGAATATATAAGTTTGCCGTTCTGATACACAAGTGTTCCGTCTGTAAGTATCTGAAAATCGGCATGAAGTTTATTTGCGTAATAAGCTGCACCTCCGATATATCTCGCAGTTGCAATTGCAACATGAATGCCTTTTTTTCGGCAGTTTTCAAATGCGGCTATGGTTTCGTCAGCTATATCTTTGTTGTTTTTTAAAGCAGTTCCGTCTAAATCGGTGACTATAAGTTTTGGCGTAAACATTTTTTTCTCCTGTATAAATATTTTTTGATTTATTTTCGATATGCTTATTTTAACATGTCTGTGAAAATAAGTTAATGCCTGCATTTACATTTGGAACGCTTTTTGCAGGCTTTGCAGCAGCTGCATTTTTTACAGTCACAGAAAGTGTCGAGCATTTTTGAAACATCGTCCCATGAGCGTTTCATGCATATGGCTTTTCTGTCGAGACAGCAGTTGTATTGTGTTGCTTTTTTGATACAGTTTTTGAGATACATAATACAAAACAACCTCCTGAGATTTTTGTCCCTTGCATCATTATATGAAATTAAGATGAAATGTGTTAATCATTTGGTTACTATATTATGTTAATATTAAGTAAAAGTGATTTAAAAGGGAAATTGTAAGAGCGAAAAAACAAAGTTTTTGAGGGAGAAAATAAATGGCAAATATTTTAATTGTGGAAGATGATACTACTATAAATGAAATGGTTGCAAGAAATTTAAAGATGGTCGGTCATAAATGCACACAAATATATGATGGCAGGGAAGGTCTTGAAATGATTGAAAAGGGTGACTTCGATTTGGTTTTGTTGGATGTAATGCTGCCCGGAATGTCGGGATTTGAGGTTATGGAAAAAACTAAAGATGTACCGGTTATTTTTGTGACTGCAAAGGGAGAACTTGATGACAAGCTGCATGGGTTGTCGATAGGGGCAGAGGATTATATTGTAAAGCCTTTTGAAATTCTTGAATTGATTGCAAGGATAAACGTGGTTCTGCGCAGAACGAAAAAGAATGATGATGTTTTTAGGATAAGTGATGTTGAGGTACATCTTGACAGACACGACGTTTTTAAAAATGGAGAGAGGGTGCAGCTTGCACCACAGGAATATGAACTTTTGGAAGTGCTTATTTTAAACAGAAACATGGCGATGTCAAGGGAGAAACTTCTTGAACTTGCATGGGGATGGGATTATATGGGAGATACAAAGACGGTTGACGTACATATAAGAAAGCTCAGAAAAAAGCTTGGACTTGAAAAGAAAATCTGTACGATAAATAAACTTGGTTACAGATTGGAAACAGAATGAAAGAGGGGAGTCGGCTATGAAATTGTGGCAGAAATTGTACATTGTGCTTATAGTGCCTATATTGATAATTCTTAACATTGCAATATATTTATTGTTTGGCATTACATACAGACAGAATATTCAGGCAGAGAAAAATCAGGCAATAGGGGATTTTGGAATGATAATAGACCAGATTTACGGTGAAATTCAGAGTTCCCAGATGCAGGATACAGACATAAAAAAAACAATTCAAAAGTACACAAATTATTATAAGCAGCAAAAAATTGAATTGGGATTGTGGGAAGGGAAAAATAAAAAGAAAATCTACGATTCTGATAAATCACATTTTAAAAATCAGCAAAAAAATATTACAGATAATAAAGTTGTTAAATGTTATATAGACGGTCATACAAGACTGATGGTTTTTAAGGTACAAAAATACGGAAAAACAATTTATTATTTCGGATATGAAAAAACTTTATATAACTTAGACAGTATGTGGAAAAATATCAGAATTTATTATGCGGTTGGAAGTGTCGCAATATCAATTATTATGGCGATATTTATGGTGTTCGTTTTAAAGAGATGCATAAAGCCTGTTGTAAATCTGAATGAGACAGTTAAAAAAATGGCGGGCGGCGATTTGAAAACGAGAACTGACATAAAGGGAAATGATGAATTGGCTGTCCTTGGGAAGAACATAAATATCATGGCGGAGACAATAGAAAAAAACATGAAACAGATTATGGATGAAGCTGAGCGAAAGCAGTGGTTTATTGATAATCTTGCACATGAAATGAAAACGCCGGTAACGGGTATTTGCGGTTTTGTTGAGTACATGGAGAGAGCAAAAATTTCTGAGGATGAAAGAATGGAATGCCTTGAGTTTATCGGGAATGAAGCCAGACGTATGCAAAATATGTCATATGAACTGCTTGACCTTGCAGTGATAAGACACTCCGATATAAAAAAAGAAAATATTAATATGAAGAAGTTTACAGACGGGCTTACAGACTGGCAGAAAAAGAGATTTGCGGATAAACACATTGATGCAAAGTGGGACGTTAAAACAGACAGGCTGTTTGGTGATGAGCAGCTTTTGGAAATGCTGCTTAGGAATATATTTGAAAATTCATTCAGGGCAACGGAGGAATATGGAAAAATCAATACATATGTATATGAAACCGAGAATGAAACTGTTTTTAAGGTTGAGGACAACGGCTGCGGAATGAATCAGGAGGAAATTGAAAAGATAAAAGAGCCGTTTTATCGTGTTGATAAGTCAAGAAGCAGAAAGCAGGGAGGGACAGGACTTGGAGTATCACTTTGCCAGAAAATAGTTGAAAAACATGACGGAACATTGGAATACAGTTCGCAAAAAGGGGTAGGAACTACCGTTACAGTGAGAATACCGTTGCAGTAATAATTTTTAAAATGTTTACCGTTTGATAACTTTATGGTTGTTTTTTGATAAGGTAGGGAAGATATACTTGTCTTAACATAAAAAGTATAAAAAGGGAGGATGAGAGTTATGAAACATAACAAAAAAATTTTAATGATTGCAACAACCGCATTATTTACGGTGGGATGTATTGGTCTTATAGGAGCGATGAAATATCAAAATATAAAGACCGAGGCATCAGATATCAAAGAAACTGATGTGGCAAAAGCAGGAGTTGATGCATCGAGTGATTGTCTGGAAGGAGAAACACCTTATATTGAGGATGACAACAACAATCTGCAGCTGGTAACTAAGGATGAATATGAGTATAAGGGTTATACAATATCATTTATACAAATTAAGAATAAAAATACAGGTGTTTATGTTTCGGATGATGAACAAACCGGAGATTTCGGATACAAGGCATTATTTAAAAAAGTGATTGATTGTGCTGAGGAGAATAATTGGAGCCAGATTAAGGAATTAAAAGGCAAAAAAGGTGTAATACGGGCGTATGTAGAGTGGCGCAGAGATGAGGACAAAATAGTAGACGGTAAATTTTACGGATATTTAAAGAGAAGATTCAGCATGGACTTCCTTTCAACGGATGGGAATGAGAGAAATATGGCTGCCAGTTTTAATTTTGAACCGGAAACAGGTAAATATCTGAGCATATACAGAAAGGCAAGCGGTACAAAACCGGGAAGTGATGACAGATATGAAGATGGAGCGGTTGCAAAGGCATATCCGGAAATTGCAGAAAAATTGAAAAACAGAGATGAAAAGAAAAAGCTGTTTGCTGAATATGCACAGAAAGCAAAGAAAGAATTGGAAAATGTGTGGGGAATAGAAATTTATGGAGATTTTACAGAGAAGAGAACAGGTTATGATATAGGCATGGTAATGCTTAGAGGAAAAACAAAATCGGGTGAAGATACAATGACAGAATATGATATGTTAGGAGACCATATTGTAGATTTCTATTATATGTAAAAGTAAAATGGGAGGGAAAGTTATGAAATACAATAAAAAAATTTTAATGGTTGCAACGACTGCATTATTTACTGTGGGATGCATTGGTCTTATAGGAGCAATGAAGTACCAAAATATAAAGACCGAGGCATCAGATATTAAAGCGAACGATGTGGCAAAAGTAGGAGTTGATGCGTCAAGTGAAAGTATGGAGGGGGAGACTCCTTCAGAGGGCGAGAGAAAAATGACGAAGGAGGTAGTGGAAGAATATTCTTATAAGGGATATGAAATTTCTTTCATAAGATATAAAGACGCAAAAACAGGAAAGTATCTTTCTGATGCTGAAAAGTCAAGTGATTATGGTTATAAAAGAACTTTCAGAGAAATTATTGATGAATCAGAAAACAGCGGCTGGAATTATATGTTAAAGGAACTTAAGGGAAAGAAGAATAAGATAACAGCGGAAATCGACTGGAAGAGAGATGAAGATAAAATTGTAAACGGAAAATTTTATGGGGATCTTATCAGAGAAAGCCGCATAGTTTTTAAAGCACCAATTATATTTGATGATGACAGCATTATACAAATGGAGATTATGGCATCTTTTGATACTGTAGCAGAAAGCGGTGATTATCTGTGGGGATGTAAATCGCAGAGTACAGACCTCACCGAGTATTGTGGACAGTGGGGAGATGCATATAATGAACATAATATAAAGAATGTTAAGGGAAAATTGAAAAAGTATGAGGCTGCTTATAAGAATAAAAAAGAAGCCAATAAGTATTTGAAGATGGCTAAAGATAAGATAAAAAAGGAAATGAAAGATGTATACGGTATAAATATTGTTAAAGAAACAAAAGATGATGATACCTATGAAAAATATAATATGTGGAAGCAGGACATGCTGCAGGGATGTGTTACTCTTTTTGGCAAGACAGATGATGGTCATACCGTGGAGGTCAAATATGATCTGATAGGAGATTATGTGGTATCATGGCATCATAAATATTGGTAATAAGAACAATTATACATATTGATGGCTGAAAGATAGCAGTTGACTATAATGTAATCGGTGCTTATATTAATAATTAGAAATAAGGGAACTGATTAACGATTTGTATTAAAATGGAGACATACAATATGAAATATGCATTGATTACAGGTGGTACAAGCGGTATAGGGTTTGCTATGGCAGGGGAATTTCTTGATAGAGGTTATGGAGTGATACTAGCTTCTTCAAGCAGAAAAAATCTTGCCATAGCAAAAAGAAAACTTGAAGTTAAGAAGTCGAAAATTGTGAAAAGCACAAAACAGATAATCATTATCGAACAGGATTTAAGCATATCCGGTGGAGCAGAAAAGCTGTATCATAAGGTGAAAACTTTGGGGACAGATGTTGAAATTGTTGTCAATAATGCAGGCTTTGGTCTGTTAGGTGGGACAGAAAGTATAAATATAAATGATGATAAAAAAATGATACAGTTAAATGTAACTACACCGGTTTGTCTTTGCAAATTGTTTCTTCGTGATATGTATGAAAATGGCAGGGGGAAAATTCTCAATGTGGCTTCGACAGGTGCTTTTCAGCCGGGACCTTATACGTCCACGTATTTTGCAAGCAAATCATTTCTGTACAGCTACAGCAGAGCAATAAGGCAGGAAGCGGCGGCAAGAGGTGTGATTGTAAGTACATTGTGTCCGGGAACGACCAGAACAAAGTTTTTTGAAAAGGCAGGTCAAAAGACACCGATATGGGCAATGTCGGCAGAGAAAACGGCAAAAATTGCGGTTGATGGACTGATGCGTAACAGGGGCGTGATAGTACCCGGAGTTATAAATAATATTTTAAGAATTGTGCCTTCCGGTGTAAAGATGTATTTTGTGGAGATGTTAAAGAAGTAAAAAATGGGCATCAGCTTTTGCTGAATGCCCATAAATTTTTTATCTGTTTTTCGAGTGTCTCATAACTCCAAATTTTACTGCGTGAGCGGCTGTTTGGGTCATTTACTTTTATCTGTCCGTTTTCTTCTTTTGAAAGTACAATAAAATGTCCCGCTGTTGTAAAGTCTCCGGGCCGCATGCTGCATATTATAGGTTCGTTATTTTCAAGATGTGAAAATATACTGTTTTTGCTCAATGGAATTTCAGTGCCTGTTATACCGAATGAAGATGCGCCCTCGGTCATTATATTCCATGAAGTTCCCGTTCCTTCTATATAATAACCGTTTTTCTCGGCAAATTTTGCGACTTTGTAGGGTGTAATGTTTTTGTTATCTGTAAGTCCTGAGATTACCATTGAAAGGCAGGTTGGGGCACAGCCGGATATTCCGATGTCAGAACTTCCGTAGGATGCATAGCCCCAGCGTTTATCCCACTGAATAAGGAGAGGAACACCTTCTGAAAGTTCTTTTTCGGTGATATTTCCATGTGATTTGTTGTCTGCATTAGGATAACCTTTTACAAAGTCTATCATTTCAGGAGTGTTACAAAGAGAAACAAGGAGACTTTCAGGGTAAGCAGAGGTATTTTTATAAATGGTTTTAAATTCAGGATATTTTTGTGATAGTGAATAAAGTTTATTTTTTACCTCATGGTCGTTTAGTTTTTCAGGTGTTGCGGCTTTGTATTTTGCAGTCAAATCACTGCTGGAATTAAATACGGTATATACAATATCGGATGCGGTGCTTATAATTTTTGGTGCCAGCCAGAATACGGTTAAAAATAAAAGTATTACGAGTGTAAATTTTTGAAATCTTCTTTTTCTTTTTTTGTATTTTCTTGTGTTCATAAAAGCTCCCTCCCAGTACAATGAAAATTAAATGTTTGGTCAATGTATCAATTATTCGTTGTACTAATTACGCCGTTGTAACGTGTTACGTTGTACAGGTATTATTTTAGAACAAAGGAAAATATTTTGTTTTAAGAAAAACATAAGCAAAACTTACAATATTCTTGCATTTAGTGTAAAAATATAGATGAAAGTAAATCCTAATTATTAAAAACAATCTCAAAAGTGATACTTTCATCTTCACTTTTTGCATTTATCTGTCCGCTGTGAAGTTCGACTATTTCTTTTGCAATGGCTAGTCCAAGCCCGGCACCGCCGGTTGTTGAGGTTCTTGAAGAGTCGAGCCTGAAAAATTGTTCAAATATGCGGTCAAGTTTTTCAGGTGAAATTGTCTTGCCATGATTTTTAAAGAGAATATGTATATTGTTATTCTCGCTTGTGAGTGTACAGGTGATTTTTGTGTGTTCATAGCTGTAATTTATTGCGTTGCGGATAAGATTGTCAAATACCCGTGACAGCTTATCGGGGTCACACATAAAGTATATATCAGGTGTGATTTCGAGAGTCCAGCTAAGGTTGTGTTCTGACAAAACAGGAATAAATTCACTGCATATCTGCTCAAGCATACGGCTCAGATTGACTTTTTCAATATCAAGTTCAATGTTTGTGAGATTGAAACGTGTAATATCAAAAAATTCATTTATTAAATCTTCAAGACGTTCAGCTTTATTAAGTGCTATTGAAGTATATTTTTCGCGTGTATTGTCAGGAATATCAGGCTCGTCATTCAATAACGTAAGATACCCGATAACGCTTGTAAGCGGTGTTTTAAGGTCGTGTGCGAGATAGACTATCAGGTCATTTTTTCTTTGTTCTGCTTCTTTTGCAAGCATTGAATTGTGAATTGCATTTTCTCTTACGGAATTAAGTTCATCCTGAATGGATTTTAAATCTTCTGACAAGACTATCGGTTGTTCGGTCTGCATTGTAAGCTTTTTTGAAGCATGCAGAATTTCATTGATGTAGCGGGTCCATTTTACAAGAAAAGATAAAGTGACAATAAACCATGTTACAAAGCAAAGAAAACCGCCGATAAACCATTTGTGCGTGTCTATAGATTTAAGCAGAATATATTCAGGGTCATCGGGATACCATATTTTTCTTGAACATATGGCAGCAGCCGAAATGAATATAACAAATACAAGGACGATAAATCCGATTACGGTAAGCATATAACGCCTGATAAGTTTTTTGGTAAGACTGTTGTTTTTCATGTGACACCTCTGTTTGTAATAGTTTAGTTCTCAATCTTATACCCGACACCCCATACAGTTTTTACATATTTGGGTTTTCTTGCGGGTTCATGCATTTTTTCACGCAGTCTTGCAATATGTGTCATAACAGTATTGTTGCTGTCAATATATTTTTCTTTCCAGACAGCTTCAAAAAGTTCTTCGGAGGATACGACATTTCCGTTATGTTCGCATAGGTACCAGAGAATGTCAAATTCAAGAGGTGTAAGTGAAAGTTCTTTATCATTCAAAAATACCCGGTGGCTGCTTTTTGAGATATTTAAACCTCGTATGTTGTATTCATCGGCAGCAAAGTTTTCGGCATCAGCTTTGTTATAACGTGTATAACGGCGAAGCTGTGTTTTAACTCTGGCGGCGAGTTCAAGTGGGTTGAATGGTTTGCATATATAATCATCAGCACCGAGCGTCAGTCCTGTTATTTTGTCGGCATCTTCTGTTTTTGCAGTCAGCATGATGATTGGAAAGAAATGTTCTTTTCGTATCTGTTTACATAGTGAAAAACCGTCAATATCAGGCAGCATAACATCGAGTATTGCCAAGTCGAGCTTTTCGTGCATGGCACATTCGAGTGCGTCTTTGGCGTTGTAAAATTTAAAAACATTGAAACCGTCATTTTCGAGATATATCTGAACGAGGTCTGCAATATCTTTTTCATCATCGACAATCATTATATTTGTACTCATTTATTGTTCCTCCGAAAGTGCTTGATTTAAGTACATATTAGCATTTGGATATATCGGTGTCAAAGGCGGGGATAATTTTGGTTTAGTGTTATTTAGATTGGCATTAGCAGTAACAAAATGTCAATAATTTTTTAATCACATTTTCCTGAAAATGGACAAAAAATAAAGCATATAGATTTTATCTATATGCTTTACTTTCATATATTCATTATTTCTGCATAAATTCAAACACTGCTTCTTTCGTCGGAATTGCAGGAATTCCACCTCTCTTTTGCACACACAATCCGGCAACTGCATTTCCTAAAATAGCACATTTTCTGATTTCTTCCCATTTTATGTTTTCAACAGTCTTATTCATAGAAAGGATACCGCATAATACGCCTCCCCAGAATGAATCACCTGCTCCAGTCGTGTCGACCGCATGTGTCTGAAATGCTTTGATGATTTCTTTTCTGTTTTTTGTTGCCATAAGAACACCATGTTCTCCCAATGTAACGGCAACCAGCTTCGGTCCCATGGCAAGGAGTTGGTCTGCAGCCTGCTCATAACTTTTGACCCCTGTCAACAGAATACTCTCTTCATCCGATATCTTCATGACATCTACCAGTTCTATGACAGATTTCATTTTTTTCACGGCATACTCTTTGCTCTTCCAAAGAGATGGGCGGTAATTTGGATCATAGGAAACAAGTACACCCGCTGCTTTTGCTATTTTTACAGCTTCGATTGTTGTGCTTTCTGCCGGTTCATCTGTCAGCGATAACGAGCCAAAATGAAAAACTCTACATCCGGAAATTAATGTCTGATCAAGTTCTTCTTTTTTTAACTGTGTATCTGCACCCGGCTTTCTTGCAAAAGAAAAATTCCGTTCTCCATTTTCACCGATTTCCACAAATGCAAGCGTTGTAAAATAATCTGGATCTTCGACAACAGCATCTGTATTGATTCCTTCATTTTGTAATGTCTTCTTTAAAAATTTACCATGCATATCGTTTCCAACTTTTCCAATAAAAGATGTGCGATATCCAAAGTGGCTTGCAACTGTCAGAAGATTTGCCGGAGCACCGCCGGGATTCTGTTCAAACAGTTTTCTGCCATCCTGACTGTGTCCTGCTTCAGTAAAATCAATTAGCAATTCTCCCAATGCTACAATATCAACCTTTTCTTCCATGTTTTAGTTCCTCCACAATCTCGTTATAACGTTTTTTATTTAAACGATAGAAAAATAATACAACTGCCGTCACAATCCAGAGTATACCTGGAATTGTCGTAAATGCATGTTTCATAATAGAAAGTACAGTTGTATTTTGTGCCTGATTTGCAACATAACCATATTTTCCAAGTAATCCTGCCAAAAGTGATGTTCCAACTGCCATTCCGATTTTATTTCCAAGTGAAATAAATGCATACTGAAAACCGTCATTTCTAAGTCCGGTTTTCCACTCACCATATTCCACACAGTCTGGAATAATTGCATAGATTGCGGTATTAAATCCGGAGAATAAAAACTGTGTGAGACCTGATAATGCATAAAAAATTGCTGGTGATTCTTTGACGTTAAAGAAAAACATAGTCAGCATGGAAATTCCTGTAAATAGAGCAAAGAGAGATGCCGTTCTTCCTTTGTTATTCAACTTTCGGAATACTGGTTGAAAACATGCTGCTCCGATGATAGAAGGAATAATGATACACATGGAATAAGTAGTATAATAAGAGGCATTTCCTTCTACATATGTAAAATAATACAGAATATCTGCATTTCTTCCATACAATGTGAGTCCAAATAATATCTGTCCTACTAATGCTAAAATATATGGTCTGTTCTGCATGACTGCTTTTAGCTGAACTTTCACAGAAATTTTTTCCTTTTCCGGAGTGATAACTGCTTCTTTTGTCTTCGCAAAACAGAAAAGATGACAGACTGTAAATATACATCCATATATGATTGCAACAGTCAAATATCCTGTCTTTGCACTGTGGCTGCCGAATTTACTAATCATCGGAACAGTGATAATATTTAACACACCAATCGCTATCATCGCTGCAACTGAACGGGATGTATTTATTTTTGCACGTTCATCAATATCTTGTGTCATAGCACCACACAAGGTTCCATATGGAATATTCACACAGGTATACCCAAGAACCAGCAGACAGTAGGTAATTACCATATAAATAATCTTTCCGTTCTGAGGCCAGTCAGGTCTTGCCCAGAATGTCATGACAAGAAGAACAGCTGTGATTGGTGCTGCTACTAACAGCCATGGACGGTACCTTCCCCATCTCGATTTTGTTTTATCCGTAAGTCCCCCGACGATTGGATCATTGATTGCATCCCAGAATCTTGAAAAAAGCATAAGTGCTGACACTGCTGCCATACTGATTCCAAACACATCTGTATAAAATATCATCAGAAAATTACTGACGAACATCCAGCTGAAATTACATCCAACATCACCAAAGCCATATGCTATTTTACTAATCAGCGGCACTTTTCCATTTATGTTTTTGCTTTCCATATGTCCCTCCTGTTCTTATCAGAGTTTCTGACAAAACTCTATTCTTTCTTCATTTGGTCCCTTAATCATAAAAAATTTCACACCATTTTCCCAAAATGGCAGATCTTCGATTCCGTCTGTAATAACAGTGTATTTTTCATTACAGATTTTCTGATACATACTTTCAATGTCTTCCACATCAAGTGCAACATGCTGGTATGCACCATCTGACATCGCCGCCTGCCCATTTTCAAATGTCTCTATGCAATAATTTTTTATCTGTAAAAATGCTACTTTTTCCTCTGCTTTTTCATTATAAGTCTGCATAATTACTTCAAATCCAAGGCTTTTATAAAATTCAATTGTTTTCTGTAAATCGTTTGTCGGAAGCCCGACATGGGCAACTCCGACAATTCCATATTTATTTTCCATATACGCTCCTTACTTTTCGCTGACATTGATAATTACTTTCATAGTTGTCTCGCGATTGTCATCAATATATTGATATGCCTTTAAATAATCTTTAAAATCAAATGTTTTTGATATTAGTGGTCTCAAATTAACCTTTCCTTCATTCACAAGTCTGATTCCGTCTATATAATCATCATGGCGGTACATCATCGTGCTCTTAATGTCAAGTTCGTGGTCATTTGCCACCGCAAGATCTACTTCTGCCATTCCAGCAAAAACAGCCACCAATACGATTGTACTTCCTTTTCTTGCATATTTGATTGCCTGTCCCATTGTGATATTATTTCCGGCACAGTCGTAAATTACATCGGCTTTATCCGGTCCAAATGCATCTATCATTGCTTCACCGAAATCTTTATTTTTGGTATTCACGCACACATCAATTCCACATTCTTCTGCCTTTGCCAATCGAAGATCACTGATATCTGTAATCATCACTTTTGCTGCTCCCATTCCTTTTGCTGCCTGTGCTACAAGATTTCCGATTGGTCCTGCTCCAAGGACTGCAATATTCATGCCAGATACATCGCCCATCTGTTTTACACCATGAACTGCCACAGCAAGCGGTTCAATCATAGCTCCTTCTTCATAGGACATATCTTCTGGAATAGGTGTTACTTTAGATGCATCCACTGCAAAATACTCAGATGCTGTTCCTGTCGTTTGAAATCCCATTACTTTTAATTCCTCGCAGAGATTATACTTTCCATGACGGCATGGATAGCAGTGTCCACAATATACCTGTGGCTCTATCGTCACCTTTTGTCCAACATGAAACTCTGTGACACCTTTTCCAAGTTCTGTGATTTCACCGGAAACCTCATGTCCCTGTGTTACCGGATATTTTGTAAAAGGATGTTTCCCATGATAAACATGAATATCTGATCCACAAATACCAATATTCATAATTTTTACCAATACCTGGTTTTCTTTTACCTCCGGAACCGGAACCTCTCTGAAAATAATTTCTCCTGGATTTGTCATTACCTGCTGTAACATAATAGTTTCCTCCTTTTTTTATTTATATTGTTTCGTTTTATCTTTTATAAAACGTTTTATTAAAGTAATTACATTATCTTCCTGTAAACATGTTTTGTCAATATATTTTTTGATATTCTTACATATTTCACAATTTTCAAATATATTTTTTGTATATTTTTCATAATGAACACAAAAAATGGAAAGGAAACCGTAGTTACGGTTTCCTTTCCATTTTTTACTATAATATATTTTCTTTACAGTTCTACCATATGTTCTGTAAAAAAGTATTTCGCAGCTCCAACAGCCGATGCTTCTTTCTTGTATGAACAATTTTTTAAATATGAAATATCATGTTCAAAGCCATTATATCCCATCACTTTTTCTCCCAGTGGTATCATATAATCTGACAGTATACCTCCCACATCACCTCCCAGTATGATATCCATATCATATGCCATCCGCAGATTTGATATCAAAACAGCAAGGTGATCCAGATAGTCATTCCATGTCTGCAAAGCTTTTTCATCACCACTTTCAATTTTTTCCATAAATGCGTCCAGTGACTGTCTGTTATCTTCTGTCAGTACACTTGCAGCACAATATGCATCTGCACATCCTGATTTACCACAATAACAATTTCTTCCACCGGGAACAAGTATCATGTGCCCAAACTCTCCAGCCTTCTGGTTCTGCCCTCGAAACAATTTTCCATCTATGCAGAATGCACCTCCTAAGGTGTGATTTAAAGAAAGATATATCGCATTGGGATATTTTTGCTTTTTTTCTGCAAGCATTGCAGCGTTAGCATCATTTTCAAAATATACAGGCATTTCCAAAGCCTGCTCTAAAAAGCGCAGACTATAATTCTCTATGCCTAAAGCATGGGATTTTAGAACAATCCGTTCTTTCTGGTCGATAATTCCGGGAACCGCCACTCCAATTCCAAGCAGCGTATCCTTCGCTGATTCACCTTCAAGAAAAGCTTTGACCTTTTGTGATACCTTTGTACAATAGGATAATTCAGACGTAAATTTTAAACGGATGCGATCCTTTTTTATAATCTCATCTCCAAGATTTACTAATACCACTTCTATGTGATTCGCTGTAATCAAAATCCCAATTGCATGACAGTATGACTTATTAATGCCTATACTTTTTGCCTTCCGTCCACCAGTTGAAGCATATTCTCCGGTTTCTTCCAACACCATTTTTTCTAACAAGTCATTCACATTTGCCAACACGGTCGGCATACTCAAGTTTAACTCTTTTGCGAGTTCCGCCTTGGATGTAACAGGATTGTTTAGCACATAATTAATTATTTTTTTTCTTGCTATATTTCTTTTATCTTTATTTTTCGTTTTCTTATCCTCTTTTATCAAATATTTTATAAAAGAATTATATGCTTTTTTATTCTTCTTGTAAAGTGGTGTTTTATAATAAAAATTTGTTGCATTTGGAAATGTTGCTTGCTTCTTAAATACAGGCTTTGGGAGTATCGTTGTCGTTTTAACTTCACGGATTCAGGTAACAAATAATAGTTCATTAAAGGCAGCATCTTGAATGTGAAAATATAGAATTAAAAATTGTGACCATTTAGACACGAAAAACGACCAAATAGACGTGATTTAACACAAGAGGAATTTAATATGGTAGGGTGTAAGTGTTTCTGAACAAATAATAGAAGCATATCAGTATAAATTTTACAAGTATCGGAAAAAGTAAAATTGGCTTGAAAAAAACAAAAAAACAGTTGACACATAAAAAACAGTGTGATATAGTAATATCGTTGTCGCAAGACAGCGTAATTATTATATTGTATGCGCTTCTAGCTCAGTTGGCAGAGCACCTGACTCTTAATCAGGGTGTCCAGGGTTCGAACCCCTGGAGGCGCACTGAAAGTCCTCGTTTGGCAGTTAAGTCTGTTGGGTAGGGACTTTTTTTTGTCCCTTTTTTATGGTAAATTTAAGGTATGAATTAACATAAAAAAAGTGTTGATACTATATGAGAAGATTATTTTCGGGCGTACAGATTAAATTGCTCAGAAATGAGGTGGATTATGGGAATTGTTATAACTCACAGACAGATGGAATTTTGGAAGAGAAATATTACTGCGGTTTTTGGAATGTTAGTTTTTTCGATTGGCATAAATTTGTTTGTTGTACCTGCTGATTTGTATAATGGCGGAGTGCTTGGTGTGAGTCAGATTATAAGAACGATTTTTGTGAAATATCTTCATCTTTTTTCGGGAAGTACGGATATTGCAGGTATTATCAATATGATACTTAATATACCGCTTTTTATTCTGGCATATTTTTCGATAAGCAAAAACTTTTTTGCAAGAACTCTTGTATGCGTTTTGAGCCAGACATTTTTCCTGAGTATTGTTCCTATACCGCCACAGCCGATTGTTGCAGACGCACTTTCAGCAAGTATTATAGGCGGAATATTTGGCGGCGCAGGAATTGGAATTGCTTTGAGAGCAGGCGGTTCAAGCGGAGGAATGGATATTGTCGGGATGTTCTTTACAAAGAAATTTAAGGGATTTTCAGTTGGAAAGATTTCGCTTATGCTCAATGCAGTAGTTTATGGAATATGTGCAGTTTTGTTTGGAGTTCAGACTGCTATTTACTGTATAATTTATTCCGCTGTAAGTATGCTTGTCACTGACCGCACACATACCCAGAATATAAATGCAGAAGTTATTATATTTACCAAAAAAGAGCCTGTGGAGATAATGGACTATATTGTAAATCAGTTTAAACGTGATGCGACATGGTGGGAAGCTAAGGGCGGTTATACGGAAGAAAAGACATATATGACGATAGTGGTTTTGTCGAAATACGAATGTGCACAGCTTAGAAGAGAGATAAAGCAGATTGATGAACATGCTTTTGTTGTTGAGAAAGATGGTCTTAATATTATGGGACGATTTGAAAAGCATCTGTAATTTGTAATAAGATTTAAAAGTATCTGCAGACAAAGATTGTGCTGAAAATGAAAACAGCTTTTATTGCATCTCTTTATAAAGTTACTGAAAAATGAAGAAAAAGAGGGAGGCTCCGGCGTGGGAGAAAAGGAAAAGAATAAAAATAAAATGAGATATGAAAAGATAATTATGAATATCTCTTTAATAGGAAGTATTTTGTTTATGCTGTCAGAGGGATTTATGGCATATTACACAAAATCACATTCTTTGTTGATGGATTGTATTTTTGATGTTACGGATTTAATCATGATAGGACCGTTTATGGTGCTGGTTCCCCTTTTGTATAAGCCTGTGACAGAAAAAAGACCTTATGGATTTTCGCAGGTTGAATCACTTTTCGTTGTCATTAAATATAGTGTTTTGCTGGTTATTACTGTTCAGCTCGTGTGGGATAATATGTATACCATCTTTCATGGCGGCCGCCATGTTGATGGGGGAAGTATTGCATTTTTTGAGCTTGCAGTTTGTCTGGGATGTCTTATTATTTATCTCTTAATGCATTATTTTAGCAAAAAATATGCATCTCTAACTATTCAGGCAGAAATATACATATGGAAACTTGATGTTATATCAAGTTTTGGTGTTGCAGTTGCCTTTTTTATTCAGATTATTGTAAATAAAACGAAATTTGCATGGATCGCACATTATATTGATCCGGTTGTTGCTATTGTAATGGCGTGTTTTTTACTTATAGAGCCGGTGAAAATGATTTTTTCAAATCTAAAAAATCTGGTGCTTTTTGCTCCTGAACAGGATATAATGGACAATATAAGAATTGCGGCAGAAAAACATATGGATAAGGTGTATTGTGATATTGAATTTTTGGATGTTATCCAGACGGGTCGAAAAACGTGGGTAGAGATATATTTTAAAAGTCACAATGATATTATAAATACAAAAATTTTGCTGCAGCTTCGTAATGAAATCAGGGAGGAACTCAGGAAAGAGTTTGATCAGGTATATGTTGAACTTATTCCAAGCCTGCCTGATTAAATTGACATAGAGGAGTGAGGAATATGGGAAGAATATTATCTTACATAATGTTTGGCTTTTTTGTATGTACGACAATAATATCCGTAAGTGTTTTACGCAGTAAAGAAAAATTAAAGATGAATGATATTCTGTTTGCTCTTGTCTGTATAGGAAGCTCTATATGGAGTTTTTGTTTTGGGTTTGTGTGGGTTCAGGAAAGTCCTCTTATAGCGTATTACTGGAGATGTGCAGGTATGGTTGGCACATTTCTGTATATGATATGTGCGATTCTTGTTATTGCCGGATGGTGCGGTCGGAATCTGTGGTGGGTAAAGATGATAGAAATATTTCCGTTTTCTGCAATAATATTATATCCTTTTTTAATGCAAAAGGATAATACGATATATCATAAGTCGGCTATAGGTATGACATATCTGTTTACACCGAGTATATGGAACACTTTGTATGATATATATTGTGTCGGATGTGCTGTAGGCTTGTTTGTGCTGAGCGGATATATGGTGAAAAAAGGCGAAAGAAAATGGGAAAGAATTACAGGAATCAGGCTTGTTTTTTGTGAGGGTGTAATCGTTGCGGGTATGCTTCTTGATACAATCATGCCAATGTTTGGAGTGAGTGCATTTCCGGGAAGTACATTATCGCAGTTTTTTGGAGTGCTTTTAGTGTATAGGGTTTATCTTTTTGTAAACAGAAATCAGGTAAAGCTTGAGAATGTATCTGAATTTGTATATTATTCAGTGAAACTGCCACTGCTTATATATGATGATAATAAGCATCTGAAAATAGCGAATAAAAGTGCGATAGACTTTTTGAAGCTTTCATCTTATGGTTATGAGAATGTAACATTGTCGGAATTGTTTGAGATAAATGAAAAAAAACTGAGATATGGAGGATATTCAAACAAACTTGATGTAAAATGCAAGGCAAATGACGCACACTGTCGACTTGATATAAATAGAATAGGCGATGAATATGGGGAGACAATGGGATATATCATAATTATTGATGATCTTACTGATAAAATCAGAACTATTGAAGAACTTGAAGCAGCGAAAAGAAGTGCTGATAATGCTAATAAGGCAAAATCCGTATTCCTTGCCCAGATGAGCCATGAGATAAGAACACCTCTTAATACAGTTCTTGGTATGAATGAAATGATTTCGAGAGAGACGGTATCAGAACAGATACAGAGTTATTCATCTTATATTAAAGATGCAGGAAAAACACTTCTCGGCATTATAAATGATATTCTTGATTTGTCAAAACTTGATGCAGGCAAGACAAATATAATTACCGAGGATTATAATCTTAAATTTGTTGTAAATGACATTATAAATCTGGTTTCGCTTAAAATTAAAGAAAAAGGACTTAGGTTTAAACTTGATATGTCAAAGGATATACCCATGTTTTTACATGGAGATGCACTGCGTATAAAACAGATAATTATAAATATTATGAATAATGCCGTTAAATATACGCAGAAAGGTTCTGTTACTCTTAGTGTAGAATGGGATAAAATTGATTCAGAAAATATAATGCTTATTTTTAAGGTTAAAGACACTGGACGTGGAATTAAAAAAGAGGATATTGATATAATTTTTTCACCGTTTGAAAGAGCTGATGAGCAGGAAAATCATATGATAGAGGGAAATGGTCTTGGTCTTTCGATTACCAGAAAGCTTGTCAATCTTATGAATGGAAAAATCAGTGTCAGCAGTGTGTTTGGAGAGGGTTCGGTTTTTGAAGTGCAGCTTCCGCAAAGTATTGTTTGCAGTAAAAATATGGATGCAGATGCTTTGTCAAAAACAGAGGGTGAAAAATATCATATTAAAGCACCGAATGCACAGGTTCTTGTTGTTGATGATGTCGAGACAAACAGAATCGTGGTGAAGGAATTGCTTCGTGTTACACATATCAATGTAGAACTTGCAGAAAGCGGAGAACAGTGTCTTGAGCTTATGAGACAGAAAAAATATGATATAGTATTTCTTGACCATATGATGCCTGGTATGGATGGAATAGAAACTTTAAAACAGATTAAAAAGATGGATACGTCGTTAAATAAGGACACGCCGATTATAGTTATGACTGCAAATGCTGTGACAGGAGCAAAGAGGATGTATCTTGCAGAGGGATTTGATGATTATATTTCAAAGCCTTTGGGATATGTGGAGTTAGAGAGTATAATTAAGAAATATATTGATGTTATATAAAAAGCGGAAAACAAAAAAAGAAGATATTGCAAAAGTAATATCTTCTTTTTGGATAAATATAAGTGCGCCTCCAGGGGTTCGAACCCTGGACACCCTGATTAAGAGTCAGGTGCTCTGCCAACTGAGCTAGAAGCGCATAACTTGTCTTTTGGCGACAACAATTAAATTATATCAGAGTATTTTGGAGAATGCAAGTGTTTTTTGAAAAAATATAAAAAAATCTAGCATGTACAATATAAGAGTGATATACTTAGAATAACTTATACGAATAAGCACAGAAATGAGGTTTGAAAATGATAGCAAAAAAGATGGTGAAATATGTTGAAGGAAGTTCTGTTATCCGTGCCATGTTTGAGGAAGGAAAGAAGATGGCACAAACATACGGAGCAGAAAATGTATATGATTTTAGTTTGGGAAATCCCAGTACACTTCCGCCTAAAGCAGTAAATCAAGCGATTATAGATGTTGTGAACCATGAAGATCCGAATAGGGTTCATGGATATATGAACAATTCAGGATTTGAGGATGTGAGAGATGCAATTGCAAAGTCTTTGAATGAGAGATTTGAGACAGATTTTTCAGAAAGAAATATTCTTATGACAGTCGGTGCTGCAGGGGGATTGAATGTTATACTCAAATCTATAATTGACCCGGGGGATGAGGTTATCACTTTTGCACCGTACTTTGGTGAGTATAACAATTACGTTGCAAACTTTGACGGAAAAGTGGTTGCAGTTTCTCCTAATCCACCTACATTTCAGCCGAATATAAAAGAGTTTTCGGAGAAAATTACTGCAAAAACAAAGGCTGTCATAATAAATAATCCAAACAATCCGACGGGTGTTGTTTATTCAGAAGATACAATAAAAGAACTTGCAAAGGTTCTTTGCGACAAACAAAAAGAGTTTGGTACAGCAATTTATCTTATTGCGGATGAGCCGTACAGGGAGCTTGCATATGACGGTGTTGATGTACCGTATCTTACAAAATATTATGCAAATACAATAGTCGGATATTCATACAGTAAGTCATTATCACTTCCGGGCGAAAGAATAGGTTATCTTGTAATTCCTGATGATGTGGACGATTTTGAAAATCTTATTGCGGCAGCGAATGTGGCAAACAGAATACTTGGTTTTGTAAATGCACCGTCACTTCAGCAGCTTGTGATAAAGAAATGCCTTAATGAGAGTACGGATGTTTCGGTTTACGACACAAATCGTACACTTTTGTATGATAAACTTACATCACTTGGGTTTGAATGTGTCAAACCACAGGGAGCGTTCTATCTATGGATGAAAGCAGCCGAGTCCGATGACACTAAGTTTGCGGCAAAGGCAAAGGAATTTAATCTGCTTCTTGTTCCGGGAAGTTCATTTATGTGTGCAGGATATGTAAGAATAGCTTATTGTGTTGATAAAAAAATGATTGAAAAATCATTTGCAGCGTTTGAAAAACTTGCAGAAAGTTATAATTTGAATAAGTAGATTTGCAAATTAAACGGATATATAGAACAAAAAGAAAATCTGAATGGAGGATAATAAGATTATGAGCAGCTGGAAAGACAATTTGAGAACAATAGATCCTTATGTACCGGGAGAACAGCCACAGCTTAAAGATATGATAAAGTTGAATACAAATGAAAATCCATATCCGCCGTCACCGAGAGTGAAGGAAGTGCTTGAAAGATTTGAACTTGATACACTCAGACTTTATCCTGACCCGGATTCGGCACTTCTTGTTGAAGCGCTTGCTAAAAGATATAATGTCGAAAATAATCAGGTGTTTGTCGGAGTTGGCTCTGATGATGTACTTGCAATAGCGTTTATGACGTTTTTTAACAGCAAAAAGCCGATTCTTTTCCCTGATATAACATATTCGTTTTATGATGTCTGGGCTACGCTTTTTAATATTCCTTTTGAAAGACCGGCATTAGATGATGATTTTAATCTTGTGGCAGCAGATTATTATAAGGAAAACGGCGGTGTTGTAATTGCAAATCCAAATGCGCCAACTGGAATTACGCAGAATGAAGAATTTCTGCGTGATGTTATAGAACATAATCGTGACGTTGTCGTTATCATAGATGAAGCGTATGTTGATTTCAGCGGGAAATCTGCCTTATCTTTGACAAAAGAATACGATAATGTGCTGATTGTGCAGACTTTTTCAAAGTCGCGCTCAATGGCAGGTATGAGAATCGGTTATGCGATGGGAAATCCGGAGCTTATCAAAGCGATGAATGATGTCAGATTTTCATATAACAGTTATCCGATGACAAGACTTTCTGTTGCACTCGGGGTTGCGGCAATTGAAGATGAAGATTATTTCAGAAAAACAACGGAGCAGATTATAGAGACAAGAGAATGGACAAAGGAAAGACTTATAGAACTTGGTTTTTCTTTTGGCGATTCAAAGACAAACTTCATTTTTGCGAAACATGCGACAGTGGATGCAGAGGAGATATTTGCAAAACTTCGTGAGAAACATATATTTGTGAGACATTTTAACAGCGAACGCATAAAAAATTATCTTCGTATTTCAATTGGTACAAGAGAGGAAATGGAAAAATTTATTGATGAACTCAAAGGTATATTGTAGAATTATGGCAGCAAATTTGACAAGTTGCATTAAATAAAGTAATATCTCAATGTGTAAATTTGTGTTTATCATACTGGAGGGTAAAGATGAAAAAAGTAATAACATACGGAACTTTTGATTTACTTCATGTAGGTCATATAAATATACTCAGACGAGCTAAAGAACTTGGTGATTATCTGCTGGTTGTTTTATCAACAGATGAGTTTAACGCCATTAAGAATAAAAAAGCATACTATTCATATGAGGATAGAAAGCAGATTCTTGAAGCGATAAGATATGTTGATGAGGTTATTCCTGAAAATACATGGGAACAGAAAATTTCTGATGTTGTTGACAATGATATTGATGTGTTTGTTATGGGACATGACTGGGAGGGAAAATTCGATTTCCTCAAGGAATATTGTGAAGTTGTTTATTTGCCAAGAACAGAAGGAATTTCAACATCTAAGATAAAAAATGATCTGGGACTTAAAGGTCAGCAGAAAAAAGACTGATTAAACCGGAGATTTTGATGAAATATTTGGGACTGTTGTTGGCAACAGTCCCTTACAAATGTTTAGAAAGGATTTATTAAGATGTTTATAAATAAGGTGAGGGCAAAAGTGGTAAGCGGATACCATGTGTTGAAGAATAATGCCAGACGAATATTGAAAAGAGCTCCTAAGATGAAGTTCTTTTACGGCAGTTATTATAAGCACTGTCCGGTGGTGGAAAATAGAATTTTATTTGAGTCATTTCATGGAACAACAATTTCAGATTCACCATTTTATATATTGAAGGAACTTTTATCAAGAGATGATGCGGATAAGTATGAGATTTACTACAGTACAAATCCAGAGGACTATGAGACGCATAAAAAGTTTATAGAAGCAAATGATATTCCGGTAAAGCTTGTAAGCATTACTTCATATAAATATTTAAAGGTGCTTGCAACAGCGAAATATCTTATAAACAATAGTTCTTTTCCTGTTTATTTTATCAGAAAAGATGAGCAGGTTTATCTTCAAACCTGGCATGGGACACCACTCAAAACTCTTGGAAAACAGATGCGTAAGGGTATAGAATCCATGTATAATGTGCAGCATAATTTTTTGCAGGCAAATTATCTCATGCATCCAAATGAATTTACAAAGGATGCAATCATGGGAGACTATAATCTTGAGCCTTTATACACAGGAAAAGTTGCACTCAGCGGTTATCCGAGAAACAGTATTTTCATGGATAAGGAGAAGGCTGAAACAGTGCGAAAACAGCTTGGACTCGAGGACAAGGTCGTGTATGCTTATATGCCGACATGGAGAGGTACAAGTAATCATTCGGTAAATCAAGATGCTTACAGCAAAGAAGTTACCAAAATGATGAGTTATCTCGATAAAAATCTTAAAGATAATCAAATTTTGTATGTTAATTTTCATCCGATACTTAAAAATAGCGTTCAACTTGGAGACTATAAACATATCAAGAGTTTTCCGGCAGAAGTTGACAAGTATGAATTTTTAAATAGCGTAGACGCTCTTATAACTGATTATTCGAGTGTATTCTTTGATTTTTCAGTTACGAGAAAGCCTATAATACTTTACATGTATGACTATGACCAGTATATGTCAGACAGAGGAACATATTTTGATATAAAAGAGCTTCCTTTTGTAAAGCTATATAAAATAGAAGAATTAAAAGACTGGCTTGTTACCGAAAAAATTCTTGATGCAAGCTATGATGACGGAGATTATTGTGAGAAATTCATTAAATATGATTCGTTAGATGCTCCTGCAAAGATGCTCGACCTTGTTTTGTACGGCAAGGAAGACGGAATGATTGTACAGGATTACTCTGAGAACAGGCAGAAACCGAGAAGAATAATTCACCCTAAGAAAGTAAAATCAGAGGGCGATTTTGAAGTTATCAAACAGTATACAAAAGACAATGATATTGTCCAGTTTGAGAAGAAGTGGTTTAAGAAGTCAGTAAGCTGCAGACTTTATGACGGCTATAATTATGATTTTGATTATGTAATAATAACAAATACAACACCGAGAACATATTTGGAAGAGTTTTTATATAAGCTTGGGGTCAAATCAATTGTGACAAGACTTCAGGAGAGAGAACTTAAAAGAACTTTTCCGAATTTGAAGGTTCAGACACCATATCTTCGTGAGTTCTATGTTGCAGCGGAGGGATGCGGAACAAGCAACACGCAGAGAATACCGGTTGAGTCCGACATAGAAAGCGGAACAGATGGCATTACTCTTAAAATAAGAGATAAAGAAAAATTTGTACCGCTTAGTTTTATGATTCTTGAGAAAGATTATTCTATATTATGTATGAGAGAACTTTCGGATGAAGAGAGACAAAGCGGAGTGATTCATGAGGACTTTAAACGCTGGCATGAAAAAATGTCTCCGTCAGGAAGATATCAGCTTGCCGCAGAGTTTGTCAACATGGAGTCTGAAGAAAAATTTATCGGAACATTTTATTGTCCGGAACTTGCAAAGAAAGCTGACATAGGTGTAGAAAAATACGACAAACCGAATGCATATCTTGCACCATGTATGATTGAGAAAGTCGGGGATCCTGACAGCATCCGTTTTTATGAGGAAGGCGAGGTCGCAGTTGTACCGTATTCAAGAAACGGAGACAGAACTATTTCAATCGTATTGCGCAAGCCTGAAAAGATTGTAGATGAGTATACGCAGGCTAAGATTAAAAAGATTAAGTCAAGCAAAAATACCTGTACGGTATTTATGAAAATGAGAAGGCAGGAAGGTCTTGAAATAAAGGATGTTGTTCTGAGATATAGAAGTGCATTGACTTATGATATCCCGGTTAAATATGATATTAAAGAGACTGAAAAGCATTATCTTATAACGGCGTATATTAACTTTGATGAGATGAATTTGAGAGAGCTTTATTGGGATCTTAGAATTGTTGCAAATAAGTATGGAATTGAAAATGAAATAAGAGCAAGATTTACAAGCAATTATTGGAAAAATAATTTCTATCTTACAAATAGGCAGTATTCTGCGGGTGAAGGCCATATGACATTCCCTTATTATACTAAGGGAGGATGTCTTGCGTTCTTATACCGTCAGGATTCAGAATATGATGCATATTCGACAAAGATTAAGGAGATGGCGGCAAGTGCTATTTATGTATTGTTTAAGCCTTTTCTGAAAAGAAAGAAAATATGGCTTGTGTATGAGAAATTCTGCTCAATGGCGCAGGATAACGGATATTATTTCTTCAAGTACTGTATGGAAAATCTTTCTGAAGAAGAGAAGAAAAATATTTACTATGTAATAGATAAAAAGGCTCCTGACTATGAAAAAATCAAGGAGTATGATGACCATATAATACAGTTTATGAGTTTAAAACATGTTTTATATGTGCTTAGTGCAGTTTTGTATGTTGCATCTGATTCCAGAACACATTTGTATGCATGGAGATGTAAGACAAGTCTGATAAGGTCAAAGATTGACAAACGACCTATTTTCTTCCTTCAGCATGGTGTTACTGCGCTTAAACAGGTCGGACCGTTGTTCGGCAGAAAAGGAAGCAGTCCTATGACATATTTTGCCACAACTTCACAGTTTGAGCAGGATATAGTAGTCAAGTATCTTGATTATTCAGAAGGCAAGGCTCCGATTACAGGATTTACAAGATGGGATGTTCTTGAGGACACTTCCACAAAGGATGATAAGCTTATCCTGCTTATGCCGACATGGCGTTCATGGCTTGAAGAGGTAAGCGATGAAGATTTCCTGAAAAGCGAATACTACAAAAATTATTCAAGTCTGCTTCAGAGTGAGCGTCTTGATAAGATTTTGGAAGAGCATGATGCGAGAATGATATTCTATATTCATCCTAAATTTGCGGGATATCTTAAAAACTTTAAAAAGACGGGCGAGAGAATAACATTAGTTCCATTTGGTGAGGAGCCATTAAATGAGATTATGAAGAAATGTCATTTGCTTATAACGGATTATTCAAGTGTATGCTGGGATGTTTACTATCAAAAGAAACCTGTAATCTTCTATCAGTTTGACCTTGATCATTATAATACTGCTCACGGCAGCTATATTGATATGCAGAATGAGTTGTTTGGACGACATGTATATGAGAAAGAAGAACTTATTGACAATATAGAAGAATGTATAAACAGTGATTTCGCATTGTTGCCAAAGGATGCAGAAGATCATCACCATTATTTTGAATATATAGATGATAAAAATAGTGAACGTACTTATATTTATTTAAAGAGCAAAGGTTATTAAAATATTGTATTATATATTCGCAGCGTCTTGCAGAGGTTTATTGGGCGCTGCGAATTTTAGATGTTGAGTCAACATATTATTAACATAAATATGTGGTAAACATTGTTATTGTAAATAATAATAAGAGAGAGGTAATTTATGAGTTTAAGAAAATCAATAGGCTTATTTATGAGTTTTGCAATTTCTATAACATCAATATGTCAGGTTACTCCTTCAAATAATAATGTATCAGAAATTACAAAAAATGCAGAGGCAGCAGAAGTTGCTGTGACAAGATCGAATGAGAAAGCGACCGTTGCGACAGCGGCTGCGGCAGAAGCGGATATGAGAGTTGTATTTACAACAGATATTCACGGACAAGTAGTTAATTATGATTATCAGTCACAGCAGGAGGTTATCAGAGGTCTCAATAAGGCATATACTCTTGTAAAAAAAGCAAGGAGTGAAGCAGGAGAGGACAATACTCTTACATTTGACCTGGGAGACAGTGTGTATGATTTTACGACGGATTACATATACAATAATTCTCCGGAAAGCTTGCAGCCTGTTTATAATGCGATGAGTAAAATCGGTTATGATGCAATCACACTTGGAAATCATGACTTTGATTATGGATATGACTATATTGTCCAACAGCTTGATGCATCAGGACTGATGAACAAGTGTGTATTGTCGAATGTATATAGCGCGGTAAACGGTAAGAGTGTTTTCGGTGTAGAAAACAAAATTATAGAAAAAAAGCTGACAAATGAAAAAGGGCAGATAATGTCTGTCAAGGTGGGTATTTTAGGGGAAACGGTTCCGTCACTTTCGAGTAAAGAAGAAAAGCTGAAGGGAAAACTTGTTACGGAAGATATACTTGAAAATGCAAAAAAACAGGCGGCAGCCCTTAAAAAACAGGGAGCAGATATAGTTATAGCATTGGCTCACTCAGGCTTTGGTACAAATAATCCAAAGAAAAAGGCAGGAGATATGGCATATATGCTTACTACGGTGGATGATATAGACATGGTGCTTGCCGGACATGAGCATATTGATTTTCCGGTGGCAGATACAAACGATGCGCATTACTCGCTTCCAAATGTTGACAAAGAGACAGGACTTGTAAACGGAAAGAGACTTATCATGGTTCAGGACAGCTGTCGTGGTATCGGAGTAGTTGATTTGAACTTAAAAGTCAACAAAAAAGGTGAAATTGAGCTTGATAATTCAAGTTATGAAATAAGAAAAGTAAAGAAAGATACTGCAGTTGACAGTACAATCACTTCAACCATGTCAAAATGGGATAGTGTTTTAAAAACATATTGCAGTACAGAAATCGGAAAGATTGCTGACGGTGAGAGATGGAACAATTATTCTGCATTGCTTGAGAGCAATGATATTATGCAGATAGTCCATAATGCACAGATAGATTATGCGTCGAGATTTGTAGCCGCCAACAGTTCAAAGTATGGAAATTATCCTATTGTTTCGCTGGCGAGGTATACTAAGTACGGCGGAGAAGGCGGTGGAGATTATTCTGATATTTCGGGAAAACTGATGGAGGGTGATTTGGATTCTCTTGCAAATTACCACAGATATGTATACATATACTCTATAACAGGAAAACAGCTGAAAGAATGGCTTGAGTGGTCTGCTTCGATATATCAGATTACAGGAACTTCAAAAGATACGGAATGGAATAATATTATTATATCTAATTTTGTCAATGAAGAAGGAGGGAATTCTCTTATTCAGGAGTCATATTTTGGAGATTTGAGCCAGTTTTTCCAGTGCAGTGGTATAGAATATACTATAGACCCAAGTGTAGCACCGAGATATGATACCAATGGAAGTCTTTTGAATGACACGCATAGAATTACTTCAATGACCTACAACGGAAAAGATATAAGTGATACTCAGACACTTGTGCTTGTAACGGACAAGATTACACCGCATATGCAGTGTGAGGCGAATCAGGGCGTGAGTGATAACGTGCTTCAAAGTTCACATGACAATCTTCAGGATGTTATTGAAGATTATCTTCGTGACAAGGCACAGATTAGTGACCTGAAATTAAATGTTTCGCAGAATTGGACATTAAAGCTTCCTGACAATTATAGGTTTGTTTTGGAAAGCGGAAAATCAGGAGAAGAGCTGCTACTTGCAAAAGAGTGGTGCAATGGAATTTATGATTCGATGGGAATATATAATTACTATAATTGTAACAGTGGAAGTCAGGGTACACAGGATGATTCACTGCCGTCAGTTGTGGTATCTGAAACAAGCAAGGCGGACACAAAGAGTAGTGTGCCTGTTAAAGTAATTGCAAATGCCAAGTCGGGTATTACGTTGAAAAAATATGTACAGGGTGACTATGACATGGACTCAGAGGTATGGAATATACAGCCAGCAAGTGGTGGAGCGGTTACAATGGACTCAGATACTTTTGATGCAACACAAAATGGTATATATTCGGTTTTAGTTCAGAGTGGAAATGGCAAAGCAGTAGTAGAAAAGGTTGCTATTACAAATATTTATCCAAAATCAATTATTGCACCGACTGTAAATACAGTATCAAACCTTGATGGTGAGGTTAAAGGAAAGGCTTATCCAAGTCTTATTGCAAATGTAAAAATAGGTTCAAAAGTTTATAAGTCAACTGTTAATGTCAAAGGAAGTTTTACAGTTAAGATTCCGGTTCAGAAAGCGGGTAAAAAAATAACTGTTTACGTTTCGGACAAGAATGGGAAAAAAAGTAAGAGCGTAAGTGCGACTATTAAGAGAAAGGGACCAAACTGCCCTAAGATTACATCTGCAAAAAATAATAGTTTTGAGATTAAAGGAAATACAAATGACTCCAATACAAAGGTATATGCAGTTATTGGAAATAATGTGTATGTCTCTAAGACTTTGGGATCTTCTTATTATAAGAAGAGTACCGGTTACGATAAAAAACTTAATATAAAAAAAGTGAATGTAGTAATAAAGAGTAATGGAGATTATACCATTTCAATACCTAATCAGTATTCAGGAACTACCGTTTCAGTATATGCCGTAGACAGACTTGGCAGAGTAAGTCATGTGAGAAACAAAAAAGTGTCAAAGAGTGCACCGAATAAGCCGACGGTATATACAGTTTCCAGTGCCGACAGATATGTTTTCGGATATGTACCAAACAGCGGTAAATGTACGGTTGTTTTGAAAATCGGTAAAAAGCAATACACAGCACGTGCTGATGCAGCCGGATATTTTAGAATTACAACACCGAGACTTCATGCAAAAACGACATTTAAGGTATATGGAAAAGATAAGGTTAAGGGAAAAACAAGAGTTGGTGTATCAAAGACAAAAGTAGTAAAAACGGCGTCAGAGGTTTATAAAAAACACAGGAATACAAAACTTCATATAGGAAATGTTACAAATAAAAGTTCCTATGTTACAGGAAGATGGGCAAATGGAAAGGCAACGGTTTATGTTTTTGTAGATGGAATTGTCTATGTGAGAAGAACGAATGCAGATGGTGATTTTAAATTTAAACTAAAAAAACGCGTTGTAGTAGGTACCGGCATTTATGCGACAATAAGAACAGCTCACGGAGAATCAATAAAGGCAATGAGAAAACGTGCTGTATCACTTGGAAAACCGAGTACACCGAATATTTACGGCAGACTTACAACAAGAACAAGAAAAATAATAGTTCTTACAAGGGAGAAAGTGCCTAGAGTTGTGCTTAGAATTGGAAAAAACAGGTATACAAGAACAAAATCAAGCGGATATTCAAAGAGAATGCACAGATATCGTTATATCTTTAAGATAAGAAGATATCCATATAGAACGCATCTTAGAGCGTTTGCAACAAATAGTGCAGGAACAAGTCAGAGTAAATTAAGAATTATAAGATAGTAATGTTGGTTGCTTATGGTAGTGTAACTGGAAAAAATCCGAAAAATCCCTATAAATAAGGGATTTTTTGGATTATGTAAAAAAAATTAAAAAAAATAAAAAAAGTTGTTGACAAATAGCGCAACATAATGTAATATATATCTTGCGTCACGGGAAAGCGGTTAGCGAGTAAGCAAATCGAAAAGAAACTCGGGGTGTGGCTCAGTTTGGCTAGAGTACCTGATTTGGGATCAGGGGGTCGCAGGTTCGAATCCTGTCACCCCGACTGGTGACGCATTAAATAGAGAATAAAGCGGAACACATTTGTTTCCGAATGTGCGGGTGTAGTTCAATGGTAGAACACCAGCCTTCCAAGCTGGATACGTGGGTTCGATTCCCATCACCCGCTTTATATGTGTCAGTAGCTCAGTTGGATAGAGCAACGGCCTTCTAAGCCGTGGGTCGGGGGTTCGAATCCCTCCTGGCACGTTTTAATTTTATATGGTGGGTATAGCGCAGTTGGTTAGCGCGCCAGATTGTGGCTCTGGAGGCCGAGGGTTCGAATCCCTCTATCCACCTTTTGTATCCTTGTTTGTGACAAGGATTTTTTATTAAATAAGAAAATATAGGAAAGATATTTAGAGTTTTGCCTGTATATGATGATGGGCCGTCGCCAAGCGGTAAGGCACAGGACTTTGACTCCTGCATCCCGCGGGTTCGAATCCCGCCGGTCCAGTTATTTAATCCCTTTTGATTGAGTATCAAAGGGGGTTTTTGTTTTTTGTATTTACATAAACTTTATTATATGATATTCTTCAAATGTATGACAATACGAAAAAAGTCTATATATTAGGAAAAGAGGATGGTTGAAAATGAATATTGTATGTTTGGACTTAGAGGGTGTACTTGTTCCGGAAATCTGGATTGCATTTGCAGAGGAGACAGGAATTCCTGAACTCAAAAGAACAACTAGAGATGAGCCGGATTATGACAAGCTTATGAATTATAGAATAGGTATCTTGAAAGAACATGGTCTTGGACTTAAAGAAATTCAGAGCACTATTGCTAAAATAGATCCTATGCCGGGAGCTAAGGAGTTTTTGGATGAACTTCGTTCTCTTACACAGGTTATTATTATTAGTGATACATTTACACAGTTTGCAAGTCCGCTTATGAAGAAACTCGGATGGCCTACAATTTTTTGTAATTCACTCGAAGTTGCGGATGATGGAGAAATCACAGGATTTAAGATGCGTTGTGAGCAGTCTAAACTTACAACAGTTAAGGCACTTCAGTCTATCGGTTATGATACGATTGCAAGTGGTGACAGCCACAATGACCTTGGAATGATTCGTGCCAGCAAGGCAGGATTCCTTTTCAAAAGTCCTGACAGCATCAAGGCAGAAAATCCTGACCTTGAAGCATTTGATACATATGATGAGCTTATGGCAGCTATCAAGAAAGCTTTATAATTAAAATTAAAGAACTAGATTTTCAAAAAGATTGTCACAGTATATCACGATTTTATCGTGACTGCTGTGGCAATTTTTGATTTAATAAACAATAAAAAGGTGGTATAATAAAAGTTAAGTTAAAGGAGGATTTTTGAATGAATAAACAACGGAATATATCGATTAAAACAAAACTTTTAGGAATTATAATTCCCGTAGTTGTAGCTATTGTAGTGGTTCTTGTGCTCGTAGCTTATGAAATGTCATCAGGTATTATTGAAAATTATTCAGAAAATCTTTTGGAATCTTCTGTAGGCAATCAGGCAAATGAAATTGAAGCATGGCTTGAACAAAATATAGCTTCAATTCAATCTGCTAAGAGGACTATTGAAAAACTTAATCCAAATGATAATGAATTGCAAAATATGTTAGATGGCTATTATGGATTTAATGATAATTATCCTGAGGGAATATATATCGCAGATTCTTCAGGAAAGCTTATGAAAGCATCGGAGTCAAAAAAATCTGAATCAGATGTTACACAGAGTGTATGGTATAAGGAAGGTCTTACAAGAATTAATATGAAAGTAGGTTCTGCTTATAAAAACTCAGAAGGTGTAAATGTCATAAGTGCTTCGGCTATGCTAAATGATGGCAGTGACAATGTTCGTGTTATATCAGCGGACATGACGCTTGACCGTATTGCAATCATAGTAAATTCTTTTATTGAAATGAATAAGGCGGAGGCCGTACTCGTTGACAAAAATACAGGCGTTATAATTGCTAACAGGGACAGTAACCTTATCTCACAAAAAATTGGTGACGGAAATCAGAGCGAATATTACAAGAAACTTGCAAAGAATATAACTGCGAAAAAATACGATTCAACCACAATTGATGGAGAGATGACTGTTTTTAAAGAGGTAAACGGAACAGACTGGCTGTTGGTATCATATGTGCCAAAGAGTGTTATAATGTCTGATCTTGTAAATCTTCGTACAACAATGATTGTTATAAGTATTGTATGTATTCTTCTGTTGTGTGTTCTTATTGAGCGTGTTACACATGTTGTTATTAAGCCTGTAAAGAATATGACAAATGTAATCACAAAAATGACATCAGGTGATTTCACGGTTACTATGGATGTGAAAGGACATGATGAAATTGCAGTTATGGGAGAGAGTGTTAAGAAATTCATTGCTGCAATGAAACAGATGATACAGGAAATGGGAGACATTTCAGGAAAGCTTAAAGAACAGGCTGATAAAAGCAAAGATGTTTCCGGTGAAATGAATTCGGCTGCATCTATACAGTCTCAGTCTATGGGTGAATTAAATTCAACTGTAGATCAGCTTTCGCTTTCTGTCAATGAAATAGCTGAGAGTGCCACAAAGCTTGCGGGAGTTGCATCTGATACGAAGGATGACGGAAGTCAGGTGGGTGAAAAGATGGATGAGACTGTACGAGTGTCTGAAAAAGGAAGAGAGGACATGGAGCGTGTAGGACAGGCGCTTGAAAGCATAGAGCAGTCAATACATAATCTTGAGGAAGCCGTAAATAAAGTTGGAAGTGCATCCGGAGAGATTGTCCAGATTATAAATCTGATTGGAGAGATAGCAGACCAGACAAATCTTTTGGCATTAAATGCATCTATTGAGGCTGCGCGTGCAGGTGAGAGCGGAAAAGGATTTGCTGTTGTTGCGTCTGAGATCGGAAAACTTGCAAACAGCAGTACAGAATCAGTGTCAAATATTACAGCACTCATAACACAGATAAATAATCTTGTTGAGGATGCCGTAAAACAGGCAGGAAGTAGTGCAGAGGACGTATCAGGAAGTGCGGCGCTTATACATACGGCTGTTGACACATTTGATACGATATTTAACAATATACAGGATACAGGCTCATTGATAGGTGAGATGATTGAGAAGATAAATGAAGTTGATGCTGTTGCTACAAATGTAGCAGCTATTTCAGAAGAACAGGCAGCAAGTTCGGATGAGATTCTTGCAACATCGGAGTCGATGCTTAAACAGGCAGAGAATATTTCAAAGAATAGTGATGCTGTTGAAGAGGAAGCAGATAATCTTGCATTGTCAGCACAGCAGCTTGAAAATCAGGTTAGTCAGTTCCATGTTTAGGAAGGAGGAATACTAATGAAGAAGTTAGTAAGTTTGTTTATATGTTTAGCATTGACTATAGGTTGTCTGAGCGGCTGCGGAGGGAAATCCAATAATTCGTCAGATATAAGTGCAAGCGGAATGAAAATATTGCTTTCGTTATCAAAAGCGGATGATTTCAGAAATGCGGTTGCAAATAAAGCGAAAGAAACGGCTGAAAAAGCAGGAGCTACAGTTGATATTGTGGATGAAGAAGATTCTATTGAAAATCAAGTGAGTGATATTAAAAAAGCTGTATCAGAAAAGTACGATGCAATAATATGTGGTCTGGTTGATATAGATACTGCGTTTGAGATTGAGGCGATAGCGGGAGATATTCCTATAGTATTTTTTAATACATGCCCTGACAGTGACAGACTTGAGGCGGATAAATACATATATGTAGGTTCAAACGAGGAGGATGCCGGCAAATATCAGGCAGAAGCGGTGTTAAAGGATTTTCAGTCATCCGACGAGATAAATGTTGCGATATTTAAAGGAGCAGCGTCACATGCCGCTACAAAGCCAAGAACACAGGCATTGAAAGATGCATTAAATGCTTCAGGAAAGACGGTAAATTTTGTATTTGAGGATAATGCTGACTGGGATAAGGCAACAGCAAAAGATATGTTTAAACAATTCTTAAAGACAGGTCAGAAATGCGATGCGGTTGTGTGCAATAATGATACTATGGCGACAGGAATCATAGAGGCATGTAAAGAAGAGAATTTAGGTGATGTGAAGATATATGGTATAGATGCAACATCAGACGGCTGTGCAGCCATAGAAGCAGGTACGATGGCATTTACGGTTTATCAGTCGGCAACAGGACAAGGTGATATGGCTGTTAAGGCTGTAGCGGCTATGGTAAACGGTGATGGCATATCAGCTATTAAAGGTGCTACAAGTGATAAGAAGTATGTCTGGGTGCCATTTGAGAAGGTTGACAGTTCGAATGTAAAGGATTATGAATAATTTTTGATGGATTTTAACTATAACGTATAACGCCGAGATTAATATAAATTTATTTATATTAATCTCGGCTGTTTATATATCTATATTATTTATGCTGTTAAGTTATAATAAAAATAGTTGTATTTTTATTAGTGTAAATATGTCTCTTCAAATTGTTTGGTTGGTATAGGTTTTGAAAAATAATATCCCTGATATACACTGCATCCCATTTGGGTAAGTTCCATAACCTGTTCTTCTGTTTCAACACCTTCTGTTATAACAGCAAGTCCAAGAGTTTTTGTAAGTGCAATTATTGTATTTAAAATAGACATACTCTTTTCTAAGCGGTCGGGTTTTGTTGTTCTTAAAAATCCCATATCGATTTTAATTACGTCAACATCCATATCTTTAAGTGTGTTAAGTGAAGAATAACCGCTTCCGAAATCATCAATTTCAACTTGGAAACCATATTGCCTGAAATGTTGAATAATATCAAGTTCACCGGAAGTTCCTGTCATAAGTGCGGTTTCGGTGATTTCAAGTTTAAGTGTTGAAGGTATGATATGATATTTTTCAACAAGTGATGTGATGGTTTCATATACATCCATGTAATAGAAATCTTTAGTGGAGATATTTATGGATATATACAGGTTGTCATGACCGTCTTTCTGCCATTGTGCAAGCTTTTGTACGGCCAATTCCCAGACAAACTTGTCCAGGCGATAGATAAGACCTGTACGTTCAAATACTTCTATGAAATCACCTGGAAAGATAAGCCCGCGTTTTGGATGCTGCCATCTGACAAGAGCCTCGGCACCGAGCATTTGTCCGTCTGATGTCATCTGAGGCTGAAGATACATACAAAACTGTTTTTCGTCCAAAGCCTTTTCAAAATCACCGACAAGCTGTTTTTCAACGATAGTATCATTGAAAATTGTGTCGTTGTAATAGGCAATGGATTTATCGTAATTTTCATAAAGTGTTTTGATTGCGAGATTTGCTTTGTCACACATTATTGAAATGTCCTCGTTGACATCAGTAATCTCGTAGACACCGATATAGATATGAAGGTGATAAAGGTCATTGTTGAAGGCACGTCCCATTATCTGAATGGCATTCATAAAATCCTGTTCATGAAATCTGGCTTTTGGGATACATGCGGCGAATTTATCTCCGCCTGTTCTGCCGTAAATGATACCCTCTCCGCACTGCTCTTTGAGCAGGTCAGCTTCCATTTTTAAAACTTCATTTCCTTTTTCAAGACCGAATAAATCATTTATCAATTTAAAATCTTTAATATTTGAACTGAGGAGCAGCCATTCTATATCTGAATTTGCTTTGAGAACCTCAGAAGCTTTTGCTGAAAAATGATCTTTATTGTACAGACCGGTAAGTGTATCATGCGTTGCGAGATACCTTTCTTTTTCAAATGCAAGATGTTTTTCGGTATTGTCAATAAGATTTAAGAAAAAACCGATATATTCTTCTTTCCTATCAAATAATTTTCTGTATTCTATGTCAAAGTAGCGTGTTTTATTATCAATGATGTATTTGTCACTACATTCAATGGAATTAAGATTGTTGATGTTATTCTTTTCTATCCACTTCAGTGCATAGTCAGAAATGGATGAAAGAGGGATTGACAGACTGTCAAACATCTTCCGTGCACGGTCATTTGCGTAGACGCAATCATTGTTTATATCAAAACATATAATAGCATTGTTTATTTCTGCTACAACAATAGACAGCGTTTTGTCTATAAGCTCATTTGGGGAACGATAAAGTGTAAAATAGCATATTATTATTGCAGCAAATACAAAAAACGGAAGTGATACATCTATAGGAAACTCTGATATATTGCATACAGAGTTTAAAAGTATTATTATGCACATTATTGTAAGTATCGGAAGATACTTTTTACGGTAAAAATATGGTATTTGCAGAATTTTTATTGTAAATGATGCGATAATACAAAATACAATACAATATGCAAAAGCATAGTGAAGATAGTAAAAAAGTTTTTTGTCAGCTACATGATACAATGTAAAATACGTATATCTGACTGTTTTTAAGGTAAATGCATAGTGAAAAAATGTATTAAAAAATAATGAAATACCATCCAGATATGCGAGTATAAAACAGCCTGTTCTAAATGGAGTGACTTCGTTGAATACAAGTGTATACTGCTGAGAGTATTGAAGTATGTATATAAGTACCATGTCAAATGAAAACAGATAAAGAGCTTCCATTAGATATGCAAATGTTTCGTTCGTGGAAAGTGCAAACAAGCCATTTCCGAGTATGGTTATAATTGCAAAAACAAGACAATTCTGAATTGAAGATGCAACTTCGTTTTTGATTTTATGGGCATATTTTATACATATCAGTATGGGTATTATCATTAGAAATAAAAATGCCAGGTATATTTTATTCATACAAATTAACCTCCATTCAAATACATAGATAATGTATTAATTAATTTATCGGTATTTTGTTTAATACTTTTAAAAACATATCATTGTATTCAATTGTACCATAAATTGGCTTGTGTTTGAATAAATTTAGCTTAATTTTTAAATAGTTTTTGTGTTACTTTTGTAAAAAGTGTGTTAAAATGATTTCCGGTTTGCCACTTTTGAAGTTTATGGAAATGAGGTTTAACAATGAAAGATTTAACAGAAGGAAAAACATTGCCGCTTATAATGGGATTTGCCATACCTATTGCTATAGGAAATATATTTCAGTTATTTTACAGTCTTGCTGATACGAGAATAGTAGGGCAGTTTCTGGGAGAAAATGCACTTGCCTCTGTTGGAGCCACAAGTTCGTTAAATAATATGATAATCGGATTTTTGCTGGGAATGACAAACGGATTTGCGATAATCGTTGCAAGGAGTTACGGTGCAAAGGATGAGAATGGAATAAAAAAAGCAGTATCGGCAACTTTTGTGCTTGGAATAGCAGTGTCGCTTGTATTTACTGTGCTTAGCGTGGCATTTTTAAGAAATATACTTGAATTTTTAAATACCCCTGAAAATCTTATAAATGGCGCATACAGATATTTCAGAATAATCCTTTTGGGAATGACCGGGGCAATGTTATACAATGTCTGTGCAGGACTTTTCAGAGCGATAGGAGACTCAATTACGCCACTTATTTTTCTGATAATTTCCACATTTGTTAATATAGGTCTTGATATTTTGTTTGTCTGTGGATTTAAGTGGGGAGTTGAAGGTGCGGCGTTTGCCACGATATTATCTCAGATTTTGTCATTTGCATGTTGTTTTGTGTATATGCTTAAGAAATATCCGGTGCTTCATTTTGGAATAAAGGATATAAAGCTTGAAAAGAGTCTTGTAAAGTCAATGTTTGCGATAGGATGTTCAATGGGATTTATGAGTTCGCTTATAAATATCGGTTCTGTGGCACTTCAGGGAGCCATAAATTCGCTCAATAATGCAAATTATATTGTTGCGCATACAGCGGCGAGAAAGATTTCAGAGTTCTTTATGCTTCCGTTTACTGTATTTGGAACAACAATGGCAACTTTTTGCGGTCAGAATATGGGTGCGAAAAGACCTGACAGAATAAAGAAAGGAATATGGCAGGTTACGATAGTTACCTGGATATGGTGTGCTTTCATGGTGCTGTTATCGTATACGGTTGTTCCATATATGGTGGAGATGATAACGGCAACAAAACAGCAGCAGGTTATAGACACGGCATCACTTTATCTAAGAGTAGATACACTGCTTTATTTTATCCCGTCTGTTATATGTATACTTAGAAATGCAATGCAGGGAATTGGTGACAGCGTTACACCGGTTGTATCAAGCTCGTTTGAACTTATATGTAAGGTGCTTGTAGCAACATTTTTAACACCGGTATTAGGATACTGGGCTATTATATGGGCGGAGCCTATAGCATGGGTTATAATGGTTATACCTCTGCTTATCGGAATAAAGAAAAATCCGGTTTTTAAGATTGTTTAAAAATATAAAGCAATCCGTGGCATTAGTTGGGGTCAAAATATACGGATATGATTGTGTGTTTATATCTCATCTATCTGCATTTTTTGTATAAGATACACCGCCCGCTTTTGCCTGCTTCTTCGACTGCCCCGGTTCGTTTCAGGACAGTCAGGGTGGTCTGGGCAAGGCAGAGCGGAATTTTTGCACATTTTGAGAGGTCTTTCGAGGTGAAAGTTTCTGCCAGATTATCAGGCAGTATCAGACTGTAATCACTTCCACCGGAAATATAGAGTTCATCATGGAGTGCGACAGGAATACGGTCGTATCGTGATGAACCTTTTTTTCGTGTTTCATTCCATCCGTTTAAAAGTCTGTATTCTTCCATGTCGACGAGAACAAGACAGATATGCAGATTTGGATTTGATAAAAACATGCTTATCTTATAAAGTTCAATAAAAGCGTCAAAGAAAGTTCCTGTTTTAGGGGATTTTCTTTTCTTGGAAATCTCGCCTGTATTTTCGTCTATCCAGTAAAGCCACTTGTTGTGTGGGATAGGATAGACAATGGTAACGGGGTATTTTTCCAAAAAGACACTCAGTTTTTTGCGCATGGCGTTGAAGCTTCTTGTCTGTATTTCTATAATCTCGTTGTCACGCAGAATATCGGCGACAAAACGGTCAACTTTTATCTCCTGATGTGAAATGTCAGGCTCATAAAAGTTTTTGAGAACTGCATGCATTGTTTTTTCTTTTAAAGTGCCGATTCCGTTAGTTTCACGTTCTTTGGCGATGATTTTTTGGCAAGCATCGGCAAAAAGCTGTTGGTCGTATGTTGTGATTGGCATTTGAGTCTCCTGTCTGAAAGGTAGAATTAAGGATTATTCTACATCATAGTATATTTTACTGTTTTCTGCAAACAATAACCATTGTGCATTATTAAATTTTGGAAAAAATGGAGGCAGTCTGAAAGATGAGCAGTCATATGCAGCAAAACAGTACAGATAATACAGGACAAAAAAAATCCGGCATTTTTGGAAGCGATTTCAAGATGCGTCAGCAGGAAATAAGCAGAATATTTAAATTTGATGAGAATTTTGATTTGCTTCATCGTGAAGCTGAGATTGGCGGCAGAAAAGTTTCGATTTATTCAATAGACGGTTTTTTGCCCGGAGATACCGTAGAAAAGCTTATGCAGTTTTTTTATTCAATAAAAGATGAGGACATGCCGGAAAATCTCGCAGATTTCATAAGCAGAAGTACGCCGTTTGTCGATATTATGGAGATAAAAACGGAACGGGATTTTACGGATAATTTTCTCGCCGGACTTACATGCATGATGATTGAGGGATATGACGGTATTCTTGCTCTTGACCTTAGGGAATATCCCGGAAGAACAGTGCAGGAACCTGAAAAAGATAAGGTTTTAAGGGGCTCGAGAGATGGATTTATTGAGGCACTTATTCCAAATATGGCACTTATCAGAAGAAGAATAAGAGACAAAAATCTTGTATTTAAATTTGCAAGGGTAGGCAGAAGTTCAAGAACAGACATAGCTGTTGCCTATATGTGTGGCAGAGTGAACGAAAAAGACATAAAAAAAGTTATGGATAATATAAATTCGATGGATGTCGATTCGCTTACCATGAATCAGGAAAGCCTTGCTGAAATGCTTTTTCCGGGAAAGTGGATAAATCCTTTTCCAAAATATAAGTATACGGAGAGACCGGACACGGCGGCGGCTAGTCTTTTGGAGGGAAGTATCGTCATACTTGTTGATAATTCTCCAGCCGTTATGATTCTGCCTACGTCATTGTTTGGGATTGTTGAAGATGCAAATGATTATTATTTTCCGCCGGTTACGGGGACATATTTACGACTGACGAGAATGCTTACAAATATACTTGCGGTTTTTATAACACCTGTATTTTTACTTTTGATAGAAAATCCGGACTGGGTGCCTTCGTGTCTTGAATTTATTCTGATTCGTGATGACATAAATGTGGCACCGATATTTCAATTACTTATACTCGAATTTGCCATTGACGGATTAAAGATGGCGGCAGTCAATACGCCGAACATGCTTACAACGCCGCTCAGTATAGTTGCAGGTATTGTGTTTGGTGATTATACGGTTGATTCAGGATGGTTTAACCCGGAGATAATGCTTTATATGGCATTTGTGGCAGTCGCAAATTATACACAGAGTAATATGGAATTGACATATGCGGTCAAATTTCATCGCATAATTCTGCTTATATTAACAAGTATTTTTGGAATATATGGATTTATCATAGGAACGGTTATTCTTGCCATATCGCTTCTTATGACGCATACATTGCTGGGAGAGGGCTATCTTTATCCGATTATACCGTTTAACGGAAGATGTCTGATGAGGAGGTTTTTCAGAATGAGTCTGCCTGCCTATGAGAAAACTCACAGGTAGGAGATGGCTGAATTTTAACAGTTCCGCCATAAAAATAATAAAAATTGTATAAAAGTTTTATTGCTTTTTTATGTCCTCTGTACTATAATAACTCGGTATGCGAATAGTGTTATATTTAATAAGTAGAAACAGTGTTATTTTACACAGGAGGCGTAAGAGTATGAAAACAGTAAAGAATAGCTTTTTTGCGATTGTGTCAATGCTTCTTGTTGCAGTTGCCGTAAACCCGGCAGTATCATTTGCAGCTGAAAAGGGAGCTGAGCAGGAGCTTGGAAAAAGTCTGTCGCTTGCGTACTGTATTCCGTTTGTTGGAATGCTTCTATGTATAGCGATATGTCCGTTGGTCATCGGAGAGTTATGGGAAAAATATAAAGCGGTAGCAGTAATCTTTTGGTCACTTGCGTTTTTGATACCATTTGCCATAGGTTATGGCGGAAGTAAAACTTTTGAAGAATTTCTCGAAGTTATTTTCGGAGATTATATTACATTTATAGTGTTGCTGTTTGGTCTGTTCTGCGTTGCAGGAAATATAGCACTTGAGGGAGACCTTGTCGGAACACCTAGGGTAAATATTTTAATGCTTCTTATCGGTACGCTTTTGTCAAGCTGGATTGGAACAACAGGAGCAAGTATGCTCATGATAAGACCGATAATAAGAGCAAATAAATGGCGTAAGAGAAAAGTACAGATAATAGTATTTTTTATATTCCTTGTTTCAAATATCGGGGGATGCCTGACACCTGTTGGTGACCCACCGCTTTTGATGGGATTTATGAATGGTGTTGACTTTTTCTGGAGTTTACATCTTCTTCCGATACTGGTATTAAATATAGTAATTCTTCTTGCACTTTTCTTTATAGTTGATACACATGCGTATAAGAAAGATATTGCAGATGGTCTTAAACCGGAAGTTCTTGAAAATAAGGCGCCTATCCGTCTTGTGGGAGCAAAAAATATTATTTTTCTTGCAATGATAGTCGGAGCCGTTATACTTAGTGGTGTACTTCCGCAGATAAGTCCTTTCTTTGCGAATAATATCCATATATACGGTGAGGTAGAGTTTGGTTATGCATCACTTCTTGAAGTTATCATAATACTTGCGGCAGCATTGCTTTCGTACAAGACTACTGATAAGGGCATAAGAGAAGACAACCATTTCACATGGGATGCGATAGAGGAAGTTGCAATACTTTTCATCGGTATATTTATAACAATGATACCTACACTTCTTATTCTTGAAGTAAAGGGTGGAGAACTCGGAGTTACAAAGCCTTGGCAGTTCTTCTGGATAACAGGATTTTTGTCAAGTTTCCTTGATAATACACCGACATATCTTGTATTCTTTAAGACAGCACTTTCACTTGGATTTAAGGATGGAATACAGGTTACGGGAGGATTTGTTCCGAAAATTCTTCTTATGGCGATTTCATCAGGTGCCGTATTTATGGGAGCAAACACATATATAGGAAATGCACCGAACTTTATGGTTCGCTCAATTGCCGAGGAAAACGGTATCAAGATGCCATCATTCTTCGGATATATGCTTTGGTCATTAAGCTGCCTTATACCGGTATTTTTGATTGATATGATAGTATTTTATTTATAAAATGATGCAAAAATCATCATAAATTGTATTTTGACAGTAAATCCGCTATACTATTGGTATAGCGGATATTTTTTTAGGAGATATAGGATATTATGATTTTTGATACACATGCACATTATGATGATGAGAGATTTGACGAGGACAGGGAAGAATTACTTCTTTCGCTGAAAGATAGAGGTATTGGAACTGTTGTAAATGTAGGCGCAAGTGTGGCGTCTACCAAAAAGACATTTGAAATTGTTAAAGAACATGATTTTATGTACGGTGCGGTCGGTATACATCCGGAAGATGTCGAGAGACTTGACGAAAGCCACATGGAATGGCTTAAAAGTCTTGCCGCCGATGAAAAGATTGTTGCGATAGGTGAGATAGGTCTTGATTACCATTATGATGAGCCGGAAAGAGATGTACAGAAGAAATGGTTTGCAAGACAACTTGACCTTGCCTATGAGCTTGATATGCCGATTATTATTCACAGCAGGGATGCGGCAGCAGATACACTCGATATAATGAAAGCGCACCACGGGGACGAGCTTAACGGAGTTATTCATTGTTTTTCGTACAGTCCTGAAATGGCGCAGATTTATCTTGATATGGGATATTATCTTGGGATTGGCGGAGTGGTTACATTTAAAAACAGTAAGAAACTCAAGGAGGTTGTTAAGATAACCCCACTTGAGCGTATTGTTCTTGAAACAGACTGCCCTTATCTTACTCCTGAACCGCATCGTGGAAAGAGGAACGATTCGTCTTACCTTACACATGTGGTGGATTGTATTTCCGAACTTAAAGGAATTTCGTCACAGGAGATAATCACTGCAACTTACGAAAATGCGATGAAGATGTATCGTATTGGGAGATAAGTATGGTACATAGGAATTGAAATTCTAATTCAGTATTTGTGTTAAACAGAGATTTTAGTTTTTCAATTCTGTAACGTACTGTATTTGGGTGTTGAAAAAGTGATTCGGCAGTTTTGTTAATATCAAAACCATTATTTACAAGTACAGACATTGTGCTGAATAATGGTTTATTTTTTTGCGTATTAAAAACGGCGTACTTTTCTTCAAGATATTCATGTGCGTATCTGTCCTTGCTCAATGTAAAAATAAAATTATAAAGTCCGAGATTGCTGTATTTAACAAATTTTTTTTGACTTTTTAATGCAAATGTACATGAGTTTATGCTTCGTTCAATGCCTATATCAATTTTATTAAGAGGCAGTGCAAAATCGCTGAAACCGATAGTATATGATGACAGGGATAATTCGGATATTACTGTTTTCCGGATATTCTCGTAATTTGTAGTTTCATTGCCAAAACACATTAAAAGAATTCCTTTTTTATATTTTAGTATTTTTATAGAAACGGCAATGCTTAAATGCTTTGCACGCAGAGTAAGTTTATTTATATTTCTTTGAAGTGTAAACTCGTCAGTTTCGTTTTCTGACATCAGGTACAGTGTTGTCACAAGGTTTTCGGATTTAAGGATGTCAGAATCAGGTGTAAGTGAATTGACAAATTCCTTTATGTTTGATTGCCTTGAGGGAGATGTAAGAAAGGAATCTATGAGGTTTTCATAGTAATTGTAATTTGATGATGAACGAAGGTGGTCTGTTATGCTGAGAATTACATCCTCTATGTAAATGTTGTTGAACAAAAATACGGGTACTTCATTTTTTTCAGTTAATTCTAAAATATCGTCGGGAAGTTTATCAAAAAAGACTGTTTTAATCGCAAATGCAGACACACCGAGTTTAATAAGTGCCTCAAAAGCAGGATAAATTTTAGAGGTGTCGTTTTTGGCAAAGAGCAGATTTGTGATGACGAAATCGCCCTCATGAAATCCGCTAAAATCACCTTCAATTCCCTCATAGTCGAGAATAACGACATTAGTTATGCTGCGGTATAATCCGTTTGCACCAGATACGAGTCTAAGTTTATTTAATAATTCAAATTTTTCAAGAGAAGCTACATCTAACATTTTAATCTCCGTTCCTTTCTTTTGCTGAATAATAGTTTTGTCGTTTCAAATGAGCTGTTTTAATTCAAAAATTTTGATATATTTTAACATGTTTTTGTAGTTTTTACAAAAAATATTTCAAAACTTTGTTTTTTATACATTGAAAACTAAAAAAGATATTGATATAGTAAGTGACATAAAGCAAAGGAGCTTGTAGAATTTAATTCTGCAGGCTCCTTTTTTCTTTAATTGACAGCTTTGAAGGGGGCATTAGATGGAAAAAGAAATGTTGGAATTGACAAAAAGGATGGTTGCGGTTTCGAGTGTCAATAGAACAGAGGGTGAAAAAGATATTGGAATTTTTATAGAAAATTATATAAGAGATATTCCGTATTTTAGAGAGCATCCCGAATTTGTTATCATACAAAAATTAAAGAATGATAAGTTGGAACGAAGAAATGTGTTTGCTTTACTAAGAGGTGAAAAAGCTGAAAATCCAAATACGGTAATCTTTCACGGACATACAGATACAGTTGGAGTTGAAGATTATGGAAGTCTTAAAGAATATGCTTTTGATACGGAAAAGCTTGAAAGAAAGTTAAAGGATATAGAACTTCCAAAAGAAGTTAAAGAGGATTTGCAATCTGGGGAGTATCTTTTTGGCAGAGGTGCATGCGATATGAAAAGCGGTGATGCTGTTTTTATGGTTCTGTTAAAACACCTTGCAGAAAATGTAAAACAATTATCGGGAAATATTTTACTTTCTCTTAACCCGGTTGAAGAAAATCTTCACACCGGCATTATAGAGGGGATTGAAATCCTTGAGAGCTTAAGAGAAAAATATAATTTAAATTATGTGCTTGCAATCAATAATGATTATACATGTCCGATGTATCCGGGTGATAAACATCAGTATATTTATACCGGAGTTGGAGGAAAAGTTCTTCCGTGTTTTTACATAATGGGGAGAGAAACACATGTGGGTCAGTGCTTTGAAGGATATGACGCATGTACTGTGGCTGCAAATCTTACAAGCGAAATAAATCTCAATCCCGCATTTTGTGATGAATATAAAGGAGAGTATTCACTTCCGCCTGTGGCATTAAAAATGAAAGATTTGAAAGAATGGTATAACGTGCAGACGGCGAAAGAGGCATTTGTTTATTTTAACTATTTTGTCCATGATGCGGACATGAAAGTGATAGTAAAAAAACTTTCGGATGCAGCAGTAGGAGCGGTTAATAAGACAATGTCGGATGCAAACGAAAGATATAAAAAGTTTTGCAAACTCTCTAAAAAAGAGTACAAAGAAATTTCAAACGAATGGTCAGTAATGACTTATGATGAACTTTATATGCTGGCAGAAAAGAAATGCGGCGGTCTTAGAGGAATTCTTGCAGATGATACAAAGAAATATCTTCAGGAAAAAAAGGATAAGAGAGAAATTCCGATAGAGCTTATCAGAAAAATGACTGCGATTGCAGAAATTTATCATCCGGTTGTAGTGCTTTATTTTGCAGCTCCGTATTGTCCGCATAATACATTAAAAGATGCGGATGAGCAGACGTTTTCTAAGATAAGGATGGCGGTAAAAGAAACGGAGGATGAGGCAGGTCTTTCATACAATATATGCCGTTTCTTTCCAAGTCTTTCTGACAGCAGTTATCTGGCAGTTGATGATGAAGAAAATTCAACAAAGTTGTTAGAGAAAAATTTCCCTCAGATGGAACAGTTATATCCGCTTCCGTTTGAGAAAATGAGAAAATTAAATATAAAAGCAGTCAATTACGGAGTGTATGGAAAGGATGCCCATAAATGGACAGAGCGATTGTATATTCCATACAGTTTCGGGGTACTGCCAAAACTTATATTAAAAACATTGGATAATTTTTTGTAGGAAGGAAGTGCTTTAAATGTTTGTAAAAAACGGAACAGATAAATTGAAAAAAGTTTTGGTTTCAAGGCCACAGTTTTTAAAACCGGCACCAATAAATGAAATAGCAAAAATTTGGAAAGACACAACAATGGATGTTGAAACAATGCTAAGAGAACATAATGAATTTGTTGAGGCATATAAAAAAGCGGGAGTTGAAGTTGAATTTCTTGAACCTGATAGTGAAAGACCGAATTCTGTTTTCGCGAGAGATTTTGGAGGGTGTGTAAAAGAGGGGTATATACTTGGAAGATTTAAACTTGATATGCGTTATAAGGAACACATTGACTATAAAAAACGCATGGAAGAGCTTAAAATTCCAATGATAGGTGAAGTAAAAAACGGACTTTTTGAGGGCGGTGACTTTATGTTTATGAATGAAAACTGGGTTGCCGTAGGAATGGCTGACAGAACCGATGAAGCCGGGCTGACTGAATTAAAATCAATTCTTGAGCCACTTGGATATGAAGTTACGGGCGTTCCGTTAAAAAGAGAATATCTTCATCTTGATATGTGTTTCAATCTTGTAGACGAACATCTTGCGGTATCGTATAAAAAAGGTCTGCCTGAGGATTTTAGAAAAATGCTGACAAAACATGATATAGAAGTGATAGAGGTTGATGAAGATGCAATATTTCTTCATGGCTGTAATCTTCAGTCATTGGGTGAACACCGGGTTATGTCGCTTAAAAGAAATCAGGCGGTAAATGAGAAACTTGCGGCGAAAGGCATGGAGGTGATTGAATTAAACATTACTGAGATTTTGAAAGCCGGCGGGGGACCACATTGTATGACATTCCCTATATTAAGAGGATAGAACTTGATATTTTATTGTACAGACACATTAGACAGCATGGTAAAGAAAGGACATTATAGGTGAGTACATGAAAAAGAAAATAAGAATATTTTTGATGGCGTTGATGTGCATGGCATTTCTGACAATGTATGTAAAAGCCGATGCACAGGCAAAGAGTAAAACAATCAAAACAGTTGATGATTTGAAAGGGGCAAAAATAGGTGTTCAGCTTGGCACTACAGGTGATATTTATTCATCAGATTATGAGGGGGACAAAGAGGGGACAACAGTAGAGAGATACAACAAAATGGCAGATGCAGTCCAGGCGTTAAAACAGAATAAAATCGACTGTGTCATTATAGACGAACAGCCGGCGCTTACTGTAGCCAAAGATAACAGTGATTTAAAAATTCTTGAAGAAGAATTTGTATCGGAAGAATATGCGATATGTATTGCAAAAGGGAATGATGAACTGACAGATAAAATTAATTCTGCATTGGAAGAATTAAAAGCTGACGGAACAATAAAAAGCATTATCTCAAACTATATAGGTGAGGAAAAGGGAAAGCACCCGTATAAAACACCGGAGGGGACTAAATATTCAGGAAAAAAACTGGTTGCGGCAACAAATGCGACATTCCCGCCATATGAATATTATGAAAATGAAAAAGTTACAGGAATTGACATTGATATTATTACTGCAATAGGTGACAGACTTGGCATGAAAGTTGAAATAGCTGATATGGAGTTTGATGCGATAATCAATTCTGTAAGTTCAGGAAAAGCAGATGTCGGAATTGCGGGTCTTACAGTGACAAAGGACAGACTTAAATCAATAAATTTTTCAAATTCTTATGCTAAATCAAAACAGGTCATTATCGTAAAAGCGGGCAAAGAGGGAAATAAAATCGGAATTGTAGAAAAGTTTAAAAAGAACTTTATAAAAGACAACAGATGGAAATATATAACAAAAGGATTGAAAAATACACTGATAATAGCAATATTTTCAGCAATACTTGGAATAATTTTAGGATTTTTGGTGGCATTCGTGAGGGTTACACACGACAGGACAGGAAAAATAAAATTATTAAACGGAGTGTGTAAACTTTATCTTACTGTTGTGAGAGGAACACCGATGATGATACAGCTTTTAATTATGTATTATGTCATATTTAAATCGGTAAATGTTGACAAAGTTCTTGTAGCAGTTCTTGCATTTGCGGTTAATTCAGGTGCGTATGTTGCAGAGATACTCAGAAGCGGAATTATGTCGGTTGACAACGGACAGTTTGAGGCAGGCAGAAGTCTTGGTCTTACATATAAGGTTACAATGATGTCTATCATTTTGCCGCAGGCAGTTAAAAATGTACTTCCGGCATTATGCAATGAGTTTATAACACTTTTGAAAGAGACATCTATCTGCGGTTATATAGGACTTAACGATTTGACAAGAGGTGGAGATATTATAAGAAGTAACACATTTGATGCCTTTATGCCTCTTATATTGGTAGCAATTATTTATCTGTTTTTTGTACAGCTGTTGACTATGGGAGTTGCAGCAATGGAAAGGAGCCTGAGAAAGAATGAGAGATAATATTTTATTAAAGGTTAATGGACTTACAAAGTCATATGGTGACAGAGTTGTTTTGGAAAATATTGATACTGAGATAAGAAAAGGTGAAGTGGTTGCAATCATAGGGCCTTCAGGCTGCGGCAAATCTACGTTTTTAAGAAGTTTAAATCAAATGGAAGAGATTTCATCGGGCAGTATCCTGTTTGATAATGTCGAAATTACATCATCAGGTGTTGATATAAACAATATAAGAAGAAAAATCGGCATGGTATTTCAGCAGTTTAATCTGTTTCCGCATATGACAGTCAGAGAGAATATCATGTTTGCACCTGTAAAACTTAAGATAATGTCAAAAGCAGAAGCTAAAAAGAAAGCGGATGAGCTGCTTGAAAGAGTAGGACTTAGCGATAAGGCAGATATGTATCCGGATATGCTTTCGGGTGGACAGAAACAGCGTATTGCAATAGCAAGAACACTTGCGATGAATCCGGAGGTAATATTGTTTGATGAGCCGACATCAGCACTTGACCCGGAAATGGTTGGAGAAGTTTTGTCGCTTATGAAAGAACTTGCAAACGATGGTATGACAATGATTGTTGTCACACATGAAATGGGTTTTGCGAGAGAAGTTGCAAACAGAGTTATGTTTATTGATGAAAAGAAAATAAAAGAAGAGGGAAAACCGAAAGAAATTTTTGGAAATCCAAAGAGTCCGAGACTGCAGGAATTTTTATCAAAAGTTTTATAGAATTATAGACAGATGGAGGGATAAAAATGAGTATTTTTTTAGTAGATGAATATAAAGATATGGAACCGTATGTACCGGGCGAACAGCCAAAGGACAAGCCTTATATAAAACTTAATGCAAATGAGACATCAATGCCGCCGTCACCAAAGGTTTTTGAAGCAATTTCAAAGGCTGAGATATGGAATATGAGTTATTACGCTGACCCGCATTGTCATGAGTTCAGAAGGGCTGTTGCAGAAGTTTATGGTGTTACTGAGGATGAAGTTTTTGTCGGAAACGGTGCTGATGAGGTGTTAAGTTTTGTGCTTATGAGCTTTTTCAGGCGTGGTATGAAGATTTATTTTCCGGATATTACATATGGATTTTACAGGACATATGCAAAAACTTATGGTCTTGATATGGAAGAAATTCCGGTAAAGGATGATTTTTCGATTGATATAAATGATTATATGAATCTTGAGGGAGATATTATATTTGCAAATCCAAACAATCCGACAGGACTTACTGTTCCGGTAGCGGACATTGAAAAAATTGTAAGAAAAAATCCAAACAGAATGGTGATTGTTGATGAGGCATATGCAGATTATTCCACGGAATCATGTATAGGACTTGCAACAAAATATCCTAACCTTGTTGTGGTAAGAACATTTTCAAAATCACGGAATATGGCTGGGACACATATAGGCTTTGCGATAGCGTCGAAAGACATTGTATCAGATATGAATAAAATAAAATTTTCGTTTAACCCGTTTAATCTCAACTCGGTGACTATGGCAGCAGGAATTGCCGCAGTTAAAGATACAGATTATTTGAAGGAATGTGTAAATACTATTATTAAAAATCGTAAATGGTTTACGCATGAACTTGAAAATATAGGATTTGATGTAATTCCTTCAAAAGCCAATTTTGTATTTTGTTATCATGAGGATATAGAGTCGGAAGAGCTGTGCAGAAAGTTAAAAGAAGAAGGAATATTGACACGTCACTTTGCGGATGAGAGATTAAAAAAATATCTGAGAATAACAATAGGAACAAGACAGGAAATGATGGCGGTGGTTATTGCCATAAAAGAAATATTACTGGAGAAAGCTGGTGTTGATGGTGAAACAGAGAGTTTTGATTTGCGATTATCAAAATGTGTTGGAGCATGATTATGAGCCGACAAAACAGAGTGTTCTAAAAGCTTATGCAGATGGAATGAATTGCAGTGTGCCGGATATAAAAGATAAGATTGAATTTGAGATATACCCATATAAAAATGATGAAGAGCTTATAAAAAAACTTGATGGAGCAGAGGGAATTATAACCGGATTTTTGGAAATAGGAGAAAAAATTCTCTCAGCGGCAAAAAGTCTCTCTTTTATATCGGTGAGCGGAGTAGGCTATTCAAATGTTGACATGAATGCAGCAGGGAGATATGATGTAAAAGTATGTCATATCAGGGAATACTGTACACAGGAAGTTGCGGAGCACACATTTGCGCTTATCTGTGCATTGAATAGAAATTTGAAATATTATACATATAGAATAGAAAAAGAACATGAGTGGAAATATCATACCATAAATGCCGAAAAGAACCTGACAAGTCAGGTTCTTGCAATATTTGGCTTCGGAAAAATAGGAAAGCGTGTTGCATCAATAGCAAAAAGTTTTGGAATGAAAGTTGTTGCGGTTGACCCGTATCTGCAAAAAAATGAAAAGTTAAGAAAAGATATTGAGAAAAATGGAGTTGAGATAGTATCGTCTGATAAAGCATTTGAATGTGCTGATATTATTACAAATCATATGAATCTGACAGCAGAAAATTATCACTTTTTTAATGAAGAAACTTTTAAACTTATGAAGAATAGACCGATATTCATAAATGTAGGCCGTGGAGGAAGTGTTGATGAAACTGCGTTAGAAAAAGCGCTTGATAGTGGAATTATAAGGGCGGCGGGTCTTGATGTGTTGGAAGCGGAAGAACCAAATCTTGAAATTTGCGGGCTGCTAGGGAGAAAGAATGTCCTGATAACACCGCACAGTGCATTTTACAGCAGTGAATCTATTGAAAAACTCCAGACGATAAGTGGCGCAAACATGGGGTATTGCCTTTGTGGAAAATATGAAAAGACCGAAGAAACAGTAAATGTATAAGTCATACAATCTGATAATGAGGAGAGAATGTAAAGGTGAATCTTGTAGTTGGACTGACGCTTAAAATATTTATAATAATGGCAATAGGTTTTGGAGCAAAAAAGTTTGGCATAATAGATGAGCAATGCAAAGATAAAATGTCATCACTGCTTGTAAATCTTCTTCTGCCCGTGAGTATGTTGGCATCATCGCAGCAGGCATTTAATATGGAAAATTTGAAGGGCGTTGTGCTGATTGCGGTTATTACTGTTTTATACTATGTCGTAACAATCGTGGCGGGTGGTTTTATCGGAAAAATATTTGGCATGGATGACGCTAAGTCGGCAATGTTTACATTGCTCGTGGCATTTGCAAATACAGGATTTGTCGGACTTCCTATATTGGGAGCTGTTGCAGGAAAAACAGGAACATTGTACGGAGTTGTATATAACAGTGTATTTGACGTTTTATATTTCACATATGGAATTTATCTTTTAAGCGGCGAAAAAAAAGATGGGATAAATCTGAAAAAAATTCTTTTAAATCCAATGATAATAGTTGCAGTTATAACTATAATTTTGTATGCAGTTCCTTTCAGAATGCCTCTGGTTGTTACGGATTCATTAGGTCTTATAGGAGACTGCATGATGCCGGTTTCCATGCTTTTAATAGGAGCTGAGATAGCATCAATGAATGTAAAAGAGATATTGTGCGACAGAGATTCATATATAGTAAGTTTGTTTCGTATGTTGATTATTCCGTTTGTTATGTATATACTTATGTTATCATTAAAAATTGAACATCAGGCTGCTTCTACAATAATAATTCTTTCAGCTATGCCATCAGCTACATTGAATGTTATTATGGGGCAGAAGCATGATAATAATCCTAAATTTGCGGCGTGTGCGATAATGCAGAATACGCTTATAATGCTTGTTACACTTCCGCTTTTTGTATGGGTTTGCAGTAAGTAAAAAGCTTTTAGTCTGCATATATGTGTAGACGGCGGCATAAAAGGTGCAACGGCACAGAAATGAGGGAAAATGGCAACACTTGGAATACCACAGAATACGATAGAAATTTTACAAAAATACAATTTTAGATTTCAGAAGAAATTCGGTCAGAATTTTCTTATAGATACACATGTTTTGGAGCGGATAATAAGCGAAGCGGGAATTACGAAAGACAATTTTGTCTTGGAGATTGGCCCCGGAATAGGAACGATGACACAGTATCTTTGCGAGAATGCAAGAGAAGTTATGGCGGTTGAGATAGATGACAATCTTATACCTATACTTGCAGATACATTGTCTGCTTATGACAATGTCACCGTTGTAAATGAGGACATACTTAAACTTGATATTGCAAAAGTAGCAAAGGAGCATAACGGAGGCAGACCGATAAAGGTTGTCGCGAATCTTCCATATTATATAACAACACCTATCATTATGGGATTGTTTGAAAGTCATGTGCCGCTTGAGAGCATAACAGTCATGGTGCAGAAAGAGGTTGCAGACAGGATGCAGTCGGGACCGGGAACAAAAGATTATGGAGCATTGTCGCTTGCCGTACAGTTTTATTCAAAAGCAGAGATAGTTGCAAATGTTCCCGCAAATTGTTTTATGCCACGCCCAAATGTCGGATCTGCTGTAATAAGGCTTACCTGCCATGAGGAAAGGCCGGTTGATGTGAAAGACGAGAATTTTATGTTTAAAATAATAAGAGCATCATTTAATCAGAGAAGAAAAACTCTCCAGAACGGATTAAATAATGCTTCAAATTTAAATGTAAATAAAGAACAGGTTGTCGCAGCATTAGAAAAAATGGGACTTCCTGCAACGGTCAGAGGCGAGGCGTTAAGCCTTGAACAATTTGCCGCACTTAGCAATCTGTTGAAAGCTTAGACTGTCTGAAAGGCCTGATATAAATAATAGTGTAATAAAAGGCAAATAATACGCAGCCTCCGACGAGGTCTAAAAACGAGTGCTGTTTAAGTGTCAGTGTTGATATGCATATAAGAATGCAAAGTATGAGCGATGAAAGTCTTATGATTTTTATCGCTTTTCTTTTTTTGTCGCTTTTAACAATGCTTGTATTATCAACATTTCTAAAATAGTAGCTTCTGCTTATGCCAAAATGGATGGCAACAGAGTTAAAAACGTGAATGCTCGGAAAAACATTAGTGTCGGTATCGGTACGGTAAAGTATATCAATGATTGTCGTAAATATATTGCTGTGGTCAAATGTTTTTGGGCGCATTGTTTGGGCATTTGGAAAAACGGTGTAAATAATAAGCGAAGTTGTCATTCCAAGCAGCAACACGGCACAACATCTGTAAAAGTCATCGAGGTGCTTTGTCTGAAAGAAAAGATATACTAAACTGACTGCGACATATAAAAACCATAAAAGATATGGAATTATAAAGATTTCGCAAAACGGAATATAGTCATCTATTTTGCAATGTATTTCGGTAAAATGTACATTGGTTCTTTTTTCAAGGGTCATAAACCAAAAAAGATAAATTGGCATATATAAAATAATAATTGCATGTTTGTATTTAAAAAGAAAATCTTTTAATCTAGTCATAAAAATCCTCGTTCTGCCATTATAGTGTAACCATATTCATATTTAATAAATACGGTTGATAATAAAAATGCCGTTGCACTGTATGCTGTGGCATGGATTGGTATGTGAAAATGGTTTGCATATGCTGAGACACTTTCAGTCAACAAATGTAATGAATAGTTTAGCATAAAAAATTGGATTAAACAATAAACCATATCTAAAATCAATATAAAAAAGCCGCAAAGATAACATATTCGCGGCTTTTTCTGAAAATATAAACAGAATTATTCGGGCTTGATTTTTATTTCATAATAATCGTTGTTTTCATCATTTTCTATTTCTTCATCTTCTGTGATACCAACATATTTCTTTGGATTGTCAAACAGCAGACTTTCCACCTCGTTGACATCAATAATACCTTCTACATTTGCCCGTAGTTTCCATGCATCATTAGACTTAATGGATTTTTGGGATGCACTGGATAAAGTATTATCCATACCACATAGATAGATTGTTCCATTCTTCATTTTGACACCTTTAAAATGTGGTATCATGTTGTGTGATATGTTCTTTTTTGATTTTAGCGTGACATTAACAGAGAGAGGGGAAAGTTGTATCTGCCCAATAGATATGCCAGTCTCTCCTAACATATTGTTCTGTGCCGTGAGGTTGTATTTACTTGAATTTCCAGCCAAAGGAGCTTCTAGTTTCCAAGTCGCAGATGTCACATTTTCCATTTGACTATCCGTGCCATGAATATACTGTCCGAGATTTGTCAATGTAATATTGATTGTTTTGTTTAAGAAATAATTCTCTTTTCCGTTGCTGGTAAACAGCATATTATATTCCAGACTGCCATCTTTATTTGCGTAAGGAAAGATTAGGCTGCCATCTGTATTTTTAAATAATGTTTCGCCATTTGGCATAATAGGCTGTCCATTTTCATTCGTTACCGTACCGTCATAAAAATCATGCCAGCCGCTTAATTTTTTTCCGTCTATTGTAGCATTAAATTCATCAAACTCAGGAACACTATCAGTATTGTTGAGATTATAACCGGTGACCTTAAGTGATACGAATGCGTAATAGCTGTCAACTACAGTCTGTTGTACCGTTGCTTTCACACCATTCTTTGTGCAAGTCGTGTTTTTACCATCCGGTTGATTTAATAAACCTTGCTCTTGATATTTAGAAATCTGCTCATCGGTGACATGATAATTATTTTTCATATAATTATTCCAGTGTTTCTATATAAAATACTCTGCGTTTGAGGAAAATGTTACATGAAGTTTAAAATAAATTTATATAGCAGAAGAAAAGTGATATACTAAACTCAATCATTCAAATAATAAGAGTTGAAATGATTGAAGTAAAATGAGATTGAAGAATAATTATGGATTATGGAAAGGGATGAAAAAATGAACCAGTTCAAATTAACTTTTAGTTTGGAAAAACCATTTTTGCCAAAAAGTTTGGAATCACTCATGATTAGTTTTTTTAAAGAGGCAACATTGAACTATTCAGAACAATTTCATATGAGTCTTTACGACAAGAGCAAATCTGTCATGAAAGGTTATACATTTTCGTGTTATCTTCCAAATGCAAAGTTTCAAAAAGAACAGATTTCACTGGGGATGCCTTGTTTTGAGGTGTTTTTTAGTGACGCTGATCTTGCGGAAAGCATACAGATGCTTAATTCTTTTAAGACTATGTATGGAAAAAGTTATCCCATGAAGTGTAATTCTATGAAACTTGTGTCTATTGTTGCACAAAAACGAAAGGAAATAAGGGATTCAGAGATTGTTGTAAAAATGTTGAGTTCCCTTATCGTAAGGAAACATAAGTCCGATGATAATTCCGATATTTATTACACTTATGAAGATGATGAATTTGAAGAAGCATTGAAAGAAAATGTTGATTTTATGTTGAAAAAACTTGATGTACCGATTTCAACAGATGGTTTTTCAATTGTTCCTATAAAAGGAAAAAAGGTTGTTCAGTGTGTGTTTGAACATATGATAGATGCAAATATCGGGATTTATAAATTGACGGGGACACCTGAACTTTTGAACTTTTTGTATATGGCAGGGTTAGGATGCCGAAGGTCAGAAGGGCATGGTAAATTTGAGATCGTTATGTAGAGGGGAGTGAAATATGTGGAGCCAATCAAGATTACAAAAGGTGATTTTCTGAAAAATGCAGGTATTGTGGGAATGTATAATATGTTTCATGTTTTAAATGCCAGAGAAGGTGAAGATTTTTGGATTGATGAAGAAGAACAGGTACTCTGCATAAGTCGTGAGTTTGCATTGAATGCAGACTGGACAGATATGTACTTTAAAGCATTCGTAGAAATTTATGGTCCAATGTGTACATATCAGGAAATTATAAATAGGATTGAAAAATGTAAAGGAGTTATAGAAAAAGGAGCTGGTATAGAAAAAAACAGCAGTATAAAAGATGATTTGAAATACATTACAGATAAGATGTTGTCTAATAGTTATAAAAGTGGTTTTGCAAATATTCGTGACAAAATTAAAAATCCAGAAATATATGAGAATCTTAAAAGTAAAAAAATAAATGTGAAAATGGAGTCTGATGAGATACTGAAAAGATTGTCAGAACTTGAAAACTTTTTAAAACAGCCATTGTGTAGGGAAACTTTTTGTATGAAAAGTATAATCTACAATTACATAAATCGTTTTTGGAATGGCAAAAGTTTTTTGCTTAGGGCAAATGCGGCAAAAGATATGCGTGAGATGTTTGAAAAAGATTTTTCAAAACCTTTAAGAGATTATCTGCGAAAATCTCATGAAAAATCTAAGGAGTATTGTATTGAATGTAATACTCTGATAGACAGTAAAGAAAAGATTTCAATTGCTTTTATGAATGATATGGCAGATGACCTTTCAAGAAAGCGTTCAGCATTTTGGAACTGCAAAGTTGATGCGTATATATGTCCTTTATGTGCTTATCTGTATGCGCTTGTTCCTTTGGGATTTCGTCTGGTTGGAAATAAGTTTGTTTTTCAGAATATAGATTATGATATTAAGGCATTGACCGCTGTTAATAAAACGGTAAAGGTAGTACTGGAAGAAAGTGCAAAGCATAGTGAAGAAAAATACACTACATGGGTTGCAAGGACTTTAAATACAATATTTAAATTAAAGATTAAAGAGCTTAATAACATACCTGTGATATTAAGAGGAACAAATGCAGAAGACACGTATATTTTTAATATATTATATAAAGATATTCTAAATGTTCTTAAGGATGATAAGATAATGGGATATTTAGAAAAGTTATCAGAACATCCAAATGTGAAGATAAAAAATGATTTTTTAAATGTGTATGAGAGCTCGATTGAAAATCTGATAAATTATAATAATCAGTACAGGCTTATAAACAGGCTTATTAAGGCAAGCATTGAAACAGAAAGTATTTTGAGCAGGGCAGTGCTTGTATTTAAGATTCAGGTCAGAACATTTATGATTGTACAAGGTGAAGGAGGTAATAAGAAAATGAATGTATGGGCTATGAGAAATAGCGGATATGAGTTGAGAAAAGCAATTTTAGCCGCAAAAGGAGTTGTTTCTGATGAGTGCATAAGAGGAACAATTTACAGACTGACAAATGCACTTTCGGTAGGTAGTACAGAGAGATTTATGGACATTATTATCAGATTATATACATCGAGCAGACTTGATGTGCCAAATGGTTTTGTTGATATGCTACAGGACAGAGAGAAATTCAATCAATATGGATATGCGTTTATTTTAGGATTAAAAGGAAGTCATTATGTAAGTAAGGAGGAAAATGAAAATGGATAATAAAGGCTTAACAATTACTATGATTTTTTTGGCAGAAAGTGCTAATTATGGAGAGGGCATCGGAAATATAACTACACTTAAAAAAATGACAAGAGGAAATTATGAACAGTATTCATATATTTCAAGACAGGCTATGAGATACAGCCTTGTAAGGCAGTTGAAGTGGGATAATACGCCTGTTGACGGAAAAAGTGGTGTTGTGCAGTTTGCACCATCAGCGACAATTGAGGATTATCCTGAAATCGACCTTTTTGGATATATGAAAACAACATCTAAGGAAGATGGAAAAAGTGAAAAAGGCGGAGCGGCAACTAGGAGTGCGGTAGTAAGACTTAGCAATGCGATTGCTCTTGAGCCATATCAGAGTGACCTGGAATTTCTTACAAATATGGGAATGGCTAAGAGGGCTGGCTTAGAAAATGCAATAGCACAGAGTGAGATTCAGCGTTCATATTATACATATACGGTATCGATAGATTTAGATTGTATTGGAGAGGATGGAGAGATATCTGTTCCGCAAAAGGAAAAAAGTAACAGGGTTAAAACATTATTAGATGGAATTGAATATCTCTATCGTGATATTAAAGGAAGACGAGAAAATATGAGTCCTCTATTTATAATAGGAGGGTGTTATGAGAGAAAAAATCCTTTCTTTGAAAATCAGATTAAACTTGAAAATAATAAGTTAGGTGTAAAAAGGTTGGCAGAGATAGTAACCCAGAGTGAAGATATTAAATCTAATACTGTTGTAGGAGTTGCAGCAGATACATTTGAAAATGATACTGAAATTCGTGAAAAACTAAATGCTGATACAATAGGAAAAGCATTTGAGCAGTTGAAAAAGGAAGTTGATAAATATTATGGAGAAAGCAATTAGTAGAGCGATAAGACTACAGTGTTATCAGACACTTGCAAATTATCGTAAACCGAGCAGTTTTATTATTAAAGAAACATATCCTTTACCACCGTATTCTACAGTATCAGGAATGATTCATGCCATATGCGGATTTACGGAACTGCATAAAATGAGAATAAGTATTCAGGGATGTAATCAGGGAACGGTTTCAGAACTTTATACAAGATATTCTTTTAACGCAGGTAGTAAATATGAAGCAGGCAGGCATCAGATATGTGTGAAAGACAAAGATAAGGAGTATGGTGTTTTTAAAGGAATTGCGAATGTGGAGCTTGTCTGCGAAAATAGAATGGTTATACATATTGCACCGGAAAATGATGAAGATTTTGATATAATCTATAAGTCGCTTTTAGCACCGAAAAAATATCCTGCATTAGGAAGATATGAAGATTTGCTGGATATTGAAAGTGTTGATATTGTCAATATTCATCAGGAAGAAGAAGCAGAGCCTAAGATGGATATTTATATACCGGTTGGTCATTTTAAGGATGATGAAATTAGATCATCTACAATATACACACTTACAAAAGAATATGAGGTTGTTAAAGGTGTGAGAAGATGGAAAAAAGATGGTGGAAAAGTAAAGGCATATTATTTTCCGAAGGGAGAAACAGTTTTTGATGCTTATGTAGATGATTATGAGGGCAGCGAGACAGTTGTCGCATTTGCTTAGGAAAAATATAATAGATACATTTTGGAATGAAAATTTATAGGGGAATGGAAATGAATTTTTACGCAAAATCAAAAAAATATATATTGAAACCAAATGAAAAAGAGAAAGTTGAGAAAGCATATTCAGATTTAATAGAAGAAATGGGCGATATACTTTCAGAGGCTGAGATTGCGGCATTGGAAAATGAGAAGAACAGTATCATTAACGATGTTTATGAAGAACAAAAAACACTTAGGGAACACTTAGATGAAACTGTTAAGTGTGCGGAAAAATTTTTTGAACAGTATGGAAAATATTTTACTGAAAAGGAAAAAAATCTTATTTATACTGCGTGCAGGTATCATGATGTTGGAAAGGCAAATCTGGTTTTTCAGGCAAAGATATCTGATGATGCCGATAAAAAGTACAAAAATATAACACAAGTACCACATGGTTTTCTTAGTGCACTTACTTTATCATTGGATGAATTACAAACAAAATTTGATGACATAACAAATGATGATTTTAGATGTCTTGTAACGGCAGTTTATTATCATCATACAAGAGATGATGAATTTAAAGATGCTGAAATAAGAGAATTTTCAAATAAATATTTTAAAGACTGTTTTAATGAGTTTAGTGAAATAAGTGACTGGAAAACTAAAATTAGAAATCGTTGCGAACTTCTTTTCCGTAATTCAAATTTAGATCCGAAGCGTATGGAAAATGAAGATTTATGGCATGAATATATGCTTATAAAGGGTATGTTAAATAAATTTGACTGGACAGTAAGCAGTGGAAAAATTGAATCCGAGGAAAAGGTTGATTTTGAAAAAAAGAAACTGATAAATAATATTGATAAAAGATATGAGAAAAATCTGAGAGCGGTTCAGCAGTATATGAAAGAAAAAGCAGACAGCAATGTTGTCATAATCGCACCTACGGGTTCTGGAAAAACAGAAGCAGCATTATATTGGCTTAACGGAGAAAAGGGATTTTATACATTGCCGCTTAAAGTGTCCTCAAATGCAATATATAAAAGAATACGGGAAGAATATAATTTTAAAGATGTTGCATTGCTTCATTCGGAAAGTTTGCAAAAGTATATAGAGGAATCAGTTGATGAACAGAGAAAAGACGATGAGGAAAAGTCTGCAAAAGAGAAGTTTGAAAAGACAAAAATGTTTAGTGCCCCATTAACAATATCTACTGTAGACCAGTTGTTTTTATTTGTGTATAAAGCATTGGGAACAGAGGTAATGGCAGCGACATTAAAATATTCAAAGGTTATAATAGACGAAATACAGTCATATGAACCAAGAATTGTTGCGGCACTTATATATGGTTTAAAAACGATTTCACAGATGGGAGGAAAATTTGCTATTATGACAGCAACACTCCCACCGGTTCTGCTTGATTTTATGAACAAATATGGATTGATAAAAAATGAAACATATTGTTTTGGAGATTTTTCGGCAGAAAATGTGATGCAGAGACATATGATAAAGTTATATGAACAGGAATTTAATCTGGAAGAAATAGCGGAGGAAGCAAAAAATAAAAAAGTCCTTGTTATATGCAACACTGTAAGAAAAGCACAAGAAACATATAGTTTGCTGGAAGAATATATGGATAATGTTTATTCATTACACGCAAGATATATTAAAAAACACAGAAAAATGCTTGAAAGAAATATAATGCAGTTTTCGGAAAACAGAGAAAGTGTAGGTATATGGGTGACAACCCAGATTGTAGAGGCAAGTCTTGACATAGACTTTGATATACTTTATACGGAAATGTGCACCGCAGACAGTTTGTTACAGCGTATGGGACGCTGCAACAGAAAGGGAAGATATATTCCATTAAAACCTAATATAAAAATTTATAAGACAGAAAATGCAAATAGACAAGTAAAAAACAGAACTGAAAACACGGGAATATATTACCGGGATTTATTTGAGCGTTCTTGGGAATGTTTGGGTGTTTATGAGAACCAGATATTTACTGAAGAACAGAAAATAAATTATATCAACGAAGTTTACGATACAGAAAAAATAGTAAATACTGAATATTATAAAGAAATAGAAGCATATCTTGAATATTTTCAGGAACTACCTGTAAACGAACTAAGTAAAGTGGATGGTAAGAAAAAATTCAGAATGATAGAGAGTGTGTCTGTCATGCCTGATAAAATTTACAATGAAAATGAGGATTTCATAGAAAAGTATCAGAGTGAAATATGCGACAGACATTTGGGGAGAGAAGCCAAAGGAATATTAAAAACAAAACTTGATGAATTGACTTTAAGTGTGACTTTATATAATGAATATTCAATGAAAAAGGAAGGTATAGAAGGTTTTATTGAAAAAACGGATATACATCATACAAATTTTGTGTACGATTTTGATGAGGAGACGGGAAAAGGTATCGGGTTATCGAAAACGGAGAGGGAAGGAAATATACTTTAACACTATCAAGGAAGTTCCAAACTTCTATTGCGTAGAGTAATAAGTAGTGTTATGAGCAAGTAGCAGAGCGGATTGCGAATATCCGCTTAACTATCTGGCTAAATAAAAAGGAGTGATATAAATGATAGATATATATATACAGAGAAGAAAAATTCTAAGGACTGGATAATACAAAATGACCTTTACTTTAATTTAAACACCAGTAATGAGGATATGACCGAAAGAGACATAAATCTTATAAAGCAGGCGGATAATGCTGTACTAACACCAGACAGGCATATTCAGACAAGGTATGGTTTAGGAACAATAAGAAATTTATCATCAGGCTGCAAAACCTTGTTAAATATTATAAAACATCCGGATAAAGTTGTGTGTGTAGAGGAATGTGGACCTAATGTACTAAAAATAATATTTGAGATGGACAATATTAAGATATATATGTCAAGACCAAGTTTTGTTGATGTTTCGGATAATACAAAAATCAGGTTTAA
>CAKRFU010000017.1 GCA_934320845.1 uncultured Lachnospiraceae bacterium
GCTCATATTGAGCGTCAGGAAATGCAGTACTTATATGCAGACGATATGTATCATTTCATGAATACAGAAACATATGATCAGATTGATATGACAGCTGATCAGGTAGGTGATTCACTTAAGTTTGTCAAAGAGAATGAAATGGTTAAGATGCTTTCTCACAATGGTGAGGTATTTGCGATTGAGCCACCTCTTTTTGTAGAATTAGAGATTACAGAGACAGAGCCTGGATTCAAGGGAGATACAGCACAGGGCGCATCTAAGCCGGCTATAGTAGAAACAGGAGCACAGGTAAGTGTACCACTCTTTGTAGAAACAGGAGATCGTATCAGTATTGATACACGTACAGGAGAATATCTTAAGAGAGTATAATCTAAACGAATTTAAAAAAGGGCGTAATTCTATGAAAACCTTGTGTTTTCAGGGATTGCGCCCTTTGTGCAAGTTGCTGTAAAGATGTGTTAAATAGGAATAAAAACCCCCGATGCTGGCACATCGGGGATTTTCGTTTTGAAGTGAAAAGCATGAACTTTTCATATCCATTTTTGTCTGTCGACATTACAGCATATGTAAAAAATATTTGCAATATGCGTCATTACAAAAGATAAAAATGAATTTTATAAATTTTGTAAAAGGAGCACTTGTAAGTGACTTTAGTTTCTCATTATGATAAGATATGGTGATAGAGGAAGCAACGGCAGGAGGTTGAATTTTCTGAAGTATAGTGAAAAGACCTTGGAGAGGGTCTATAAAAAATACTACTTTATAATACGAGGAGCATAAAATTTTGAATCTGACAAACATAGATAAATTAAACATTATTATTGAGCAGGGGATGTTTGAGCCGGTAAGTGTTAATCAAAATAGTGATGAAAATGAAAGAAGCGATTACAAAATTATTTATCTTATGAATGACACGGTCGAAAGTTTCCTTGTATTTAAAAATGCAAAATGTACAGGTGAATATAATGCAAAATTTGAGGGGTTTACGGATATTGAACTGGAAAAGAGAGACGATGGGTATGTGCTTATAGTGAAGCAGGAGCAGACATATTTCCTTATTTTTTTTGATGACATTGAAATTGAAAACCATTATTATAACTATGGAAATACAGGTCATTTTTGGATAAAAAAATATGAACATCTGCGTGTTTTGGAGTATCAGGCTGCTATTGTATGGGATAAGATGTGTTATTTAGGTGAGGGGTCATGTACTGATGAGGAGCTTAGAATAGCATCGTTAAAACAGTTTCCACCGTTAAATTATTGCAGTTATCCGTGTGTTTCGGATATTTATCAAGTACCGCTTGAAGATAAGTGGCATCTTTCTGAGGATGCCAATGAATTTATGATAGAACTTGCGGAAAATGCGGGGGATGTTGATTTAAAACAAATGCTTTTAGAATATGGAAAAAATCCAACTGTAAGAAATGCAAAGAAATTAGCAAAAATTTTCAGATTAAAAAAGCATAGAAAAGTTGTGATGATGCTTATGGAGTACATAAAAAAAGCAGCGTCTGTTTATCCGGACAGAAAATTTAACAAAAATGTTGAAGAAAATAAAAGTTTACTAATGAAAAAAGCAAATGAAAGAAAAAAAGAGTTAGAAGAAAATAAAAGAGAAGCAGTAATTTATAAAGAAGAACCGTTTGTTTATGACTGTGATGGTGTGGAATTTAATGTCTATATCATGATATGGAAAAATGGACTTATAAACAGTGGTGTTGAGATTGAAAAGATAGAATTATAATGAAAGGAATGTTAAACAATATGATAAAAAATCTTATATTTGATGTTGGTGGCGTACTTCTTGATTACAGATGGAAAGAAATGCTTATGGATTATGGTCTTGATGAGGCAAATGCCATAAGAGTCGGAACACAGATGTTTGATGACCCTGACAAAACATGGAGCATTTTTGACCTCGGAACAAAATCGGATGAAGAAATTGCAGAAACATTTTGTAAAAAATATCCTGATGATGAGGATGTGATAAGGTGGTTTATCGGACATGGTGAATATATGCATGTGCCTAGACCGAAAGTGTGGAAAAGAGTCCATGAATTAAAGGAGAAAGGATATAAAATTTACATATTGTCAAATTATCCTGAGTCTTTGTTCAAAAAGCATACAGAATATGCGGATTTTATGGATGATATTGACGGATTGATGGTTTCGTACATGATACATAAAGCTAAACCTGACGATGCCATATATAAGGCTCTGTGTGACAAGTATAATCTTGATAAAAATGAGAGTATTTTCTTTGACGACAGAGAAGAAAATGTTGAGGGAGCAATGGAGTTTGGAATAAAGGCGGTAAGAATTTTATCTGAGCAGGTTCTTTTGGATGAGCTTGATAAATTTTAAAAATGTCATGTGTTATTTTAAATGTCATTATCAATAATATTTGGTACAGATTATTTTATTAATACAAAACATAGTAACGGCTTTACATAACAAAGCTGTTGGAATATAATTATGACTTAGGGAATTATCAAAAAATAAGTTGCATTGCGGTTTATACCGTAGAAAGGGAGGTTTTTATGAAAATATTGGTATTAGGCGGAGCAGGCTATATCGGTTCACATACAGTTAGTGAGCTTGTAGATGCGGGGGAAGATGTAGTTATAGCAGACAGTCTTGAAACAGGACATATTGAGGCTGTAAACCCAAAAGCAAAATTTTATCAGGGTGACATTAGAGATAAAAAATTTATCGACAGTGTATTTGATAATGAAAAGATAGATGCAGTTATTCATTTTGCTGCAAACTCACTTGTAGGTGAGAGTATGACAAATCCATTAAAATATTATGACAACAATCTTTATGGTACAAAAGTTCTTCTTCAGAGTATGGTTGAACATGATGTAAAAAAGATTGTATTTTCATCAACAGCAGCAACTTATGGAGAGCCGGAGAGCATTCCGATTCTTGAGTCAGACAAGACAGAACCTACAAATCCATATGGAGAGACAAAACTTTCAATGGAAAAGATGATGAAATGGACAGATGTTGCACATGGTGTTCACTATGTTGCACTAAGATATTTCAATGCATGCGGAGCACATGTAAGTGGAGAGATAGGAGAGGCACACAATCCTGAGACGCATCTTATTCCTCTTATTCTTCAGGTTCCAAACGGACAGAGAGAGTCAATAAGTATTTTTGGTGATGATTATGATACAAAAGACGGCACATGTGTAAGAGATTACATTCATGTAACAGACCTTGCACAGGCACATATACTTGCAGTTAAGTATCTTATGGATGGCGGAAAGAGTGATGTATTTAATCTCGGAAATGGTGTAGGATTTACCGTAAAAGAAGTAATAGAGACAGCAAGAAAAGTAACAGGTCATCCTATTCCGGCAGTTGTATCACCACGCCGTGGCGGAGACCCTGCAAAACTTATTGCATCAAGTGAAAAAGCAAAGAGTGTACTCGGATGGAAACCTGAGCATGCAGACCTTGAGGAGATAATTGCAACTGCATGGAAGTGGCATAAGAATCATCCACATGGATATGCCAAATAATTAAATTTGGAATTTTTAATCATATAAAAAATTTTAAACATATAAAAAAGCAGTAATGAAGTAAATATTTAAATATTCATTGCTGCTTTTTATGTCTTGTTGTTTTATAAATTAAATTTACTTGAGATAAATTTAATTAATTATTTATTTTGTTCTGCAAGCTTATCGGCATAAATCTTTTTATAAACTTTATCGATTTCTGCTTCATCAAGTTTCTTTTCAAGGAAAAATTCAACTGCGTAAAGTGCCTGTGCTACAAGCATTTCAAGTCCGTTTACACCTGTCATTCCAAGTTCTTTTGCCTGAGCTACAAGTTTTGTCTCAAGTGGGTTATAAATTACATCTGCAACTGCTTCGCATTTAGGGAATTTAGTCAAATCAACAGGTGAAGCGTCGCATTTAGGAAACATACCGACAGGGCTTGTATTTGCTATAAATTCTGCATCTGTGTGTTTTTCAAAACATTCATCGTAAGTGATGGCTGAGTCTGTTTTGATAATATCTACAATGATAACTTCTTTTGCACCCATTTTCTTTAAAACTGCGACAACAGCTTTTGAAGCACCACCGTCACCGAGTACAACACATTTTTTTCCTTCTATAGAGATATTATGTTTTTTTAGCATATACATAAATCCTGAGAAGTCTGTATTATGCCCGTAAAGTTTACCGCCTTTATTAACGATAGTGTTTACGGCTCCGATTGCCTTTGCATTTTCGTCAAGTTCATCAAGATAAGGAATTACATCTTTTTTGTAAGGGATTGTAACATTTATTGATTTAAATTCATGCTTGCGCATAAAATCATCGAAATCTTCTTTGCTGACAGGATGTATTTCATATGTATAGTCTGCAAGACTCTCATGTATTTCTTTTGAGTAGCTGTGTCCGAGTTTTTCTCCTATTAAACCGTATTCCATTTTAATCTCCATTTCTGCACACTTTTTGCGGATATCAGTATTGTGTCAAGTGTGCGGATACACCAATCCTGTGTGTAAAAAATATTATTTTCACACAAATCCTTAATTTCAAATTTTCAGATAAATATGTTTCTGCTTTTTAATAATAACTCATTTAATTGATATAAGCAATAAACTTAACATATTTAAAATGTGCATACATATAAATGAAATGGGAGGTGATTTGATGGACAAGAAAAGAGAAGAAATAATAAAACTTCTTCCAAAAGAAATACGAAAGTTATTTATGATATCAGAGATTGATTTTTCGAGGCTGCAGGAGATAAGGCTGCGTGTTAATATGCCTCTTATTGTAGTCTACAGTGCAAAAGAATATTTTATTTCATGTACCGGTAAGCTGGTCAGCGAAATAAAAGAGGCATGCAGGATAACGTGTTCACAGATAAAAGAAGCAATGGTTTATATAAGCAGTTATTCAAGATATGCATTTGAAGACGAGATACGGCAGGGATTTATTACCGTTGAGGGAGGGCACAGAGTCGGAGTTGCAGGCAGGATAATATGGGATGGCGGAAAAATAAAAAGCATAACATATATTTCTTTTATAAATATAAGAATTTCACATGAGGTTATAGGTTGTTCTGACAGTGTTATAGGTTATCTGTACAATGATGACAGTTTTTATAATACATTGATAATATCTCCGCCCAGATGCGGAAAAACAACGCTTTTGAGAGATATAGTAAGAAGTATTGCAAATGGGAATGCAGGGAGCAGGGGAAGGACAGTGGGAATTGTCGATGAGAGGTCGGAAATAAGTGCATGTCATTTAGGATGCCCGCAAAATAATATAGGATGTCGCACAGATGTGCTTGACGGATGTCCGAAATCAGAGGGGATGATGATGCTTGTCCGTTCAATGTCACCTGAGATAGTTGCAGTTGACGAAATCGGTTCGAGTGAAGATGCGGCTGCCATAGATTATGTAATGAACTGCGGGATTAATATTATAGCGACAGTCCACGGACTTGATATGGATGAAGTGCTTAATAAACCGGTTATAGGTGAATTGGTCAGAAAGAGAATGTTTAAAAGATATATTTTATTGAAAAAAGGTATGATGGGAAAAATAAGTGCTGTATTTGATGACAGGGGGAATGTTATATATTAACAATAAAAATAATAGGTTTTTTATTTGTTACGGCGGGCGGTTCAATGTTTGGCATATATATTTGGGAGCGTTATATGCTTCGTGTAAGGGTACTGGAAGAATGGCAGAGGATGCTGATTGAGATAAACGGGGAAATAAATTATTCGGCTCAAAGCATGTCACAGATATGCAGGCAGATGTCACAGACAAGTGTCTACGGAAAAAAATTCTGGGATGGTATAGCAAAAAAGACAGAGGAAAGAAATGCGGGACTTCCGAGTGAATTTTGGAGAGAACATCTGAGTGAATACAGGTACATAGAACTTTTAAGCAATGAAGACAAAGAAATAATATGCCAGTTTGGAGAGAGTTTTGGAACACTTGATATATATTCGCAGATAAATGAAATAGAATTATTTGAAAAAAGACTGGAGCAGAATTTGGATGATGCCAAACAAAAAATGGCTGAACAGAAAAAAATATGTATTGTTATGGGTGTTATTTCAGGCATGATGACGGGGATTTGTCTTTTATAATATTTCAGGTGATAACGGTGAAATCAAAAAGTATGTTTAGAAGAATATGAATTTAGAGATATGGGAATGGAGAAATAGATGACAATAAATTTAATTTTCAGAATTGCGGCGGTTGGAATACTTGTTTCGGTACTGGGGACTGTTTTAAAACATTCGGGAAGGGATGAACAGGCATTTTTGGTGAGTCTTGCAGGTCTGATACTTGTTTTTTTGTGGATAGTTCCGTATATAGAACAGTTGTTTGAAACTATTGAAAAACTGTTTACGATTGGGTAGATAAAAGTATATGAATTTGAAAGCGTGGTAGAAGAATGTTAAAAATAGCAATTATAGCGGTGATGGCTGTATTTCTCGCTTTACCTTTAAAAAACAGTAAACCTGAATTCAGTACAATTATAATAATCTGCGGCTGTCTTTTGATACTTGGCTGTGCCGTTGCTAAAATCAGTGGAATTATTGATGTTGTGGCAAGTGTAAAAAAATACATGGGGGATGAAGCAATTTATCTGGGTATACTCATGAAAATAATAGCTATTACATATATTGCGGAATTCGGAGCAGCAATATGCAGAGATTCGGGATACAGTGCGATAGGTAATCAGGTAGAGTTTTTTGGAAAAATAATGATTTTGGCGGTAAGCATGCCTATAATTACAACATTGTTGGAGACTATAAGCAGTATTATGAGAAAGTAGAGGAAGGATATGTCAGGTGAGGTGTCGGAAAATGATGATGTCTATAGTGAATTGATGGATGAAATATCATCAGATGATATACAAAATACAATTGATAATATACTGGGCGATGAAACATTTGATTTTGAGGGGTACATTGGAAAGATAATAAATTCCGGACACGGGCTGTTTACGGATGATTTTTTTAAAGGGATAACTGATGGAATAGTTTCAAATTTCAATAATGAAAAAGCAATGTATATCAATATTATATTTATTGCTGTTTCAGGTGCTCTTATAACAAACTTTTCAAAACTTCTTCAAGGAAAAAAAGTAGCACAAATGGGATTTTATACAATATACATATTATTTTTTGCGATATTATCCAATGCATTTATTCAGACAAGCAGTATCGCAATCGACACACTGACAAAAATATTTGATTTCATGAAAATATTGTCACCGGCATATTTTATATGCATTTCCTTTACAAAAGGAGCAGGACTTGGGGCAGGTTATTATCAGCTTGCACTTGTTATGATTACAGTTGCGGATGGAATTCTTTTAAATTTTGTAATTCCGGGGATAAAGATTTATTTCTGGCTGCAGATAGCAAATCATTTGTCTGAGGAGGATATGTTTTCTAAAATGGCAGGGTTTGTTAAAGATATTATCAGCTTTGTAATGAAAACAATGTCAATAGTTCTTATGGGAATAAATGTTGTACAAGGTATGGTTGCACCGCTTGCCGCCGAAGCAAAAAATTCTTTTCTGGTGAAAATCGGGAGCTCGATTCCGGGTATAGGAAATGCTATAAGCAATGTCACAAGCTCGGTTCTTCTTGCGGGAAGGCTTGTGAAAAATGCAGTAGGTGTAACAGGAATAGTGGTGCTTGTAATACTTTGTGCCGCACCACTGTTAAAATTGTGGGTATCTGAATTTGCGTATAAAGGTCTGGCAGCAGTTTTACAGCCGATATCTGATAAAAGGATAGTAAACTGTCTTTCAATAACTGCCGATGCTATAAAGCTGCTTGCCTATGCCGTAGGACTTGCAGGAATGTTTTTTGCGGTATCCATTGCAATCATAAGTGCAATGACAAATTGATATGAATTGTGATTTAGTGTTTGGAGAGATATATGAGGGAACTGATTTTTAATATTCTTATATTTACAATCGTAACATCGGTGTTGAAGTGCCTTATTATTAAGGAGGAATATAAGCAGTATTTTCAATTTTTCTGTGGACTGATAATGGTATTGATAGTTATTACCCCTGTAATAAAATTTTTTGAGGCAGATACTGATTTTTATAATATTTTGAATAAACATATATACAGCAGTGAATTAAAAAATTCTGTAAGTGAGCTTGAAAATGCTGAGGGAAATTTAAAAAACAGTGTTATAGCCCAGTGCGAAAAAAAGATAGAAAAACAGATTATGGATATGGCAGAACGAAATAATGTGACATGCAGAGGTGTTGAGGTGAAAACAAAAACTAAAGGTGATGAACTCGAGATAGTCAGTGTTGTGGTAAACACAAAAGCAGGGGCTGTTGCAGTCTATTCAAATACTGGCGGGGAGGTAAGAGTTCTCAATAAAAATGAAAAGAAACTTAAGACGGATATATGCAGCAATTACATGTTAAAAAAGGAGGAAGTACAGATTTGGAAATAAACATAAAAGATATGTTAAAAAATGTTTCAAAAGAAAAAACAAAAGGAAGTCTTATGCATGAAATCGGTATGGGCAAGATTATTGTTATAATAGTGTGCGGGATAATTATTCTTGCCGGAAGTTTTTTCGACGGCAGCGGAAGTAAAAATTCGTCATCAGATGAGGTGAGCAGCAGTACATCTGACAATGAACTTGGTGAAGACGAGGCTTTAAATGTGATGAATATATATGCAAAAAGACAGGAAGAAAAGCTTAGAGAGCTTCTTGAAAGCATGGATGGCGTGGGGCAGGCGAAGGTTATGGTGACGCTTGCGGAATCGGAGGAGAAAGTTGCACTTAAAAATACGGAACGTGGTGAAAATAAGGGAAAAGATTCGTCAGATATAAGTGAAAAGAGTGAGAATGTGATAGTGACAAACGGCGGTAATGAGAAGCCGTATGTTGTGAGTGTTACATCTCCTAAGATAGCAGGAGTGGCAATTGTATGTGAAGGGGCAGACGGAGGAAAAAAAGATAGTGAAATAATTGACATGGTAGGGGCATTATTTGGCATAGAGTCACATAAAATCAAAGTAACGAAGATGGATTAATGCTTATTTTGACAAGGAGGTATTATTGATATGAAAAAATCAAGTCACAAAAACGGAATAGTTATCACTGCACTTGCATTGATGATAATAGCAGCGGGGTATCTTAATTTTACGGGGCAGAAGATAAGCACAAATGGAATAACTGCAAAACAGACAGCATCACCTGATGTGGTGAGTGAGGATACGGCAGATATCTCTGCAGAGGATATAGGTAATGATTCGGATACAGATGTGAGTTCAGAAGAAAATTCAGATGAGAAAAAAGACAATGATTCGGATGACGGTTCAGAATACACCATTACTGACAGCGGTGAGGTTGTGGCATCCGAAGAAAATCCGGGTGAAGCAGTTATGGTATCAAACAATATAGGCTCAGATTATTTTGCTTCTTCAAAATTAAACCGTGAGCAGACAAGAGCCAAAAATAAAGAAACGCTTATGAACATAATCAATGATGACAAAATTGCTTCTGCCGACAAGAAAAGTGCGATAAAGCAGGTTGCAGCCATGACAAAAATTTCTGAAAAAGAAAATGCCGCTGAACTTATGCTTCAGGCAAAGGGATTCGAGAATGCTATTGTGAGCATAAGTGACGGAAATGCGGATGTGGTAATAAGTTCTGAGGGGCTTACAAACCAACAGATAGCACAGATAGAAGATATTGTAAAGAGAAAGACGGGGATTGCGGCAGATAAGATAGTAATTACGCCGGTCAATATGAAATAATATTGCAAAAGTTTGTGATTTTGATATAATAATATCATAATGCGCTGTTTTGTGCGACGAAGGAGGTAAACATTATGGCAAAAGAACAGGGAGCAGAAGATATTGTTATGGAAAAAAAAGATATTGGAGAAGTAAAAATAGCTTCTGATGTAGTGTCTGTTATTGCTGCTTTGGCGGCTACTGAAGTAGAAGGAGTAAGTTCCATGGCAGGCATGAATAAATTTGGTGTAAAAAATACAAAAGGTGTGCGTGTTATTATGAATGAAGGCCGTGTTCATGTTGATATGGTCATAAATGTGAAATACGGTTACAGTATTCCTAAGATTTCAAAACAGGTGCAGTCAAGAGTTGGTCAGCAGATAGAGACTATGACCGGGCTTAAAGTATCAGGAGTAAATGTCAGAGTTGCAGGCGTGAATCTTGATGCATAAAAAATAAGGATGGAGTTATTATATATGACTAGAAGACAGATAAGAGAAAATTTGTATAAAATGCTTTTTCAGGTGGAATTTCATGACAAAGATTCACTTAAGAATCAAATGAACATATACCTTGAAGATTTAGAAGGTGCAAATGAAAAAGACAGAAAAGAGCTTACGGATAAATTTAACGAACTCGTAGAAAATTTGGAAAAGATAGATGCAAAGATAGAGGAAAAGGCAGACGGATGGACGGTAAACAGAATCGCAAAGTCTGAACTTACTATATTAAGACTTGGAATTTATGAACTGCTTTATGTGGAAGATGTACCAAACAAAGTTGCCATAAATGAAGCAGTAGAACTTGCAAAATCATATGGCGCGGATAAGGCATCAGGTTTTATCAACGGAATACTTGCATCTGTTGTCAAAGAAATATCAGAATAATTGAATAATATTTTGCAGAGGCAAAACAGTGGTTTTGCCTTTTTGCCTATTTTGAATATTGTACAGGAATGGGGATTATCATGGGACAGATAAGTTCGGTATCTCAGGTGAATATGTATATAAAAAATATGTTTATGAGAGACTACAGGTTAAATGATATTTCTGTAAAAGGAGAAATATCAAATTGTAAGTACCACTCATCAGGACATATTTATTTTACAATAAAAGATAAAACCTCCCAGCTTTCATGTGTTATGTTTGCCTCTATGAGAAAAAATCTGGAATTTAAACTTGAAGAGGGGCAGAGCGTTATTGTCGATGGCAATATAAGCGTGTATGAGCGTGACGGAAAATATCAGCTTTATGCAAGAAACATTACAAAAGAGGGATTTGGAAAGTTATATGAAGAATATGAGAAATTAAAAAAGCGTCTCTTGGAGGAGGGGCTTTTTGATAAGTTAAAAAAAAGAAAAATTCCTGCATATGCGGGAAAGATAGGTGTAGTTACCGCAAGAACTGGAGCCGTCATACAGGATATATGCAATGTCTCCAATAGAAGAAATCCCTATGTACAGATTATATTGTATCCTGCAAAAGTCCAGGGGACAGGGGCGGCAGAAACTATTATAAAAGGAATAAAATATTTTGAAAAAGCTGATGTCGATACGATAATAATAGGACGTGGCGGTGGTTCTATTGAAGATTTGTGGGCATTTAATGACGAGAAACTTGCGAGAGTTATTGCAGGATGCAGAAAACCGATAATAAGTGCCGTGGGACATGAGACAGATACAACTATTGCCGACTATGCTGCTGATTTGAGAGCACCGACACCGTCGGCGGCAGCAGAACTTGCAGTATACTCATACAGGGAAACAGTGATTGCGTTGAGAGAGGCAGGACATTCTTTGAGATGGCAGATGGAAAATATATTGAAAATTAAGAAGATGAAACTTGCGGGATATATAACTGTTATTCAGCATGAAAGTCCTAAAAATCTTATAAATGACAGAAGAATGTTTGTTGCCGATATGCAGGAAAAGATGGAAAATCTTATGAGACAGAAACTGATATCATCGAAGCACCAATTGGAGTTGTATATTCAGGAGATGAAAGGACTTTCACCGCTTTATAAACTTCAGGGCGGTTATGCGTTTGTCTCTGATGAGTCAGGCAAAAATATCAAGTCGGTTGACGAACTGGAAAAAGGTGAGCAGATAAATCTTGCATTTAAAGATGGATATGCGAAGGCAGTTATCTCATCAAAGAAAAAGGCTTAAAGATATGGAGGACAGATAATGGCGGCAAAAAAGATGTCATTGGAAGAATGTTTTGAAGGTTTGGACGATATTATAGTAGAATTGCAAAGCGGGGAACTTTCTTTAGAAGATTCATTCAAAAAATATGAAGAAGGGATGAAACTTATAAAAAAATGTACCGAAACTATAGACAAGGTAGAGAAAAAGCTTATTGTAGTTGAAAATGAGCAGGAATAAGGAAGGTAAGATTATGGAATTTATGGAAAATACAGCATTTAAACAGGAACAGGAAGAAAACATATCATATATAGAAGATGTGCTTAAAAACTACCTTCCTAAAAATCCGTCTTATCAGAAAACGATATATGATGCAATGGAATACAGTGTTATGGCAGGCGGAAAACGACTTCGTCCGATGATGATGTATCAGACATATAAAATGTTTGGCGGAGAAGACAAAGAACTTATAGAACCATTTATGGCTGCCATTGAGATGATTCATACATATTCTTTAGTACATGATGACCTCCCGGCTATGGATAATGATACTTACAGGAGAGGAAGAAAAACTACACATGTGGTGTACGGAGAAGATATGGGAATACTTGCAGGTGATGCACTGTTAAATTTTGCATACGAGACGGCAATAAAGGGGGCAGCGGCAGCTAAAGCCACAAAAAATGCCATAAACGCACTTGACATATTATCTAAAAAAGCCGGAATAACGGGAATGGTAGGTGGACAGGTTGTAGATGTTGAACTTACCGGAAAAAAACTTGATGAAGAAAGACTTGATTTTATTTTTAAATTGAAAACAGGTGCACTTTTGGAAGCGTCTCTGATGGTTGGAGCAGCACTTGCAGGAGCAGATGAAAAATATATAGAATTTATGGAGCAGGCAGGATTAAACATCGGAATGGCATTCCAGATTCAGGATGATATACTGGATATAACCAGCACAACAGAGGAACTTGGAAAACCGGTGCACAGTGATGAAAAAAATGATAAAACGACATATGTATCACTCTATGGGATGGAAAAGGCTCATGAGGATGTAGAAAAGTATTCAAAAAAGGCACTTTCAATAATGGAAGAACTGCCGTATGAAAATCAGTTTTTGTATACATTGATAGAAAAACTGATAAACAGAAGAAAATAGAAAGTTACTGTTTATATATGCAGACAGTGGAATGGAGCAAAAAAATTGGGAAAATTACTCGATAAGATAAATGAACCAAACGATATAAAAAAAATAGATTCTAAGGATTACAAAATTCTGGCAAAGGAAATAAGACAGTTTTTGGTGCACAAAATAAGTATGACAGGTGGGCATCTATCATCAAATCTGGGTGCGGTTGAGCTTACTATGGCACTTCATCTTTGTCTTGATTTTCCTAATGATCATTTAGTGTGGGACGTGGGACATCAGAGCTATACGCATAAACTGCTTACAGGCAGAAAAGCGGGATTTGATACACTGAGACAGTTTGGAGGAATGAGTGGATTTCCAAAAAGAAGTGAAAGTGATTGTGATGCGTTTGATACCGGACACAGTTCGACTTCAATAAGTCTTGCTCTCGGTATGGCAAAAGCAAGGGATCTAAAAAATGAGAAAAGCAGGGTTTTCGCTGTTATAGGTGATGGAGCACTGTCCGGAGGTATGGCGTTTGAAGCATTGAATAATGCGGCGAGATTAAAATCAAATCTTGTTATAGTTTTAAATGATAACCAGATGTCTATATCGAAAAATGTAGGCGGAATGTCAAATTATCTTGGCAATATAAGAACGAACACAAATTATACAGGACTTAAAGAAGATGTAGAGAACAGATTGAGAAGTATGTCGCATATAGGTAATGCCCTTGCAGACCACATAAAAGGTGCAAAAGATATTGTGAAGAGACTGTTTGTGCCGGGAATGCTTTTTGAGGATATGGGGATAACTTATATCGGACCTATAGATGGACATGATGTCAAGCAGATGGTTAATGCATTTGAAAATGCTTCAAAGCTGCAGAAGGCGGTTATAGTCCATGTATGCACAAAAAAAGGAAAAGGATATCTGCCGGCAGAAAATGACCCGTCAGCATTTCACGGAGTTGCACCTTTTAAGCCGAGTGACGGTTCGCTTAAACATAAAGAAAAACAGTTGACATATACTTCTGTTTTCAGCAAAAAAATTGTTGAACTTGCAGACAGAGACGACAGTATAGCGGCTATCTCGGCTGCGATGCCATCCGGAACAGGACTTAGTGCAATGGCAGCTAAATATCCCGACAGATTTTTTGATGTGGGTATAGCAGAAGAACATGCCGTTACATTTGCGGCAGGATTGGCATCAATGGGAATGAAACCGGTTGTAGCAATATATTCGACTTTTTTTCAGAGAGCTTACGACCAGATAATACATGATGTGTGTATAGGAAAACTTCCGGTAGTATTTGCTGTTGACAGAGCAGGACTTGTAGGCAGTGACGGGGAGACACACCAGGGAATATTTGATATTTCTTATTTCAACAGCATGCCGAACATGACGCTTATGGCACCGAAAAATGTCTGGGAACTTGATAAAATGCTTGAATTTGCCATGAATTTTGACGGACCGATAGCTGTCAGATATCCGAGAGGAAAGGCTTATACAGGACTTGATGAATTCACAAATAACATAGAATACGGAAAAAGTGAAGTGATATCAAAAGATGGGGATATTGCACTTATAGCTGTCGGAAGTATGGTTGAGACAGCATGGGAAGTAAAAAAGATGCTTGAAGATAAAGGAATTGATGTCAGTGTCGTGAATGCCAGATTTATAAAACCTTTAGACGAAGCGATGCTTTCTGAAATAGTAAACACGCATCATTTTATTGTGACTATGGAAGAAGGAATTTTGACGGGAGGATTTGGGCAGTCTGTATCTCATTGGTGTCAGGAGAATGCAAAGAACATGCCTGTTATCGAAAATATAGCATTGCCGGATAAATTTATAGAGCATGGAAGTGTTGAATTATTAAAGAAAAAATATGAGATAGATGCTTTGAGCATAGCAAAGAAGATTGCTGAATGGAGGCAGAATGAAAGAGCATAAGAAAAAAGAAAGACTAGATGTACTTCTCGTAAAAAGAGGATTAGCCGAGTCAAGAGAGAAAGCTAAAGCGATAATTATGACAGGAAATGTTTTCGTGAAAGAGCAGAGAGAAGATAAGGCGGGAAGTACATTTGACGAGGACGTTGTCATAGAGGTAAAAGGTGCTCCTATGAAATATGTGAGCAGGGGCGGCTATAAGCTTGAAAAAGCAATGGAACTCTGGCAGGTTCCTCTTGAGGACAAAATTTGCATGGATGTTGGTTCATCCACAGGGGGATTTACTGACTGTATGCTTCAAAACGGTGCACATAAGGTATATGCGATAGACGTTGGAACAAACCAGCTTGCCTGGAAATTGAGACAGGATGAACGTGTCGTTTCAATGGAAAAAACAAACATCAGATATGTGACACATGAAAATGTACCGGATGAAATAGGTTTTTCGTCAATTGATGTGGCATTTATATCACTTACAAAAGTGCTTGTTCCGGTGAGAAATCTGCTTGAGAGCCACGGACAGGTAGTCTGTCTTATAAAACCGCAATTTGAAGCAGGAAAAGATAAGGTTGGCAAAAAAGGTGTTGTAAGAGATAAAAAGGTTCATCTTGAAGTTGTAAGGAATATAATCACATATGCCATTGCCATAGGATTTGATGTGCTTGGACTTAGTTTTTCGCCTATAAAAGGTCCAGAAGGAAATATAGAATATCTTCTTTATATAGAAAAAAACACGGAAACGACAGATACAGAGTGTGAGATTTCAGAAGAACAGAAAGCAAAGGCAGCAGATATTTATGAAGAAAAGTACGCTGCGCTTTCAGAAGAGATTGTGGAGAAAGCTCATCAGAAACTGGACGTATAATAAATTAAACCCTGTTCATATATTAAGTGTGACAGGGAACTAATCTTGCCATAAAGGAGAATAAAAAGGCATGGGCAAAAAAATGACATTTTTTTGTATTATAACTAACAGTGACAAAAAAGATAATTACGATAAAGCATTAAATATAAAAAAATATCTTGAAGAAAAGAAATGCATATGTGAGATACTTGAAAACAAGATGACACAGTCAGCAGGCATAAGGCATTTTACGGACATAAATCATATAGATAAAAATACGGAATGTGCGATTGTGCTCGGCGGTGACGGAACCATGATACAGGCAGCAATAGATCTTGTACATACGGAGCTGCCGATTATCGGTGTAAATACGGGAAATCTTGGTTTTCTTACGGAAGTTGAATATCAGAATGTATATTCTGCACTTGATAAGCTTTTAAGTGGTGATTACACGATAGAATCAAGAATGATGTTAAAAGAAATATCATATTTTAAACAGCCTGACAGCCGTTCGTCATGTTATGCATTAAACGATATTGTGATAAGTAAGAGAGGAAGCGGAAGACTTATAACGGTGAAAGTATACCTGGAGAATGAACTTGCAGACGTTTACAGAGCAGATGGGATTATTATATCTACACCAACCGGTTCAACCGGTTATAACCTGTCGGCGGGCGGGCCTGTTATGGTGCCAAATCTTAAAGCTATGGTGGTTACACCGATATGTGCACATTCACTTAATAAAAGAAGTCTCGTAGTAGATGCAAAAGAGAATATAACACTTGAGATAGGTCAGACAAAAGATGTCGGCATAGATCTTGCGATGGTGACGGCTGACGGAAGGACAATAGGGGAATTGTCAACAGGAGACAGACTTGTACTTGAAGTGCCACATGCTACAACAAAACTCATAAAGTTGTCAGAAATAGGATTTTATGAGAGAATGAGAGAAAAGTTAAACGGTGAATTATAGAAAAAACTTTGCCGCTAAAAAGGGCATAGGGAAAAGGGGCAAATATGAAACTTGAAAGACGTTCAAAAATCATTGAGCTTATAGGTAAATACCAGATAGAAACTCAGGAGGAACTTGGAGAAAGACTTGAACAGGAAGGTTTTGCTGTGACACAGGCAACAATTTCGAGGGACATAAGGGAGTTAAAGCTTACAAAAGTTTCAGTTGACGGAGTGCATCAAAAATATACACTTTTACAGGAGAAGGAAACAAATTTGTATCATAAATATGTAAGAGTGTTACAGGATGGCTTTTTGTGGATGGATCAGGCAGAAAATATACTTGTTATAAAGACCATATCGGGAATGGCAATGGCAATAGCGGCAGCACTCGATAATCTTGAAGTTCCAGGAGTAGTTGGAACGATTGCAGGTGATGATACGGTTATGTGCGCCATTCATTCTGTAGGTGAAGTGCCTGCTGTCATGACAAGAATAGACAGGCTTTTAAAAGAGGAAAAGTAACATTTTAGTGCAAAGTTAAACAAAAGCTAAAATTTTGTATTATATATTTGCAAGAATGAAGGAAAAATGCTAAAATAAATTAGTTATGGTGGGAAAATATATATTATGTTATTTAAAGAAAGGAAAATAGAGAGATGTCAGGACATTCAAAATTTGCAAACATTAAACATAAAAAGGAGAAAAACGACGCAAAAAAGGGTAAGATTTTTACAATTATCGGACGTGAGATAGCCGTAGCTGTTAAAGAAGGCGGTGCAGACCCTGAAAATAACAGCAAACTTCGTGATGTTATCGCAAAAGCAAAAGCAAACAACATGCCAAACGATACTATCGACAGAGGAATCAAAAAGGCAGCAGGCGATGGTGACGGCGTAAACTATGAAGAAGTTACATATGAAGGATATGGTCCAAACGGTATTGCCATTATCGTAAAAGCACTTACAGACAATAAAAACAGAACTGCAAGTAATGTGCGCAATGCTTTTACAAAAGGAAGCGGAAGTGTAGGAACACAGGGATGTGTGTCATATATGTTTGATGAAAAAGGTCAGATTATTATTTCAAAAGAAGAACTTGAGGATAATGATATAGAAGTAGATCCGGATGAACTTATGATGCTTGCACTTGATGCGGGTGCAGAAGATTTTTCGGATGAAGAAGAAGCATATGAGATAATCACAGCACCGGCTGATTTTTCAGCAGTAAGAGAGGCTCTTGAAAAGGAAAACTATCCTATGGCAAGTGCGGAAGTTACTATGATTCCACAGAATTATGTAGAACTTACAGATGAAAATGATATAAGACAGCTTAATCGTACACTTGATCTTCTCGACGAAGATGATGATGTACAGGATGTTTATCACAACTGGGATGAATAATTAAAGGTGTATATCGTTTCCGTTTCTGTATATAATCAACTTGCATCATTATATAAATAATATATTGTGCCGATAATATATTATAAGATAAGGGTAGTACCAAAAAGACGGATTGAGTGAGCCAGGGGAGGAATTATGAATCGATTAAAGGAAAAGATAAAGAAAAAATGGAAAGTTATGACAGGGCTGACAGTGATGTTTGTGCTCGTCTTTTTAGTAGGGTTTGCAGTGAAAGCTCATTTTACGACAAAAGCTGCGGATAAACCAGTATATAAGATTACGGATGACGAGAATCGAGATGTGAAGTCATCAATGTCTGTAAGACGAGTGACTAGCAAGATTTCGGTAACAGGAGCTACCTCAGAGAAGACAACTTATACTTGGAAAAGTTTGAATGATAGTATATTGGTGTTAGGTGCAGATAAAAAAGATACTTTTACAGGTAGTGGCTTGACAAATGAGGTAGATGTAACAGTTAAGAAAACAGGTACTGTTGCTTTGCAGCTTACAATTAAAAATAATGATACGGGAGATGTACAATCTTTTTCAATTTCTGTTACTGTAATATTTTCTATTAATGAGTATATGTCCGATAATGCTGTGAAAGCAAAGATGGGCAGAATTTATTCAACGGATGATAGAAAGTCTCTTATTATGGATTCTGAAACAGAGTTGGAATTTGGAAAAAGTGCGGTAGATGAAACATCTAAACTTAATATGATTTTTGGAGATGCAACCGATGAGAGAGCAAGCTGGAGTACCAGTAACCCTGATGTAATAGATATAACACGAGATGGAACAAAAAATAAAAGTGTTAAGGCTGTAGGTCCGGGGCGTGCGACTTTGTCTGTCACATATACTGACGGAACGTCAGAATTTAAGGATTCGATTACCGTATATGTAAGACCTAAAGTATATTATAAAGAATCGACATCAGCAGCAGGAACGGAGGTTACTAATAGTGAAACAGGTGTCAACATCAGCAATGGAGAATATATCGACTGTAAAGCAGTGTTTGTTGCAAATCCATTGGAGGCAATAAACAACAAATTAATTTGGGTTATTTCTAAAAATGATACAGCTGGTAATAAAGTATTAGTAAGAGATTCGCTTGGAAACAGCTCTAAAGAATATGGCGATAATGCAAAGCTTGTTTATTCGTCAACAGCAAATATGTATCAGCTTCAGGCTAAGGCTGGAATTTATACAGTGCAGTTTTATGTAGCCGGAACATACAAAGGATTTGATGAGGCACAGAATAATGTGCCTGGATGTCGACCGGTGAATGTCGGCGGCGGCGTTTCAGTTAAAAGTGAATATGGTCCAAAAACAAAAACAATTAACATAGGTGGAAAATATAATCTTTCGGATGCGTTTAACATTAGCTTAAATGACATGAATGATTTATATACATTAAAAGTTAAAGATGCTGAAGGAAATGATATAAATTATGACGATTATATTTCGATAGATGACTGGGTGGTTACAGCAAAGAAAGTTGGTACAGTACAATTTATGGTTGCACCAAAAGATGCTAGTATTACAACTTCAAATATTCCGGGAATTCAAACTTTCAAGCAAGAGACTATAACGGTTATAATTTCCAATACATTTTCTATGAATGTAAGGTATGCGACGATGTCTGTAGGAAACGAGGAACCATTAAATTTATATGGGGTTTTTGGAGAAAATGTTAATGCATTACCAGAACAATTTAAATGGTCAACTTCAGACACTACAAATACATACATTGATATAAAGACGGATCTTGACGATAATCAGGGAAAAAATGCAAAAATATATGCTAAAAAGGCAACAGCAGTAGACCAATTTATATTAGTGACGGTTTCGTGGACTAATACGGATGGAGTTACATTGACTGCCGAGTGTGAGATTAAAATAACAGATAATATCAATGGTTTTAATATAGTACCTAACAAGATTTCAGTTGAAGTAGGTCAGCAGCAGGTTATTGCAACTGATCTTAAAGACGGCAGAAGTCTTATCTGGCTTTCATCAGATCCTAAAGTTGGTACCATAGAGCAGATTTCAGGAACTACAAACCCATCTGCAATGTTTACAGCATTAAAAGCTGGTAAAACAGTAATTACGGCACTTAATCCTGAAAACAATGTATATGCTACCTGTGAGGTTACTGTTACACAGCCTGTAACGGAGCTCGCAATCGGTGTAGAAGACCAGGATACAAAGCAGGTTACACAGTATGATACATATACAACGACATTGGCAATGAGATATGTATTTTTAAAAGCTATATATGGACCAGCTGATACCACAGAGAATGAAGCAGATTTTAAATGGAGTATTGATGGAACATCAATTTTAGGTGTAAGACCTACTGATATTGCAGAGATAGACTCGTCAGGTAAAGTTACGATGAAACGAGAGGGTGATGTATATATTACAGTAGAAAGTGCAACAGGTAAAGCGAAACCGGGGCGACTTCACCTTATCATTTCATCAAGACCTATGACAAGTATTACTACAGATGTTACAAATCTCAGTATGATAAAAGGTGATACATATACGGTTAAAACAACATATCTTCCTGAAGATGCATCAGATACAAGAATGACATGGAAATCTGATGATGCTAAGGTTGCTACTGTAAATTCAAGTGGTGTTATTACTGCTGTAGGAGCAGGTACAACTTCGATTACCGTATCAGCTGTTCTGCCACAGTCAGACGATAATCATACTATTGCAACAGCGACTATACTTGTAACTGTAAGAGAACGGCTTGTATCTATTGCCTTTGGCTCAAATGCCGAATACATAGCTGTTGGCGGTTCAAAAACAGTTGATTTGAGATTTACTCCGAGTGACAATGTAAATAAGAATGTTACATATTCATCATCAGATACGTCAATATTTACAGTAACACAGGAAGGTGTTATTACCGGTGTGAAAGAAGGTATAGCAGTTCTTAGCTGTGTGGCTGAAGATTTGGGACAAAGCGGAGCCATAACATGTATGGTATATGTAACTCCGCAGGAAGTTTCAGCTACCGATTTCAGCATTACACCGAGTGAAGATACCGTTTATATAGGAAGTACAATACAGCTTACTCCTGTATTTACACCGGAAGATACTACGATAAGGGATGTAACATGGACATCTTCTGATGAAGCAAAGGCTACGGTTGATGCAGACGGTGTTGTTTCAGGTATTGCAGAGGGAACAACAGTAATTACGGCTACTTACAAGGATACGACAAACGATAATAAAGTGTGGACAAGTACATGTATTGTGACAGTTGAGAAAGCACCTATATACGCAACAGGTTTTGAAGTTTCTCCGACAACACAGAATATTATATGTGGTGACGAATTTACAATAACACCTAAATTTACACCTGAGGATACTACAAATCAAACAGTTATATATCAGTCTCTTGATGAAACAATTGTAACTGTAAATACAAGCGGAGTTGTAACAGGTGTTGGTCCGGGAGATGCGATTGTACAGTGTACATCGGTGGACGGAGGATTTAATGCGACTGTTGCCGTTCATGTAGACAAAGCAGTTGATTTTAAACTTTCACCACAGAAAAGAGATCTTGCCATTGGCCAGAGTTTTACACCTAAGAAAGTTATAAAACCTGCTAATGCAAAAAAAACTGCTACATGGAAGTCATCAAATACAAAAATAGCAACTGTTAATTCAGCAGGTAAGGTTACTGCTAAGAAGAAGGGAACATGTACAATAACATGTACTCTTACAAAATACAGACAGTCAGCTACATGTAAAGTAAAAGTTGGAAAGCTTTACTCAAAAGTAAGACTCAACAAACATAATATAAGAATCGGTTTAAATCAGTCATATAGATTGAAAGCAACTGTAAAAACCAATGCAGCTAAGACTCCTAAACTTAAATGGAAGAGTTCAAACTCACGAATATTAAAGGTATCAAGTGGAGGCAAGATTACTGCAAAACGAGTTGGTATTGCCAGAGTTACTGTTATGACAAAAGACGCAATACATGCTAAGGCATCTTGTAAGGTAAGAGTTATAAGACGTGTGACAAGTATCAGGCTTAATACAAACTATACTGTTTGTTATGTAGGCAGAAGTAAACAGCTTCATGCAATTATTAAACCAAAATCTGCATCTGTTAAGAAAGTTAAATGGCAGAGTTCTGATAAGAATATTGTTCAGGTAAATGGTTCAGGTAAAATTTGGGGTATTGCTGAAGGTGACGCATATGTCACAGCGACAACTACTGACGGAAGCAACAAGAGAGCCAGATGCTTTGTCAAGGTAGTTGAGCCGACACCGGTAACAAGTATTGTTATAGCACAGCAGGATGTGACGATGAAACGCGGAGACAGTTTGAAATTGTCATACTCAGTTCTGCCGTCAGACAATTCAGACGAGATTGAGTTCTCAAGTGACAATAAGAGAGTTGCAACAGTAAACAGAAAGGGTGTTGTAAAGGCTGTTGGTACAGGTAATGCAACTATTACAATACTTGCAACAAGCGGCGTATCATCAACAGTTAATGTAAATGTTGTTGCACTTAACAAATCTGAACTTAATCTCAGACAGTATGATTCAGAGACATTGATAGTTCATGGAACTTCAAATGCCGTAACATGGTACTCATCTAATACGAGAGTAGCTGTGGTAACAAATGGAAAGGTTGTAGCCAAAGGAATAGGTACAGCGTATATATATGCGTATGTAAACGGCTGCAAGCTGGGATGTCAGGTAAATGTTACATCGGTAAATAATAAGAACCGGTAGATTATGATGCCAGGGTCAAAATATCTTTTGAGCCCAACATCAAGCTTATAAATGTCTTATGTGCCGGCCGTCAATTGTTAGATTTTTAATCTGACTTTTGCCGGTCGGTATTTTTATTTTTCTTTTTTATTTGCCATAAAAAAGAAAATGTGTTCAGAAAATATGTTCTTGACAAACAACTGTTCAGTGTGCTAGTATTCATATAAATAAATGAGCAAACAGACTGTTGAGGGGGTATTGATATGTTATTAAATCTTCATGTAAAAAACTTAGCTGTTATAGATGAAATAGAAGTTGAATTTTCAGATGGACTTAATGTACTTACTGGAGAGACAGGTGCCGGAAAATCCATCATTATCGGTTCTATAAATATTGCACTTGGTGGGAAAGTACCCAAAGATATTATTCGAAATGGAACAGAATTTGCGTTGATTGAATTGACTTTTTTGGCAGAGACAGATGAGCAGGTATGTGAACTGGAGAAATTGGGGGTTTCTCTTGAGGAAAATATGCTTGTTATATCAAGAAAAGTTACTAAAAGCCGTACCATAAACAGGGTTAATGGGGAAACAGTGAATGTTTCCATGCTTAAAAGTATTGCTGATATACTTATTGATATTCACGGTCAGAATGAACAGCAGTCGCTCCTTCACAAACATAAGCATATGGAGATTGTTGACCGTTATGTTGGTGAAAAGATGTGCGGAAAAGATGTCAAATTTGGAAAGATGTACAAAGAATATAAGGATATGTCAGAAAAGTACAATGGAAAAGAAATTTCTGAAGATGAACGTCTTAGAGAGATATCATTTATCAAGTATGAATTGGAACAGATTGAGGATGCACATCTTGTAAAGGGTGAAGAAGCAAAGTTACAGGAGAGATACCGCTATCTTTCAAATGTAAATGAGATTGAAAATGGGATAGGAGAAATTTATTCCATGATGGGAAGTTCAGATACCGGTGTGGAAAATGTATCTCAGATGCTTGGAAGAAGTTCGCGTATATTAGGTAAGATTAGTGAGTATGATGACGGTTTAAAAAATCTTGCCAGCCAAATATCAGAAATAGATGAACTGATTATGGACTTTAACAGAGACTTGCAGGCATATGCTTCGGGCATTGAGAATACGAGTGAAGAATTTGAAAATGTAGAACAGAGACTTGACCTTGTAAGAGGAATTAAGGCGAAATATGGAGCTACTACAGAGCTCGTTGAAAGTTATGCAAAAAATCTTACGAAAAAATTAGAAAAATATGAGGCATATGGGGAATATAAGGCAAATTTAGAGAAAAAAATAAATTTATATAAAGAAAAATTATCAGAACTTGCAAAACAGATATCAAAAATAAGGAAAATCTGTTCAAGGGAACTTCAAAAGAAAATTACTGATGCACTTATAGATTTGAACTTTTTGCAGGTTAAGTTTGAGATAGCTGTTACAGAACTTAGTGAATTTGATATACACGGAAAGGATGATATTGAATTTATGCTTTCCACAAATCCGGGAGAAGATTTAAAGCCTTTAGGAAGTGCTGCATCAGGCGGCGAACTGTCACGAATAATGCTCGCCATAAAAGCAGTATTAGCTGAACATGATTCTATAAGTACACTTATTTTTGATGAGATTGATGTTGGTATAAGTGGAAGAACAGCACAAAAAGTTGCTGAAAAAATGGCATTTATAGGTAAGTCACATCAGGTCATATGTATATCTCATCTTGCGCAGATTGCAGCGATGGCAGATTGTCATTATCTTATAGAAAAAAACAACACGGACAATCACACAAGTACAATTATAAGAAGATTGTCTGATGATGAGGCTGTTGATGAACTTGCCAGAATATTAGGCGGTGCAAGGATAACAGAGGCAGTCAGGGAAAGTGCAAGAGAGATGAAACAGTTAGCAGGAAAAGAAAAAGAGGAATCGATTAGAAGGCTGACTGCATAAAAAGTATTATGAATACTTTTGAAGTATTTGCAGATTATATCTATCAGAAAAGAAAATGTGCGTGTGCAGATTTACAAAAATAATTGCTTTTCCGGGGGATATGATTATGCAGAGAAAAAAATATTATCAGTTTATACTTATAGGTTTACTGTTATTAGATATTGCAGTTTCAATCTTATATTATGTATGGTATCTTGACAGAAAAATACCTGCAAATATAAATATTATTGAAAATACAGAAGAATCATTTGATTTTAGTCTTCCGGTTCAGTGCAATAATGTCGCAAGTGATACTATAAAAGTATTTAATAATTCTCAACATGGCGGAAAAGTAAAGGTGGTTGCAGGAGAAAGTACAGGAAGCTGTAAAGCTGAACTTAAGTTGTTTGGAATTTTTCATTACAGAAACATTAAATTTAGTGTTGTAAAGAAACAAAAACTTATTCCGTCAGGCAGAGCAGCAGGGATTTATGTCAACGCAAAAGGTGTTATGGTTCTTGGAACATCATCAATTGCAGGAAAGGGTGGAAACAGTTACAGTCCGTCTAAAAATATTCTTCAGGCAGGAGATTATATTTATAATGTTGCAGGAGAAGAAGTATCTTCCATCGATGATATCGAAAAGATATTACAGACACTTGGAAGCGGAAATATTAAAATGAAGATCCGCAGAGGAAAAGAAAAGATAGATGTAAAAGTTAAAGCTGTAGAGACTGAGGATGGAAAAGTAAGAATAGGAACATGGCTTCGTGAGGATACCGAGGGAATAGGAACTATAACATATATATCACCTGATAATACTTATGCCGCACTTGGACATGGTATAGCTGACGCAGATACAGGGCTGCTCGTTGACATATCGGCAGGAGGTTTGTACAAGGCAGTAGTAAGTAAGGTTATACCGAGCAAAAGAGGTGTACCGGGGCAGATATCAGGCAGTGTTGAATTATCTGACAGGTGTCGAATAGGCAGTATTATTTCAAATAATGATTCGGGAATAAAGGGTGAAATTCTAAAAAGTGAGGCAGTAAATTATGATAAGAAATATGCTCTTCCTGTTGCACTTAAGCAGGATATTAAGAAGGGAAAAGCATATATATTGTGCCAATTAGGTGATGATGTTGAAAAATATGAAATTGAAATCTGTAATATAATTCAAAATGCAAAAGAAAATAAGGATATGGTTATTAAGGTTACAGACAAAAAACTTTTGAAAAAAACAGGAGGGATTGTTCAGGGAATGAGTGGTTCACCAATTGTACAGGATGGCAGGATAGTGGGAGCAGTTACACATGTATTTGTAGATGAACCGACTAAGGGGTATGCAATATTTATTGAAAAGATGTTAAAATAACAAATTGATTTAAAAAAAAGTAGAATGATGTTGTCAAAAAGTAGAAAATAGTAGAAAAACATAGTGAACGATGATGTAACAGGGTATTATAAGTCGAAATGTAGAGCGTGTTTAGCGTTGAAATATGATGAGTAAGGTAATATTATCAAGAAGTAGTAAAACAGAAAGTCGAATTTGGAGGTAAACATGGACAACATCAAAGTTTTAGTAGTTGATGACAACGGAAGAATTGTAAATTTACTAAAGGATGCAATCACAAAAGAAACGGATATGGATGTAGTAGCAACAGCTAATGATGGCGAGGAGGCATTGAAAAAAATAGAAGTCTACAATCCTGATGTGGTCTTGCTTGATCTTATAATGCCGAGAATTGACGGCTTGGGTGTTATGGAGAGGTTGAAAGAGAAGAAAAAGATAACTTCAGTTCCAAAGATAATAGTTATTTCGGCTGTTAGTCAGGAGAGTGTTACGGAAAATGCATTTACGCTTGGTGCGGCATATTACATTCTCAAGCCTTTTGACACACAGATGGTGCTTTCAAGAATAAGAACAGCAGTCAACGAAGAAAATGCTGAAAATCATGTTATAAATACAATATATGAGAACGGAAACAAAATGCTGAAGAAATCATATAATCTTGAGGCTGATGTAACAGATATAATACACGAAATAGGAGTACCTGCACATATAAAGGGGTATCAGTATCTTAGAGATGCAATAATCATGTCGGTTAATGATGACGAGATGCTTGGAGCGATTACAAAAAGATTGTATCCTACTATAGCAAAAAATCATAAAACGACATCAAGCAGAGTTGAGAGAGCTATAAGGCATGCTATTGAAGTTGCATGGAGCAGGGGTAAGGTAGATACAATAGAAGAACTTTTTGGATATACTGTAAGTTCAGGAAAGGGAAAACCGACAAATTCAGAATTTGTCGCACTTATATCTGATAAGATAAGACTTGAATATAAAATGAACAGTAAAATGATAGTTTGACAGAAAAATGCTTTTCAGAGCCGGCAAATTAGGGTATAATGTATATAAACATTGGCGAAGGAGGTTGGTTTTATTGAAAAATATTTTATTTGTAGCATCAGAGTGTGTTCCTTTTATTAAAACAGGAGGATTAGCGGATGTAGTGGGGTCACTGCCAAAGTGTTTTGACAAAAAGAAGTATGATGTAAGGGTTATGATACCAAAGTATGCATGTATTCCTGATGAATGGAAAAACAAGATGGTTTACAAAACTCATTTTTATATAGATTTGGCTTGGCGTAAACAGTATGTAGGTATCATGGAAATGCAGCATGAGGGTGTAACCTTTTATTTTGTAGATAATGAGTTTTACTTTGCAGGACCAAAGCCATATGGTTATATACATGAGGATATAGAGAAATTTGCATTTTTCTGTAAAGCAGCATTATCATCACTTCCGAGTCTTGATTTTCACCCGGATGTAATTCATTGTCATGACTGGCAGACAGGACTTATCCCAGTGTATCTTCACGATATGTTTCAGGAGAATCCGTTCTATACAAACATTAAGACAATCATGACTATACATAATCTTAAATTTCAGGGTGTGTGGGATTTACAGAAAGTAAAAGACATTACAGGTATAAATCCATCATTTTTTACATCAGATAAGCTTGAGGCTTATGGTGATGCGAACTACCTTAAGGGTGGCATAGTTTATGCCGATTTAGTTACTACAGTTAGTGATTCATACGCTGAAGAGATTAAGATGCCGTTTTATGGAGAAAAACTGGATGGTCTTATGCGTGCAAGAGACAATTCCCTTTTTGGAATAGTAAACGGACTAGACTATGATGAGTACAATCCTGAGACGGATCCTCTTATCTATAAAAATTATTCGGCAAAGACATTTAGAAGAGAAAAAATTAGAAATAAAAGAGCACTCCAAAGAGAACTTGGACTTGAGGAAAATGACAAAAAATTCATGATAGGTATTGTTTCAAGACTTACTGACCAGAAAGGTCTTGATTTGGTTGATTATGTCATTGAAGAGATATGTGCCGAAGATACACAGCTTGTTGTGCTTGGTACAGGCGAAGAAAAATATGAGCATTTATTCAGACACTATGAGTGGAAGTACCATGACAGAGTATCTGCAAATATTTATTACTCAAATGAGCGTTCTCATAAGATTTATGCAGCATGTGATGCATTTCTTATGCCGTCACTTTTTGAACCATGTGGACTTAGCCAGTTGATGAGTCTCAGATATGGAACAGTTCCTATTGTAAGAGAAACCGGAGGACTTAAAGACACTGTAGAGCCATATAATGAATACGAGAGCAAGGGAACCGGATTTTCATTCTGCAATTATAATGCACATGAAATGTTGAATACGATTCGCTATGCAAAAGATGTATATTTCAACCGTAAGCGTGAGTGGAACAAGATTATTGACAGAGGAATGGCAAAAGATTTTTCGTGGGGACAGTCAGCACTCAAATATGCGGAATTATATGACAGATTATAAAATTAAAAAATTAAGCGTATTTATATTATATGATAAATTAAATATTATATAATTTATAACATGTAGTCAGAGCTGAACTATTAGATATAATTTTATATTTAACCGGTTCAGCTCATTTTAGGTAGATTCTGTCGTGATATTGGATTATTTTATGATACTGAGGTCAAAAGGTATTTTTACCCTGGCATCATATTATTATGTTTAATACGGCATGGAAATTAATCAGGGAGATAAAAATGATGAGATTAGATAAATACCTTACGGAAATGTCTGTAGGGTCAAGAAGTTCTGTAAAAAAAATAATTAAATCCGGCAGAGTTTATGTGGATGGAAGTGAAGTAGTGAAGCCTGAAACAAAGGTTGATGAGAAGGCATCGCAGGTTATGGTAGATGGCAGAGAAATTTGTTATAATAAATATGAATATTATATGTTAAACAAACCGAAAGGCTTCGTATCAGCAACAAATGACAGAGAGCATAAAACAGTTATTGATATAATACAGTCATCTCATAAAAAAGATTTATTTCCGGTTGGCAGACTTGATATAGATACGGAAGGTCTTTTGTTAATTACAAATAACGGAGAACTCGCACATAAATTGTTATCACCAAAAAAACATGTTGAAAAGAAATATTATGTTGAAGTACAGGGAATACTTGATGAGAATGATGTAAGGCTTGTATGGGAAGGCTTGGATATTGGAGAAGAAAAACTGACGCTTCCGGCAAAACTGTCAAATATAAAAACAAATGAACAAAATGGTGCATCATCTTGTTTTTTAACAATACATGAGGGAAAATTTCATCAGGTAAAAAGAATGATGAAAAAACTTGGAAAATCGGTGACATATCTTAAGAGAGTGAGTATGGGAAATCTTGTATTGGATGAGAATTTAAAAACAGGTGAATACAGGGAACTGACAAAAGCCGAGATTGATAAAATGATGATGTAAGTCATACAGAGATAACGAAAAAGAACTTTGAAGTTTTAAGAATATAAGATGTAAATAGAAATATTTAGTTAAAACAAATAAAAATATTTAGTTAAATATCTTGACCACCAATTAGAAATAGGGTAAAATAATAAGGCAGTGCTGAAATAGCTCAGTTGGTAGAGCACTTCACTCGTAATGAAGGGGTCGTGGGTTCGAGTCCCATTTTCAGCTTAGACAGAAAAGTACCGGAAAGCCTTAAATAAAGGGATTCGGTACTTTTTTTGTGCTCGAAATTTCATCGAACATACTTGCGATTTTTTCTGCTTTTTGCTAGAATTTCTTTTATAGTTATGGTAACTGGTTTGTAACCAAGACTATTGACAGATTATCGGAAACAGATTATCGGAAACAGATTATTATACATATAAAGAAAGAGCGACTGACCACAAGTGTGGTTTAGCTCCCACTAGATAATTGTTGATGCTATGATTTGAAATGTAGGATCTTGTGCTCCTATATAACATTGAGGTCTTGATATGAATAAAGAAGCAGGCAAAAGTGAGGCTGATATTATGATGAATACAAATATTGAGTATAATAAACATGATGTTTTTGCCGACTTGGAATCATCTTTGAAAGAAGTAAAGTTAATGCGAGTAGAAAAAAGGCAAAGAGAAGTTGGGCTGATTTTAAAAAACGTATGAAAGATGAGATGTCATAGGAGAAATAAATGTAATTTGAGATTATACCAACAGAGCAATTTGAAAGTTATATGCAATATTATCTTAAAAAGAAGAAATATAAGCAGATACTTGATGATGTAGACAAAATAGTCCAAAAGCTGGAAAATAAAATGGATATCGCTTAATCTACTATGTAGTTAAAAATGACCATGAAATCTATTTGCTTACCATTTATTACAAGAAAGAAGATAATAACATTCCAAGTAATAAAGAAATCGAGAGATTAGTGAAAGAATATTGTTTGTAGTTATAAAATAATCGTTCTACTTTTTGTATATAGTAGGACGATTATTTTTGTTATAATTGTTTATTAAGCGTTTCTTCTTTGGACTTTTTGTGTTTGGTTCATTACGTGTTTGTGGTTTTGATGCTGATGTATGTACAACAACGTACATATAGAAGTTGATAACACAACATACATATAATATAATAATATTATCGAAAGACAATAACAGGGTATGCGGAGAAAGGAGATATAGCCGGAGATAAGCAGATTTTCAAGATTTATTGTATATCCCGGGGCTGTTTTCACAGGTACAACTTGATAAAAGCAGAACGTGTGTATTTTGGAACGATAGAATTGATTTGGCAAGTGATACGATTTATGAGTATGGAAAACAAAGAGAAAATTGAAATAGAGATAATTAAAAGTAACAGAAAAACAATTGCCATCGAAGTAAGAACAGATTTAAGAGTTATAGTAAGAGCACCTAAAAGAGCATCCAATAGAGAAATAATGAAGTTTGTTGAGCAAAAGCAGGATTGGATTGCCAAGCATCTTGCACAGATGCAAATAAGATATGAGGAAGTATGGAGAAGAAAAGAAGAACTGTTTACAGATGATGACATCAGAAAAATGAAAGACGAGGCAAAAAAGATTATACCGGATAGAGTAAAATATTATGCTGATATTATGGGAGTTACGTTTGGAAAAATAACGATTAAAAATCAAAAAACAAGATGGGGCAGCTGCAGCAGTAAGGGAAATTTAAATTTTAACTGTCTGTTGATGTTGACACCAGAAAGAGTAAGGGATTATGTAGTTATACATGAACTTTGCCACTTGCGGCAGATGAATCATTCAAAACTGTTTTGGGCGGAGGTAGAGAAAGTTATGCCCGACTATAAGGTTTACAGACAATGGCTTAGCCAAAATGGAAATATTCTGATTGAGCGCATGAAATAAGTTTTTAGTAGTTGAAAATTTTATTTTTTAGTATAGGCTAATACAGATGGAGGACAATTAGAAAATAAAAAGAAAAGAGGGGTAAGATGGCAGGAACAATGATACACCTTGTTATAGCTGTACGGTTGGCAGATTTTATTAAAAATAATGGGTATTTGATAAAAACAAAAAAATCAATTGAGGATGAAAATGGTACGGATTTTAACAGAAATATGTTTGTTGTCGGTAATATTTGTCCTGATGGGATAATGAATCATGAAAATTATGAAAGAAGTATGAAACTGCATACACACTTCAGAGATGGAATACCTGATGGGGATTTTGGAAAAGAGGGGAATATTGAAATATTTGAGGAAAGGCTTAAAGGATTTTGGAAAGAACATTTAGAGGATGAAAAGTCTGTCGGCGGACTTTATCTTGGATATATAACTCATATGATGACTGACAAACGATTTGTTTTGTATGAACGACCAAAATATTTTGAAAACATTTCTGTTATAGGTTTGACTGACCATGATAGAGAAACTTTTGTATATTTTAACAGAGATACCGATTTGGTTGACTTTAGGCTTATAAGAGAAATGCCAGAACTTTTAGAGACGAGAGATATATTGGAAAAAACGAGAGGATATTATATAAAGGATATGATAACAAGCACAGACCTCGACAAAAGCCGCAGATGGATATTAAAGCATTTTTTTGAAGAAGGACATGCGATTGAAGAAAGCAGATTTTTAGATTATAATAGTATAGTAAAATTTATTGATGATACTGTCGAATATATAAAAAAGAGACTGCTCGATGAGAAATTTATAATTTCTGCGTGCCCTGCCAAACACTGACAATAAGATTAAAGGTGTTTGCAGAATTGCGGAAGTTGCATGGCAATGGAGGATAAGTGATATGGGGGTTGAAAGACAGAATATATTAGAACAGATAGAGAAGAACATACCAACAGAGTGTCCGGATTGTTTTGAGAGATTGTATTTTAAGGGATCGGGAAAATATACATGTCCGAGATGTCATAAAATTTATTATGATTATTTTGGTCTTATAAAAAAATATCTTGAAGAAAATGGACCGGCACCGGCGGTAGATATAGCAACTAATACAGGTATTAGTTTGGAAATTATAGATACGTTATTAGAAGATGGAAGCCTTGAAATGCCTAAAGAATTTAAGGATGTAAAAAGATGTGAAAGATGTGGTGCATTTTTCCCGGTGGGAAGGTATTGTCAAAAGTGCATTGAGAGTACCAGCAAGGGGATTATGAACATATTTAAAGATGAAGAGGCACAGCGGAAAAAATTTGCAAAATCAAGATTTGACAGAGAGAATGAAACTAAAAGACAGTATGAAAAAGATAAGATGCATTATCTGAATCATATAAGAGATGACAGGAAATAGCATAATAGTTAAAAGGGAAAATAACATTATATAGTTAGTGAAAAGAAAGTTATATAATCAAATAAAAAAGGATGCCATACAATATATGACATCCTTTTTTTATAAATTTTTAGTCAAAAACTATTTTAAATTCATATAATTTATGATAAGAAATCAGCTAAAATTAGCAGCAGCCCTGAGCTTTCATTGCCTCAGCAACTTTAAGGAATCCGGCTATATTAGCACCTGCCATATAGTTTCCAGGCATACCAAATTCTTTAGAAGCTTCGTCACATGATTTGAAGATTTCTTTCATGATATTGTGAAGTTTTCCGTCAACCTCTTCAAATGTCCATGAAAGTCTTTCTGAGTTCTGGCTCATCTCAAGACCTGATGTTGCAACACCACCGGCATTTGCAGCTTTAGCTGGACCATAAAGCATATTGTTTGCGAAGTAAACATCAATAGCTTCTGGAGTAGAAGGCATGTTAGCTCCTTCAGATACAGCGTAGCATCCGTTCTTAGCTAAGAGTGCAGCACTTTCACCATCGATTTCGTTCTGAGTTGCACATGGAAGAGCAATATCACACTTGATACTCCAAATTCCCTTGCATCCTTCTGTATATGTAGCATTTGAATGAGAAGTTCTGTCAACATATTCTTTGATACGTCCTCTTTCAACTTCTTTAATCTGCTTAACAACATCAAGATCAATTCCATCAGGATCGTAGATATATCCGTTTGAATCAGATAAAGCAACAACTTTAGCACCAAGCTCAGTAGCTTTCTTTGTAGCGTAAATAGCAACATTACCTGAACCGGAAATAACAACTGTCTGGTCTTTGAAGCTCTTTCCGTTAGCTTTAAGCATTTCGTCTGTGAAGTAGCAGAGACCGAATCCTGTAGCTTCTGTACGTGCTAATGAACCACCATATGTAAGTCCCTTTCCTGTAAGAACACCAGACCATTCATTGCGGATTCTCTTATACTGTCCGAACATATATCCGATTTCTCTTGCACCTGTTCCGATATCACCGGCAGGAACGTCACAGTCAGGTCCGATATGTTTGCAAAGCTCTGTCATAAAGCTCTGGCAGAAACGCATAACTTCTCCGTCGCTCTTTCCCTTAGGGTCAAAGTCAGAACCACCTTTACCACCGCCCATAGGAAGTGTAGTAAGTGAGTTTTTGAAGATCTGCTCAAAACCTAAGAATTTGATGATACCGCTGTATACAGATGGGTGAAGTCTAAGACCTCCCTTGTAAGGTCCGATAGCAGAGTTAAACTGGATACGGAAACCTCTGTTTACCTGTACTTTACCGTTATCATCTACCCAAGGTACACGGAAGATAATCTGTCTTTCAGGCTCAACGATTCTTTCAAATACACCTGCTTCTACTAAGTCAGGTCTTTTTTCAACAACAGGCTCAAGAGAAGTAAATACTTCCATAACTGCCTGAATAAATTCAGGTTCACCTGCATTTCTTTTTTTAACTGTTTCAAGTAAGTCAATAAGATACTGATTTTTTAACGCCATTTTAAAAAAACCTCCTGAATAATGTGTTTTATTGCTGAAATGCCCATTTGTAAAATCAATATGTATATCTTTCATATAAATATATCCCAAATACATATGTTTAAGATACACAAAAATTGTAAAACATTCCTAAAACAGTATTGCACAATTTTTTACAAAAATCAATTAAAAATTGTGATATATTATATAAAAATTATCAGATATATGATAATATACGAAAATGCTTTTAAAGTCAGTTATTGATAAATTGTTTTTCTACATAATAAAAATGCAGAAAATAAACATAGAAATTAAATATTATTTTTTATAGACATTTTTTAATCAAATATAAAAATAATTTAATTAAAAATAAAATATGAACGACATGTTAACAGATTTGACATATTTTAGACATATATTATCGTTATACTTTTGTCTCAGAAAGTGAAAACTTTCTACTCCCACCCTATTATACGCTGGATAATGTATATTATCCGATAAAAAGAGCCTTCCCGGGCTCTTTTTATTTTTATGCTATAGAAAAATGCTATGTTATACCATTAAAATCAACAGGAGGATTATTATGTTTAAATATATATTTTTTGACCTCGATGGAACATTGACGGATTCCAGCAAGGGAATTATAAATTGTGTAAAATATGCAATGGATGCAGCCGGAGTTACTATTGAAAATGATGACGATTTGTTTGAATTTATAGGCCCGCCTCTTAATGACGGTTTTATGACAATTTTGGGAATGAACAGAGAAGAGGCTGAAAGAGCAACAACAAAATTCAGAGAAAGGTATAATGTGACAGGACTTTTTGAAAATGAGCCATATGATGGAATAAAAGAAGTGCTTGAAACATTATCAGAAAGAGGTTTTGTTTTAGCAGTAGCGACTTCTAAACCGGAGGAAACAGCAAAAAGAGTTTTAGAACATTTTGAACTTACAAAATATTTTGATGAAATTGTCGGAAGCAGTGCTGAAGAAAACAGGAATACAAAGCAGGCGGTTATAGAAGAAGTTTTAAAAAGATTAAATATAATCGGGGCAGAAAAGCAAAGTGTACTTATGACAGGTGACAGAAGACATGATGTAATAGGAGCACATGCATGCGGTATTAAAGCTCTTGGAGTTTATTATGGCTTTGCAAAAGATGGAGAACTTGAAGAAGCGGGTGCTGATTATATTGCAAAAAAAGTCAAAGATATATTAGATTTAGAAGAATTAAAATTATCACTTAATAAACAGAAACAGTTGTGATATAATTTGTTAAAAACAGTGTGATGCTGTGAGAAAAATAGAAAGCAATGCAGAAATTGGAGATTAGCATGAAAGATAAAAATAATAGCAAGGGCATGAGTAAAACTGTATTTGTGACAGCGATTATTTGTGTTCTTATAGTAGGATTGATATCGGGAATTGTTGCCGGATATTTTATGAATCAGAATAAGAAAGAAGAAAAATCGTCTGAGCAGGTAAGTTCATACAGCAAAGATTTTGATGCCCTAAAATATATAGAAATTGGTGACTATAAAAATATTACTGTAAATGTAGGTGTGTCAGAGGATGATATAAAATCAGAGATAGATTCACTGCTTGAGGACAATACAAAGTATGAGAAGAAGCAGGGAAAAGTCAAAGACGGTGATAAGGTTTATGCGAAATATGCAGGTTATGTTAAAGGAAAGAAAATAGACGTCACATGTGGCGAAGATTATATAGATGTAGGTTTAGGTGACTGGCTTGAGGACTTTGAGAAAGCATTATCAGGCGCAAGGACAGGCAAAAAAGTGAAATTTACATGTAAAGTGCCAAAAGGAACTTATGATGATGAGAGAGTAGACGGGCATAAGGTTGATTTTGAAATTACGGTTAATTATATATGTGGAAAGAAAATTGTGCCAAAGTTTAACAACAAGTTTGTAAGTCGTATATCTTCGGGAAAATACAAAACAGTTAGTGAATATAGAAAATACATCAAAGAAAAGCTGTTAAAAGAAAATAAAAACGACAGAGGAGATTATGCATGGTCGGATGTCATGGAGTTATGCAATGTAATCAAATATCCTTCGGACATGATGGCACTTGCAGAAAAAGAAAATCTTCAGGGATATTATGATATGGCTGAAATTTACGGTTATAGTGTTGATGAGGTATTGAAACAGTATGGATATAATAATCTTGAAGATTTTAAGAAATACGATTTGAAGGAACTTGCCAAGGATACCGTAAAAGAAAATCTTGCAGCAATGGCAATCGCCAAACTTGAAAATATTAAGTATAGTGATGAGGATTATAAGAGTGTACTTGATGAGGAATACGAGTATAACTCTGAAAAGTATGCGACTAAAAGCGATTATGAGAAGGAAAACAAAGAGGCTGTTATAAATGAAACTACTTTAAATGTAGTGAAAAAATGGCTTGCGGATAATTTAAAGTATGATTATTCAAAGGCATAGGACTAAAATAAAGAAAGACAACAGGTATAAGGTTTAAAATTATTTCAAAGGATATTTAAGCTGGGGTAAAATATGGTAAACGAAAAAGAAATGGTTTTGGATGGATTTAAATTTTCATCAAAAAAAGAATTTGAGCGTGCGATGAAGGAAAAGGAAACTATAGAGTATATTGTAGCGAATACAAATATGTCTGATATGAAGGCAGTTTTGAAAGTTTATAATAAAGCTATAGATAAGAAGTCTTTTCAGACTGTTATTGGTCTTGAATTTGTCAATAACATGAGAAAGAGACTTATTGCATCAGGGACTGTTATGGAGAAAAATCTTGCGTATGTACCGGTGGCATCCAAAAACGCTGTGATACATAAGGCGCCTGCAATGAGCAAGGATGAGGCAGTACGAAATGCTGAAAAATATAAGAAGGCATATGAGGCGGCAATAACCGGGAAAAAAATAAAAAATATGGCTATTGCATTTTTGGTTGTATTATTAGCAGCACTTGTCATAATAACAGTAAAATCAAAATATTCGGTATTTACATATTTTACAGATTACAAATCTAATATAGAAAATGAAATAATAGATAAGTATGAGAAGTGGGAACAGACACTTGAGGACAGACAGAAGGCTCTTGAAAAGGAAGAAAAAGAATTGCAGGATAAACAAAAAGATGCTGAAAACAATAAATGATTATGATAATAAAAGCGGGGGTCAATTATGGAAAAATTAAAAATATTGGTGGTTGATGACGAAGCGAGAATGCGAAAACTTGTAAAGGATTTTTTGATTAAGAGCAAATTTGATGTGCTGGAGGCTGGAGACGGTGAAGAAGCAGTTGATCAATTCTATGAAAATAAGGATGTTGCTTTGATTATACTTGATATTATGATGCCTAAAATGGATGGCTGGGAGGTAGTAAGAGAGATAAGAAAATACTCTCAGGTTCCTATTATTATGCTGACTGCGAAAAGTGATGAGAAAGACGAACTGCTTGGATTTGAACTTGGTGTTGACGAATATATTTCAAAGCCGTTCAGCCCAAAAATATTGGTAGCTAGAGTAGAAGCAATACTCAGGCGTACAAACCAGCTTGATGATGGAGATATTGAAGTCGGAGGAATATATATAAATCAGTCGGCACATGAGGTTAAGATTGATGGCAATCCGATAGATCTTAGTTTTAAAGAATTTGAGTTGCTTACATATTTTGTTACTAATCAGGGCGTTGCGTTGTCGAGAGAGAGAATTTTAAATAATGTTTGGAATTACGATTACTTTGGTGATGCAAGAACCATTGATACTCATGTGAAGAAACTTCGCAGCAAACTTGGAAAAAAGGGTGAATATATTAAGACAATATGGGGAATGGGCTACAAATTTGAGGTTGGATGACATGAAAGATAACAAAAAAATGTTTGGAATAAAGTCAATTCGTACCAAACTTATATTGATAATGATTGGAATGCTTGGATTTACACTTGCTGCAATCTGGTTTATGAACAGGATATTTCTGCCGGCATATTATCAGCACAGCAAAGTGTCAATGTTAGAGGGATGCTATGAAAATGCAAACTCTATAATAAACAGTGACAGTGAGTATAAATCAGGTGAGAGTGCGACATTGTCTGATGATTCTACATTGGATCTCGAAATATTGTCTGAAAATAATACGTCGAATGTATATGTTTTCAGATTGAATAATTTTTTTGGAAAAGTGTATTATCAATATGATTATCCCGGTGAGAATGTGATAACACAATTTCAGAGAGAGGATGTTATTGACAAAACCAAGGATTATGTCGTAGGCATAGAAGATACACAGAGTTTTGCAGTCAAGGATAAAAAACGCCATTTAATGACGCTTGCGGATAACTACAGTGTTTGTAAAGTGTTAGATGAGAGAATAGGCTCATATTATATAGAATTGTTTGGAAAGCTTGATTCAGGTGCATTTATTTATGTGAGCACAAATTATCAAAGCATGACGGAAAATATAGGGATTTTCAATTCATTTTTACTTTATGTCGGTATTGGAGTAATTGTGTTTGGCGTTGTGATAATGGTGTTTATAGGAAACAATTTCACAAAACCGATAAGACAGCTTACGGGAATTGCTCAGAAAATGGCAGATTTTGATTTTGAAGTGCGCTATCCGGTAAAGAGTGATGACGAGATAGGCGCGTTGGGCAGCAGTATAAATACATTGTCGGAAAATCTGGAAGAAAAAATATCAGAATTGAAAGCGGCGAATAATGAGTTAAAGAAGGATATCGAAAATAAGATTCAGATAGATGAGATGAGGAAAGAATTCCTTTCAAATGTATCGCATGAATTAAAAACACCTATTGCGCTGATACAGGGATATGCAGAGGGCCTGCAGGATAATATTAATGATGATGTTGAGAGCAGGGAATTTTACTGTGAAGTAATAATAGATGAAGCAGACAAAATGAACAAGATGGTAAAAAAACTGCTGACTCTGAATCAGATTGAATTTGGAAATAATCAGGTTTCCTTTGAACATTTTGATATTGTGCAGGTTTTAAAATCAGTTATAAATTCAGCATTGTTATTAGCAGAGCAAAAAGAGGCTGTGATAACAATAGAAGATTATGAGCCTTTATATGTCTGGGCTGACGAATACATGATTGAGGAAGTTGTGACAAATTATATAAGCAATGCAATAAATCATGTTGACGGAGAGAAAAAAATAAACGTGAGTATGGTAAAACATGATGGCGTTGTGAGAGTTAGTGTATTTAATACAGGAAAATGTATACCTGAGGATGAGCTTGACAAAATATGGATAAAATTCTATAAAGTTGATAAAGCAAGAACAAGAGAATACGGCGGCAGTGGAATAGGATTATCAATAGTTAAAGCGATAATGGAGTCTATGAATCAGAAGTTTGGTGTTATAAACCATGATAACGGCGTTGAATTCTGGTTTGAACTTGATACCGAAAATTAGGCAAATTAGATATTGCAGTTACTTTCTACATTGACGATGTTGCAATGTATGTGATATTATATAAAAAGACAAAAATGGGTTAAATTAGCAAGTATATACCTGTATTAAAAGTGTAGTAAAGCACGGAGGGTTAGTATGAGAAAAAGGATTTTCGTTGTGGCAGCGGTCACAGTTATTGGATTGACAGGTTGTGCAAGTGTACCGACACTATCTGAAGATCAGAATAATGCTATGGCAGAATATATGGCGGACAGTCTGCTTATGCATGATAAAAATTATTCAAATTCGATAAAATTAAACAGTGAAGTTGAGATTGAAACACCACAGCCGAGTGTGCAGCCGACAGTGGCACCGTCACCAAAAGTATCAGATACGCCGGCAGAAATTCAGAATAACGGAACAACGTCTGAGATATCACAGGCAACAGAAACACCGAAACAGACATATGTTTCTTTGAGTGATGTGTTACAGATACCTGGATTTAAAGTTAAGTTTGATGGATTCAAATTCAATACAAATATAAGTACGAAGGATTCAAATATTTCTTCTAAAGCGGGCAAAAAACTTTTTGTCGTAAAGATGAAATTTAAGAATAATACAAGTTCAGCCAAAAAGATTGATATGACAAAGAATCATAGCAAGTATGTATTATCTGTAGATGGAAAACAGATGGATTCGCCACTCTTGACTATCGCTGATGAGGACATACACTTTATTAAGAAAAAAATACCGGCTAAAAAGAGCCTGAATGCGATTTTGGTATTTGAAATTCCGTCAAAAACCAAAATGAAGAATGTAGTGCTTGAAGTCACAAATAAAGATAATGTGGCTCAGCTTAAAATTAAATAATCATATACAATATACAAAGTTTGGAAAGACCAGACATACAGTGGAGGTACGGATATGGAAACAGGAATCTTATTAGAGAGTGGAACGAATGAATTGGAAATATTGGAATTTCGTGTTGCGAATAACTATTATGGAATAAATGTAGCGAAAATCAGAGAAATTATTTCATTTCAGACACCTACTCCTATACCGAATGCAGATTCGCGTATAGAGGGAATATTTATGCCGAGGGATGAAATTATTTCTATTATAGATTTGGCAGAATGTTTACATCTTCCAAAACCAGAGACACCAGCCGGAGATATGTACATAGTGACGAATTTCAATAAATTAAATACTGCATTTCATGTAAATGGTGTATTAGGAATACATAGAGTATCATGGTCAGATATTGTAAAACCGGATTCAACAATAAATACTGCCGGAGAGGGAATGGCAACAGGAATCGTAAGAATTGACGGAAAACTCATAATTATACTTGATTTTGAAAAGATTGTTTCAGACATAAATCCTGAGACAGGACTTAAAATATCTGATGTTGAGAGAATGGCACACAGAACAAGAAATGAAACTCCAATTTTGATAGCGGAAGATTCAGCACTGCTCAGTAAGATGATTGTAAATTGTCTTGAGCAGGCAGGATATACGAATATTACCACAACTGCAAATGGACAGGAATGCTGGGATAAACTTCAGGAGTACAATGCAAGCGGAGATTTAGATTCAAAAGTTGCATGCATTATAACAGATATTGAGATGCCTCAGATGGATGGACATCGTCTCACAAAACTTGTCAAAGATGATCCTGACATGAATCATTTACCAGTAGTTATATTCTCATCTCTTGTAAATGAGGAAATGAAAATTAAGGGAAAACAGCTCGGGGCAGATGCACAGCTTTCAAAGCCGGAAATCGGTCAGTTAGTTTCTGAAATTGATAAGCTTGTTGGAAATGTGCAGGCTGAATAGTTTAATGTGAACAAGGAGAAAAGTGGATTGAGAGAAGAAGACAATATTGAAAAGGATGGTTTACAAGAGGATAATCAGAATAATTCAGATAATGATGTTTACGATGGACTTGATGATTTTGTAGAGTATGATGATCTTGCAAGCCTTGAGGGGTTGCCGCAGTTAGATGAACTTGATGGTATGGATGATTTGTCTGCACTTCCGGAAGTTGCTGCATCTATAAAAATGGATGATTCTAAACTTAAGGAATCTGGAAACGATGATATTGACGATACGACAATAGATATACCTCTTCCGAATGTTGGAATAACAGAGGAAGACGGAGTTGCATCGGAACTTTCAGATGGGAAAGATATACAAACTACTTTCCCTCAGTTAGAGCCGGAAGAATATATTAGCGAAGATACATTGTCTGCCGATGCAGAGAATGATATAAAGTCGGAAGAGAATACATACAGCCAAACAGATGCATCTGAAGAAGTGGAAGAGCAGTCGGAGGATGTGTTGGCATTTTCGGAAGAGGAACCTAAGGAAGATGTAACGCCGTTACCGGAAGTAGAAGAAGAATCTGGAGAGGATATAATGTCAATACCGGAAGGTGGAGAAGAATCTGAAGAAGACATAATGTCAATACCGGAAGGCGGAGAAGAATCTGAAGAAGACATAATGTCAATACCGGAAGGCGGAGAAGAACCTGAAGAAGACATAATGTCAATACCAGAAGGCGGAGAAGAACCTGAAGAAGACATAATGTCAATACCGGAAGGTGGAGAAGAATCTGAAGAGGATATAATGTCATTATCTGAAGATGGAACTGATAATGAAGATGCGGATTCGGCAGATATAGATGATATGTTAGGCGGCTTGTTAGATGATTTAGATACAAACGGTTCAATTGACAGAGCAGAAGAAAACATAACAGATACATCAGAAGAAACAGAGAGCAAACAGGCGGATGATATTGAGGATTTGTTAGGAATGCTTAGTGATGATTCAAGTTCAGAAGATATTATGAGCCTTGATAGTGATTCAACTGATGCGGTACCTGACATAAATGATATACCTGACGTGCCGATTGGTGAGCCGGGGGAGAAAGATATAGCAAATATACTTCCGACAGAGGATAGTGATGACAGCAATGCAGAGCAGCCGGGATTTTTTAAGAAGGTATTTGGAAATGTAGTCACAGATGAGATTGCCGAGGCTGAACGACAGGCTAAAGAAGAAGAGGAAGCAAAACTTGAAGAAGCCGAAAAGCTAAAAGAAGAAAAGGCGGCTGAGAAGGCACAGAAAAAAGAGGAAAAAGCAAAGTTAAAGGCTGAAAAGGCCGAAGAAAAAGCAGCGAAAAAGGCTAAAAAAGCTGAAGAAAAGGCAGCAAAGAAAGCAGAAAAACTTGCTAAAAAAGAAGAAGAGGAAGCTGCGGCAGCTCAAGAGGTAGTCGGAAAACTCAATAAGGCAGGAGTTACTATTATTGTTCTTTTGGGAATGGTATTACTTTTGGGAACAATTATTTTGACAAACAGTTTTGGTGGCAGTCTGGATAAGAAAAAAGCCAAAAACTATTTTGACATGAATAAATATTCGCAGGCGTATGAATATGCTATTGGAACAAATATGAAGAAAAAAGATCCTGAACAGTATCAGAAAATAGTAACTGTTATGAAAGTTCAGCATTCGATTGATGCATATCAGGATTATGAAAATGTTAAAAAGTATCCGGAGGCTTTGGATGCACTTCTTATGGGATTAAAAAAATATGATGCCAATAAGAAAACAGCATATAATCTCGAGATAGAAGATAAGCTCGAAAGTGTATATCAGGATATACTTGATATATTATCAGATGAATTTTATTTATCAAAAGCACAGGCATATGACATACTTAGTTTAAGTGGAAGTGATTATACAAGAAAGGTTAATGAAGTAGCAAATAAATAAGCGAATAAGAAAATCACCGATGGATATATATCTGTCGGTGATTTTTAGGTATTGTCATATCGACAATATGTCCTGTATGTGGTAAACTTACAAAAAAGACAACAGAGGTGATATACAACAATGATAGCAATAATAGACTATGATGCAGGAAATCTTAAGAGTGTTGAGAAGGCTTTGCAATATCTTGGTGAAGAATGTATAGTGACCAGAGATAAAGAGGAATTACTTAAAGCGGATAAAGTTATTTTGCCGGGAGTCGGTGCTTTCGGTGATGCTATGGAAAAACTTCACAAGTTTGGACTTGTAGATGTTATACATGAAATTGTTAAAGAAAATAAACCATTTTTAGGCATATGTCTTGGACTTCAGCTTATGTTTGAGAGCAGTGAAGAGGGACCCGGAGTGAAAGGTCTTGGACTTCTTCCGGGAAAGATAGTAAAATTTCCGGAAAAGGAAGGCTTTAAAATTCCGCATATGGGATGGAATTCTATCGATATAAAAGAAGGAAGCAGGCTTTTTAAAGGAATTTCTAATAATTCATATGTATACTTTGTACATTCATATTATCTTCAGGCAGAAAATAAAAATGACGTAGCAGCTACTACTGAATATATAACACATGTTCATGCGTCTGTTGAACATGGCAATATATTTGCGTGTCAGTTTCATCCGGAAAAAAGCGGTGATATTGGATTGCAGATATTAAAGAATTTTTGTGAATTATAGTGTGAAATATTATCGATGCAGTGTTTTGTGCATTATTTCAGAGAATTGTTCAAATAGAAGCAGAAAAAGAAAGGCTTGGTAGATACATGTTTACAAAGAGAATAATCCCATGTTTGGATGTGAATAACGGAAGAGTAGTAAAAGGTGTAAATTTTGTTGATTTGAAAGATGCAGGAGACCCTGTTACAGTCGGTGCTGCATATGGAAAAGCAGGTGCGGACGAATTAGTATTTCTTGACATAACCGCATCTTCCGATGCAAGGGCAACAAAAATAGATATGGTTAGAAGAGTGGCAGAAACAGTATTCATACCATTTACTGTTGGTGGTGGAATAAGAACAGTGGATGACTTTAAGGTTGTTTTGAGAGAGGGTGCAGACAAGGTTGCCGTAAATTCTGCTGCTATATTGAATCCGGAACTTATATCAGAAGCAGCAATGAAATTTGGAAGTCAGTGTGTCGTTGTTGCTATTGATGCTAAGAGAAGAGAAGACAAAAAAGGATGGAACATTTACAAAAACGGTGGACGAGTTGATATGGGAATAGATGCGGTAGAATGGGCTATGAAAGCATATGAACTCGGAGCCGGCGAAATTTTACTTACAAGTATGGATTGTGACGGAACAAAGGATGGGTATGATATAGAGCTGACAAGAACAGTTTCAGACAATGTAAATATACCCGTTATTGCATCGGGTGGTGCAGGCAAACTTGAGCATTTCAAGGAGGCATTTACAGAGGGAAATGCGGATGCTGTTCTTGCAGCTTCTCTTTTTCACTATAAAGAATTGGAGATAAATGAAGTTAAGCAGTATCTCAGAGATGAAGGTATAAGTGTGAGACTTTAGTGGGAGGATTATTATGGGAATGATTGATAATGACTGGCTTCCGGCTTTGAAGCCGGAGTTTGCCAAACCGTATTATAAAGATTTATTTGATTTTGTTAAGGCAGAATACAGCAGGGTCGTTGTTTATCCGCCAGCTGATGATATATTTAATGCATTTCATTTTACACCGCTGTCAAAAGTTAAAGTGGTTATACTCGGGCAGGATCCTTATCATAATGTAAATCAGGCACATGGACTTAGTTTTTCTGTGCCGCCAAGTCAAAAAGAAATACCGCCTTCACTTCAGAACATTTATAAGGAACTTCATGACGATTTAGGATGTTATATACCAAATAACGGTTATCTTAAAAAGTGGGCTGATCAGGGAGTTCTTATGTTAAATACGGTGCTTACCGTGAGAGCACATCAGGCAAATTCGCATCAGAATAAGGGCTGGGAACATTTTACGGATGCTGTGATAAATGCGGTGAATGAGCAGGACAGACCTATTGTATATCTGTTGTGGGGCAGACCTGCACAGAGCAAGATACCAATGTTAACCAACCCGAAACATCTTATATTGAAAGCACCACATCCGAGTCCGCTTTCAGCATACAGAGGATTTTTCGGATGCAGGCATTTCAGTCAGACAAATGATTTCCTTAAAAAGAACGGAATAGAACCTATAGACTGGCAGATAGAAAATATTGCCGGTACAAATATTTAAGAAATACTTACATTTCTTTCAAATATATTGTGTCAAAAATGTGTCTATGTTAAAATATCATAAGAGATTAGTACAATGTATCAAAGATTTAATTTACGTTGTATTAGCTTTATAAAAAGTCTTTATATAAGGTGGGATATGTTGATATATGCAATGGATGACACATTATCAACATACATTTGAAAGGAGTGTTTTTTTTGAAAAAAAAGAAAAAAATAATAGCCATGACTTTGGCGGCAGCTATATCACTGGTTACCGTATTTGGCAGTGGAAATTATTCCAAAGCGGTGTCTGTAAAGAAAGCTGATAAGAAACAGGAAAGTTTAGTCAGCGATAAGACTGGATTTGGGGCAAAAAAGTCCGGTGCGGGCATTAAAAAAGCAAATATCAAAACAACTGACAATAAAACTGATGCATATATCAGTCCTGATGATAAGCAGGAGTTTTCTAAGTTATATGAGTCTAAAATTCTTAGTAAGGATAATGAAAACATTATCTTATCTCAGCATGAAAGCACATCAGCACTTATGGTGAGTGGAAATACAGAAGAAATTGAGAAAACCAATTTCACTATCAGCAAAGAAATTGATTTTAATGAAAAGAGCAGATATATTGTTTTTTCGGGAATTGCTGAGAGAAAGAGAGACATAAGTATTTCTTTTTATCTGGATGGTTCAAATGAAAGTTTTGCAAAGATAAAGCTGCCAAGTCAGAAAAGAAAGAATGTTTGGAGATTAGGCGATAATGAGTGCGTAAAACTTAGTCTTGATAAAATCAGCGGAAAACATAAGGTTTCATTTAAAATAACTGACAATAATGGTAAAGATTATGCAGGAAAAGACTTAAAACTTCTTTTAGAGTATATGTTTTTTCTTGAAGAAGATATACCGACGGTAAATGTTGATATTGATGAGTCGATAACTCCTATAGCATCTATGAATGGAGATGTGGATCACCAGACAGAGTGTTATGGAAATATTACGCTCAATATACCGGAAGGTTATAAATCGGAGTATACTGATAAAGAACTCAAAACAGCAACATACGAGCTTGAATACATAAGAGGAAGAGGAAATTCCACATGGGGTCCAAGTAAAAGACCGTACAAGTTTAAATTGGATAAAAAAGCAGACCTTTTGGGAATGGGTGCCAATAAACACTGGATACTTTTGGCAAACTATTATGATGTGTCAATGCTTAGAAACAAGTTTACATACTGGCTTGGTGATGCTATCGGTCTTGAATATACACCAAAATGTGAATTTGTAAATGTTGTTATGAATAACAAGTACCTTGGAAGTTATTATCTGTGTGAACAGGTAAGGGTAGGAAAGAGCAGAGTAAATATTGACGATCTTGCTGAAAACGATGAAACAAAAGCAATCACGAGTGGTTCAGCCATAACAGGAGGATATCTTTTGGCATGTGATCAGGAGAGTGACAGATTAAATATAAATACCGAGAAGGGAATGACATTTGCAATTGAAAGTCCTGACTTTGAGGATTACACAAATGTTGAACAGTATAATTACATATCAAATTATGTACAGCAGACAGAAAACGCCATATTTGGAAAGGATTTTAAAGACAGTGATGGTATTTCGTATGATGAGTATCTTGATGTTGACTCAGCAATAGATTATTACTGGGTGCAGGAATTTTCATTAAATGGAGATGCTTTTGGTTCAGGCAGTACATATCTTTATAAAAAGAGAAACGGCAAGCTTTATTGGGGACCTTTGTGGGACTTTGATTATGTTGCGTGGGGTGCTACTGAATTTAGTGGAGAAAATCAGGTTGAGGGATTGAATTTAGGAAGAAATCCATGGTTTATAAAATTGTTTTCAAATGAAAAATTTAGAAACAAATTTGCAGCAAGATGGCCATATATTAAAGAAAAACTTCTTGAAGGCATAAAAGATGGCGGGATTATAGATACATATTCAAAAAAACAGTATGCTTCACAAAAAGCAAATTATAATGTAAATGAAAAGTATTCTCGTTATGATGGTGATAATTTAATGCTAAATGAGGAGGCTTTGGCAGGAGTGAAAGATATACTTGATTTGCCACTGCCTTCGGGGAATGAAGTGACATATGACAGTGAGGAAACCAGATTTAAAAAGTGGATTCGTGAAAGAATTGACTGGATTGACAAGAATATATCATCAATAGATAAGTTCGCATCCGGTACAAAAGTCACATTTAAAGTTGGCAAAAAAGTATATTATACTGCCGATTTTGTGTCGGGAACAGAAAATATAATGCCTAAAGATCCGACTAAGAAGGGATACTATTTTGAAGGATGGTATTACAGGCAAAAGATTGATGGGAAGTCATATGAGACTAAATTTACAGCAGACACGACATTGACGGAGAAAAAAGCTACAGTATATGCGAAGTGGAAGAAAAAAACTAAAGTTAATAAACCTAAAAGCTTAGTTTTCAGGAACAATGAAATATATATGACACCTTATGATGATTATGTACTTAAATACAGTATACAGCCGTTAGGAGCAGTTATGCCTGAAATTAAGTGGTCAGTATCGGATAAGGATATGGTTTCAGTAAGCAATGGGGTTGTTTCTGCTACTCAGAAACTTGGAGTTTGTACTGTTACAGCAAAGATAAAGGGATTAAAAGCAGTGAAGTGTAAGATTCATGTGATTTCATGGGACGATATTGTTATGATAAAGGATTTTAAGCTGGGCAAAACAAAAATGACTTTGAAAAAGGGTAAATCACAGAAACTAAATATTACGGTATTGCCTGAAAAAGTGTACAATCCGAATTTGAATTTTGTATCTTCAAATAAAAAAGTGGCAGAGATTGATGATGCAGGGATAATTCATGCAAAGAAAAAGGGAACGGCATTGATTGTTGTATATTGTTATCAGGAGAATATAATCAAATTCTGTAAGGTAACAGTTAAATAAAATATATGATACAATGGTCAAAATGCCTTTTGACTCCAATATTAAATACATAAATTATAATGGGAGACTTTGGTAACTGCGGTTTTAAAACGTATGCACCAAAGTCTTCTGTTTTGTTATCATATCAGTGAATATGCGGTCATAAAAGTTATAGGTATTCTGATGTTGCGGCTTAAGACTTGTATTATAACAATTTATTTGGTAAAATACTGATAATTGTGATGATTAAGGGGGTTCCATAGTGATAAGTGAGACAGAGTATGTCGAGATAAAAAAAGTGAATATGGAAGGTGTTCCGGAACAGCTTGTCTTTGGACTGGATATAGGTACAAGAAGTATTGTTGGAACAGTTGGATATCGTGACACAAAGGGATTTACTGTAGTTGCACAGACCTCGAAAGAACACGAAACAAGAGCAATGATGGATGGACAGATTCATGACATAAACATGGTTGCGGCCACCATAAGCGAAATTCGTGAAAGGCTTGAGCAGATGACCGGGCGTACATATAAAGATGTATGTATTGCGGCAGCGGGACGTGTGCTTATGACTGTAGAGGCAGAAGCAGAAATTGATTTTAATTCTGAGACAGTTGTTACAACGGAAAATATATACACACTTGATATGCTTGGTGTTGAAAATGCATATGAAAAACTTAGAGAAGAGAAAAAAAGTGATGATATAAAATTTTATTGTGTAGGATATTCTGTTAAACATTATTATCAGAATGGATATGTTATAACGAACCTTGAAGGTCATAAATGTAATAAGATTTCATGTGAGCTGATTGCCACTTTCCTGCCTGATGAGGTTGTAGACGGACTTTATGCGGCTGTTGAGAGAGCAGGACTATATGTGGCTAATCTTACTTTGGAGCCTATTGCGGCGATAAATGTTGCGATACCGGAAAGATTCAGATTGCTGAATATAGCACTTGTAGATGTAGGGGCAGGAACATCGGATATTTCCATTACAAAGGATGGAAGTATTATTGCATACGGAATGATACCGAGTGCAGGAGATGAAATCACGGAATGTCTTGCAAAACACTATCTGACAGATTTTAATGAAGCGGATGCATTGAAATGTAAAAGCACAGAGATGGACGAAGTTGAATTTAGTGACATAATGGGACTTCCGTATAAAGTTTCTTCTGAGGAAATAGCCGAGGTTGTAAAAGACACAGTTTATTCTATTACCAAGAGTGTTGCCGATAAGATTATAGAACTTAATGGCGGAAAATCTGTAAGTGCTGTTTTTGTAGTCGGAGGCGGAGGCAAAATAAAAGGATTCGTTGAAAGTCTTGCTGAATTTCTGGAACTGCCAAAAGAGAGAGTGGCACTCAGAGGTTCAGAAGTTATGGGCAACATTACGTTTATGCAGGATGATATAAAAGTGGATTCGCTTCTTGTCACACCGGTAGGAATATGCCTGAACTTCTATGAACAGCGAAACAATTTTATTTTTGTCAACATAAATGACGAGAGAATCAAGCTTTATGATAATGGTAAACTCACTGTAATAGATGCGGCACTCAATATAGGATTTCCAAATGAAGATTTGTTCCCTAAGAGAGGAAAAAGCATTATTTATACAGTAAATGGCGAAAAGAGAATGCTCAGGGGAAAACAGGGTGAATCAAGCTTAATAAAAATGAACGGTGTTGAAGTAGGCATGAACACACCTGTTACGCAGAATGCAAAGATAGATATAGAACCTTCTACGGCAGGTGAAGATGCTGTACTCGAAATAGAAGATATTCCGGAGTACAAAGCAACTATAAAGTTTATGTTTAACAAAAAAGAAATACTCTGTCCAAGATTTGTTATAGTAAACGGTGAGTTCGTATCCGGTTTTTATGATATAAAGGATGGGGATGAGATAGAGTTTCAGGATTACTATACATTGAAACAGGTTCTTGAATTCATGGATATAATATACTGTGGAAAAGTATATGTAAATAATGTGCCGGCAGATATGGAAACGAAAGTTTACGACAATTTTTCGATATTATGTGAAATAAAAAAAGAAGAGCCGAATTATGCCGAACTTTTTGAAAAGTACGGAGAGCCTGAGTTTCCTGAAGAGACAATCTATTCAATAGAAGAGTTAGAAGAACATTCTAACGAAAACCAAAGAGAGGAACACTCTGACGAAAGCGAAATCGAAATAGACCAAAAAGAAGAAATCTCCGGAGAAAATGCTGTTGATTTTCACGCTGATTTAGCGTATGACAGTGAATTAGCAGGCAACAATGAAAAAGAGAATGTTACTAAGGATGACAATAATAAACCGGAAACACACAGCACCGGTGGTGAGACAGCCGGGGAGCAGTCTAAGAATGAAGAAGAGAATACAGAAGTTCATGATATTACTATTACGGTAAACGGTGACACGGTTGTTATGAAAGGAAAGAAAAAATATATTCTTGTAGATGTACTTGATTTTTATCCTGTAGATACATCAGTGGCTCACGGTGACCATTTGGAGACATCAGTAAATGGTGTGGCTGGTGACTTTATGCTGCCTGTAAACGATGGTGACAATGTTGTGATACAGTGGGTAGGTTGAAAATAGGATATAGAAAAGAAGCGAGGTAAATATGAGAATATGCAGTATTGCCAGCGGAAGCAGTGGTAACTGTACATATGTTGGCAGCGGTGATACAAACATTTTGATAGATGCGGGAGTAAGCAGGAAGAGGATAGTAGAGGGACTTAAAAAGATTGGTGTTGCACCTGAGCAGCTGAATGGCATATTTGTAACACATGAACACAGCGATCATATTCAGGGAATAAACATGATGGTAAAAATGTTTGATACACCTGTTTATGCGACAGGTGGGACACTTGATTCCATAAGGCTTAAAGACAAAAAAGGTGTTATTTCAATGAATCATCTTTTTGAAGTCCATGCAGATGAACCGGTATCAATGGGAGAAATAACAGTTATGCCATTTTCTACTTCACATGATGCAGCAGACCCGGTTGGATATACACTTACAGCTGAGGGACATAAGGCAAGTATAGCAACTGATCTGGGAAAATATGATGAATATATCATTTCACATTTGAAAAATACGGAAGTATTATTTATTGAAGCTAATCATGATATCAGTATGCTTGAAGCGGGAAGTTATCCGTATTCACTTAAGAGAAGAATATTAAGTGAATATGGGCATTTATCCAATGAAGATTCAGGAAGCCTTTTATGTAAAGTTATAAATAAAAAATTGAAATATGCATTTCTTGCACATTTATCAAAAGAAAACAATTATCCGCAGCTTGCATTTGAAGCAGTAAAATGTCAGTTGTGGGAAGAGATAGGGTTAAAAGAACTTAATTTTGACCTGTCTGTGGCAAAGAGAGATGAGCCTTCCAAAATGGTTGTGCTTTAGGATAAGAAAGGAAAAGATAAAATGAAAAAAACAGTTATAACAGTAGTAGGTAAGGATAGTGTGGGTATTATTGCAAAAGTTTGTACATATCTCGCAGAGAACAATGTAAATATTCTTGATATTTCACAGACAATAGTAGGTGGATTTTTCAACATGATGATGATTGTTGATGTGGCAGAATGCAAAACAGACTTTGCAGGATTTAACAGCGCACTTGAAAAGATTGGTGAGGACATGGGTTGTACGATAAAGGCACAGCGTGAAGATATATTTGATAAAATGCACAGAATTTAATGAGGGGGAAATAAAGTTAGTATGATAAATATAGCAGAAGTAAAAGAAACTAACGATATGATTGAGAAGGAAAACCTTGATGTAAGAACTATTACACTTGGAATCAGCCTTTTAAATTGTATAGATGATGATCTTGAAAAATTAAATGAAAAAATATACAACCGTATCACAACTGTAGCAAAAAATCTTGTTTCTACAGGAAAAGAAATAGAACTTGAATACGGTATTCCTATTGTAAACAAGAGAATTTCGGTTACACCTATTGCTCTTATCGGGGGATCTGCATGTAAGACATCTGAGGATTATGTAACGATAGCAAAGACACTTGACAAAGCTGCAAAAGAAGTCGGAGTAAACTTTATCGGAGGTTACTCGGCACTTGTTTCTAAAGGAATGACAAAGAGCGATGAACTTCTTATACGCTCTATCCCGGAGGCACTCAAAGCGACAGATTTTGTATGCAGTTCAGTAAATGTTGGTTCAACAAAAACAGGTCTTAATATGGATGCCGTAAGACTTATGGGAGACATTGTCCGTGAGACTGCTGATATTACAGTTGATTGTGACTGCAATGGCTGTGCAAAGCTTGTTGTCTTTTGCAATGCACCTGATGATAATCCGTTTATGGCGGGAGCATTCCACGGTGTTACGGAAGCTGACGAGATAATAAATGTCGGAGTCAGCGGACCGGGAGTTATGAGAAAAGCACTTGAGTCAGCACATGGACTTGATTTTGGAGCTCTCTGTGAAAAAATTAAAAAGACTGCATTTAAGATTACAAGAGTGGGTCAGCTTGTTGCACTTGAGGCATCAAAAAGACTTGACATTCCATTTGGAATTATAGACCTTTCACTTGCACCTACACCTGCAATAGGAGACAGTATTGCAGACATCTTTGAGGAGATGGGACTTGAGAGAGCAGGAGCACCGGGAACTACCGCAGCACTTGCAATGCTTAACGATCAGGTTAAAAAAGGTGGTGTAATGGCATCTTCATATGTTGGAGGCCTTAGCGGAGCGTTTATTCCGGTTAGTGAGGATCAGGGAATGATAAATGCTGTTCAGGACGGGGCACTCACACTTGAAAAGCTTGAAGCAATGACATGTGTCTGCTCAGTTGGACTTGACATGGTTGCTATACCGGGAGATACAAAGCCTGAGACAATAGCCGGTATTATTGCTGACGAGATGGCAATCGGAATGATAAATCAAAAGACAACAGCAGCGAGACTTATACCTGTTCCGGGAAAGAAAGTCGGAGAGATGGTTGAATTTGGAGGACTGTTAGGATATGCACCTGTAATGCCTGTAAATCAGTTTGACTGCAGCGAGTTTGTGAACAGGGGAGGAAGAATTCCGGCACCAATCCATAGCTTTAAGAACTAAGAAAATTAAGAATAAACATAAAATTACATTATTATACCTTAAAATTGTAAGGGTTTTGTTAATTTTTACAATTTTAGGGTATATTTTTTTGATATAATTGTTAACATATATATTGACGCACATATGTATATTGTGAGATAATTAAAATCGTATTGTGAATAAAATTCATTTTGAATAATATTCTTGGTACGGGCGTAAAAATATTAAATTACTTATGCGATAAAGTCGCAGGAATGAGGTTAGAAACATGTCATTAGAATTATCAAAAAAAGCAGCAGCAGTTAAACCTTCGTCAACTCTTGCAATTACAGCGAAAGCAAAAGAACTTAAAGCGCAGGGAAAAGATGTAGTTGGATTTGGAGCAGGCGAACCTGATTTCAACACACCTGAAAACATTTGTGAAGCAGCTATAAAGGCTATTAAAGACGGTTTTACAAAGTACACACCAGCTTCAGGAACAAATGAATTAAAAGAGGCTATATCTAAAAAATTTAAGGAATTTAACGGACTTGATTATGATACAGACCAAATCGTTATAAGCAATGGTGGAAAACATTCACTTACAAATATATTTACTGCACTTTTGAATCCGGGAGATGAGGTTATTATACCTGCACCATTCTGGCTCAGTTATCCTGAGATAGTAAAACTTGCAGGAGGTGTACCTGTAATAGTTACAACAACAAAAGAGCAGAACTTTAAACTTACAGCAGAGGATCTTGCAAATGCGGTGACAGACAAGACAAAGGCACTTGTATTAAATACACCAAATAATCCTACAGGAATGCTTTACACAGAAGAAGAACTTCGTGCAATTGCAAAAGTTGCAGTAGAAAAAGATTTTTATGTTGTAGCAGATGAAATGTATGAGATGCTTGTTTACGGTGAGCAGAAACACATAAGTATTGCATCACTTGGAAAAGATATATATGACAGAACAATCACATGCAGCGGACTTGCAAAGAGCTATGCGATGACAGGATGGAGAATCGGCTATACAGGTTCATCAAAAGAAATCGCAAAGATGATGGGAAGTGTACAGAGCCACCAGACATCAAATCCAAACTCAATAGCACAGAAAGCAGCAGTAGAAGCACTTACAGGACCACAGGATTCTGTAGAAAAAATGCATGCTGAATTTGACAAGCGCCGCAAATATATGTACAAGAGAGTATGCGAAATGCCTCTTCTTGATACACTTGAGCCAATGGGAGCATTTTATGTGTTCGTAGACGCAAGCGCAGTATTAGGCAAGTCATACAAGGGAACAAAGATTGACAGCGTTCCACAGATGGCGGATATACTTATCAACGAGTACAATACAGCTATTGTACCGTGTGCAGACTTCGGTTTTGCTGACTGTTTCCGTCTTTCATATGCTATATCAATTGAGCAGATTGAAAAGGGACTTGACAGAATTGAGAGTTTCATAAAAGAGCTTGCATAGATTAGATTAAAAAATAATAAGATATAATAAAAAGGATAATGATAATTGAGCTATTAAGGTGTTCGATTAACATTATCCTTTTTTGGTGTGAAATATTATACATTAAAAAAGGAATGTGTAAAGATAAAATAAAAAAATATGAGTCAAAAACAAAAAACTCGTCAAAAACGAGTTTTTCAAGTTCACACACTGTGATGCCATAAGGCGGTTTGAATAAATTTTTATTTGAATTTATGATGTAAAACTAAGTATGGTACTTAATCTATTGGCATGATATAATGATTAAAAGAATGTTAAGGAGTTAATGTTTGAGGAGGATATAAATATATGTATGTGACTCAACAGTGTTATGAAAGGAGCAGTTATGAGTAGAAAATTAAGAAGTGATTGTACTGTAGGAACAGCAGAAAAAAAGTTTGGTTTACCAGCAGGAACCTTTAGAAATGTTAATGGAAGAGATACTAGAAGTGATAAAAAAATTGGAACAATTAGAAGAGAAGCAGAAAAGAAAAAAAGATAGATGGATATAGTTAATATATTGTAAATAGTAAGATAAGGAAGGAAAGGGTTTATGATCAAATATAGAGTATTAGTAAATGGAGAACCAGAAGATGAAATTTATGATACATATGAAGAAGCAGAGGATGCAGCAATGTATTTAAGAAGTTGTTCGGCAGAAGGAGCAGAAATATTATTTTTATCAAATCCAGGTGATTATGAAGATGAGGAAGATGAAATTGACATTGAGGAATTTGAAGAATAAGTATTTATAGTATATATGGCTTACAGGTTAAGAATATAAAATTTGAAGAAAGAGATGCATCAATGTTGAAGTATCTCTTTTTTGAGGATACAATAGTGAGTCAAAAAGTCACCTATACAAATGACATTTAGAATGATTGGTTATGCTTATAATACCAACTAAGTATTATAAGTGTTGAGAGTGTGATAATTAAAATACAGTAAAATAAATTTTAAAAAAGATTAAAAAGAGCCATTTGATTTATCAGGTTGCACACACAGTTCACAGCAGATTAAAAATATGATATAATCACTCTCGGAGAAAAGTAAGCGGTTTTGAAACAGGCATTTACTTTTTATATAATAGAAATTCAACATCTAAAACACATTATAAATGGAGGAAATTATAAATGGGTAAGATTTTTAAATTCAATCAGGATGTTGATACTGACCAGATAATAGCATCGCAGTATCTTCTTTTTCCGACAATTGATGAGATGAAAACACATACTTTTGAGTCACTTGATCCTGACTTTGCAGCAAATGTGAAACCGGGTGATTATGTGGTGGCTTCTGAAAATTTCGGATGCGGTTCTTCGAGAGAGCAGGCACCAAGCGTATTAAAAGCACTTGGAGTTAAGGCAGTCATCGCAAAATCGTTTGCGAGAATATTTTATAGAAATTCAATCAACATCGGACTTCCGGTTATTGTCTGTAAGGACTTGCATGACAATGTAAATGCGGGTGATGAGATGGAACTTAATCTTCAGGAAGGTATTGTGCGTGTAGGTGACAAAGAATACCAGTGTACAAAACTTCCGGCATATATGCAGGGAATACTTGACCAGGGCGGTCTTATTGCATCATTAAATAAGGAGGATTAGTTTCATGGGAATGACAATAGCAGAAAAGATTATTGCGGCGGCCGCAGGTGTAAATGAGGTTAAGCCGGGAGATATACATACAGTAGAACTTGACAGACTTATGAGTAATGACGGAACAACACATCTTACAATAGATATGTACAATAAACTTAAAAATCCGCATATCGCAGATGTAGACAAGCTTGTCTGGATAGTAGACCACAATGTTCCGTGTGACAGTGTAAAAACAGCAGCGTCTCATAAGAAAATGAGAGATTTTGCCAAAGAGCATGGAATTAAATTTTATGAAGGTGCGGGCGTATGTCATCAGGTCATGATGGAAAATCATGTTACATCGGGTGAACTTATCTTTGGAGCTGACAGCCATACATGTGCTTATGGAGCAGTAGGTGCGTTTGGTACAGGTGTTGGATGTACAGATTATCTCTATGCTATGGTTACAGGTAAGTCATGGCTTCTTGTTCCTGAGACACTCAGATTTAATCTTAAAGGAAAACTTAGAGACGGTGTTTATGCAAGAGACCTCATACTTACTATTATAGGAAAGATTGGTGCTAACGGTGCCAATTACATGGCTATGGAGTTTGGCGGAGAAGGTCTTAAAAATTTGAATATGAGTGACAGAATATCAATCTGTAATCTCTGTGTTGAGGCAGGTGCTAAAACTGCTCTTATGGAAGTTGACGACATAACAATAGAATATCTTAAAGAGCATGGAAGAAAGCCAAAACACAGTTTTTCAAGTGATGCAGATGCAAAGTTTGCAAAGGTTTACGACATTAATCTTGATGAGATTGAACCAATCGTTGCAAAACCTCATTTTGTAGACAGCGTGGTGCCTGCAAAGGAGTGTCTTGGAACTCATATTGATGAGGCGTTTTTAGGTTCATGTAATAATGGTCGAATAGAAGATTTGCGTGCGAGTGCAGAGATTATCAAAGGAAAGAAGGTTGCTCCGCTTGTACGTTTCCTTGTAGTACCTGCAAGTGCGGCTGTTTATGAACAGGCACTTAAAGAGGGCATTATTGATACATTTATGGAAGCAGGGGCAATTGTTATGAATCCAAATTGCAGTGTATGCTGGGGAAGCTGTCAGGGAGTTATCGGTGAAAACGAGGTTCTTATAAGTACAGGAACAAGAAACTTTAAAGGACGTGCAGGACATAAGGATTCATTTATCTATCTTGCATCAGCAGCAACAGTTACAGCGTCAGCCATAAAAGGGGAGATTACAACATCAGATATGCTTTAAGCATATCTGATGTAAGAAATTTGTCAAAGACAAATTTCAATAACAATAAATAAAGATTATAGAAAAATCAAAGACAGATTAAAAAATGAGCAATAAAATATTATCAACAACCATAAGAATAACGAAAAGAGGAAAGACAAATGGCACAGTTTAGTGGAAAAGTATGGGTGCTTGGTGATGATATAGATACAGATATTATTATTCCGACAGAGTACCTTGCATTAGAAACAGTTAACGATATGGCACCATATGCATTTTCGCCACTCAGACCTGAGCTTGCAGGTCAGATTAAGGAGGGTGACATTATCGTTGCAGGAAAGAATTTTGGCTGTGGTTCATCGAGAGAACAGGCACCTGAGATAATAAAAGCACTTGGTATCAAATGTGTAATCGCAAAATCATTTGCGAGAATATTCTTTAGAAATTCAATAAATAACGGACTTTTACTTATTGAGAATGATAAACTTCATGATGATGTAAAAGAGGGTGACAGTGTCACGGTTACAGTTAATGAAAATATAGAGTACAATGGAAATAAATATCCTATAGCATCACTTCCTGATAATCTTGTTAAGATAATTGATGCAGGCGGACTTGTAAAGGCAATGCGCAAATTAAATGGTTTAGATTAGGAGGAAAGTTATGGGTTCAACAATTATTGAAAAAATCATTAGAAATAATGTCGGCAAAGAAGTGAAGCCGGGAGAGATAGTTACCGTAAATGTTGACAGAGTTATGATTCATGATATATTTATTCCATTTGTTGCCTCAAAGTTTGAGGAGATGGGATTTACAAAGATATGGGATGCTGATAAGGCTGTTCTTATATATGACCACCTTGTTCCTGCAAGTCAGGTTGATGATACAAGACATTTCAGAATCGGAAATGAATTTGTTGAAAAATATGGCATGAAAAATATTCACCGTTCAGACGGAATTTGTCATCAGCTTATGACAGAAGCAGGATATGTCAAACCGGGAAACATAGTTTTTGGAACAGACAGCCATACTACTACATATGGATGTGTTGGTGCATTTTCATC
>CAKRFU010000018.1 GCA_934320845.1 uncultured Lachnospiraceae bacterium
TCTGTTATTGCAATTGGCTTTACTGGGTCTTTAGCTGTCACTGTAAATTTTCCGATAGTCTGTGTTTTTCCTTCTTTAGTCGTCAAAACAATATCATATACACCTTCTGCCAAATCTACTGATGGTGTGAATTTGAATTTGCTTGATGTTTTTTCTCCTAAATCAGCTTCTTCTCCTCCTACTTCCACTTTATATCCATTATTCAGTGTTCCTGTGTAGAATACTGATACCTCTGCTTTGCCTCCTTCCTTTGTCTTGTTGTTGACTACATCTGTTATTATAAGTGGCTTTATAGGATTTCCTGTCACTGTAAATTTTCCGATAGTCTGTGTCTTTCCTTCTTTGGTTGTCAGTACCATATCGTACTCTCCTGCTGCCAAGTCTGCTGATGGTGTGAATTTGAATTTGCTTGATGTTTTTTCTCCTAACGCTGCATCTTCTCCTCCTACCGTTACTTTATAGCCAGCATTCAGTGTTCCTGTATAGAATACTGATACCTCTGCTTTGTCTCCTTCCTTTGTCTTGTTGTTGACTACATCTGTTATTATAAGTGGCTTTATAGGATTTCCTGTCACTGTAAATTTTCCGATAGTCTGTGTCTTTCCTTCTTTGGTTGTCAGTACCATATCGTACTCTCCTGCTGCCAAGTCTACTGATGGTGTGAATTTGAATTTGCTTGATGTTTTTTCTCCTAAATCAGCTTCTTCTCCCCCTACTATCACTGTATATCCATCATTCAGCGTCCCTGTATAAAATACTGATACCTCTGCTGTACTTCCTTCCTTTGTCTTGTTATTGACTACATCTGTTATTACGAGTACAGGCCCCGGATTCCCTGTCACTGTAAATTTGCCAATTGTTTTTTCTTCTCCATCATATGTCAATATTATATCGTATACATCTGCTGTCAAATCTATTGATGGTGTAAATTTGAATTTGCTTGATGTTTTTTCTCCTAACGCTGCATCTTTTCCTCCTACTGTTATTGAATAATCATCTGGCAGTGTTCCTGTATAAAACACCGATACTGTTGCTGTTTTTCCTTCTTTTGTCCTGTTATTGACTACATCCGTCACAATAAATGGTTTGACAGGAGCTTTGGCTGTTACCGTAAACTTTCCTATTTTCTGTATAACTCCACCATTTGTCAGTACTATATCATATACTCCCGCTGTCAAGTCTGTTGATGGCGTGAATTTGAATTTGCTTGATGTTTTTTCTCCTAAATCAGCTTCTTTGTCTCCTACTGTTATCGAATAGGTATCTGACAATGTTCCTGTATAAAATACTGATACTGTTACCGCTGTTCCTTCTTTTGTTTTATTATTCACAATATCTGTTATTACAAGTAAAGAAGATGAAGAACTACCTGATGATGTCACAACAAACTTTCCAATTTTTTTATCAGTTCCATTTGTCGCAACAATATCATATGTACCACCATTCAATGTGATTGGCACTTTAAATGTAAAATAATCTGATTCCTTATGCTGTACCTCGGCTGTTTTTCCGCCTACTGTCACTGAAAAATCATCTTTATATGTAATCTTGTCTACCGTTACCTTTACTAATACTTCTTCTCCTGCTTTTCCTGTCGCCGGCTCTATCTTTAATACCTTGTATCCAATATCACTGTTTTCTGAAACGTAAGTATATTGACCAATAGTTTTTGGTGTTTCTCCTGTTCCGTTTGTCACACAGATATCATAGCTTCCCAAGTCCAAGTCAGTAGGTGTAGTGAATTCAAAGCCTGTATCTGTTTTCTTCAAATCAGTTACATCCTCTCCTCCTAATGTCACCTTGAATTCCGAATCAAAATTCAAGCCTGTCGCTCTTACACTGACTTTATTGGCCTGATTCACAAGCCCCTCTGTCGGATATATCTCATGAATGACCATATTGTCAACACCGTTAATAACGGTATCAGCCAATTTTTTCAAAACAACACTATAATCTCCGGCAATATCTGCCAAAACACCACCATCCTTTGAAACAAAATTTTCATATGTATCAAAATGTGCTGTTCTTGTTATTATAGAACTGTTTATTGCATTTTCAATCAGTTTATTAGTCACTTCCTCTTCACAGGTATACCCTAATGTGTTGTCCATCTTGGTAGATGCGTCTGTCAATGATATACAGAATTTGGCAGCATCTGTTCTATATCCAAAATCTGATGTAAACAACTGTCCTATACCATCCAGTATGGTTTCCGGTCCATCTCCGCCACCTGTTGCTTTTACATCATTCAGATATGCGATTGCATCAGCCGAGCTGGTATACCAGCTTGACTTCACAGTTTCCTCTGAACATGTGATATCCCTGTAAACGACAAATCTCACACGAACATCAATTCCTTCTCCGTTAATTGTACTGATAAAATTTGTCAGATTTGTTTTTACAGAGCTGATGTAAGAACCCATTGAACCTGTCGCATCAATCACAAATACTACATCTGCTTTTCTGTCTACATAAACTGTTTCTGCTTTTGCCGCATTTGCATTGCTCAAAAGCATCGTGAAAATAATGCTCATCGTCATAATATATGAGATGATTTTTCTTTTTCTGTTTAATCTCTTCATAGACTTTACCTCCTTGTCTTTTGTACTGTTGTGTTACAACTATAGTTAAACACAACACCTTCCTTGGTTTCCTTGTCTATTATTATATCGTCATTTTTTTATATTACAACTATATCCACCGATTTAAAGCCTTATTTATCTGAAATCGGGATTTTTTATCTGCACCTTTTTCAACATATATTTTTACAACAATAAACGCTATATAGCTGCTACCACAGCATATCAGAAACGGCTTACCCCCTCCTGATACAAGCAAATCTCCCCCTCACTTATTGCTCCACGCAAAAAAATCTTCACACGGTACTTTTTTATTACGATATTTGTATCTTCACAAATGTTTGTTTGCGATTCCTCAAACAGCTAACTACCGTCTATCAACACCTCTTTACCTTTGAACGCAAATCCGTAGTGATGGATGTTTTCTTTGTCTACACCTCTTTTGATAAGTTCAGCATCGTAGTTTTTTTCTTTTATCTGCTTTAGTGCAGCCTCTACTGTTTCTTCGAGTGAGTTTTCTTTTTTGGGGTTTATCACTTTAAATTCTATGACTATTCCTGGGAGAGTTCCCCCCGAATATTTTGCATTGTTTTTGCCTATCGGTTCCAACATTATGTCATAACGACCGAATCCACTTTCACGATTTGAGGTTATAATGTAGTTTTCAGACTGTTCTACCATTAGTCCGAGAACGAAGCCATGGTAAAAGCGCTCTGGTGTTTCATCTGATGGTGTATTTCCTGTATCAAAGTAGCTGATAGTTTTTAAAGCTACTTTATTCATATATTCGTTCATACTTTCTATATCACCATTTATAAGTGCTTTCACGAATTCATTTGTTTCATTTTTTGCAGGACTAAACCATCTGAGTATCATATCTTCAAACATAAGCTGTATCTCAAAATTTGTCAGTTTAAGCCTGTATACGCGAGCTTTCCTGCGATTTCCCAACAGCGGTTCTGCTGATACCACTTTTAGATACCCGCTTGCAAGCATCAGACTCCATACCGCATCCTCTGAATAGTCAAGTTCTGAAAATACTATCTGTTCGTCTATTGGCACCTCTATAGTTTTTTCTTTGAGAAGTGTTTCCATCATGGTTTTTATATATGAGCTTCCTTTTTGTACAAGATTGTTTATAAGTCCGTTTGAACTTGAATCTGCCCAATAGGTATTATATTCTTTTTTATCCAAAAAGTTAATTATCGACCATGGATTATAAATATCTTTCTGATTTCCAAAAGTAAAGCCATCATACCATGCTTTCACATCATTCTTTTGTTCTGATATTCCAAACTCATCAAGTGCATTAAAGACTTCCTGCTCGGTAAACCCGAAAGCGGTGGTATATTTCGGTGATAATGTTGTAACTACTTCAAGATTATTGAGATCACTAAATATACTTTCACGTGAAACTCTCGTTATCCCTGTCATTATAGCTCTTTCAAGATATGGATTTGTTTTAAATGTTGAGTTAAAAAGACTTCTTGTAAATGCAACAAGTTCTTCCCAGTATCCGTTTACATATGCCTCCTGCATAGGTGTGTCGTATTCGTCAAGAAGTATGATGACATTCTTTCCATAGTAGCGGCTCAGATAGTTGCTTAATTCATGTATCGCACTCTGTGCTGTAACATCTGACATATCATCTGACATTCTTTTAATTTTATTTTTTTCTTCATCTGTCAATCCGTCCCAATCTTTTAAAAATATAAATGATTGATAAAGATTGCATATTATTTTCTTTATTTTTGTGATTGTATCCTGATAGTTATTTTGTTTTATTTCCGCAAAACTGATAAAGAGCACCGGATATGTTCCCTGCAGCTTACGATATTTTTCTTCTTTCCAAATATCAAGTTCTTCAAATAAGTCGCCTCTGTCTTTATATTCATTCGAAAAAAAGCATTTTAACATATCCATATTTAATGTTTTTCCAAAACGACGCGGACGGGTTATTAGCGTTACATCATCTTTATTTTCCCACCATTCTTTTATAAACAGTGTTTTATCTATATAATAACATTCTTCTTTTATGATTTTTTCAAAACTCTGTTTTCCTATTCCCACAACTCTTGCCATATCCGACCTCCGTTCTCTCTATTGATATATTTAATCATTACTGCATGGTAATTTAAAGTATCCAGACTTATTTATACTCTATATTAGCAATCTTAACACACAAAACACATGCCTGCATTATTTAATTTGTCAGACTATAACGCTTTTTGCATAAAAATGCAGCTGTCAAAATCTTCACACTCTACTTTTCTCATTACGATATTTTTAATTTCACAAATATCTGCCTGCCATCTTGTACAGCACTTCTTTATAACAGCTTAACGCTATCAGGGAAGCCCCCAATTTTTGCTCTACGTAATAGAAACAGGCAGCTTCCCTGATAATGTTAAATATGTGTAAATTTTTCAAATGAACAAAGGTTGTAAGTGAACAGTAATTTTTTATTTTTTCTGGTCAAGGAAATGCGACTGCCATTCCCTGTGCTGATTTGACATATTTTGATAATATGATGTCGCTACTCTGTTTGACTGCTTAAAATCATTTATTGCATGCCGTTTATTTCTTATAAATGTGTTAAACTTAGTCTTATTCTGCTGTTCGAGGCTTTCAAGCTCTACTCCGGTATCAGTGATACTTCTTATAAGATTCTGCATTTTGAGAATCTCTGATTTATATTCTTCTTTGTTTTCTGAAAGAAATCTGCCCACTTTTGAGTAAACAGTATCAAAGCCTTTATCAAGCTCCTGCATCTGCCCGATAAGCTTCTCTTTTTTATCTACTGCTGTATCAAAACCATCCACATCAAATTTATCAATGTCTTTCTCGCTTAATATCATATTCTGCTCTTTTGTCACCAAAAGAAGTTTTTTCAATACATCAAGCTTCTTTTCCAAAGAATCAGAAAGGATTGTTATATATACTCTTTTATTTTCCATATATATCCCTCTCATATATAACTTATCTTGCTTTTCCCTCATTATTTAAACGCACTACTTCTTTCCAAGTGTCACGCATTGTTTTTATGTGTGTAAGTGTATCTTTAATTATCTCAACGTCTTTCTGCATATTTCCCTCTACAAGACGCCTGTAAATATAATCATATACTTTTTCAAACTCACCTGCTACAGGATACTTAAAATCAAGTCCCATTCTAAGTTCCATGATACAATCTTCTGCTTTTTTTAAACTTGCGTTTATCTTTTCATAATTTTTAGGTTCTTCTTCCATTATCTTTATGCTTTCATCAGTAAATCTTACTGCTGCATCATAAAGCATGATTGTAAGCTTCGCAGGTGATGCCGTCTTTATTGCGTTCAGTTTGTATGCCTGTGCTGCATTTCTTTTATTAGGTATCATATGTTCTTCCCCGTTTCATTTCTAATTCATATTTCAACTATAGCGACGAATACATCCTTGTATCCGTCGCTATATACAATTTTATATCTTTTTTCCAAAAAAAGCAATCAAAACTATCAACTTCCAAGATAACTTGACAATGTATTCTGCTGGCTTTGTATCTTTGCAAGTGCAGTCTCCATCGCACTAAACTGCGAATAATATTTTTCTTCCATATCACTAAGTTTGGACTCCCAATCTGAAATTTCTTTTTTATAGTCAGAAAGCTGTGAAGCCATTTCCTTATCATTATAAAATGTAAGTGCACTACTTAGTGTCGTCGTTCCCATCTTTTTATTTAAGCTGTCATAAAGATTTTTCGCAAGTCCTGACAACACTTCCTTGACCGTATCAGGATCTTCTTCAAGCATCTGCATAAGCGTATTTGTTGAGTCTGCAAATTCATCGTCATCCTCATCACCTTTAATATGAAGAAGTCCACCTTCATTATAGTTTTTTGATGATGTAGTAATACCAAGATTTGCAAGTGAATATGTTTTACCATTTGATGCAGTAACTGTACCCATCATATTGGTTTTCATAGTAGATATAAGTCCACTAAGCGTACTGTCTCTGCGAAGCAGTGAATCCTTGATTTTAGTATTCCACTTGTCAACTTCATCATCAGACATTGCCTCTTTCTGTTCGTCGGTAAGTACCTCATAACTACTTGCTGATGCCGCATCATAATATGTATTCATCGTTTTAAGAATACTGTTGTACTCTGTAATGAATTCTTTTATTGTATCATAAACAGCTGATGTATCATTGCTGACTGTTACATTGACAGTTTCACCAGCCGCTGTCGTACCTAAAAGATTTAACGTCACCCCAGCTACATCTATACTTGTGTTTGCACTTTTAAGTGTGGCACCATTATAAACGACTTCCGTGTCCTCTGCTTTAGTGACAACCATTTTTACATCATTATCTGAATCTGACTCAGCAACATCCTTTGAACCATTAAAATTTTTAAGGCCCAAAGCTGACAATGCTGTATTCTCCGAAGCAGACAATTCAAATGAATTTTCTGAACCACTGTCTTTTGAACTTATGAAAAATCTCTGCTGCTTCTCATCAAATGTAGCATTAAGACCTGCATCACTGCAGAATTTAACAAAATCATCTATTGTAGTACTGTCATTTACCTCTAACGCTGTTGACTTATCACCAACTTTTAACTTTAAGACAGTACCTGATGTCATCCTATTAAGATCAGTAAGTTTAGTTGAAGAAGAAGCTGTTTTTCCGTTTTTATCCGCACCTAATTTTCCACTTGTAACATACTGCGCTGATGCAATGGACTTGATTTCAACCTTATAAGAACCGGCAGCTGCATTTGTACCTGCCGTAGCGGTAAGCTTTGTCGAATCACTTACTGCTGCCTTCTTAGTCGCATAATTTGATTTGTATTTCATCTTTGAAAGTGAATCTTTATAAAAACCGTAAATTTTGGTATTGAGTCCCTTCCATATCTCCTGCTTCCACTCAAGTTTCTGCTTTTTATTTTCAATCTTTGTCTGTTTTGTACGCTGTGCTGACATCAGGGCATTTACAATAGATTCTGTATCAAGTCCTGATGTAAGTCCTGTCATTCTTATTGGCATAGCATTTCCTCCTTTACTATTACAATTTCTTATCTACTATTATACCTGCTATTTCCCATATCTTCTTGATTGCTTCAAGTGTCTCCTCTGGCGGAATCTCGCGTATAACCTTATCTGTGTCCTGATCAATGACTTTGATAGATATACGCTGTGTCTCCTCATCTATCGAATATTGAAGCTGAGTATTCGACATCTTTATCTTCGAGTTTATGTCTGACATAGTGCTGTCAATAGTGCTCTGAGCTACTTTCTTGTTTTCTAAAGCCATGTCTGTATTCTGGCTATTATCTGCTTCCTGACTGCTGTCATTTGACAATACCATCGGTTTTTCTGCTTTTTTTACTGCTTTTACCGTGTTGCTTGATGCATCTGCTATCGGCGCGACATTTGCCGTCTGGACATTCTGATTTGCTGTCTGCTTTACTGATTCTATTTCCATAATATACACCTCCATGTGCTTTTAACTTTACCTGTTACTACTTTCTTTAAAATGCTTCAAAATCCATTTATAACATTCTAAAGAAACTATTTACTTTATCCTTTATATCGGCAAATATACATATTTTTTTAGGCTTTGCCTGAAAATAACTTATTTAATGTATCTAAATCAACCTCTCCCTCTGAGGCTTTTTTGTTTTCGTCCTGTATCTGTACATATATTTCTTTTCTATATATAGGTACTGATTTCGGTGCATTTATTCCTATTTTCACCTGGTCACCTTTTATTTCAAGCAATGTTATCTCGATATCATTGCCTATCATAATAGACTGATTTATTTTTCTCGCTAACGCTAACATGCTTTCCTCCATTCTTCCTCAATAATTACTTTATATCTTCTATGATTTTATGCTTAATCTTATAATCACCTTTTTCAAGTATCACCTGTATAGCCTTGCCGTTTGCTGCATTTACTATAACAGGAGCTTTCATATTAACTGATGTTTCCTTTATATCTTTTGGTATTGTTGCAAATACAAGAAGAACTATATCCTCATCTTTAAGTTCACCAAGCGGTTCAAGAATTGCTTCTTCCACTACAGGATTGTAATCTTTTATCACATTTAAAGGATTGACGACCGGAAATGCAAGCCCTTTCTCAGTCACGCACTGAAGCCATGAAAAAAACGGCTTTTTCTCTGCTTCGCTGTCATAAAGAATAGTGAAATCCTTATATTCCTCAAACCCCATAATACCGCTTTCAAAGTGGATTATCTTTTCATCACCAATCTCTATTTCACCGAAATATTTTGTATCTATTTTCATACAAACCTCCGTTCTGAATTTAGAATACCGGAAGCAATGAACTTCTATTCATCACATCCGGCATCCTTTCCATCTGTTATGATCTATTTAAATATAATTAAGAAGTGAATTTCCAAGTATCTTAGCTGTCGCAGACAATGATGCCTGATAAAGGTTGTCTGCCTGTGTAAGATTTATATACACATCGGTAAGGCTTACATCCTCATTTTCAGAAAGCTTGTCTTCTGAGTCGGTCTGTTCATCGAGAAGCTTATTGTATGTAAGCTGAGCTCTGTTGTATTTTGCTCCAAGTTCCGATGTCGCAACACTGACTTTCTGACCTGCTTCGTCTATCATTGTGAGTCCCATTCCAAAAGCATCTGTCATTACCTTAGAACGAAGGTCTCTTTCTGTCTCAAGCGAAGTTTTAAGACTGTTTAATGTAGCAAGTTTATCTTTATCAGTTGTATTTGATATCATCTTGTCAACTTCATCAATCTTAGTTTCTACTTCATCGACATATTTCACTGTTTTGGCAATATAGTCTACCATTCTGTAGATATCAGTGCTTATCGCATCTTTCGCCTGTGTGTTTACTATTATATTCTGGCTGTAGTTTATCTCGTATTCAATCTCCTGATTACTTGGGTCTGCATAATCTATTGTTTTGTTATTTACTGAGTCATATGCAGTGCATTTGAAGTACATCTCAGGTCTGATATCATTTTTTTCAAAGTCATTTTTTACATATGTGACGCTGAAATCAGCCTGTGCTTTTTGTATACTTGAATACACAGCTTTGCCTATAAGAATTTCACCTGTATCGTAAAGATATCTCACTTCATCATCAGCAACATCATATGCATCTTTAGGTGTTGTATCTGTAGACTTCATAGTCGTTATTTTTTTTGTAGCTGCCGGTGTTGTACCATTGTATCCTGTAGCAGCATAAGTTTCAACAACCTTCCCATCTTTATCTTTAAGACTTAAAGCTATGCTCGTACCATTTGTGCCTGCCTGCTTAAATGCCTCTTTTGAGCAATTGTCATATGCAAGTCTCAATTGATATACTTCATTTTTCTTTGCTGTTGCATTTGTATAAGTCTGACCGTTTGTAACAGCAGAATCATAGTTTGCACCACCCGTAACTACGGTAATATTGTCAAATGAATCATATGAAAAATCTTCTTTTATCTGATATGAAAGTTTGTCTGTGTTTTCAGGGAATAAAAGTGATGTATCTGTACGGTATCCTGTAAATACATATCTTCCCGAATAATCTGTATTTGCCTCATCCTCAAAAATAGAATTTACATACTGCTGGAGTGTTGCTAATACCGATTTTCTGTCATCTGCTTTAAGATAATCATTTGCTCCCTGATTAAGATAAGATTTCATATTGTCAAATTTCTTTGATATATTTGTCAAAGCTGTCTCTGTCGTATTCATCCAGCTCATAGCATCTTTTACATTCTTCTCAGCATACTGTGTAAGCTGTGAATATGTTGTACGAAGCTTCAAAGAACGAACAGCAACTGTCGGATCATCTGAAGGTCTCTGAATCTTTTTCTGTGTCGTATACTGCTCAGAATATTTCAAAAGACTGTTTTTTGCATTTGTAATATGTGCCGAAGCACTATTTGAAATCATGGAATTTGTTACTCTCATGTCAATCCCCCTTCTATAAACTATCAAGTTCTGTATTATTATGGCAATTGAAAAAGGCTGGCTTTGCCTTTTTTTAACATCAAAGCTTGCTTTGATGTTTTATACCCCTGTCTGATTTATAAGCTTATCCAATACCTCATTCATTACTGAAATCACTCTGTACTGTGCATTCAACAGATTTTGTGTGATTACAAGATTCTGTGCTTCTTCATCTTCGTCTACTCCCATTACTGAAAGTCTTCTGTTTTCAATGGCCTTCTGTATATTCTGAGAGTTTGTAGTTGCTGCTACAATTTTATTAGAATCCACACCGACTGTTGCTGTCATTATCTGAAGGAATGCTGTAGGTGTTCCCTGTTTAAATACATTCTGGTCATTTTGCAATGCTACAAGTCTGTCAAGGTTTCCTGATTCTGATATACCCGTCTTTTCTTTCGGATATTTTGCTGCTGCTATAAGTCTTCCATCTTTTACTACATCTTTGTTTGCCTGAAAACGCGCCGCCGTAACATTGTAATATGAAGAATGAATCTTTTTATCTGATGCCTCAGTTGTTGATGAACTGAATGTAAATACATTTTTTGAATCTTTAGGTACAAATATTGTTTCTGCTTCTTCCCCGTTTTTGTCAAGAAGTACATATTTGTTTCCTTTTATTCCATTTGTATTTACTGCTGTTTCTGATTTTCCTTTTATCGTATATTCATTATTTGTAAGATATGATGCAAGGTCAGAACCTGCTGCTGCCGTCGCTGTATCTGTCGCTCCACCGGTAACTTTTCCTGAAAATACCTTATTTCCATTCAGATAATAATAACCGTCTTTTGTATTTCTGATAAGCTCTATCATATCCATCTGCTTATCTGTTTTACTGTCAAGTCCGACAAACAGGTCTACACCATTGTTGTTGTCCATGTCATAGCCTGCATTCTGGAGCTGATTTATGTTTGCAGAAAATGTTCTGATAAACTCATTCAGCTGTGACATATAATAAGGTATTCCTCTAAAGTCTACTGAATCGCCTATCGCTGCTGATTCCTTATTTGCAAGTGCCTTGTTTATACTTGTCGCATCTGCTGTTTCTAAATTTTTTGACAATGTGAATGTGTATGTATATGTTCCGTCAATTCCTACAGTCACTTCAAACGAATCATACTTATAATCTTTTCCTGCTATTGTAAGACATGCATTGGCTTCCGGTATGCTTAATTTTGCTAAATCGCAGTTGTTTGCGCCGCTTACAAATCCTGCCGACAATGTGATGGTCGATTTGTTGTTCGCATCTTTTCCTATGCATGAACCACCTCCATTGTCCGTAAGTTTGGCTGTGAAGTTCTCGCCGTTATTTCCATCTCTGAGTTCAAATAATGCCTGAAGTTTTCCACCAAGTATCGTGTTTCTTATATTAAATGACTGCCCGTCACTCCATTTAAGTCCATAAAGTCCCTGAACATCACACTGATTATCTTTTGTCTTAGATGCTTCTACTGATATTGTTTTGTAATTGTAAGTATCTACAAGTATATTTCCGCCGAGTGCAACTATGTACTGATGAAGTCCATTTCCTGTTTCAGGATTTTTCTCCGTCACTTCAACATCTGCAAGCTGTGACAGTTCATCCAATATTCTTGCTCTCTGGTCACGAAGGTCATTTGCCTGATTTCCATATACCTCAAGTGAATTTATCTGCTTTGTAAGTGCTGCAATCTGTTCTGCATATGCATTTATCTGCTTGACTGTTGAACTTATCTCAGTGTTTATGTCGTTCTGAAGAGTCTGAAGATTTGTTGACATTTTTCTTGCATATTCTCCAAGCGCGTCAGCATATCCTGCTGTTTCAGCTCTCTTTGTGGTATCTGTCGAATCCGTTGTCATATTTATGAGTGATTTGAAGAATGAATCTAACGATGTCGAAAGTCCTCCACTCTTTTCATCTTTTACATACAAATAATCTTCAATACTGCTCATATAATATTTAGCTGTATCGTAATATCCGAATGTTGTTGTACTCTTTCTATACTTATAATCATAATATGAATCTCTTGTATTTACTATTTCGGTAACTTCTACACCTGTTCCCTGCATTCCGAATGATGTTTTAAGAGATAACGCTTTCTTAGCCTGCTGATTTACTACCTGCTTTGAATATCCGGCTGTTTTTGTATTTGATATATTGTGTGCTGTTGTATTAAGCACTGCATTATATGTATTCATTCCGGATACGGCTATATTTAATCCAAAAAATGTTGATGCCATATTCTACCTCCAATGAATTTTTCGTTTTTATCCGAGTCTCTCTATCAAATGTTCAAGCATCTGATTTACTACATTTATGTATCTCGATGCTGCATTGTATGCGTGCTGATATGTAAGAAGACTTGTAAGTTCTTCGTCTGTAGATACTCCTGACACCTGCTGTCTCTTGCCCTCAACTTCCTGAGCAAGTTTTTCCTGATTATCTACTACAGTCTGCCATACTTTTCCTTTTGAGCCGAAATTTCCTATCATCTCATTGTAATACTCATCATATGTGTATGATGTCTTAGTATTAGGATCAAGTACCGCAAAATCTGACTTCCAGGCTGTAAGTATATCTTTATATATATCCTGTGCATACGCTCCCGAATCACCGCCTGCTGAATTTGCTTTTATAGGTAAAAGTGAATAGTCAGCAAGTATGTCCGGATTTATCTGAAGATTTGTGATTGTATACATTGAAGTCTTTTCAGTGTAATCATCACCATGTTCAACATATTTATATGTGTTACCAGTTGTATCAGTGGCATCTTTCTCTATGCTAACATTTTCTTCATTGTAGACATAAAGTGTAAATGTTCCATCTTCATTTTCCTTTGCAAGTCCGATTGGATTTCCAGCCTCATCTTTATAATTGTCTGAGTACACCTGACTATTAAGTGTAATTTTTGTATATCTGGATGAACCTGTTCTTATGAAAAGCTCAGTTCCTATTGTTTCATCATCATCTGCTCCTACAGGAGCGTTCTTCACATCAAGTATCTTATATTTTTTTGTCGTATCAAGCTTAAATTTAACATCATTGCCGACTTCATCTTTCGTCTTTCCTTCAAGAGTGGCACCTATCGGTGCTGTAGTGTTTCCAGCAGTAATAATGCCGCTTAACTTTATTTCGTTACTTCCACTCTTATCTTTTACATTCGGGCAAAATACATCATTGAGCATAGTGACAACTCCATGTATAAGTAAATCAAACTGTGCTTCTGCCTGTGTGAGAATTGAATTTCCTGTAGTATTATTGTACAGTTCTACTTTAGTCTTATATTTACCGTAGTCTTGATTATATAATGTCTGATCGAAAGAACCACCTGTCCCCTGATATTTTGGATCGTTTGGATCAGGCTGCTGTGGTATATCACTGTATACGGCATTTTTCTTTCCTCTCGCCGTAAGTATGCCGAGAAGTGAGCCTGTATCTGTCTTTTTGGCTGTCGAATATGCCTCGTCTGTGTTGTAAACTTCTCCAAATCCACTGTCTTCCCATACTACATTGTACATACCTGTCTGTGTAGCACTTTCCGTTTTCATATGAAATGATCTTGTCTCAATAACAAGTGGTGCATCATCTATATATATCTGTACTTTTCCGTCTACATCTTCATTGTATGTATAATATGTATAACCGGCAAGTTTATCCATAAGAAGATTTCTCTGATCTCTGTAGTCATTTGCATTTTCTATGCCTGCTGCTTCCTTTTCAGCTATGACTTTGTTCAGTTCTGCAATCTGATCTGCTATGCTGTTTATCTCTTTTACCTGCTTTGCAACTTCATTATTCAGACCTGTCTGGTACTTTGTAATAGCATTGTAGGCATTTTTAGCTGTCTCTATAAAAGACTCACACTGTGCTATAAAAAGCTGTCTGTTTACAACACTCTCAGGATTTGTTGAAAGGTTCTGTACAGCCTCCCATATACTTTCCATCGAATTTCTGAATTCAACGCCTTCCGTCTCACCAAATATATCTTCTACTTCCTGCTCACATTCAACCTGTTTCTCATAAAAGCTCTGTCGGCTGACCTGAAGTCTGTACTCTTTATCAAGGAACATATCTCTTATCTGACGTACATCTGCCACATAAGTTCCCATGCCCACTTTCATGGTACCGTTGTTTGAAACTTTGAATGTCTGATAATACATATCTTTCTGAATATTCTGCTGTCTCGTATATCCTGCCGTTTTTGTGTTGGCAAGGTTATGCGAGGTTGTATTAAGCCCCGCCGACGCAGCGTTCAGACCTGAAACCCCATTTTGTAAACTTGTAAATAAGCTCATCTTTCTTCCTCCATATTTTATGAACTCTGTAAAATCACTTCTAAATCAAAAAAAGAATGTACACCGTATAATCATAATCTTTTCTGATGCTTATGACTATACGCTATACATTCTTTGTTTAATGTATAACATATAATCACTGTTTTGCATCAAATCCGCCTCTGTCTGAATCTGTGTAACTCGTAGCGGCGTTACGATTATAATTGTTATTTCCCGGCGACATCCTTGTGCTTTTAATATAGTTCATATTGAACTCTATCATTCCTAGGGAATTTTCTATAAGTTCTTTATTTTGTTCATTTGCAACGACAAGCCTGTTCATAATCTTTTTCAGCGAATCATGAAGCTGATTCAGCTTTTTTCTTTCCTCAGGCTGCTTGCACAGTATAGTTCCAAGTGTTGCCAAATCCAGTTCCTTTGGGTCTTTATTTAGAACCACACTGATATTTTTTATAACCTTTTCTCTTTTCCTGTCAATGATACTCACCTTATCGACAAGAAGCTGCTCTTCATCCGTTATCTTTTTGAGTTCTTCAAGATTCTCTTTTATAAGTACCTTTGTCTTTTTCTCTGATATCGGTGCAAGCTGTTCATAAATTTCTTTTTCCTCGCTCAATGCTTCGAGGAGTTCATCCATTAAACTAGCCAAATCTTTTTCCTCTTTTTCATGCCCAGGCATCTAGTGTTCCCGGCTTAATTTAAAAAATTGAATCAAAATATCTGCTTACCATCTTGTCGGCAATCTCTGCTGCTGATACATTGTAAGTACCACTCGCTACAGCTTCTTTAAGTTCAGCAACTTTTTCTTCTCTTATGTCAGATGAATCGCTGACTGCTGCTTTTGCTACCTGATAGTCCTTTGCTGACTGTGATATCTCAAACTTATCTGCTGCATCGCTTTCTTTACCTTTTGAAACCTTTTTAGGTTTGTTTGCCTGATACAACTGGCTTACCTGATTTAATGCATCGATTCTCATATTATCACCACCTGTTTAAATCTTGTAAATACTTTTCATACTATTTATCGGTCTTTCGTAAAGAAAACTTTACCTGAAAACAGCTATTAATGAAAAAAGACACCGACAAATTTTATCGGTGTCTCTCTTTGTTTTTATGCAATTTGAACAATTTTTATCATTTACAATTTTTAGTATTTAACATCTTTGAGTATATCGCAGAAATCAAATGTTGCAAAATAGTCCTTCGGTGTCTCTGCTCTTCTTATCATCTGAACGCTTCCATCCTCCTTGAGAAGAAGCTCTGCTGACTTTAATTTGCCGTTGTAGTTGTAACCCATTGCAAATCCATGTGCTCCTGCATCATGAATAAAAAGATAATCTCCCATATCAATCTTTGGAAGCATGCGGTCAATCGCAAATTTATCATTATTTTCGCAAAGCGAGCCTGTCACATCATATTTGTGGTCACATGGTTCGTTTTCCTTACCGAGTACGGTAATATGGTGATATGCTCCATACATTGCCGGACGCATAAGGTTGACTGCACATGCATCTACTCCGATATACTCTTTATATATATGTTTCTCATGGATGGCTTTTGTTACAAGTCCGCCATATGGTGCAAGCATGAAACGTCCAAGTTCCGTAAATATCGCTACATCTCCCATTCCTGCCGGAACCATAATCTCATCAAACTTCTTGTGTACGCCCTCACCGATAACTGCTATATCGTTTGGCTCCTTGTCCTCTGTATATGGAATTCCTACTCCGCCTGAGAGATTGATAAATTTAATCTCAACACCTGTTTTTTCTTTGAGTTCTACTGCAAGTTCAAAAAGAATACCGGCAAGTGTAGGATAATATTCATTGCTTACTGTATTGCTTGCGAGGAATGAATGGATTCCAAAATATTTGGCTCCCATTGATTTAAGTCTCTTGAAAGCTTCTATCATCTGCTCTTTTGTCATTCCATACTTAGCATCTCCAGGGTTGTCCATAATGTCTGTTCCCATCTTGAATACTCCACCCGGATTGTAACGACAGCAGATTGTTTCTGGTATTCCTGCTACTTCGTCAAGAAAATCTATATGTGTAATATCATCAAGATTTATATATGCACCGAGCTCTTTTGCTTTCTTATATTCAGCTGCCGGTGTAACATTTGAAGAGAACATGATATCATTATTGCTGAACCCACATGCCTCTGACATCATAAGCTCTGTAAGTGATGAGCAGTCCACTCCGCATCCTTCCTCCTGAAGAAGTTTGAGTATAAAAGGATTCGGTGTTGCTTTTACTGCAAAATACTCACGATAGCCTTTATTCCATGAAAATGCTTTTTTGAGCTTGCGTGCATTTTCTCTGATTCCTTTTTCATCATATATATGAAAAGGTGTAGGATATGTTTTTGCTATTTCTTCAATCTGTTCTTTTGTTACAAATGGTGTCTTTTTCATGTTGTGTCGTCCTTTCTTAAAGCAGTTTTCCTGTAAATCGACGATTCCTTTGTGTCTGCTTTTGTATATTTCAAGGTCATTTAACCTGATACAATTTTTATTTTTTATAAAAGTTATACCTTACCTATGTTATCAAAAATAAAATAAGGTTTCAATACCCTAACCTGAGAAATATTTAAAACATATCACACAAACTCTATCGGCAGTGCTACTAAATTCTCCCTCAAATATGTTTTCTTATCTATCAGACATACAATCGCACCCATACCTCGCTTTTTATTCTCAATTTTATCAAGAACCTGATTTGTTGCTCCCATATTTGCCTTAGGATTGCCTGACATTTTTATTTCTACCGGATATAATATTCCATCCTCTTCAATCACTAAATCAATTTCATTTTCTGAGGATGAATTCTTATCTTTTCCTCTATAATAAAAAATGCTGAATTTATAATCTTTTCCCTCATTGCTATATGACTTTAATATTTCTGATACAACAAATGTTTCAAACATATTTCCTGCCACCGCAGAACATTTTAAGGTATCTGCCGTCAGCCATCTTGTCAAATAGCATGCAAGTCCTGTATCCCTGAAATAAATCTTCGGTGTTTTTACGGCACGTTTAAGAGCACTTGCGCTATATGGCTGTAAAAGATAAACAATCCCCGTTCTTTCCAATATAGAAATCCATTTTTTTATCGTAGGCTCACTTACACCTACTTCACCGGCAATATTAGCATAATTTAACATTTCACCCGTTCTTGCTGCTACCACCGTCAAAAATTTTGTAAAAGTTATGCTGTCTGCCGAAATCATTTCATTTATATCTCTTTCCAAATAAGTTGAGACATAAGAAGAATAATATTCCTGCCACTCTCTGTCAAAGGCATATAATTCCGGATATGAACCTTTATGAATAATTTCCCATATATCATCCTTATAAGGTTTAAGTTTCTTCTCACGTTCTCTTATATATTCCTCTGACGGTATAAAATGCTTTTCAAAATCCACATCATATATTTCACGCATCGACAACCCTGCAAGTTCCAAAACAGATACCCGTCCGGCAAGGGATTCGCTAACGCCTTTCATAAGTTCCAGATTTTGTGACCCTGATAAAATAAACAATCCCCTCTCATCAGTTTCATCAACTGTCATTTTTACATTTTCTAATATACTGCCTTCTTTTTGAACTTCATCAATAAAAAGTGGACACGGATTGTTTATAAAAAACAACTTAGGTTCCTCTCTTGCCTGTAGCCTTGTCAGTCTGTCATCAAAGCTCGCTATGTTAAATTCAGGAAATTCATGTTTCACAAACGTAGATTTTCCAACCTGTCTTGCACCTACAATCAAAGTGCACTTATTTGAAGCAACACGCCTTTTCAACACTGAAGTAATAGCTCTTTTTATATATGTCATGCTGCACCTCCGACTAATCTAAAATGTAATTTTATTATAATCTGCATTTCAAATTAAATCAATAGATAATTCACTCCATGCCCCAATTACACCCTTATCTTGGTCTTTGTCGCTTTATCATTTCGTTTGCGTGTCTTTATCTTCTTAACAGCAAATTTCTTTCCGTCGTGTTCTATTGTTTCCGTTTCTTTTGATACTACTTCTGCATACCATGCGTAATCTTCTGCTGCCACGGTTATTCCCTTTACTCCCTTGCTGGCTTTTTTGAGTTCATTTACCTGTGAGAGTGGGAAACGCAGTGAGGCTTCTTTATGTGTTATGATAACAACACTGCTGTCCTCTGATATTGATTCTTCGTCAGTAAGAGGTCGTACCTTTACGAGTTCATCTCCGTCATCAAGCTTTGTCGAGTTTATCGTCGAACGGTTTGTTTCAAATTCTACGCCTGATACAAGCTTTACAAGACCGTTTTTTGTCACAAATAAAAGCTGTGAATTAAATAAATCTTCAAACGCTATATATGTGAGAGCTTCATCATCCCCCAGTTTACATAGCGATTGTATAAGTACACCTTTATCTCTGTTTCGTCCTTTCGGTATCGCAGTCATTTTTATTTGATGCATAAATCCGTTTTTGGTAAATACACACAACTTGTCTGTATTCCTTATCTGTATTTTATGCGTATATTCATTTAACGATTCTTCGGAAATTCTCGAATAACTTGACTCGTCTACTGATTTGCAATAGCCAAATCTGTCAATAAGCACATAGAGATTTTCTTCTTTTACTTCCTCGACATATTTTCCTGCATCAAGATTTGTAAGCAGTGTACGTCTTCCTCTGCCAAACTGCTTTTTATAATTTTTAAGTCTTGTCTTTATAACTTTGTGAAGTTCATTTATATTTCCAAGTATTCCATTGTATTCTTCAATATTTGCAAGCAGTGAATCATTCTCCTGATGAAGTTTTAAAAGTTCAAGTCCTATCAGCTTGCTGAGTGGCATTGCAAGTATCGCATCTGCCTGATTTTTTGTAAAATCAAGTTTTGCCGCCGCATTCTTTGATTTCTGTGACCTGAATTTAATATCAGTTGTCACTCCGTTTATAAGACAGTTCTTAGCCTGCTTTACCGAATCACTTCCTCTAAGTATTTCTATGATAAGGTCAATTACATCTGTTGCTTTTATAAGTCCCGCTACTATCTCAAGTCTTGATTTCGCTTTTTCCAAAAGATGCTCGTACTCTTTTGTGTAGAGCTCTTCCTGAAACTCTACAAATTCCTGTACAAGCCCCTTGAGTGTAAACGTAATCGGCTGCTTATCTTTTACGGCAAGCATATTTACGCCGTATGTATCTTCAAGTGATGTTTTTTGATAGAGTCCGTTCAAAAGATTTTCTGCATTTCTGTCTTTTTTTACTTCTACTACTATCCTTATTCCTTCCTTTGACGACTCATCACGCACATCATATATCTCATCAAATACTTTATCCTTTGATAATGATACAAGATTTTCAAGTAATTTTGTTTTGTTTCCCGCTACGGTATATGGAATTTCCGTTACCACGATATTTTTTCTTCCGTTTGTACCCGCTTCTATCTCTGCTTTTGCACGCAGCTTTATTTTTCCCTCACCTGTATCATAAATTTCAAACAAATCATCTGAGTTAGTCACTGAAGCACCCGTTGGAAAATCAGGCCCTTTTATATATTTCATAAGTCCTTTTGTGGAAATCTCAGGATTATCCATATATGCAATAACTCCGTCTATCACTTCCCCCGGATTGTGCGGTGGCATATTTGTTGCCATTCCCACCGCAATTCCTGTTGTTCCGTTTATAAGGAGATTTGGTAGTGTTGCAGGAAGCACAAGCGGCTCCTTTTCACTCTCGTCAAAGTTTGGGCCAAATGGCACAAGTCCCTTATCAAGGTTTTCAAGCATTGTCATTGCCGGTTTTGAAAGTCTTGCCTCTGTATAACGCATAGCTGCCGCACCGTCACCGTCTATTGAGCCAAAATTTCCATGACCGTCAACAAGCGGCAGTGAAAGTGAATAATCTTCGGTCATATGTACAAGCGCATCATAGATGGAACTGTCACCGTGTGGATGATACTTACCCATAGTATCACCTACTATACGTGCACTTTTTCTGTGCGGTTTGTCCGGTGCGAGTCCAAGTTCATCCATTGCATAAAGTATTCTTCTCTGAACAGGCTTTAAGCCATCCCTTACATCAGGAAGTGCTCTCGCAATAATAACACTCATTGCGTAATCTCTATATGAATTTCTCATTTCCTCGGAGAAATCAAGCTGTATAATCGATTGTTCATTCGTCTTCATTTTAATCCCCACTTCTAAATATCAAGATTTGCATACTGTGCTTCTTCCATTATAAACTGACGTCTCGGAGGCACATTACTACTCATAAGTGTTGTCGTTGCATCGTCTGCATCTACACTGTCGCTTATGGTTATCTGTGCAAGCAGTCTGCTCTCCGGGTCAAGTGTTGTCTCCCAGAGCTGTGATGCGTCCATCTCGCCAAGACCTTTGTAACGCTGTATGCTTATTATTTTATTGTTTTTATTTTTTCTAAACTTTTCAAGTTCAAAATCATTGAATACATATTCTGATTGTTTCTTTTTTGTTTTTTTGTCAAGTGCTTCATAATCCACTTTGTAAAGTGGCGGAAGCCCTCTGTATATTTTACCTGAATAAATAAGTTCCGGCATGAAACGGTAGAAAAACGTGAGCAGTAATGTACTTATGTGTGCCCCGTCAACATCGGCATCGGTAAGAATAATAATCTTATCATATCTCAATTTACTTATATCAAATTCATCACCTATACCACATCCGAACGCAGCAATCATTGATTTTATCTCATTGTTGAGCAAAATCTTCTCAAGTGATGCTTTCTCCACATTCAATATTTTTCCCCTGAGTGGCAGAACAGCCTGTGTTTTTCTGTTTCTTGCTGTCTTTACAGTACCACCGGCCGAATCTCCCTCGACTATATATACCTCGCACTCTTCAGGATTTTTCGATGTACATGCCGCAAGTTTACTCTTAGTATCTACATCATTCAACTGCTTCAATACCGTATTTCTTGCTTTATCACTTGCCTTTCTTGCGTTGTAACTTTTTACTGAGTTGTCAAGTATTGTCTGAAGTACATTTATGTTTTTGTCAAGATAACGCTGTATTTCTGTTGTCACGACCTCGTCTACTGCCGTTTTGGCATCGGTATTTCCAAGTTTTGTCTTTGTCTGACCCTCAAACTGCGGGTCTGGATGCTTTATTGAAATAATTGCAACAAGTCCGTTTCTTATATCTTTTCCATCAAAATTTTCATCTTTATCTTTTAACACTCCGAGTTCTCTCGCATATTGATTCATAACTCTTGTAAGTGCCATCTTGAATCCTGTTACAAGTGTTCCTCCATCTACTACATTTATTCTGTTGCAATACGGATTTATCTGCTCTGTAAAATTTGTCGTATATTGAAGTGCAACTTCCACTTCTATATCACCGCTTGACCCCTCAAAATAAATCGGCTCTTTATGAAGTACATGTGCATCTCTGTTTATATAAGATACAAAGCTTTTTATACCGTGTTCTTCGATGTATGTCCGCTCTTCGCCGTCGTTTTCGTTTTTAAATATAAGTTTAAGGTTTTTATTAAGGTATGCTATCTCTTTAAGCTTTTTCTTTATAACTTCTGCTTTAAAATGTATTGTCTCAAATATCTCAGCATCCGGATAAAATGTAACTTTTGTTCCTGTCGCTGACTTTGCACACTTTCCTACCGGCTCAAGTGCACCTTTTTTAAGTTCAACTACAGGATGACCTCCGTCTCTGTACTCATCCCTGTATACAAGTCCACCTCTTTTTACTTCAACTATCATATGTGTTGAAAGTGCATTAACCACTGATGAACCTACACCGTGCAATCCGCCTGATACTTTGTATGCAGAATTTCCAAACTTTCCTCCTGCGTGAAGTATCGTATAAACCACACGTACCGTCGATACTTTTTTTGTAGGGTGTATATCTACCGGTACACCTCGTCCATTATCCTCTATGCATATACCCCCGTCTCCTAGCATTGTAATATGTATCTCATTACAAAATCCGGCAAGATGTTCATCTATACTATTATCAAGTATTTCCCATATCAGATGATGAAGTCCCCTCGAACCTGTAGAACCTATATACATTCCCGGTCTTTTTCTTACCGCTTCAAGCCCCTCAAGTATCACTATCTCTTTTCCTGTATACTCGCTCATTATATCCTGCAACCTCCTATAATTTTATACGAACAAATATTTGCCATTATAACAGAAATCCCAAAAAATTGCAAAAAAATCTGCGTGGCATGATTTATCCACACAGATTTTTTGAATCATATGTCAAAAGTTATTCTTTTATTCATCTGATTTTTCATCATCTCCTGATGCTTTTTCACTGTCATCTGATGTATCTTCACTTTCCATGTCAAGTGTCACATATTCTCTGTCACCTGCTTCATCATCATTTGACGGCTCAGCGTCTTCTGCTTCATCGTCATCTTCGTCTTCATCATCAAAATCATCGTCGAAATCGTCATCAAATTCCTCATCGAAGTCATCGAAATCCTCATCTCTCTTTAAAAGGTCGATTCCAAAGAATTTTTTAAGACAGTAGACAGCACCGCATGCTGCTCCCGCAATCGCTGCCACACCCGCAGCAAATTTAAAAAGTTTTTTCATAGACAAACTTACCTCCTTCTATTCTATTAATATTATTGTCATTTGTATGCATCCCTGTAATAGTACAAATTGACAGTAATTTGTTTATTATCTTGTTGTAAGTTTATGAGTAATATGGAATAAATATGGGTCTAAGTCTTTTGACATTGAGAGTGCTTCCTGAATATCAAAATCCACAAATTCTCCCTCTTTATATCCTACAACTCTATTGCTCTTTCCCTCACATAAAAGTTCAACAGCCATAGTACCCATTGCTGATGCAAATACTCTGTCTTTACATGTAGGGTTTCCACCACGCTGAATATGTCCAAGAATTGTCGCTCTTGTCTCAACGCCTGTTGCTACCTCAATTATCTTAGCCATTTCTGCTGAGTTTCCAACTCCCTCGGCATTTACTATAATGTGGTTTTTCTTGCCGAGTTTTCTTCTATCCTGAATTTTTGAAATAATTCTCTGAATATCTCCGTGATACTTCTCAGTGGTAAGAATATATTCTGCACCACTCGCAATACCGGTCCAAAGAGCAATATGACCTGCTGTACGTCCCATAACCTCAACGACACTGCAGCGCTCATGAGATTCAGATGTATCTCTAAGTTTGTCAATTGCTTCCATAGCTGTATTTATAGCTGTATCAAATCCTATAGTATACTCTGTACATGCTATATCAAGGTCGATGGTTCCCGGAACTCCTATTGTGTTTATTCCCTGTTCCGAAAGTCTGCTCGCTCCGTTGAACGAACCGTCACCACCGATAACTACTATACCATCAATATCATGCTTGCGGCAGATTTCTGCTGCCTTCTGCTGATACTCTTTCTTTTTAAATTCAAGACATCTGGCAGTGTAAAGGATAGTTCCTCCCGTCTGAATGATGTCTGATACTGAAAGATTATTCATATCAATGATATCTTCCTCTAAAAGACCTGCATATCCTCTTCTGATTCCTTTAACCTTAAGTCCGTTTGAAATTCCTGTACGGACAACTGCTCTTATAGCAGCATTCATTCCCGGTGCATCTCCACCGCTTGTCAGCACACCAATAGTCTTAACAGCATTACTCATAATGTCCTCCTTAAGTATCGTAAAATAAAAACGTTAGTATAAATTTTCCGAAACAATAAGTATAGTACAATAAGTATTTTTACATAAATTTTACTATGACTTATTCTCATTTATCCAATATAATTTTACGGCAAATTTAATTATTTTTCAATACTCTTTTCACGAATTGCAAGTGCCTCTTTTGGCATAAATTTAAAGTTTTCATCTCTAATCAATTTTCTTGCATCTACGCCTCTGCTTCTTGGAAGTCTTTTTATCTGTTTTTCCTTTGCGGCATAGATACATACCATATCCTTTCCGTCATACGGAAGCAGATTTTTATATAATTCCTGCTCTTTATTAACAAACTCCTCCAAATCTTCAAATCGTATCCACAATTCACACGGTATCATGTTGAAAGGTATTATCTCCTGGCATATAAGTTTCGCCGCACCATTCTCGCTGTTTTGCGCCCTTCCTTTTACAAACACTTTTGCATCATCTTCGAGAAACGGTTTAAGTCTCTCGTAATCTCTTGGAAAGATTGTGACTTCAACTGTTCCGTAAAGGTCCTCAATCTGAATGTATGCCATAAGCTTATTTGTTTTTTTTGTGACTTTAACTTTTTTATCTGAAATCATGCCTCCAATAATAACACTTTCTCCGTCTGCGACTTTTGCTGATGAATTGTCCTCGTCTTCCGACACCATAAAATCGAGTGATGACCTTGTGCAGTTTTTATCCATCAGCTCCGTATAATCATTTAAAGGATGTCCACTTATATATATTCCCAGAACTTCCTTTTCAAATCCGAGAAGTTCCTCTTTGTCAAATTCTTCAATATCCGGATATTTTATCTCGTTTGCCTTATCGAGTTCCTCATCACCCATATCAAAGAGTGACATCTGTCCTGCAATTGCATCTTTTTTCTCTCTGTTTACGCTGTCAAGCATCGAATCGTATACCATCATTTTCTGACGGCGGTTTCCGGGCATCGAATCAAGTGCTCCTGCTTTTATAAAATTTTCTATTGTATGCCTGTTTATCTCTTTTGATGTAAGGCGTTTCATAAAATCATACATGGAGTCAAATTTTCCTCCACGTTTTCTTTCAGCTACTATAGCCTCGATAACCGGTTCGCCTACACCTTTTATCGCTGACATTCCAAATCGTATTGCGTCACCCGCCACATGGAATCTGCTGTATCCCTCATTTACATCAGGCGGAAGAATGTCTATGCCAAGACTCTTGCTGCTCATAATATATGATATGACTTTCGTCGTATTATCTTTTACAGACGTGAGAAGTGCCGCCATAAATTCAACAGGATAATAACACTTTAAGTATGCTGTCTGATATGATACTACCGCATACGCCGCCGCATGTGATTTATTGAAAGCATATTTTGCGAAATCAATCATCTCGTCGTAGATTTTATTTGCAACGGTTTCGTCTATTCCGTTCGCTATGCAGCCTTTTACTCCCTCTGCTTCGTTTCCGTAAACAAAGTTTTTACGCTCTGCCTCCATGACTTTTGTTTTCTTTTTAGCCATGGCACGACGTACAAGGTCACTTCGTCCAAAGCTGTATCCGGCAAGGTTTCTTACTATCTGCATTACCTGCTCCTGATATACGATACAGCCATATGTAGGTGCAAGTATCGGTTCCAGCTGCGGACAATCATAAACTATACTGTCTCTGTTATTCTTTCCGGCTATATACTTCGGAATAAAGTCCATTGGTCCCGGACGATAGAGTGAAATTCCGGCTATAACATCTTCCATGTTCTGAGGCTTTAATTCTTTCATGAACTGTCTCATGCCGGGACTTTCAAGCTGGAATACTCCCTCTGTCTTTCCTGTTCCAATCATTTCAAACACTTTTTTATCGTCATAGTCAATATCCATCATGGTATCATCTGCAAGATTAGCCATATGCGCTGCATTTTGTATAACGGTAAGTGTTCTGAGTCCAAGGAAATCCATCTTTAAAAGACCAAGTTCCTCAAGTGTTGTCATCGTATACTGCGTTGTTATCGTTCCGTCAGAAGCTCTCGAAAGCGGCACATATTCATCTACCGCCTCAGGGCTTATCAAAACTCCTGCAGCATGCATTGATGTATGACGCGGAAGTCCTTCGAGACGCATCGACATGTCAATAAGATTTTCTGCCTGCTCATCACTGTCATAAAGTGCTTTTAATTCTGGATTTTCTTTCAATGCCTTTTCTATTGTAATTCCCAGTTCCATAGGAATGGCTTTTGCAACCATATCCACAAAACTGAGTGGCAGATCAAGTGCTCTTCCAACATCTCTTATTGCATTTCTGGCAGCCATCGTTCCAAATGTTACAATCTGAACCACACGGTCTCTTCCATATTTATCCATTACATATCTTATGACCTCCGGGCGTCTTTCATAGCAGAAATCTATGTCTATATCAGGCATTGTTACTCGTTCAGGGTTCAAAAATCTTTCAAAGAGAAGGTCATACCTTAATGGATCTATATTGGTAATTCCCAGCGTATATGACACGACACTTCCCGCTGCCGAGCCTCGTCCCGGTCCGACACTTATTCCATTGTCCCTCGCATATTTGATAAAATCCCACACAATAAGGAAATAATCAACAAATCCCATGGTATGAATTGTCTCAAGCTCATATTCAAGCCTTTCCTTAAGTGACTTATCAGGCTCACCATATCTTCTTATAAGTCCCTCATTGCAAAGTTTATTCAGATATTCCCATGCCGTATATCCGTCAGGCACATCATAATGCGGTAATTTATAGTTGCCAAACTCAATCTCGACATGACATCTGTCTGCAACTTTTTCCGTATTTTCCAGTGCTTCCAGTGCATACGGAAAGAGATTTTTCATCTCATCTTCTGATTTGAGATAATATTGCCCTCCGTCATATCTCATTCTGTCTTCATCAGTAACTTTTTTCTGCGTCTGGATACAAAGCAAAATATCGTGTGCCTTGGCATCATCAGCCATTATGTAATGTACATCGTTTGTCGCAACAAGTTCAATTCCCGTTTCCTGGCTCATTCTAAGCAACCCTTGATTTACCGTTGTCTGGTCTGATATTCCATGATCCTGAAGTTCAAGGAAAAAATTATTTTTCCCAAATATATCTCTTAGTCTCAGAGCTTCTTTTTTTGCTTCGTCATAAAATCCCTGCCTGAGATTCGTTGCCACAATTCCGGCAAGACATGCACTGAGTGCAATAATTCCTTCATGAAACTGCTCTAGCACCTCATAATCTACTCTCGGTTTATAATAAAAGCCTTCCGTAAATCCTCTCGAAACAATTTTCATAAGATTAGCATAACCCTTATCATTTTCCGCAAGCAAAACAAGATGGTTATATCTTCCTTCACCTTTTTCGTTCTTTTTATCAAACCTTGAACCCGGTGCCACATACACTTCACAACCTATTACCGGATTTATATCCGCTGCCTTACAAGCTCTATAAAAGTCTATGACACCGTACATATTTCCATGATCTGTAATCGCTAGGTTTTTCATCCCAAGTTCTTTTGCTCTGTTTACAATCTCATTTATCTTGCATGAACCGTCCAACAAAGAATACTGTGTATGGACATGAAGATGTGTAAAACTCATATACACCGGCCTCCTCTTCTTCAAATGTAACCACATAATTGTGAAAAACAAAAAGCAGACTGCATCATATAATGTAACCGTCTGCTTTCATTTTTTATTTCAGGCAATATCTATCTATGCATTGGCTGTGCTTAAATACTTTACAATGTCATCCATAGCTGTCTGTTCATCATCTCCATTTGCTGAAACTACAACTTCCTCACCTGCTGTAAGTCCGAGTGTCATCATACCCATGATACTTTTAGCATTTACCTTTCTGTCATCACACTCAACATAGATACTACTGTTGTACTGGCTTGCAACCTGAACCAATACTGCTACAGGTCTTGCCTCCAACCCATTCTGAAGCTGAATTTGAATTTTTTTTGTAATCATGTTGTTCCTCCTTTTGTCAGACATCGAATTCAGTCTCTTTCAACTGATACCTTCTTTTTCCTGCCTGAGCTCATTTGCAATATTGCTTAGTTTTTTCAAACGATGGTTAACACCGGATTTACTTATAGGATTGTCTAACATTTTTCCAAGTTCCTGCAATGAACTGTCAGGATACTCAAGTCTTAGTTCGGCAATCTCTCTCAATCCGTCTGATAACGTACCAAACCCCATATTACATTGAATATACTTAATATCTTCTATCTGCCTTGCGGCAGTATTTACTATCTTTGTTATATTTGCTGTCTCACAATTCACCTGTCTGTTTACTGAATTTCGCACCTCCTTGACAATTCTGACATTTTCAAATTCCATAAGTGCCATATGCGCTCCTATGACATTTAAAAAGTCTACTATCTGTGCTCCTTCTTTTATATAAACGACCTGATATTTTTTTCTCTCAACAATTTTTGCATCAATGTCAAAAGCACTCATTTCCTCTTTTAACTGCTTTGCAAGTTTTGCCGAAAGAACAGCTATTTCAAGATGATACCCCTTTTCAGGATTTGTCACTGAACCAGCTACCATAAATGCTCCTCGAAGGAATGCCCGCTTGCAGCACATATTTTGCACTATAAGCTTATTTACCGTTCCAAAATCACCCCATTGATTTTCATCACTCAACAGTTTTATGGTCTTTAACACTTCCATTACAAGTGCGCTGTCTTTTATACATATAAAATAATTCTTTGACTGAACCTGAAGATTATGTGTTCGTATCATTACCTCCGGTGAAGTATCAAACATACACTTTAATAACATATAAGATTTCTTTGCAACTGTCAAGTTCTCTGTTCGCATTTCAATATAATTATCATTTTTGAAATCTTTTTTAATATGTCCCGTAAGTGCAAATATTACAGCAAACTGTGCTATCTGGCAATGTCTTCCTCGGTCTGTCTGTTTTCCTATTTCTTCTTTTACATCACTTGCAAATGACATATACTACTCTCCCTTTGTTTTTGCATCCTTTTCAATGTCCCTATGTTCTGTTTTCAAACTGTACGGAAGTTCCTGCATATGTTTTGCCAGTGCATTTGCCAATGAGACAGAACGGTGTTTTCCGCCTGTACATCCTATTCCTATGACAAGTTGATTTTTTCCTTCTGCTATATAATTAGGTATAAGGAATTTCACCATATCAAATAATTTTTCGTCAAATTGCTTTGCCTGCTCCGATTTCATGACATAATCAAACACCTCAAAATCATTGCCTGTTTTCTTTTTTAGTTCCGGTATATAATACGGATTAGGAAGAAATCTTACATCAAACACAAGGTCACAGTCTGCCGGTATCCCGTATTTAAAACCAAATGATAATATAGTAACAAAAAAGTTCTGATACTCTTCATTTTTAAGAAATATCTTATCTATCTCCTGTTTTAATTCGCGTACAAGCATGTGACTTGTATCCATTATATAATCTGCACGTTTCTTTATGAATTGAAGTTCTTCTCTCTCCGCCTCTATTGCTTTATCAACCCTGCCCTGAAGTGCAAGCGGATGATTTCTTCTTGTCTCCTTGTATCTCTTAACCAGAACATTGCTGTCGGCATCAAGAAAAAGCACTTCATACTTATAACCTTCATTTTTCATCTCATCGAGCATCTTATCAAGATATGAAAGCCCCTCAAGATTTCTTATATCTATACCAAGTGCAAGCTTATCAATACTGTCAGTTTCACATATAAACATTTTTGTAAGTTTTGGTATAAGTTTTACCGGCAGATTATCAACACAAAAATATCCAATATCCTCAAGCATTTTAAGCACTGAACTTTTTCCTGCCCCTGACATTCCCGTAACTATTACAAAACGCATATTCATCCTCATTTCTCCCGCCTTTTTATCAGGCTTTTAATTCCAACCAAGTTTTCTTACTTCCATTTCGAGAGTAACACCAAATTTTTTCTCAACTTCTTCTTTTACATGATTTATAACTGCTTTTGCCTCCTCACAGGTTCCACCACCGACATTTACCACAAAACCACAGTGTTTTTCAGATACCATAACATTTCCTACTCTGTAACCGCGAAGTCCGGCATCATCTATAAGTTTTCCGGCAAAATATCCTTCCGGTCTTTTAAAGGTACTTCCGGCACTTGCATATTCTAACGGCTGTTTATCACGCCTTCTCTGCGAAAAGTCTTTCATTTTTTCAAGTATTTCACTTTTATTTCCTTTTTTCAATGCAAACTCTGCCGACAACACAATCATTTTTTCTTTCTGTACAATGCTGTTTCTATATGAAAGTTCAAGTTCATCCCTTGTAAGTTTTACAACTCTGCCATCACTCATAAGTACATCTGCACTTACTATGACATCCTTTATCTCCCCTCCATATGCTCCGGCATTCATAGATACCGCTCCGCCAACTGTCCCTGGGATTCCTCCTGCAAATTCAAAACCTGTAAGTGAACTTTCCGATGCAAGTACAGCCGCCCTTGAGAGCATTACACCTGCCTCCGCATATATAAAAGTTTCGTCTCCATCTTCTCTTTCTATATTTAAATCCTTCAAGCTTTCAGTAGATACAACTATACCGTCATATCCTTCATCTGCTGCTAAAAGATTACTTCCATTTCCAAGTATAAAATAATCACATTTTTCTTTTTTAAGTAATTCTATCGTTTTTATTATCTTTTCTATATTATCAGGGCTGACAAAGACTTTTGCCGGGCCTCCTATTCTGAATGTAGTATGTCTGCTCATAGGCTCTGACTCTACCACCTGTTTTTCTCCATTTATATCAATAAGTTTTTTTACAATTTCAGATACGACCATATCGTCCTCCATTCTTTTATTTACCCCATATATTTATATCACAACGGTTATGAATGTTGCAAGTTTACATTTTTATCTTTTTTTTAATTTTTTTTAAAAAGTACTTGATTTTTTCTTTTAGATAGGTTATAGTATAACTCGTCGGTGCGAAAGCATCACTCAAATATGTGCGCGTAGCTCAGCTGGATAGAGCGTCTGACTACGGATCAGAAGGCCGGGAGTTCGAATCTTCTCGCGCACGTTTGATTATCCTCGTATTATGAATTGTCATGATATGGGGATTTTTGTTTTTATCTTTTTATTTATGGTTTTATTTATGGAATGAGGTTTATATGTTTAAAACTTTGATTAAAGAGCTGTCTACTACTCAGATTATCGCCCTTGGTTTTTTAGGTACAATTTTCATAGGTGCTTTTATTCTATGTCTGCCTTTTTGTTCTTCCAATGGCACTTTTACTCCTTTCACCGATGCGTTATTTACTTCAACTACCTCTGTCTGCGTGACAGGTCTTGTTGTTGTCAATACAGCCTCTCACTGGAGTTTGTTTGGAAAAATCATAATTCTTATACTTATACAGCTTGGCGGTCTTGGTATTGTATCTTTCGTCACCGGTATTATGATGATTGCCGGAAGCCGTATTACTCTAAGTGACCGTCTTCTTTTGGAAGATGCACTGAATCTCAGCACACTTAAAGGATTGGTGCGCTTTTTGAAATTTATTTTTAAAGGAACATTTATAATAGAAATAACCGGCGCAATATGTTACAGTTTTGTTTTTATTCCGGATTATGGGCTGATAAAAGGATTGTGGTTTTCTCTGTTCCATTCGGTGTCTGCTTTTTGTAATGCAGGTATTGACCTGCTTGGCGAAAACAGCCTTGAAATATATGCTTCAAATGTATGGATCAATCTGATTACAATGTTTTTAATTATCTCCGGCGGAATAGGTTTTATAGTATGGAAAGATATTATGGACGGTTTTAAAAATCATTTTATAAAAGGATTTTCTTTTAAAAAATGTTTGCAAAAACTCAGGCTTCATACAAAAATAACACTTATCACTACTGCTATTTTAATTTTTGGCGGTGCATTGCTTATATTTCTTCTTGAATATACAAATTCAGATACAATTGGTAATATGAGTTTTTCAGGTAAGATAATCGCCAGTTTCTTCCAGTCTGTTACACTTAGAACTGCCGGTTTTGCTACTTTTTCACAATCAGGATTGAGACACGGTACCGTCCTTTTATGTTATTTTCTTATGATTATCGGCGGTTCCTCAATAGGTACGGCAGGCGGAATAAAAACAACAACCGCAGCCACCTTATTTTTAAGTACACGGGCAGTTGTAAAAAATAAAAACCACCTTTTTGTATTCAGAAAAAATATACCGCACCAAACTGTCACTAAAGCTCTCGCAATAACAATGGTCAGTATATCTTTTCTGTTGCTGGCATCCTTTAGCCTTTACCAGGCTGAAGGTGGTTCAATGGTCGATGTTGTCTACGAGACAACAAGTGCAATCGGAACTGTTGGACTGACAAGAGATTTCACTCCAAAACTTCATCTTTTAGGAAAACTTATTATAATCATATGTATGTACCTCGGTCGTATAGGCCCGATTTCAATGGTTATCTTCTTTAATAATGACAGCAGGAAAGAACTTGTATCTTTCCCTCACGAAGACATTACTGTTGGCTGATAAATTTAATTCACACAGCTTTTTGTGTTACAAAGAATTTGTGTCTGTGCGCACCTGACTCAAATCTTTTATATTCAGAAAATGTGCGCAGAAATGAGGATTGTATGGATAATTCATTTGCTGTTATAGGACTTGGAAAATTTGGCAGAAGTGTTGCAATAGAACTCACAAATACCGGTGCTGACGTTCTCGCCATTGATATTGATAAGGAACGTGTTCATTCCGTTGCTGATTTTGTAACATGTGCCGTTGCCGTCGATGTAAGAGATACAGAGGCTATGGATACTCTTGGTCTTTCAAATATGGATGCCGTTGTTATAGCTATCACTGGAAAACTTGATATAAGTATTCTCGCCACAATTTATGCTAAAGATGCAGGTGTTGGTACTGTTGTCTGCAAAGCACAGGATGAAACTCACAAAAAAATCCTTGAAAAACTTGGTGCAGACCAGACAATAATGCCTGAACACGAAACCGGAATACGTCTGGCAAGGAAACTTTCTAACAGACGTGTTATAAATTTTATGGAAATATCAGATAAATTAAAAATGGTCGAAATTGATGTAAAAAATAACTGGGTTGACAAGACACTCAGAGAACTCGACCTTCGCAACAAAGAAAACCTGAATGTGATAGCAATCAGAAAAGATACTTCATCAGAATATGAAGTAAATCCCTCTCCCGATATAAAACTCACAAACAATATGACCATGCTTATCACCTGCGATGTTAAAGACCTTGATAAACTTGTATAAGTTTTAAAATCTTTGCATTCAAAAAACTGCCACAGAAAAACGATAAAATCCTGATACTCTGTGGCAATTTTTTTATTTTAATAATATTGAATTTTTTTATCAGATAAGTGATTCATAAAGTTTCGTAATATCTTCTACACTTGTCTCTTTTGGATTTCCCGGACGGCATGCATCATCATATGCTGACTGTGCAAGGAACGGAATATCCTCTTTCTTTACGATTTCTTTAAGGTCATCAGGTATTCCAACATCTTTTGAAAGCTGTTTTACAGCATCTACTGCTGCCTTTCTGTATTCTTCCTGTGACATTTTTTCTGTTCCTTCAACTCCCATTGCTTTTGCTATATCACGATACTTTTCTCCTGTAGCTTCCGCATTGTATTCCATAACAGTAGGAAGTATGATTGCATTTGCAATACCGTGTGGTGTATCGTAAAGTGCTCCAAGAGGATGTGCCATACTATGCACTATGCCAAGACCCACATTTGAAAATCCCATACCTGCAACATACTGCCCGAGTGCCATTCCCTCTCTGCCTTCCGGTGTATTGTCAACTGCTCCTCTGAGTGAACGTGAGATTATCTCAATTGCCTTTAAGTGGAACATATCTGAAAGTTCCCATGCACCTGCCGTAATATAACCTTCTATCGCATGTGTAAGTGCATCCATACCTGTTGCTGCTGTAAGACCTTTTGGCATAGATGACATCATATCAGGGTCTACAAATGCCACAACCGGAATGTCTTTAGGATCTACGCACACCATCTTTCTGTTTTTCTGTGCATCTGTGATAACGTAATTGATTGTAACTTCTGCTGCTGTTCCTGCCGTCGTAGGTACAGCAAGGATAGGAACTGATTTATTCTTTGTCTCAGCAACTCCTTCAAGACTTACAACATCCGCAAAATCAGGGTTATTGATAATAATTCCTATTGCTTTAGCAGTATCCATAGACGAACCGCCACCGATTGCTATAAGATAATCTGCACCTGATTTTTTGAAAGTCTCTACACCTGTCTGAACATTTTCAATAGTAGGATTTGGCTTAATATTTGAGTAAAGTTCATAGTCAAGGCTGTCCTTTTCAAGAACATCTAAAACTTTCTTTGTAACACCAAATTTCACAAGGTCAGGATCTGAACATACAAAAGCTTTCTTGTAACCTCTCTGTTTAACTTCTGTAGCAATCTCTGCAATAGCACCTGCTCCGTGATAAGATGTTTCATTTAAGATAAAACGATTTGCCATAATTTATCTACCTCCTATATAATTGTATATAATATTATTATTTTTGTACATAACTGCTAATTTTCCATGTGTAATCAGTAATTTTATATATATATTATACAAATTATATTAGGATAAATCAACAAAAATTTACTCTTCAAATAAAAAACTGCCAACTTACCAATCCTGGCAAACTGACAGTTTTTATTATAAATTTACGTCTATAATTATATTTGCAATCGTAATCCTAAATTAAAATACCATTGCAAAGTACAAGTCCAAGTACTGCAGATATAAGAATAAGTACTCCGTTACCTGCCTTAACTTTTAACATAAGAACAAGATTTACTATATAAATAATAAATGTAATCAAAAGTGTCATTGCTACTTTACCACCTATGGCAAGTCCTGTTGCAATGTTCTGATATATCATGGATACCATGACATTTAATAAAAGCCCGGCTATTATAGGTCTAATCCATCTTCCTATAAGTTTGAATACAGCTATTCCCTCAAACTTCTCATATAAATAATAGATTATACAAAATACAACACCTGACGCTGCCACACTGCATGCAAAACCTGCAAGCGCAACTCCAAAACCTTCAAGTATGCTGTTGTTTATATCGTATCCGATAAAATATCCGATTCCGGCAAGTGTTTTACATAAAATCGAACCCGGCAATACATTAACTATTGATACAAGCTGGCTGTAAAACTCACTTTCCTTTATCATTCCGGTACTTACAAACATACCGTCAGCCACAGACAAATACGCATCTCCGCCTCCGAATGATATAATTGATGAAGCAAATCCTCTTAAAAGATAAATCCAAGTATCTTTTGTTATTATTACCGCAGGTATAGAAAGGATAATTAAAAACAGGAACCATGTAATCATTTCTTTTGTAAATTTTGCAGTTGTAAGTTTATTGCCTGATTTTAAAATTTCCTCTTCGGATCTTTTTCCTTTGCTCATACCATATCTTGTGCAAATGCAAAGTCCGCGTATTGCAAGTACAAACATAAACACCTTTAAGCCTGTTTCAAGATATGCATTCCTTATAATTCCTGCCTTTCCCACACAAAGTACATATAATATAATTGTTATTCCTGATACAAGTGTATTTTTAATATTAAACCTGCAATGTGTATAGAAAATTCCAAAGAAGGCTATTCCAAGAACCTGAACTGTTGACAGACCAAATATTGGTGAGGATTTTATTCCAAGTATGCTGTAAACTGATTTTCCACATGATAATATAAATACAGCTATCATTATCACTAATGCACGCTGGAACCTTTTTATACTCTCTTTTTTTGCTTCCTGCATACTTTTTACGGCATACTGTGTAAGAAGGCAGCTTATAAACGCAGTAAGTCCAATAGACAGACATTCTATCTGTACAAAAAGCTGCTCATCAACTTTTGACAATACAGACAACATGAGTACAGTCATAAGCACTCCCGGAAAAGCCATGAGAAATGCCGCAAGTGCCATTCCCCTTGCACCATATGTGCGTTTTCCAAGACCTGTCGCAATCTCTACAGGAAGTGCTCCCGGAGTGATACTTGCGACAATAACATCCTTATCATATTCACTTTTTTCAACTATTTTCTGGTCTTCTACAACTTCTCTTTCTATAACAGGTATAAGAGCTGTTCCTCCACCGAAACCAACAACACCTATTTTAAAAATTGAAGCCATCAGTTTAAATTCTTTTTGTATATTTGCCTTCATATTTTAAATTCCTATCTTTTTTCTATATCATATAGGATTACTATGAATAAAGCAACCCCACTCAAGAAAAAAGTTGATTTATATTACAAAATCAAATATTTCTATTTAATTTTATTACAATATCATATATCATATATCATATATCATATATTAAAAACAGTATATAGAATTTCTATTACTATATACTGTTTTTTATCTATAAGTATTTCTTTAACTCCGAATATATATAATCGGCCGTTTCTTCTATTGTTCTGCCTGTAGTATCTGCTTCAATATCAGGTGCTTCCGGTGCCTCATAAGGACTTGAAATTCCTGAAAAATCTGCTATTTTTCCAGCTCTCGCCTTTTTATAAAGCCCTTTTACATCTCTTCTTTCGCACTCTTCTATAGGTGTACTTATATATACTTCAATGAAACTTTCCTCACCTATTATTTTTTTTGCATTCCTTCTATCTTTTCTAAAAGGAGAAATAAATGATGTAAGCACAATAACTCCTGCATCATTCATCAGTTTAGATACTTCTGCAATACGTCTTATGTTTTCAACCCTGTCTTCCTCGCTGAATCCAAGATTTTTATTTAATCCCATTCTGACATTATCACCGTCAAGAACCATAGTCTTTTTTCCGTAAACAAACAGTCTTTTTTCCAATTCATTAACTATTGTAGACTTACCGGCTCCTGATAATCCCGTAAGCCATATCGTCTTAGGCTGCTGCCCCATTTTATCAGCACGAACCTCCCTGGTTATGTCCATATTATGCCATGTAAGATTATTTTCTGACTTTGCTGTTGTATTCTTTGTTTCTGGTAACTGCTCCATATTTTCCTCCATAATTTGCCAGATTGCCTGTAATTTATCCCTCCCTAATTTCAAAACGCCTGATTCTACATCAATATCAGATGCCACGGATTGCTTCCCTGCATCATTATATTATTTTACAATGCGAATTTCATTTTTTAATTTATGAACCTCATCGTCATATTCAACATATACATGATATTCATCTTTCTCAAAATCATCTAATGGAATTGCAAATCCTTCTTTCTTATTTATAAACTTTACATTTTCCATGTCTTTGACATATGAATGTTTTTCTCCGATAAAATATATTCTGTCTACCGTTCCCGGTCTCATATTGCATAAAAACAAATCATCACATATTCTGCCGCCTCCAAAGAAATATCCATCTGTCTTATTTTCAGACAGTTCCGGCATATCTCCGTCAAACTTTTCTAAAGGATTAAGTTTTCCAAACATTACATTGTCATTTTTCTCCATTGATACGCAATAATCTTTAATATCAGGTGCAAACAGCCATGCATTAGAAAAAACTTTTTTAATCCCTGCACTGTGCAGTTTTTCTCCTGTGACAGCATCAATCTCCTGAATCATGCCACTAACACCATCTTCTTGCGTTCTCAGATAACCTTGAGCCACTAAAAGATACTTTTCATCCTCTGAATGAAGCACTCTCGAAAATCTTATTGAGCTTGGTACCTCAATACATTTTTCAACCTTCAATGACATGTCCTTCTCATCTATATCTATTATCTTTACCAATGAATTTTTTACAGATCGCTTTCCTCCGGGTACAATCACCTTCCCGTCAAATTTAACAACGTTTCTTATATCAAACAATGCAACTCTCTTCTTACCATCTTTGTTCTCCATAAGAGATGTATATTCAGGAAACGAACATATCGGTATCTTTGCGCTCTTCTCATCATTTACAGATATATCCCTTAGTACATATTTTTCCACGTTACTGTCTTTCCATACCTGTGGCGGTGCTATAATCCAGTTAATCTTTTGTTCCTTCCAGTCAATATTTATAACAGAATTCAACCTCTTTGCAGTTATGAGAATCTTACCGTCATTATATTCAATATACGATGTGTCAATCCAATTATCATACTGCCTGTATTTTTCTCCTATAAGAGAATGTATATCACAATCTTTTACAAGTTCCCCTGTATTTAAATTTAATTCTGCTATTCTGTCTGAAAGATGTTCATCATCAGATGACGTTATAAAGAAAAGCGACTCCCCATGCTGTGCTATGGCTCTTCCTATTTTGTGTTCAAGAAGATATGTCTTGTAAACTCTTCCCATATAATCCATTTCGTGATATCTGCATGGTATAACTTTTCCATACTTATCAACTCTGTTTGCAGTTTTGTCCACAAGCAGAAAATGTCCATTCGCAAGAGGAATCATACCTAATTTTCCCGTCTTTATCTGAAGCGAATACCTGACATCACCATTTCTGTCAATTGCTACAGGACTACCTATGGCAGTATTAAGAAGTATAAAACCGAAATGTGACACTTTCATGTCGTTTTTGGATACCATATTTCTTATATTTTCCTGAATCGGAGACACATATATCTGTAACATCCTGTGCTTAACAACCTCTCCGTTTCTGTCCAAAAGTTTAAGGTCTATCTTATTATTTCTTCCTCCATAAAGTCCAAGTATAGGAACTCTGTGTCTTGTAGTAAATTCTGTCTCGCCCGTAAAATCACAATCAGGCGTATCACCGAGAACCCTATACACAACTTTATACTCTTTTGAAGAATTAAACAAAATAAGTGCCGTCTGTTTTGCGAATCCATATGGATCAGGTATAACAAGTAAATATTTGAATGTGTAAAGATGTCTGTCCAATATCTTTTCAAATGCATAATCTCTTACTTGTGCCTGAAAACTTTTCTGCATTTCCTTTTTAAATGGTGACATTACCCTCTTTTCTTTTCTTTCAAATACTTCAGTCTCGTACATCCTGTCCAATTTATTAAGGTCACTTACGCTGTAAGTCATCTTTCCGCCATTCTTTACTTCAACAAATAATTTTTTCATATTTATTAGCCTTTCAGTTTCATTGTGAGCTGAATCCTCTTTTTCTCAAGATTAACACTCATAACTTTAACATCAACTATATCTCCTACACTTACCACATCAAGCGGATGCTTTACAAACTTACTGTCAGAAAGTTCAGATATATGAACAAGTCCATCCTGATGAACTCCTATATCCACAAATGCGCCAAAATCAATAACATTTCTTACCGTTCCTTTTAATATCATTCCCGGCTTTAAATCTTTCATTTCAAGTACATCTGTACGAAGTATAGGTTTTGGCATCTCATCACGCGGATCTCTTCCCGGCTTCTCAAGCTCTTTTACGATGTCTGAAAGTGTTATTTCTCCTATGCCAAGTTCCTCCGCCATTTTCGCTTTATCTTTTATACGATACTCAATGCTGTTCTTAACATTTTTTCCGGATATTGATGATTTACTTTTTTTGTTATTTGATTTATCTTCATCTTCATTAAACTCAATGCCGTCACCATCACCTAAAGCCTTCATAAGCGCAGCTCCAAATGCTGAATTTTTATTTTTAATAACAAACTCTTTTTTCTTTTTCTTCTTTTCATGCTTAACTGTTTCCAGCTTATTTATCTTCTTATCGTTTATCTTTGCGGCTTCTGTCTGTATCTCTTTTAATTCATCCTGGGAAATTCCCAATTTTTCCAGAAGTGCCTCCGCAGCCTCATACGATTCAGGATGAACGCTTGTCGCATCAAGAGGATTATCTCCTCCCTCTATTCTTAAAAATCCTGCACATTGAAGAAATGCCTTTGGACCAAGTTTTGCTACTTTCAAAAGCTGTTTTCTGTTTGTAAATTTACCATTTTCTTCTCTGTAAATTACAATATTTTTTGCAATGGTTTTGCTTATTCCGGATATATATTCAAGAAGTGATGCAGACGCAGTATTTATATCTACCCCGACTCTGTTTACACAATCCTCAACTACTCCCGTGAGTGTTTCTTCAAGCTTCTTCTGATTCATATCATGTTGATATTGACCTACACCAATTGATTTTGGATCAATTTTTACAAGTTCTGCAAGCGGGTCCTGAAGCCTTCGTGCTATTGATGCAGCACTTCTCTCTCCAACATTTAAATCTGGAAATTCCTCTGTCGCAAGTTTGCTTGCTGAATATACTGATGCTCCCGCTTCATTAACAATAATATACTGAACAGGCTTTTTGATTTCCTTCAACATATCGGCAATTATAAGTTCTGATTCTCTTGACGCTGTTCCATTTCCCACAGATATAAGTGAAATATCATATTTATCAATAAGTTTTTTTACGGAAGCCTTTGTCTCCTCTACCTTATTTTGTGGCTCTGTTGGGAATACTACCGTTGTATCCAGCACTTTTCCAGTGCTGTCAACTACTGCAAGTTTACATCCTGTTCTGAATGCCGGATCCCAGCCAAGTACGTTTCTTCCCTTAATAGGCGGCTGCATAAGAAGCTGCTCGAGATTTTTACCAAATACCTTTATCGCTCCATCCTCTGCCTTTTCAGTAAGTTCATTTCTTATCTCACGCTCTATCGCAGGTGCTATAAGCCTCTTATAACTGTCCTCTATTGTCTCTAAAAGGATTTCGTTTGTATTCGGATTATCATTTGTCAGCACCTTTTTCTTCAGATAGCCTATAATTCTTTCTTCCGGTGCCTCAATCTTTACAGTTATGAATTTTTCTTTTTCTCCCCTGTTTATTGCAAGAATTCTGTGACCGACAATCTTATCAAGTTTCTCCTGAAATTCATAATACATTTCATAAACTGACTTTGCCTTCTCATCTTTTGCATTTGAAATAAGAAAGCCTTCCTGCATTGTTATATTTCTTATGTACATACGATAATCCGCATTATCGGAAATAATCTCTGCTATTATGTCTTTTGCTCCCGAAACAGCATCTTCTGCAGAATCGACTTCCTTCTCTTCTGATATGTAATCTCCGGCTATCTTCTCTATAGACCCTGTGACTGTCTGCTCAAGGATAAGGTCAGCAAGCGGCTCAAGACCTTTTTCTTTGGCAATGGTTGCTCTTGTTCTTCTCTTTGGTCTGTATGGTCTGTAAAGGTCATCTACAACAACCTGTGTCTGTGCCTGCTCTATCTGGACTTTAAGTTCCTCTGTAAGTTTCCCCTGTTCCTCAATACTTGCTATAACCTGCGCTTTCTTTTCTTCAAGGTTTCTAAGATATGTAAGTCTCTCATTAAGGTTTCTAAGCTGTTCATCATCAAGTGAACCATGTACTTCTTTTCTGTATCTTGCAATAAAAGGAATTGTATTCCCTTCATCTATAAGTTTTATTACAGCCTCAACCTGCCATTTTTTTATTTCCAGTTCCTCGGCAATCTTTGCCGCAATATCAAGTCTGCTTTCCATATTACTCTCCATTCATTCCTTAAAAACAACAATAGACGGCTATAAAATAGCCGCCCATTGTCAATTTATAAGTAGTGTTATATATGATGTTGCCACGGATTGCTTCATTGCCATGCAATTTTCGCAATCCTGCAAACACCTCCAATCATACTAAAACGATTTAATTTTTCCGCGCCAACTATTTTTATGTTTCACTATGCATCAAAACGAATCTTATTTATAACATTTCCCATCTCTTTTGCCGCATTTTCATATACTGCTTCAGTGATATCTTTTGTTACAAAACCTGTTTCGTCTGTATAACCTGCATCCACAAACTCAACTTCACCAAACAATTCTTTGATTTTTGCTTCATTATCAGCCTTGTTTCCTGATACTCTGACAAAGAATTTTGATACTACTTCATCCATTGGCATAAGCTTGAGTTTATCAGCAGACCAAATTACATTTATATTGTTTTCAAGATTTTTTGACGCTTCCATGATGTCAGAAACAACCGCACTTGCTGTTGCAAGCTTTCCTGCCCCCTGACCATAAAACATTACATCACCAACCATATTTCCTTTTACAAGTATGGCATTGAATACTCCATCTACACTGTAAAGAGGGTGGTCATGCGTGATAAGTTTAGGTGCAACCATTGCGCTTACCTTGTCACCTTCTAATTTGCTTGAACCGAAAATTTTTACTTTTGCTTTAAGCTTTGATGCATAATTTATATCTCTGTCCGTTATCTTTGTGATACCCTCTGTATAAATATCTTCGAAATCAAGCTGTTTGCCATATGCAAGTGATGTGAGAATGGCAATTTTACGACATGCATCATATCCCTCGACATCTGCAGTAGGGTCTGCTTCCGCATAACCCTTTGCCTGCGCATCTTTAAGCACCGAGTCAAAGTCAGAACCGTTTTCTGTCATCTCAGTAAGGATAAAGTTTGTAGTACCGTTTAATATACCTGAAATTTCTTCTATCTCATCAGGAGCTAATGATGTCTGAAGTGGTCTTATTATAGGAATACCGCCGCCAACGCTCGCTTCAAATAAAAAGTTTACATTTTTGTCTCTGGCAATCTGTAAAAGTTCAGTTCCAAATGCAGCAACAAGTGCTTTGTTTGATGTTACAACATTTTTTCCTTTGAGAAGGCTTGCTTTTACAAATTCATATGCCGGATGAAGTCCTCCCATTGTCTCAACAACAATCTTTACTTCATCATCATTTTCAAGAATTGAAAAATCATGTACAACATACTTTTCTGCAGGGTCTCCCGGAAAATCTCTAAGGTCAAGTACATATTTTACTTCTATACCCTGACCTGCTCTTTTTGTTATAATATCACTATTTTTGTTTAATATCTCAAAAACACCTGAACCTACTGTACCATATCCTAATATTCCTACTTTTACCATCTCTTCCTCCATTCCTCTCTTACTTTTCTTTGTCTGCTGATGTAATCCATGCAAGATAAGCATTTATAAACGGGTCTATGTTTCCGTCTAAAACACCTGTAACATTACTTACTTCCTGACCTGTTCTGTTATCCTTAACCATAGTATATGGCTGCATAACATATGAACGAATTTGGCTCCCCCATCCGTTGTCCTTGACTTCACCGCGGATACCGCTTGCTTTTTCAAGCTGCTCCTGCTGTTTAAGCATATAGAGTTTTGCTTTGAGCATTTGCATGGCTTTATCTTTATTCATATGCTGCGAACGTTCATTCTGACACTGTACCACTATTCCGGTTGGAAAATGTGTGATACGGATTGCCGATGATGTCTTGTTTATATGCTGACCCCCCGCACCACTTGAACGATATGTATCAATTCGGATATCATCATCTGCTATCTCAACGTCAAGGTCTTCCTCTATATCAGGCATAACATCACACGATACAAATGAAGTCTGCCTTTTTCCTGCTGCATTGAACGGTGAAATTCTTACAAGTCTGTGCACGCCATGTTCTGATTTCAGATAACCGTATGCGTTTTCACCATCTATCTGCAATGTAACTGATTTGTATCCTGCCTCATCACCGTCAAGAAAATCTATCATTTCAACATTGAAACCTTTTTTTTCAGCCCAACGCTGATACATTCGACAGAGCATACTTGCCCAGTCGCAGCTCTCTGTTCCACCGGCTCCCGCATGAAGTGTAAGTATTGCATTGCACTTATCATACTCTCCGCTTAGTAATGTTTCTATCCTAAGTGATTTGTACTCATCTTCAAATGCCTGAAATGATTCCTCAACTTCCGGCAAAAGACTTGCATCGTTTTCTTCCTCAGCTATATCAATAAGTGTAAGTATGTCGTCCCTGTCTCCACAGAGTTTTTCATACCTCTCAATAACTGACTTTAATTTTTTACAATCTTGAACAACCGCTGCCGATTTATTCGGGTCATCCCAAAATCCCGGTTCTTCCATGGTGTGTTCCAATTCTTCGACCCTGTCACGCTTATTAGCTAAGTCAAAGTGAGTTCCCCATTTCAAGCAGTGGTTCATCGTAATTTGATAATGAAATTTTTATATTATCAAATTCTACCATCAACTCACCTCTTTCTATAAATAACGGAACATATGACGAAACGCACATATGTCCCGTATTCTGCAAAAATTTGCTCAGTTTAAAATTTTCTTCCACAGCACATTTTATATTTCTTACCGCTTCCACATGGGCAAGGATCATTTGGCTGTATCTTCTTTCCTTCGCGTGTCTTTGGCTTTGCTGCTACGGTTTCATCTTTGTTTGTTCCTGTAACTTTTGCAACCTGTTCACGCTCTACTTTCTGCTCTATCTGAATATGAGTAAGTGCTTTTACTGTCTCTTCAGTAATGGCATCTATCATTGCATCAAACATGTCAAATCCGGCAAATTTATACTCAACTACAGGATCTCTCTGACCATATGCCTGAAGACCAATACCCTGACGGAGCTGATCCATATCATCAATATGATCCATCCATTTTCTGTCAATTACTTTGAGAAGAATTATTCTTTCTACTTCTCTTATCTGATCTGCATCAGGGAATTCCGCCTCTTTAGCTTCATATACTTTTACAGCTTCCTCTTTAAGTCTCTGTATAAGTTCTGCTTTTGTCGCATGTTTTTCTTCTTCCTCTGTAAGCACTATCTTCTGTATAGGTACTATAGGACGAAGCACATTATTTAACTCAGCGATATCCCAATCCTCAGGTGATGACTCATCACCGATAATTGATGATACACATTTTTCAACAACATCTGTAATCATCTTATAGATAGTATCACGCATATTTTCACCGTCAAGTACCTTGCGGCGTTCTTTATAGATAACTTCTCTCTGCTCATTGTTTACACGGTCGAATTCAAGAAGGTTCTTTCTGATTCCAAAGTTGTTGCCCTCAATCTTCTTCTGTGCACTTTCAATGGCATTTGAAAGCATTTTATGCTCAATCTGTTCTCCATCAGGCATAGCTGAAAACAGTCCCATAAGTCTTTCTGAACCAAAAAGGCGCATAAGATCATCTTCAAGTGAGATATAGAAACGAGACTCACCAGGGTCTCCCTGACGGCCTGCACGACCACGAAGCTGATTGTCGATACGACGTGATTCATGTCTCTCTGTACCTATTATCTTAAGTCCTCCAAGTTCTTTTACTCCCTCGCCAAGCTTGATATCAGTACCACGGCCTGCCATGTTAGTAGCTATTGTAACAGCTCCCAACTGACCTGCATCTGCAATAATCTCGGCTTCAAGTTCATGGAATTTAGCATTAAGCACCTTATGAGGTATTCCCTTTTTCTTAAGTTTCTCACTAAGATACTCAGATGTATCAATATTTATTGTACCTACAAGTACAGGTTGTCCCTTTTCATGTGCATCTACAATGTCCGCAACAACTGCATTGAATTTTTCTTCTTTTGTCTTGTACACTGCATCTTCATAATCAATACGTGCAACCGGAAGATTTGTAGGAACTTCAACAACGTCCATCTCATAGATATCACGGAACTCTTTCTCTTCTGTAAGAGCAGTACCTGTCATACCTGATTTTTTAGCATATTTATTGAAAAAGTTCTGGAATGTAATAGTAGCAAGAGTTTTGCTCTCTCTCTTAACTTTTACATGTTCTTTCGCTTCTATCGCCTGATGAAGACCATCTGAAAAACGACGTCCCGGCATGATACGTCCTGTAAACTCATCAACGATAAGTACCTGATCATCTTTTACTACATAATCTTTATCTCTGAACATAAGCGAATGTGCTCTTAATGCAAGATTTATGTTGTGCTGTAATTCAAGATTGTCAGGGTCTGCAAGGTTTTTAACCTGGAAAAATCTTTCGGCTTTTCTTACACCTTCCTCAGTCAGGTTTACATTTTTGTCTTTTTCATCAACAACATAATCACCTGTTTCCTGCTCTTCCTCATTCATAATGAGATCCATCTTTGAAAGTTCTTTTGCTGTACCCCTTGTGAGCTGTTTTACAAATATATCACAGGCTTCATAAAGTTTTGTTGACTTTCCACTCTGTCCTGAAATAATAAGTGGTGTTCTTGCTTCATCAATAAGAACAGAATCGACCTCATCGATAATGGCATAATGAAGTTCTCTCTGTACGAGTTCTTCTTTATATACCACCATGTTGTCACGAAGATAATCAAATCCAAGTTCATTATTTGTAGCATATGTTATATCACAGTTGTACGCTTCTCTTCTTTCGTCATTGTCCATCGAATTCAGTATAACACCAACTGTGAGTCCAAGAAACTCATGAACTTTTCCCATCCATTCGGCATCACGTTTTGCAAGGTAATCGTTTACAGTAACGATGTGAACACCTTTTCCTTCCAATGCATTTAAATATGCAGGAAGTGTAGAAACAAGTGTCTTTCCTTCACCTGTACGCATCTCGGTAATTCGTCCCTGGTGGAGAATCACGCCACCTATAAGCTGTACACGATAATGTCTCATTCCAAGAACTCTTGTTGCTGCCTCTCTCACTGTTGCGTAAGCTTCAGGAAGCAAATCATCCAAAGTCTCTCCCTTTTCAAGACGCTCCTTAAATTCAGGTGTCTTAGCTTTAAGCTCATCATCTGTTAATTTCTCGAACTCAGGTGCAAGAGCTTCTATTTTATTCACTATCGGAATAATTCTTTTCACTTCATGCTGACTGTGAGTACCGAAGATTTTACTAATTATACTCATGAATTTCACTCCTATACATTATTACTGTTTATGTAGTATTTAACCACCTAAAAAAACTATTTCCTAGTATAACATTAAACATGGGGTTTTTCAACTACTGTTTTTTCTAAACGAAACAGCCCCAGATAACTCTCCAGGGCTGTTTATTGGCTTAAATTATTTATTTTTCATACTCTCATTTTCTGATATATGTAGCACTCTCTCCAAAGTGCTTACCTCACTAACTAAAATTCAGGCTCTATAAGTCCAAATGTGTTTCCTTTTCTCTTGTAAACCACATTTACTTCGTCTGTTGCCGCATTGCGGAATACATAGAAGTTATGTCCGAGAAGATCCATCTGGATGCATGCTTCTTCCGGATCCATAGGCTTCATTCCAAATTTCTTTGAGCGGATAATCTTGATTTCATCATCATCCTCAATCTCTTCTTCAATGAATGCCTTGCTCAAACTTGTAGCTGCCTGCTGCTTATCAACAAGTTTGTTCTTATACTTACGTAACTGTCTTTCAATAACCTCCTCAACCAAATCTATTGAAACATACATATCATCGCTGACCTGCTCAGCACGAACAATGTTTCCTTTCATAGGGATAGTAATCTCTATTTTCTGTCTTTCTTTCTCTACACTCAAAGTAACATGAACTTCAGTTTCCGGAGTGAAATACCTCTCAAGCTTTCCGATCTTTTCCTCGATTGCTGCTTTAAGTCCATCTGTTACATCAAGATTTTTACCACTGATAATAAATTTCATGACTATCACTCCTTTACAAATTGTTAAATATATTATAACTCATGTTCCCCAAAAAAGCAAGTAAAATTGCACAATCGCTTCGACTTTTTTCGTCTTTTATTATACATTTATCACAAACCCGTTACTATTCACTCACAAACCTGTCTTACACTCGAAAATCATGCTGTCCCGCTGCCTTGATATAATCTAAAAAAATCATTACCTGACAAATACTTAAGTATTGTTGAAAATTGTATTTGTTTGTGTGACAATTCAAATCCACAAATTTTATTGTTAATCTGTGGATTTGAATTTTGTGGATAATGTTGATAACTTCGTGCATAACTATACTTTTTCGCATTTTTCGACATATTATACCAGTGTTTTATGTCGATTTATCAACATTTTTTGTTAATTTAGTGTTCATAACCACAATTTTATGAGATTTTTTTGCTTTATTCTATCTGTTATCACATTCTCTGTGCACTATTTTGCACTACTTCTCCTTATTTCAGCTTAATTTATCTGACAATTTAAATATTACAAAAATTTCTAAAATCCTTAAAATTCTAAAAAAAATTTTATTTATCTAAACCCCGTATAACAAATTACAGCCCTATGCCTAAAAATGCATAGGGCTGTAATATTATAAAATCATATAACATATAATAGAACACACAAAAAATCTTCATGCTGCATCATAAAACTCTTCTTATACAATAAGGGGTTCTATAATTCATTTTGGATATTTTTACTCCATCTTTCTCATTGCTTGAATGAATTACCTGACCGTCACCAATATATATGGCAACATGCCCGACTTTCTTTCCGTTTTTATAAAATACAAGATCTCCCTCCTGTACGGATGATGTACTCACCTTTGTACCATATGACGACTGTTCCAAAGAAGTCCTCGGAATACTGTAACCGAATTCCTTATATATGCTCTGGGTGAAACCTGAACAGTCAGAACCTTTTGTCAAGCTTGTCCCTCCATATTTATACGGACATCCCAAAAACTTTTTAGCATATTTTACAATCTGACTTCCAGTAACTTTATTTTTATCCGCATCATTGTCTGTATCTTTCTTTACCGCATTGCTGTCAGTTGTCGTTGTGTCATTTTTCGTGGTACTGTTTGTACTGCTGCTTGCGTTTGCCGCCTCCTGCTGTTTCTTCTCATCTTCAAGAATCTTTTTTATTGAAACAGGATGTTTGTATTTAACTCTTAAATCAACATAATCCTTGGCAACATATCCTATATCACCATCAATAGTAATCCTTACCCAGACTTTTCCACACTTCTTTACATAAAAGCTCTCGCCTGATGCAATCTGTGTGATAACTTTTGCCTTTTTGCTGGATTTTTCCCTTACATTTAATGAGGAAACACTCTTTTTAACGGTAATATATTTCACCCCATATTTCTTTGCAAGTTTCTGTGCCTCTGCACCTGTTGCCAAAAATTCTTTTTTTATGTATCCCCTGAAGTTTCCGCTTTTTATAAGTACCCATCCGTTTTTGTAAGTCTTTGTTATGGTAACTGCACTTCCCCTATAAAGACGCCCCTTTATTTTTCCTTGCAAAGACGGCTTATTTCTAATGTTCACATAGTCGTTTGCAATCGATATGGCAAGATTTTTATTTGCTGCATCTGCCTTTTCAGTTTTTAAAGCAGATGCACCGCAAATGATGACAAGCTGCGATGCCACTATCAATCCACATCTGATAATCTTTTTTCTCAAATGTATCTTTTCCATAACCTACCTCTCATTTTTGTGCGGTTGCTGTTCACATGTACAATGTAATCAAACAGTAATCTTGTAATTATTTTGTAGCAACAGCCTCTATCTCTATTGCAACATCTTTCGGAAGCCTTGCAACTTCCACACATGATCTTGCAGGATATGGTTCTTCAAAATACTTTGCATAGACCTCATTTATCTTGCCAAAATCATTCATGTCACTAATAAATACTGTTGTTTTTACTACATTTGCTGTTGAAGTCCCTGCTGCCTCAAGAAGTGCTTTAAGACTTTTAAAAGCTCTCTCTGCCTGAACATCCGCAGGTCCTGTTACAAGTTCTCCTGTTGCAGGGTCAATAGGAACAACCCCTGATGTAAATACAAGTCCGTTTACTTCTACTGCCTGTGAATATGGTCCGATAGCTGCCGGTGCTTTGTCTGTACTAATAATATTCTTCATTTAGTCAACCTCTTTTCTGCGCTGATACATAAATTTTCATGAATTAAAATATAAACATTTATTTCCTTTTTACAGTCTCAACGCTATAACTGCAAAATTATTAAACTTTTCTTACATTTTACAGTATAACTCAAAATTGCACAATTTACAAATTTAACTGGATTTTTTTTTATCAAAAATGTATACTTATGTTACTATTCACATCGTAGGTGTAAATAATAATATACTTAGATTTTGACAGCTTTTTGTCATGTAAGCAGAACGGAGGACCCCAAATTTGAGAAACGAATATTCAAAAAATGAAAAATCTTATTCACACGGCAGACAAAACCATAAACCTTACAGAAAAAATAATAACGAAAATGACAGAACATTCAGACATAAAAGAAATGATAAAACAGATGAACCAAAAAAGAAAAGTACAATCCCAATTGGAAAAACCCAGGAACTTATAGTTGTTAAGACTACGGATTTCGGTGTATTTTTAAATACTCCTACCGGTGATGACAGCGACAAGATACTTCTTCCAAAATCACAGGTTCCAAAAGATACTCAGCTAAATGATGTTCTAAATGTATTTGTTTATAAAGATTCAGAGGACAGACCTATTGCTACTATGGAAGAACCATCCTTAGAGCTAGGTCAGGTTGCAAGACTTTATGTAAAAGAAGTAACAAAAATCGGTGCTTTCCTTGACTGGGGACTTTCAAAAGACCTTCTTCTTCCTTTCAAGGAACAGCTTTATGAGGTAAAAGAAGATGATGCCGTTTTGGTGACACTCTATGTTGACAAGAGCGACAGGCTTTGTGCTTCCATGAAAGTTTACAATCATCTCTCCAATGAGTCCCCTTATAAGAAAGATGATGAGGTATTTGGACGCGTATATGAGATAAGTGATAATTTTGGTGTATTTATTGCTGTTGATGATAAATACTCTGCTCTTCTTCCCAAAAAAGAAGTTTTTGAAAAATACCGCATAAATCAGCCTGTATATGCAAGAGTTGCGCAGGTTATGGAGGATGGCAGACTCACACTAAGTGTCAAGAAAAAAATACCTGAACAAATGAACGATGATGCTTCATTTATATATGAAACTTTACAGAGAGAGAACGGTTTTCTTCCATTTAACGATAAATCAGATTCCGAAGCAGTTAAAAACCGTTTTCATATGAGCAAAAATGCCTTTAAGCGTGCTATCGGGCATTTGTATAAAGAAAGGCTTATCACGATTGAAAAAGATGGTATACATCTTTCGTAACTTTTCACAAAACAAGGTGTCAAAAAAACGAAATGGATTTTGACACCTTGTTTTTATAAACATTATTTAATTTCTATACTACTCCGAAAATTCTCCGAATTTTCTAAATCTCTTATATCGGTCATCAAGCAGTTTATCAATGTCTTTTTTCATCAGCTCCGGCAATTTCTTTCTAAGTGCCTCTCTTAACTGGTCTGTCGTATAATTTAAATTATTTTCTATTCCATCTTTGTGTTCCTGAAATGTTCTGTCTGATACTCCGTTTTTTATAAGCTCGTTTGCGGTCATTTTCATAAGTTCTGCTGCTTCACTGACTCTTTCCGTATCTCTCCATAAAATACTCGCAAATCCTTCCGGTGAGAGTACGGAATAGAGACTGTGTTCAAGCATCCACACTTCATCTGCAACTGCGAGTGCAAGTGCACCGCCGCTTCCGCCTTCCCCTGTAAATATTGATATTATGGGAGTTTTTAGTCTTGACATTTCCATTATATTTCTCGCAATCGCTTCTCCCTGACCACGTTCCTCAGCACCTATTCCACAAAAAGCTCCTGCCGTATTTACAAGCGTTATAACAGGTCTGTGGAATTTCTCTGCCTGTTTCATAAGCCTAAGTGCCTTTCTGTAACCCTCCGGATTAGGGCTTCCAAAATTACACTCAACATTTTCATCAAGAGTATGTCCTTTTTGTATTCCGATAACCGTAACCGGAACTCCCTCAAATGATGCTATTCCTCCAACAATCGAACCATCATCTGCAAAAAGCCTGTCACCATGCATTTCCATAAAATTTTCAAATAATTTATCAATAAATTCCCTTGTATTAGGTCTGTCTATTTTTCTTGCAATCCTTACGGACTTCATAGCACTATTACTATTCATAACAGCAATCCCTTCCTAACAATATACATCAAAAATTATGCAGCTTCAAAATTGAGATTAGTTCATCTCTCATATCTTCCCTATTGACAATTCTGTCGACAAATCCATGCTCAAGCTGAAATTCGGCACGCTGAAATCCTTCAGGAAGTTTCTGATGAATGGTTCCCTGTATAACTCTCTGCCCCGCAAATCCTATAAGTGCCTTAGGCTCTGCAATAATTATATCTCCAAGCATTGCAAAACTTGCCGTCACTCCGCCTGTTGTCGGGTCAGTAAGCACCGTCACATACAAAAGTCCTGCCTCGTCATGTCTTCCAACTGCTTCTGCTGTTTTTGCCATCTGCATCAAAGATACTATTCCTTCCTGCATTCTTGCACCGCCTGATGTGGTAAATATTATGATTGGAAGTCTTTTCTCTGTAGAATACTCTATCGCTCTTGTTATTTTTTCTCCTACAACAGAACCCATGCTGCCCATCATAAAATGACTGTCCATTATCGCAATTACCGTCTTAAATCCCCCAACTGTGCACTCACCCGTTACTACAGCTTCATTTATTCCTGATTTTGCTTTGGCTTTCCCAATCACCTTATCATAGTCAGGATAATTCATAGGATTTTCAGTAGACATGTCCGCATCAAGCTCTTTAAAACTTCCCTCATCACAGATTATCTTTATCCTCTCTGAAGGGCTCATTCTAAAATGTGCACCGCAGTTCGGACAAAGTTTAAATTCCGTAACTTCCTTTTTGTATATTATGTTTTTACAGGTATTACATTTTATCCACATACCGTCAGGAATTGACGGTTCCTGACTTTTTTTGTTTTTTTCAGTTTTTTTCTTTTCTTCTGTTCCATTTACTGAAAAATAACTTTTCTTTTTGAAAATATTCATATCCTATTTCACTCCAACATCTAATCAACAGGCAGTTACATCATTTTACAATTTTACGTTCTCAAGAAATGATGTATTATACTGACATTTTTCAAATTGCTTATTATTCAAAATTCTATTCTGATATTCTATATTTGTATCTACACCCTCTATTACAAATTCATACAATGCCCTTTTCATTTTTGCTATGGATTCTTCTCTGTCTTTGCCATGAACTATAACTTTTGCAAGCATGGAATCATAGTATGGCGGTATCTCATACCCCTGATATATGGCACTGTCAACTCTAAGTCCAATACCTCCCGATGGCATCAGAAGATAGTCAATCATTCCGGGACAAGGTGCAAAATTTCTCGAAGGATCTTCTGCATTTATCCTGCATTCTATTGCATGACCGCTTATCTTTATGTCATCCTGTCTATATGATAACCTCTCTCCCGCCGCTATTCTTATCTGCTCTTTTACTATGTCAACGCCTGTAACCATCTCTGTTATCGGATGTTCAACCTGAACTCTTGTATTCATCTCCATAAAATAATAATTATCAGAGTCTTCATCATACAAAAATTCAATTGTTCCTGCATTCTCATAACCTGCCGCCTTCGCTGCTTTTACTGCTGATTCACAGATTTTTGCTCTCGTAGCTTCAGATAAAACCTCACAAGGAGTTTCCTCAAGAACTTTCTGATTTTTTCTTTGCAGCGAACAGTCACGCTCTCCGAGATGTATAACATTTCCAAAGCTGTCTCCAAGTATCTGCACCTCTACATGTCTTGCCCCCTCAATAAGCTTTTCCATGTACATCAAATCATCACCAAAAGCAGCCTTTGTCTCACTTTGAGCCGACAAAAAAGCTTCTTTCAAATCTTCTTTTTTTCTGACAATCCTTATTCCTTTTCCGCCACCTCCGGCAGATGCTTTCACAATAACTGGGTATCCAAGTTTGTCTGCCATTTCATATGCACCATCAACATCGGCAATCACCCCGTCACTTCCCGGTATAACCGGTACTCCTGCATCTATCATCATCTGTCGTGCATTTGCTTTATTGCCAAGTGCATCTATAACCGAGCCTTTTGGCCCGATAAATTTGATATTGCAATCTTTACATACACCGGCAAACATGCTGTTTTCAGATAAAAATCCAAATCCCGGATGTATTGCCTGTGCCTGTTTTTCAACCGCTGCACTGATTATATTATTCATGTCGAGATAGCTGTCACTTACTTTAGCTGAACCTATACACACAGCCTCATCTGCAAGCTGTGTGTGTAGTGCTTCTCTGTCAGGCTCAGAGAATACGGCAACTGTCTTTATTCCCATCTCACGACATGCCCTGATTATCCTTACTGCAATCTCTCCACGATTTGCAATCAAAATCTTGTCAAACATAAAGTTGTCACCTCTAACCAATCATAAATACAAGTTCTGCCTGTGCTGCCACTTTGTCTCCCACATAAGCAGTTCCCTGTCCGATACCTGCATTCTTTTTAAGCTTTTCAATCTTAACTTCAAGACGGAGTGTATCACCCGGAACAACTTTCTTCTTAAATTTGGCTTTATTTATTCCGCCAAAATAAGCAGTTTTACCCTTAAACTCATCCATGGATAATATTGCTACTGCGCCCGCCTGAGCCATTGCTTCAACAATAAGAACTCCGGGCATTACAGGCTCACTTGGAAAATGCCCTGCAAAAAACGGCTCATTATATGTAACATTCTTTATAGCTGTTACCGACTCACCCTCAACAATTTCTTCTACTCTGTCAATAAGAAGAAACGGCTGTCTGTGAGGAATTATACTCATTATCTCTTTAATATCCATTGCCATAAAAATTCTCCTCTGCTATTTTTATTCAACTCTGAAAAGCGGCTGTCCAAACTCAACAAACTCACCATCTTCTACAAGCACTTCAATGATTTTTCCGCTTACTTCACTTACTACTTCATTCATGAATTTCATTGCTTCAATGATGCAGACAACATCGCCCTTTGCAATGGTATCACCAACCTTAACAAAAGGCGGTTTGTCAGGTGCCTGGCTCTGATAATATGTTCCGACAATAGGTGCCGTAACTGTCTTAGCATCGTCTGACACATCACTTTTTAAGTTCCCGTCAAAAGCTTTATCTGCTGTTGTCTCATCAAAAGCAGTACTATTATCTTCAATAGCTGTCACACCGCCATTTTTTGAACCTGCTATAACAGTTTTTGCAGCTTCATTTTCACTATTAGATACAGAGAATGAAGCATTTCTTCCAAGATGAACACTGTCTCCATCAAGCTTTATCTCCATTTCACCCATATCACTTTTTTCAAAGATAGCGATAAGTTCTTTAACTTCATCAAATTTCATAGGACTACTCCCCCCACTTTTTAAAACAAAGAACTGCATTATGTCCACCAAATCCAAGTGAATTTGATAACGCATATTCAGCTTTTTCAACCTTTCTTGCCTCATTTGGAAT
>CAKRFU010000019.1 GCA_934320845.1 uncultured Lachnospiraceae bacterium
GCAATGACCTGTTGTGCAGATGATGTACAGTTTATGGGATTTTTGTGCAAGGCAGATGACTGGTCGCAGATAAAGAGTGGACAGTATGTGACTGTGACAGCACGTATGGAGTACAAGTTTATGGCTGAGTACGGCGAAGAAGGACCTGTATTTTATGCGGAGGAAGTAGTTCAGGCGCAGAAACCGGAGGATGAGTTGGTTTATTTTAATTGATTTTTTGGCTAACAAAAAAATCTGCTGGGGATAATCTTATGGGCGGCATTGCTGTATCTGTCGGATGTTATATTATGTATAATATGTTTTTTGATTAAATAAGGGAATACTTGAAATAGCTGATTGAATATGTTATTATTGGATTAGCAAAAATAATTGATAACAGTGTCATACATGGCACTGTTATTTTGGGTTTATACAAAAAATATCCTATAAACTAAAGAACAGTGGCAGGTGTGTATAAAAAATGCTTGCTTTATAATGAAAGGTGATATAGATATGAGTAAAATTTTAATAATTGAGGATGATGCGGCTATTGCAGAGCTTGAAAAGGATTATCTTGAACTGAGCGATTTTGAGGTTGCTATTGAGTCAGATGGCAGTTCAGGTGCGGCTCACGCTCTTGATGAGGATTTTGACCTTATCCTTTTGGATCTTATGCTTCCGGGGATGGACGGTTTTGAAATCTGTAAGTATATAAGAGAGAAAAAAGATACACCGATACTTATGGTTTCGGCAAAGAAGGATGATATTGACAAGATAAGAGGACTTGGTCTTGGTGCAGATGATTATATCACTAAGCCGTTTAGTCCGAGCGAGCTTATAGCGAGAGTAAAGGCACATCTTGCACGTTACAAGAGACTTACTTCTTCCGGAACTCAGGAAAATGATGTTATAGAGATAAGAGGACTTAAAATAGATAAGACTGCAAGAAGAGTTTACATCAATGGTGTTGAGAAAAGCTTCACCACAAAAGAGTTTGACCTTTTGACATTTCTTGCATCAAATCCAAATCATGTATATTCTAAGGAAGAGTTATTTAAGGAAATCTGGGAGATGGAGTCTGTAGGTGATATAGCTACTGTTACAGTGCATATCAAGAAGATAAGAGAGAAGATTGAGGAGAGTACATCGAAACCTCAGTATATTGAGACGATTTGGGGTGTAGGTTACAGATTTAAAGTATAATTTTAGTTGTAATTAAAAAATAAAGCCGGACTGTTTTGCTGATATAACAGTCCGGCTTTTTAGCAGCGTTTTTAACATGGAAAATTATTGCTTTACTGGGTGTCATCTTTAACTCTGAGTGTAAAATAAATGCTTGTTCCTGTTCCCGGGGTACTTTTTGCCCATATGTTTCCACCGTGGTCAAGTATTATCTTTTTGACTATGGCAAGTCCAAGACCACTTCCTCGTTTGGCGGAATTTCTTGAGGCATCGGCTCTAAAAAATCTGTCAAATATGTTAGGCAGATCTTTTTCTGAAATCCCGGGTCCGTCATCTGAAATCTCAATACGTACAAATTCTTCAGGTTTTACAGGAGGATTGACATCGGTACCATCTTTGTTTATCTGCCTGTAAAGTGGTTTTTTATGTTTGTGTGGTTTGTATGAAAGAGCAATTCTTATATTACCATGTTCCTTATCTTTGTATTTAAGGGCATTTCCGGTAATGTTATTTAAAACCCTGCGAAGCTGATCAGGGTCGGCAGATACCAATATGCCATTAGGAGCAGTATTTTCGTATGAAACATTCATATTGTTTGCTTCGTAATCAAAAGAAATTGCATCAATATAATTTTCAAGATATTCTGCAATATCAAATGTGACAAAATTGTATGGGATTGAATTCTGCTCTATTTTTGAGAAGAGTGACAATTCGTCTACAAGATATGTCATATCGTTTGCTTTTGAATAAATTGTTTTCAGATATTTCTGCTGTTTCTCAGGTGTCTTTGCAATGCCATCTATAAGTCCCTCGGAATAGCCTTTTATAGCTGTAAGAGGTGTCTTTAAATCGTGTGATATATTGCTCATCATTTCACGCGTATCATTTTCGTATTGGATGCGTTCTTCAAGCATTGACTTGAGACGGATACGCATTTCTTCAAAATCCCGGCACAGTATACCAATTTCATCGCAGGAGTTTACATGGACGGGATTATCAAGATTACCCTCGCCCATCTGCATTGTGGCAATACGAAGAATATTTAAAGGTTTTATTATACTGTGGTATAGCCATATTAAGAGTATACAGGCTGTTGTAAGCAAAATCAAAACAAAAGCAATTGCTATATCCCTCACGGAACTTTCCCATCTCGGTATGAGATTTGAGAGTTTTGTTATAAGAAAAAGCTGCCCTGTGGTACCGTCTGAGAAATAGAAATCTTTGCCACGCGTAAGTGTTGAGCTTTTTTGGTCTATAAGGATGTTGTCGTTTTTGCCCTGCGAATATTCGCTGAAAGAAGGAAGGGGAGAAATGCAATCATAAAAATCTGTGTTTCCTATGTAATATTCCTTATTTCCTTTAAATACCACGATAAAAGAATCTTTAGACGATATGGAACGTGAAGTATCATCCAAAAAGCTTTTATTAAGAAGTTTGTCGGGAGTTTCGTCGGCAATTTTTACAAGTTTATTGTAATCATTTAATGTGAGTTTATAAAGAAGCTGAACCGGATTTAGAACAAGTCCGTAATCATAATTATTTTCTGTTTGTGTACTATAATAGGAAGATAATATGTCGGTTTGGTTTTGTACAATTAGATGGAAGCAGACTAAACCGGCACAAAGTGGAAAAATAGCAATAATTAAAAAAGAAATTATAAGTTTTCCTTTGATTTTCATTTAAAACCTCATTTCTGAGCAGAATATTGTAAAAGTAAATAATCAAAGCTATTTGTTTTTGCTCAGAAACAAATAGCTTTATAACTTTAAATAATTATATTAGTATGCATTTTTGTTGACTTTTCGTCCGAAAAACGTGAGGAAAAGTATCTTGAAATCAAGTGCAAGTGTCCAGTTTTCAACGTAGTAAAGGTCACATTCAATGCGACCCGTTATGGAGGTGTCACCTCTAAAACCATTTACCTGTGCCCAGCCTGTCATACCCGGGCGTACCTGGTGTTTTATCATATATCGTGGAATTTCTTCTTTAAATTTATTTACAAAATAAGGTCTTTCAGGTCTTGGTCCGACAAGGCTCATGTCCCCTTTAAGTACATTAAATATCTGAGGAAGTTCATCGATATTTGTCTTTCTCATAAATTTACCGATAGGAGTAACTCTCGGGTCATCTTTTGTTGTCCATGCTTTCTTTTCTTCGCTTTCTTTCTGTACTTTCATTGAGCGGAACTTGTACATATCAAATTCTCTGTTGTGAAGTCCGACACGCTTTTGCTTAAATATGAGCGGTCCGGGTGAAGTCACTTTTACTATGATAGCTGTTATTATCATAGGTATTGCAAAAAGAATGAGCGCAACAGTGGCACCGAATATGTCCACTGCACGTTTCAGAACTATATTGTATGAGGAACTTAACGGAACATGGCGTACATGTATAACCGGAATTCCGTCTAAATCTTCCGTATAAGGTTTTGTCGGGATAATGTTATTGTAATCAGGAGCAAATTTTGTGTGAACTCCCGATTTCTCACATATTGCAACAAGTCCTTCAAGTTTTGAATATTCATCAATACTAAGAGTGATAACAATCTCATCAAATTCATTGGATGAAAGATAATTTTCAAGTGAACTTAATCTGTCAACGACTTTGACGGTTCTGTATTCATGACCTATTTTTTGATTGTCATCGAGTATGCCGTGTATTTTGTAACCCCATTCCGGGTGAAGCCTCAGACGTCTTATATAGTTTTCTGCCGTTCGGCTGTATCCGACGATAAGCACATGTTTAAGATTTTTACCCTCTTTTCTCATTTTTCTGAGAATTGAAATGACAACAAGTCTGAAAGCATAATCAATAAAAATATTTATACATGCGAAAAAACCAAGTAAAAGTCTTGCATAATCCCATTGTTTGAAAAAGTAAAGTGCTGCAAGGCAGTAGATGATGCCAAAGAAGTTTGATTTAATAAGGCAGAAGAGTTCAGCACGCCGTCCGCTTGTTCTCTTTGGGTCATACATACCGCAGAAACCGTAAATAATCAGATAACAGGGTACTATCATTGTGAGCAGGTTCTGATATTGTGAAAGATCTTTATAATAACCTGCCGGTGGGGCGATAATGTGCCATCTGATTAGCGGGCTGTTAAATTCATCTAATCTAAGGACATATGCCAGATTAAATGATAGGTATATTATTACTGCATCAACAATAATATGCAGTATATTTAATAATCGCTGATTTTCTTTAATCAATTTTTCATCCTCTCAATCTCTTGTAGCTTTTGTGTATAAACAATAACAAGTACAACCAAAATTAATTGTACGTTGTACTAGTACATTACACTGGATTTATCATATAAATTATGATAAAATAGTTAATTGTTTAGTTGCTGTTCGTATTATAAGTGTGAATAGCAACATTGTTTGTGCTCTACTCATTATATAGGTTATGATTATTTTGCGCAACAATAAAATCTTTTATAATATATGAAATGAAAAAATTATATTTTCTTCACAACTTATACACAAAAAGCTGTTAGAATTTGTTTTACAAGTAAGAGAAAATATAAAGGGAGGTACCGATAATGGATGAGAATAATAATTTAAACGGGACAGATGAAAATCAGTCTCAGGATGGATATACAGGTGAATACGGAAACTCAGTGGAAGGAGATGGGAGTTCTTTAGACTCATCAATTTACAGTTATTCATATAAAGATGGTGAGAACAATGCACAGTCAACACATTCAGGTGATTATTATGCAGGTTCTCAGTCTGAAAATTCTGCATCACAGAGCAGCCGGAATTATGAGAGCAGACAGAATGCAAATTCGTACATTGATAATGAAAATACAGGATACAATAATACAAATCCATATGAAAATAGCGCAAATACAGGATACAATAATACAAATCCATATGATAACAGCGCAAATACAGGATACAATAACACAAATTCTTATAATAATCAAAATGGATATTCTTTCAATGCGGGTCAGGAGAAGAAGCCTGACGGTAAAAAGAAGGGTTCATTTGGCAAAAAGCTTTTGGTATGTGCAGCGTGTGCAGTATTGTTTGGCGTTATAGCTGCGGTATGTTTTGAAGGAGTATGTTACATTTCAGGCAATATTTTGGGAATAAATACACCTTCTGTAACAACGAGTGAACAGATAGGAACAACGACAACAAGCAGTAACAACAAGATTGTCACAGGTGCAGCGATAAGCGGAACAACAGATGTGTCATCAATAGTAGAGCAGACAATGCCAGCAGTTGTAGCTATTACATGCACAAGTGAGTCAACTAACTATTACAGTCTGTTTGGAAACAGCCAGCAGCAGGAAACACAGAGCAGCGGTACAGGTTTCATAATAGGACAGAGTAAGAGTGAACTTCTTATTGCAACAAACAATCATGTTATTGACGGTGCAAAGACTATTTCAGTTCAGTTTATTGATGATCAGGTTTATGAGGCATCTGTAAAAGGTAAAGATTCAAGTAATGACCTTGCTGTAGTGGCAGTAAAGCTTAACAAGATAAAAAAATCAACAATGGGCAAAATAAAGATTGCTGATGTAGGAGATTCTGACAGCCTTAAAGTCGGAGAGATGGCAATTGCAATTGGAAACTCATTAGGATATGGCCAGTCTGTAACAGTAGGTTATATCAGTGCAAAAAACAGAGAGATTACAGAAACTTCAGAGACAGACGGCTCAACAAATTCAATAAAAGCAATTCAGACAGATGCAGCCATAAACCCTGGTAACAGTGGTGGACCGCTTATAAATCTCAAGGGTGAAGTTGTTGGTATCAATTCAGCTAAGATTGCAGATTCATCAGTAGAAGGTGTAGGTTATGCAATTCCTATTTCTCAGGCGACACCTATTATAGATGAACTTAAAGATAAGGAAGTTTTATCAGACTCAGAAAAAGGATATCTTGGAATTTCAGGAAGAACAGTTGGAAGTGAAGCAAGCAGTTACAATATTCCAAGTGGTGTTTATGTTGCCGAGGTATCAAAAGGCGGAGCAGCCGAAAAAGGCGGTGTTAAGGTAGGAGATATAATTACAGCGATAAACAATCAGGATGTAAGAAGTATCGAGAGTCTTAAAGAAAAAGCAAACAGCTACCGTAAAGGAACTGAAGTGGAACTTACACTGCAGAGAAGTGATGACGGAACATATAAAGAAAAGAAAGTAAAAGTTAAGCTTCAGGGTTCAAAATCATTAGATGGGTTGTCACAGGGAAATAATAACTCAGATAATTCAAATAATGACAGTAACAGTGGAAACAACGGTTATGATCAGGGAAACGGAAATAATAATGGAAGCAACGGTTATAACCAGGGAAATGGAAATGATGGTTCTGATGACGGAGATGACAGTGGATTCGGAAACTTCTTCTCTAATCCGTTTGGAAATTAAATAGTATAGTGCTTTATGCATAGACAAAGACTATTAAGCCAGTCGTACATTTTTGTACGGCTGGCATTTTGAGGATTGGGAGGTAATAAAAGATGCGAGCAGATAAAGAAGGGGGAAATCTGTCTGTAACTGAAAGAGAATATAAATCTGAAAATAATTTTGAAAAAGAAAATGATTTTGAAGGTGAACATAAATCTGAGATTGATTATGAGTCGGAAAACATTGGAAAAAAGAGATTTAAAGAAGATATAAAAAAAATTCTTATCGTTTTATTATTTTTAGCGTTATTGGTATGGCAGTTCTCATCAATGGAGCTGTTTTTTAAAAAGACGATAACGGATTTTGATAATGATATTATAATAAAAAATATAGCTTTATTTAGTGTTGCAAATATTATATTGACAGGCTTGTTTCACAGAATGAAACCAGCATTTATGATAACATATGTGTGTACGCTGCTTATTGGAGTTGTAAATTACTTTGTTATTTCTTTCAGAGGATATGGCATTGTTTTTATGGATATTTATGCAATAAAGACGGCGGCAACGGTTGCTGGTTCATATAAATATGGAATAGATGTGTATTTTTTTGCCGGAGTAGTAAGTTGTATTGCGGGCATTGCGATATGTGCGGTAATGCCTCGTAAAAAAAGAAAATATTTAAATCTCAGGGATGTGTGCGGTTCTGTTGTTGCAATTTTATCATCAGCAGTATTTATTGTATGGCTGAATACATCTTCTGCATTTTTTAATAACGTGAGTTCGCTGGCGTGGGACCACAGCATAGGAATAAGTGATTACGGATATATGCTTTATTTCGTTGCAAATGCGGGAGAGGCAGGAGTACAGGAGCCTGACGGTTATTCTGTACAAAAAGTTGATAAGATATTATCTAAATACAATGAAAAAAATGTAAATATATCGTCTGATAAAAAGTATCCAAATCTTATAATGATAATGAATGAGTCGTTTTCGGATTTGAGGGTGTTAGGTGATTTTAAAACTAACAGAGAGTTTATGCCTTTTTTTGACAGCATGGATAAAAATGTTGTTAAAGGTTATGTTGAATCGTCTGTATATGGCGGATATACGGCAAATTCAGAATTTGAATTTCTAACTGGATGCACTAAAGCATTTTTGCCGGGAAATCCATATTTGCAGTATATGGATGATTATCTGCCGTCGATTATAAGTAATATAAAAGAGCAGAACGGATATGGAAAAGCCATAGCAATGCATCCGTACAATCCGTCAGGTTACAACAGAAACAGAGTATATCCTTTGTTTTATTTTGATAAATTTTTAAGTATAGACGATTTTAAAAATCCTGTACTTGTAAGAGATTATATAAGTGACAAGTCCGACTATGAAAAGATTATGGAACAATATGAAAATAAAGATAAGGACAGTTCATTGTGTCTGTTTAATGTGACCATGCAAAATCATAATCCTTATGACAATACAAGTTATAAATTTAAGAAGAAAGTGGAAGTTACAAATTTTGAGACATCATCACAGGTCAGTCAATATCTTTCTCTTATAAAGATGTCTGATGATGCACTTGAAGAGCTGGTAAATTATTTTAAAAAAGTAAAAGAACCGACAATTATTTTATTGTTTGGAGACCATCAGCCGCATCTTCCGGATTCATTTTATCAGGAGGTATTTGGAAAAACGCCTTTACAATTTGACCAGAGCGACAGCATGAAAGAACATCTTGTACCGTTTATAATATGGGCAAATTATGACATAGGAGAAAAATATATAGAGAGAACATCAATAAATTATCTGTCATCTATATTGCTTGAAAAATCCGGGTTAAAGATGAGTAATTATAACAGATATCTTCTTGATTTATACAATGATATTCCTTCGATAAGTGCAACAGGATTTTATGACAAAAACGGTGAACTGCACAAAATATCAGAGACAACCGGGGAATATGCGGAGAAAATTAAGGAATATGAGATGATACAATATAATTATCTTTTTGACAAAAAGAACAGATTAGATAAATATTATGAGGTAAATTAGGCATAGATGTTGTTTTGAGGGAGGACACATCAGTAGATAAAAATAATAATTATTACATATAAAAAGCATTTTTTTACATTTATAAACAAAATAGTAATAGACATGATATTATAAAAACAAATTATATGTTTTTAAATGTGGGAGGTATTTTTGAAGTGAAATTTCCTACTTTTTTTGATATAAAAATTTATTTTTGGCTTTATTTTTTTGAGAGATTATGGTAATATGATAGCGATATGGGATTTTAATATCATTAGTGATTTAAAAGAGAAAATAACGAAAGGAAGGCTAAATTCATGAACAGAAGAACTACTGAGATTTCACAGTGTGAACTTACGGTTATGAAGTGTATTTGGGACCTTAAGAGTGAGGTTACATGCGCACAGGTTATGGAGAAGTTGAAGGAAGACTACGGTCTTATATATAAAGATACGACTGTATATACTTTCTTAAAAAATCTTATAAATAAAGGATTTGTTACATCAGAAAAGAAAGGCATTACATATTATACACCTGTAAGAAGTGAGGTAGATTACAGAACAGACATTTTAAAGCAGGCTAAAAAATTCTGGTTCAATGATTCAGTAACAGATTTTGTTGATGCAGTGCTTAGCTTAGACAAGGTTACTGCTGCTGATAAAGCAAAGATAAAAGAGATGGTTAAATAGTGAATTATCTATTATAACATTATAAATTAAAAAGAAGCCGTACATGTATTTTGTGTATGGCTTCTTTTGGTATCAGGTATATTGCTAAAAAGATTTTTATGCATTTTCATTATCGTATGCTTCTTTTACAGCAACGGCAAGCTGGTCTGGACAGGATGTTGGTTTAAAACCGCATCGTATACCTTTGAGTTTGCTTTCAATCTGTTCTACTGTAAGACCGTCAACGAGTGACGAGATACCCTGAAGATTTCCGTTGCATCCTCCTGTAAATTCAACATTTGATACAATGTCTCCATTTAAGTCAAATTCAATCTGTGTTGAACAGGTTCCTTTTGTTCTGTATGTGTGTTTCATAAGTGTTCCTCCTTTTCTTAAATAATAAATAATATTTAAATTTGTGAAAATACTTCACCAAGACCACACTGTAACAACAAATCTGCATTGCTGTCAAGAGGTGTTGAAGATTTGTTTATAAGTACCAGATGTCTGCCAGTAAAATATTGTATAAGACCGGCTGCCGGATAAACAGCAAGAGATGTACCGCCTACAATAAGCATGTCGGCATTTGATATGGCATTGACGGCTGCGCTCACTGTTATATCGTCAAGGCCTTCCTCATACAAAACTACATCAGGTTTGATAATACCGCCGCATTCGCAGAGAGGAACGCCCTGACTGTTTTTGATATAATCTGCATCATAGAATTTGTGGCATTTTTCGCAATAATTTCTGAGAGTTGAACCGTGAAGCTCATAGACTTTCTTACTGCCTGCTGCCTGATGAAGACCGTCAATATTTTGTGTGACAACAGCGGAAATTTTTCCCAATTTTTCAAGTTCTGCGAGTTTTATATGTGTTATATTGGGCTTTGCATTTTCAATAAGCATTTTGTCTTTGTAAAATTTATAAAATTCCTTTGTATTTCTGATAAAAAAAGAATGACTTAAAATAGTTTCGGGAGGATAATCATATTTTTGATGATAAAGTCCGTCTACACTTCTGAAATCAGGGATACCGCTTTCGGTAGAGACACCGGCACCGCCGAAGAATACTATATTATTACTTTCGTCTATCCACTTTTTAAATAAATCCAAGTCTTTTTTATCAGGCTGCATAAATGTTCCTCCTTTATAAAAACGGACATCTGTCACAGATGCCCGTTCAGTAGTATTTAGTTTGACATTGCTAAACCTGCCAAATTTGCCATTTCAATAATTGATTTTTTTGAAACTTTTTTTCCGTAATATTCAATAAGATCATCTTTTGAACCATTAAATATATCAACCGGTTCATATTTTGTCAGGATAATCATATCATCCTTTACTGAAATTTCAAGAGAATCTCTTTCAGCAATGTTTAAAGTTCTGCGAAGTTCAATTGGCAGTGTAATTCTGCCAAGTTCATCCAATTTTCTTACTATACCTGTTTCCTTCATGTTGCTCTCTCCTTCCTGGTCAGATGCTGTATGAATTTAAATAACGATGCTTCATACAACTGCAATTATGTCTTTAAGCAATGTTTTCTGGTTAAAATATAGTTTGTATATGTGCAGTAGTATTAAATAGAAACTGCACTCTATATTGATTTTGAATATAGCACATATTACAAAAATTGGCAATATTATTGAGCAGAATTTTAGTTTAATTGTTTTGGCTTAAAGCTTGATTTTATAAATATGTTATAATAAAATATCTATTAATGAAGTAATTGGAAAATTTAAGCAAATCTGAATTTTTGAATCGCTTGGCAGATTTGTTAGATATAAAGCGGTTCAGGAAAGAGGCGAATGATGAAGATAACAAATATTTCAGATATCAACGAATTTTTCAAAGTAGTTGATAAATGCAAAGGTCGTGTGGAGCTTACATCGTCAGAGGGAGATAGAATTAATCTTAAGAGTAAACTTACACAGTTTGTAGCTATGGCTCAGCTCATGAATACAACATATGTAAAGGAACTTGAGATTGTTGCATCAGAACCGGAAGATGCCAGCAGAATCCTTGACTATATGGTGAGTGGAAAAGTCTGACAAACCGTCTCATATTATATTTGGGATAAAAAACAGAGAATGTGCATAAGATAAATTTTGTTTATACTGCATATTCTCTGTTTTATTTTTTAATCAAATTTTTATAATATTATAAAATAAACTGTCAATCAGTTTTTAGTTTAAATTTGCTGCGTGGGAAATGATTAAAGTGCAGAATATACAATATCGCGTATAATCTGTATATCTCTGTAACCATTGCCGCCGCATTTTTGTATGACATATATTATTGCAAGATTTTCTTTAGGGTCAATGGCAACGTAGCTTCCAAGCCATCCGTCCCATCCGTATTCTCCCTCTGAGCCAAAACTTTGGCTTGCGGGAACATCCATCATAACACGCATAAGATTACCATAGCCGTATCCTTTTAATGTATCCCAATCGTACATTTCGAGCTGTTTTGGTGTGAGATTGTTTCTTATCATGGTTTCAACTGTTTTTCTTCCGAGTATGCGAACATTACCAAGAGTTCCTTTGTTTAGCATCATATTTACAAATTTTGAATAGTCGTCGATTGTTGAGACAAGTCCGGCACCACCCGATTCAAAAAGAGGTTTCTTTTTATGCATGTATGTAAGACCAAGGTGTTGCCATGTACATGGTTCCATGGTTTGGGTTTCAGGCATATACTGGTAATTCTGCATAAAACGGTTTTGTTTTTCTTCGGGAACGAAAAAGTCAGTATCACTCATGCCAAGTGGTTTAAATATTGTTTCTTTGAGATAATCACTATATTTTTTGCCTGTTACAACTTCGATTACGGCACCGAGCACATCGGCACAGAAGCTGTATCGCCAGCCTTCACCGGGATGAAATTCAAGAGGCTGTTCGCCAATCAGTACGGCAAGATCATATGTAGATGTAGGTTTGCCTGCTTCGACATCGGCGTAATATTTATCAATCATATCCTGCATTGCTTTTCCGGCAGGAAAAGAAGCGTCTGGATATGTAAGTCCTGCTGTCATATTGAGAAGATCCTGTATAACAACTTCCCTTTTTGCGGGAACATATCCTTTTTCTGTAAGCACTGTTTGATTTTTGAAGCTTGGAATAAAATTGCTTATAGGGTCAGAGAGAGCAATAAGTCCTTTTTCAACAAGCGTCATAACAGCAACGGAAGTAATCGGTTTTGTCATGGAATAGCATCTGAAAATAGAATTCTTTTCCATAAGAATATGTTTTTCTTTATCGGCTTCACCATATTCATTTCGGTATACTTCTTTACCGTCTTTTATTATGCATATAGCGGCACCCACATTGCAATCAGGATTTTTTGATTTACCTATAAGTGTGGATGAAATTGCATCATCAAGTCTTTTTAATATATCGATGTTCATATTTTCCCTCAATTCGTATTTTTATATTATATATAGCTTAACACATTGAAATGGAAAAAAATACTGTATTTTTGGTAGTTCAATAGTAGTATAAGTTAGATAAAAAAATACATACTATCATATAGAAAGTTGCATGAATTGAAAATCATTGTTACTGAGTTACTGACGACAGCGCATGTGTTGCTGGCAGCAGATTACTTATGGCAATTACAAAGGAGGTTCATATGATGGGGACAGGTATGAATCATTTTCAGGTTTATCTGATAATGTTTTTGACGGGTGGGTTTCTTTATTGTGGAATAGAAATTTTGTACCGTGGATATTCACATATATCCATGTTATTTGCAGGTGGTTTATGTTTTGTACTTGTAGGAGCAGTTGAAAATATTCTAGGTGACGGTGCTTCACTTATAGGACAAATGATAATATGCGGTTTGATGATAACGGGAGTTGAGTTTATTGTTGGCATGATAGTAAACAGGCAGATGCATTTAAATGTGTGGGATTATTCGGGGCAGCAATATAATTTTAAGGGGCAGATATGTCTGCTATATACAAATTTGTGGATTTTATTGTCATGTCCTGTAATAGTATTACATGATTACATGGAGTATATTCTTTTGGGAAGCCAGCTGCCTAATTATAAAATATGGTAATAAATTATTTATGATATATGATTTGTGTAGGAGCACACTTGACGCAGATTAGTACAATGAAAATTAAATCTTTGTATCAGTACAAAAAATGTATGAAGAAATGAGGGGTAATATGGAAAAGATTGTGACTAATATATTTAAAATAAGAAAGACAGACGAATACGAGAAAAATATACCTTTTAATTATTTGGCAGTATTTCCTGATAAAAATTTTAATATACCTATTGTTGATGTATTTAAAAAAGGAAAAATATTTGGGAGCAGCATTGATTTCTCAAAAATAGTTTTTATGCCTGTAGGCGCAAAATCTTATTCAGATGCATTAAACATAGGTCAAAAAATAGTAACAGGAATTAAAAAGAGAATCAGATATGAGACAATGTCGTCTATTGAGGAAAACAATGCAATTTTAGCAAGGGATGTAAGAGGTTATCTGTATGACATTTTTGATGTGCTGGAAATGATGGCGGCGGCAATAAAAAGCTGTGGATTTGAAGTGGGGAAGGATATAGTGTTTATGCTTGATGCAGATGCGGGGAAGTTGTACAGGAAAGAATCGGATATGTATTATTTTCCGGGAGAAACTTTTAAGAGAAAAGAGAAAATAAATTCTCAGGGAAATACGGAAGAAACATGGCAGAATTATATCGAAAAAGAAGTTGGATGTCAGTGTGAGGGTGTTGAGTACAGGACATGCTGTGACAGTCCGGCATTTAGCATGGAAAGCCTGTGTGACAGGGAGATACCTGAATATGAAAGAGGAGTTGACAGAGCTTTCTATCCGATGGTTTCGATGTATGAGAAGGAAAGTGATGAAATATTTGACGATTTGCTGCCAGAAATACCTGATACAAAAGCTGTATCCGTACTGCGTTCATCTTCCGAGATGGCAGATTATTATAAGCAGCTGTGTGACAGATTTCCGATAATAGGTATTTCCGGTGCTCTTGCAGTAAATGATAAAAAGGGATGGGATATTCTTGACGACAGTCTTGGTGACAGCGTTGTGTTTTTGGATGAGGGTGCATTTTGACTAAAACAGAAATTGATATAAATTTCCCGGCTCATGGACGGTCTTAATATTTTTTTGTTTTTATATTTAGTCATTCCCATGATCTATGCAATTTAAAAGTACTATACAAAAAGTAGTAAAATTAAGGTTTTATTTTTGCTAAAGATATATTATCATGAAAAATACAGATAAATTTGTGGAGGAAATATATGTTTGAGTTAAATCAGAAAAATTATGCGGAGGTTGCCAGAAAAGCAGCGGCAGAGGGATGTGTGCTGCTTAAGAATGACAAAAAGGTACTGCCGCTTAAAAAAGGTACAAAAGCAGCCGTTTTTGGTATCGGTGCATTTTATTATTACAAGGGTGGTCTTGGTTCGGGAGGACTTGTAAATACAAAATATGTTGTGAGTATTCTTGACGCATTAAAAGAAAGTGACTGTGTTGAAGTAGATGACAGTATTCTTGAAATCTATGAGAAGTGGATTAAAGAAAATCCTTTTGATGAGGGAAACGGATGGGGAAGCGTTCCATGGTCACAAAAGGAAATGCCGTTGTCGAAGGAGATTATAAGTGAGGCTGAAAAAAGAAATGATACAGCCATTGTTATCATAGGAAGAACAGCAGGAGAAGATCAGGATAACAAAGCGGATGTGGGAAGTTATTATCTGACACAGACAGAGAGAGAACTCATAAAAAATGTTACAGATACATTTGAAAAAAGTATAGTTCTTCTGAATGTCGGAAATATCATAGATATGAAGTGGACAGGCGAATATAAACCATCAGCTGTCATGTATGTATGGCAGGGAGGACAGGAAGGCGGAAACGGTGTTCTTGACGTAATTACGGGTAAGACGGCTCCAAGTGGAAAGCTGACTGATACAATCTGCTATAATATAGAAGATTATCCGTCTGCTCCATATTTTGGTGACGCTGATAAGAATTATTATGTTGAGGATATCTATGTAGGATATAAGTATTTTCAGACGGCTGCAGCGGATAAAGTCATGTATCCGTTTGGTTTTGGTATGTCATATACTGATTTTGAAATAACAGGTTCGGTTAAAAATATTGATGAGAGCAGTGTGATTGTTGATACAACAGTGAAAAATACAGGTGATTGTTCAGGAAAAGAGGTTGTACAGGTTTATATCGAAGCACCGCAGGGAAAACTTGGGAAACCTGCACGTACTTTTGTCGGATATGCAAAGACCGTTGAGCTTGCGGTACAGGAAAGCCAGAAACTTACTGTAATTTGTCCTAAATCATATTTTGCTTCATATGACGATTCGGGAATTACAGGTCATAAATCCGCATTTATTCTCGAAGAGGGAGAATATAAAGTATATGCAGGAAACAGTGTTGCTGCGGCTGAATATATCGGAAGTTTTTCACAGGAGTTTCAGGTGATAGAGCAGCTTGAAGAAGCACTTGCACCGATAGAAGAATTTGAGAGAATGCATCCGGTTTCAGCTGATAAAGCAGATAATTCTGAAAAAGACAGCGGAGATAATACAGGAAATTCAAGTTTATATGAGATGGAATTTCAAAAAGTTCCTACAAGGACAGTAAATCTTTCTGAGAGAATTGAGAGTGAGATGCCGGAGGATATACTTCTTACAGGTGATGAGGGATACACGCTTAAAGATGTTGCGGATGGAAAGATTGATATTGACAAATTTATAGGACAGCTTTCAGATGATGACCTTATGTGCCTTATGAGAGGTGAGGGAATGTGCAGTATGAAAGTGACGCCCGGAACTGCTGCCGCATTTGGAGGACTTACTCCTTCACTTGAAAGATTTGGAATTCCTGCGCTTTGCTGTGCTGACGGACCTTCCGGGATAAGAATGGATTGTGGAACCAAGGCGTTTTTACTTCCGATAGGAACACTGCTTGGTGCTACGTTTAATGATGAACTTATCGAAGAACTTTTTGAATATTTTGGCGCAGAGATGAAATATAACCGCATTGACACTATTTTAGGGCCGGGAATGAATATACACAGGCATCCTCTGAATGGAAGAAATTATGAATATATTTCAGAGGATACGATTCTTACCGGAAAAATATGTGCGGCAGAACTTAAAGGACTTCATAAAGCGGGCGTAGAGGGGACAATAAAACATTTTTGTGCAAACAATCAGGAATTTCGCCGTGCAGATGCGATGGGTGTGATTTCAGAGAGAGCACTCAGAGAAATTTATCTAAAATGTTTTGAAATTGCAGTAAAAGAAACGGGATGCAGTTCTGTAATGACTACATACGGGCCATTTAACGGTCTTTGGACATCAGGAAATTATGAACTTTGTACAACGGTGCTCAGAAAAGAATGGGGATTTGAAGGTATCATAATGACTGACTGGTGGGCAGTTGCAAATTGGGAAGGAGAAGCACAGGACAGAAGAAACAGAGCAGCAATGGTTCAGGCACAGAATGACATATTTATGGTGTGTCCTGACACGGAAAGAGAGAATGCTCTTGACAATATCAAAGCAGAGTATACGATAGGAAAGATAACAAGAGGGCAGCTTCAGAGAAATGCAAAGAATATACTTAAATTTGCACTTAACAGCCTTGCAATGCAGATAAAACTTGGAAAAGTTACTCTTGAAGAATACGCACCTGAGTGGGATACAAGCTACAGACCTGAGGGTGAACTGGAGACAGTTGTGGCAGAAAACGGTTCTTTTGTTGTATCAGACGAGCTTGCAGTGAAAATGCTTGAAGATGATGGAATGTATTTCAATGCAGTTGATGCGGAGGAAGGAAATTACAATATAAAAATAAATATTACTTCACAGCACAACGAATATACACAGATACCTATATCATTGTTCGTTGACAATGATTATCGTGGAACACTTTCGTTCCAGGGAACAAACGGAAAAGCTGATGAGAAAGACATGTCTCTTGGAAAGATTGGAGCGGGAGAGCATTATATAAGAGTGGCATATAGACCACATGGCATTACGATGAATAAATTTATACTTAACAGGGAAAATATGCGGGCATAGAAAAGAGATGTGATTAAAAAGGACACGACTGCTAAAATTTGTTTAACAGCCGTGTCTTTTTTATGTATGTGCAAGTTTTAATATAAGATTACATAGTGATATAAAATTACATAGTAATAATAATCTGTATGCATTTTCCATCATCGCTTTTGGCGTGAATAGTACCGCCGTGAAGCGAAACAATAGTTTTGGCAACGGAAAGACCTATTCCGGAGCCGCCTGTTGAGGAGTTCCTTGATGCGTCAGTTCTGTAAAATCTGTCGAAAAGAATATCAAGATTTCCTTCAAAGATGTTGTCACTTTCATTTTCAAATACAATAATATTTTTTCTGCCTTTTCTTTTTACCGAGATTTTGAAGATACTGTTTTCGGTTGCGTATTTTGCTGCATTGTCTATAAGTATCTCAAATAACTGTCTGACAAGTTTTTCGTCTCCTGAAACAAATGCTTCATTTTCAAGAGATGTGTTAATTTCAATATTTTTTGATGAGAATATAACCTCAAAGGGTTCAAGGCTTTCTGTCAATATAGTATTTAGTGGAAGATGGTTTTTATGAAAGTTCTCGTTCTTTTCTTCCATTTTTGAGAGAGTGATAAACTGCTGAACCATTGTTGTAAGTCTTGTTATCTGGTTTTGAATGCTTTTTGTCCATTGGCTCTCTCCATTTTCCATTTCTATAACTTCAATGTTGGCATCAATGATTGTAAGAGGTGTTTTTAATTCGTGGCCTGCATCTGTTATAAACTGGCGCTGTTTCTGATAGCTCTGAACGACGGGGCGGAGCACTATCTTTGAAAATATTATGACAAGAATGAGAACCGCAATAAAACCGATACCAGACATTAAAAGGCTTGTAAAAAGGGTGTTTTTAAAGGTTGACAAGCTCTGATTGCAGTCTACGAAAATATAAAGCGTATATGAGTCTGCTGTATATTTTTTATAGCGGAACTGTCTGTAAAATCCGGTGTCGGATTTTTTAGATTTTATGGCAGATATGTAGCTGTCAAGGTCATCGGTAGTAACTGATGCGATACTTTCAAGATTAGAGTCCGTAATTGTTCCTTTATTGTTTACTTTAACGGAAAAATATCTTGTCGAAAAAGGTGTTTCAGCGTCCATCTGTCCGTCAGGAATTTTTGGTGGTTTTGCATTATCCGGATTATTTTTGTCGGGTGGAGTTTTATTTTCGTCAGGAACAGGAGCCGGTTCGTTATTATTTTTGCTTTGTGGAAATTTACCGTCATTTTCGCATATCATGCGTGTCATTGTATCTGCCTGGCTTTTCAAATTGTGAAAATTAAGTATGTTCATACCGCCTATCATGGACAGAAGAACGATAAGTGTGGAAAGCATTGCAACAAGTATAAAGCGTTTTCTTAGTTTTTGTACCATAGTTTATCCTTTCATATTACTGTCCGTTTGCATCGGCTGTTAAAGGTGACTGTTTTAATAATGTTATTTTTGGGTGTTTTTTTTGGTCAGGACATAGCCTTGATTTCGCATTGCTTTTATACATATGTCGGCACCAAGTGAGGTAAGTCTTTTTCTAAGTGTTGAGATGTTTACCCATACAACATTTGTTTCTGTATCACTTTCATATCCCCATATTCTTTCAAAAAGTCTGTCAACTGATATAATTGTTTCTGGTGCCGATAAAAACATTTCCATCATTTGAAATTCTTTGTTTGTGAGGCGTATGGAAGTGTCAGAATCGTTAGCTGACAAGGCAGCAGTTGTCTGCTCGAGACTTATGTTTCCGTAGGTTAATACGGTGCTTGCATTTTCAGTTTTACGGCGTGTTATGGAGCGTATTCTAGCAAGCAGTTCTTTCATGGCGAATGGTTTTGTAAGGTAATCATCAGCACCAAGATCAAGTCCGAGTACCCTGTCATCAATTTCTGATTTTGCAGTCAGAAAGAGAACGGGAACATTATTCCCGCTCTCTCTGAGCTCTTTTATGACTTCAATACCGTCTTTTTTTGGCATCATTATGTCTAAGATGACACCGTCATATTCTTCTACCGAAAGATATTCTATTGCCGCCTGTCCGTCGTAGACAGCATCAACCGTATAGTGATTGTGTTGTAATATCGCTGTAAGTGCATTTGAAAGTTCTACTTCATCTTCAGCCAGCAATAGTTTCATAGTATCTGTCCTCCGCGTCTGTTATTTAAGCTTTTTAACTGAGCTCCATTTACTGTAATATTTCTTTTTGTTTACTGTTTTGTATGTTCTTACTTTAATATAATATACATTCTTTTTGGTTAAATTGGAAATAGTAATTTTAGTTTTTTTACTATTTACTGTTTTTGTGGTAGTATTAAATGATTTTGAAGTTGAATAGCTTATCTGATAACCTGTAATATCATTTACGCTCTTTACTTTTACGACAGCTTTTGTGCGTTTTTTGCTTCTCTTAGCACTCTGTACTTTTGAAGCTTTGACTGTTACTGTTGAATCTGTTGGTGCAGTAGTAGCAGAAGGTGTTTCTGTGGCATCAGGTGTAGCTGTAGGTGCCGGAGTTGAAGTAGTGCTGTCACTGTCATTACTGCTGTTATCTGAAGAGTTGCTGTTGTCAGAAGAACTGTCAGAGTATTTGGCTGCTTTATAATCTGACCAGCTTGTTGTTTTTGATGCTCCTGAGAGGTCTGCATTGTCGCTGTATTCAGATACTGTTACTGTAACAGAAGAAGTTCCCTGTACATATATAGTACCGTCAGTTCCTTTGATTGTGACAGTATTACCGTCTTTATCTGCAACTTTTCCTTCACATGAAAGTTTTGAAAGAGTGCTGTCTTTGGTTACTATCCATGTAGAGCCGTTTGAAATATAAACATTTGCATAACCGCTTCCGCCTGAACCTGCACATGTTTCATCATCAATGAGAGCACCTGTGAGTGTGCTGCCGTTTGTCATATAGAAATCAAGTTTGCTGATTGAATCCCAGATAACATCGCCTTCCATTTCCTGTGAGTCGGCGGTAAAGAGACAGTCAGCACCGTTGCTGCCCGATGTACCCCAGCCTCTCTGGTTGTTATTTCCTGTGCAGCGGAGGAAGAAATCATTGTCATCGGCATATTTAATATTTACATTTGAAAGAATAAATGTTGATTCTGTATTTGTTGTATAGAACATGCCGCCGTTTTTAGCAGTAAGTGTTCCGCCGTTCATCTCAAATGTACTGTTTCCTTCCTGTGAGTCACCTGACATACTCTGATAAAGTATTACATTCCATGTACAGTCATTCTGGCTGTCATCACTCATATTTCCTGTGAGTGAAGTATCAAAAAGACGAAGTGAATTAAGTCCTTCAATACATACGGCTTCTGAACCGTTTGCAGTAAGTTTTGCATTGTTTACAGCAATATCAGCGGTGCTGTAAACAGCAGGAGAACCAACACCGTTACTTGTGTATGTTCCGCCGTCAACTACCATTGTGCCGCCGCCTCTGTCACTTCTTATTGCAGCGGAAGACTGGCCGCTTGTAGTTGCTGTTACATCACATGCATATAAAGTACCGCCGCCTGCTACATGTATTCCGCCTGATGTATCTTTGTTTGTAGTTATTGTTGTATCTGAGACATAAGTTACACCTTTGTTATAAGAGAATACACCTGCACCTCCGGCAGCATCAGTTGTTATTGTACTGTTTGTGATGTTTGCTGTACCTTCCGTGTTGAGGATGGCGGCGCCGACACCGTAAAAGCTTGAGTTATCACCGCCTGTGCTAGAAGATGAAGTTCTTGTTATTGTTGAATTGTCAATTGTTGCTGTGGCACCGTTTGATATGTTTATGGCATTTTCATCTGTGCCTGTCGATTCGATTGTTTCACCTGAGATGGAAGTATCAGATGTAATGGATTTTACTGAGTCATAACTTGTAACGGCACTTGATGAGCCGCCCGGTGCACCGCCCGGAGCAGAACCGCTGGGTTTTCCGCTTGTATCTCCGTCCGGTTTTGCAGGAGGTGTTCCTTCCGGCATGCCGCTTGGAGGAGTCATATTGTCACTAAAGTTATCTATTGTTTCAGCATTTGCACTTTTTACATTTTGTTCAGGAATGAGCTGTGCAGCACTGATAACTAAAGCTGCTGACAATCCCATTGCTAATACACCTTTCCAATTTCTCATAAAAATCACAACCTTTCATATTACTTACTTTTAAAAATATTTGTTTTAAATATTTGCTTTGTTTTTGTTTACATCTGCATAATAAAACACGAACTTAAAATGAAACTTAAATTATGTGTGATTTTTAAAATTGTTTGTAATAAAATATTATTTACTATATAATGAATTATGCAGAGAAAAGTACAGATATAATGAGTGTACTGTTTGGGAGAAAACAGATGTTTCGTGTACAGAAAGGGGATAAATAAATGAAATTAAGCACTAAAATCGGGATTATATTTAGCATTATAATTATACTGCTTGTATATGTAATAGGTACTGAGTCTTGCATGTACAGTTATAATTCTACAATTGAACTTGTCAGAAAAAATTCAAAATCGGCAGCAAAGACAACATCAGATGATTTGGAGGTATTATTAAATACTTATAAAAATATTGCTGCGGCATCGGGCAAAGACATGATACTGACTGGAAATGTTCCGGATGAAGCAAGAGTATCCAAGGTAGAGCAGCTGGCAAAGCAATATGGTTTTACAAGTGGGAATGTATTAAATGAAAAAGGAATCAGTATTAAAGACGGAACTGATTTCAGTGACAGAAGTTATGTAAAAAAGGCCTTACAGGGAAAAACAAATATTTCAGATGTTACATTGAGCAAATATACGGGAACTTACGGACTTAGTATAGCTGCTCCTCTTATTTCATCAGGCAGGATAGTTGGAGTTGTATATTTTAGAATTGATGTTGATTTTATGAATGATATGGTAAAGCATATATCGGTAGGAGACGGAAGCTTTGCATATATTCTTGATGAAAAAAATAATGTGATTGCTCATAAAAATTCAAAATATATTATGAATGAAGAATATATGGGCAATGTTCCGGATGAGTTGACAAAAAGCAGCAGTAACTCAGATAATGGAGGTTTTACATATGAAATTGATTCCAAAAAATATATTTGCGGATATTCTAAAATAGGAAATACTGATAATTGGCGTGTGGTGATGGTTTCTCCGACAACGGCATATGAGTCAGAGGTGCTTATGTTTGTAAAGAGACTTGTTATAAGTGACATATTTGCGTTAATTATAGCAATATTGGCAGCTGTTTTTATAGCAAGAAGTATCAGCAAACCTATCATAAGAGTGAAAAATGTTCTTTCAGGCATGGCAGATGGAGATTTATCAAAACGCATAGAGAAAACAGGAAGAAAAGATGAACTTGGTATTCTTCAGAATAGTGCAGCTTCATTAGCAAATACATTGTCGCAAATACTTGGAGAAGCGGCCTATATACTTGAAAGTATGGCAGCTTATGATCTTACGGCAGCAGACATGAAAGAATATCCGGGTGAATTTAATAATCTTGCGGTTTCAATAAATTCGATTAAGTCTATTTTGAAAAATATGATAATAAATATACAGACATCGTCGGTGAATGTTGAAGGTGGTTCAAGACAGCTTGCACAGGCGGCAGGCATGGTTTCAGATGGAACAGTAGCACAGGCAGCGTCTTTACAGAAGCTGGTTGCAGATGTTGACAATGTTGTTGAAAGTATCAATAGAAACTCACAGAAGGTCAATGTTGTAAATGAAAGTCTTTTAAATCTTGACATTGAAATAAAAGATGGTGATGATAAAATGCATGCATTATTAAGTGTTGTGAAAGAAGTAGAGGAAATGTCTGAGGATATTAAAAAGATTGTAAAAACAATAGATTCAATTGCGTTTCAGACAAATATATTATCACTTAATGCTTCAGTGGAAGCTGCGCGTGCAGGAGATACAGGAAAAGGTTTTGCAGTTGTGGCACAGGAGATAGGAACATTGGCAGCAAAAAGCAGTGAAGCATCAAAGAAAACTGCCGGACTTATCGAAAAATGTCTTAATGGTATTTCAGGTGCAAAGGAATATGCGGTTGTGACTTCTGAGACATTTAAAAATATTGTTGATGATTCCGAAAAAATTGCAGGAGCATTTAAAGAAATTTCAAAAGATAATGAAATACAGACAAAAAATGCAAATAATATTAAATGTGAAATTGAAAATATATCAGATGTCGTGCAGGCAAATACAGCAACAGCAGAACAGACGGCTGCGTCTACAGAGGTTTTATCCGGTCAGGCAATATCACTTAAAGAAATGACGGAAAGATTTAAAGCAGATTGATTTATATTCAGACGGAGGTTTATCTGTGAAAGAAATGACAGATTTGGAAAAATATTATAACAAATTTAATGAGGATAAAAGACTGACAAGGCGGCACGGACAGGTGGAATTTATTACATCAATGAAATATATTCATGAATGTATAGGTGACAGGAAATGTGTAAAAATACTTGATATAGGTGCAGGAACGGGAAGGTATTCCGTTGCACTTGCAAATGAAGGCCATGATGTGACAGCAGTTGAACTTGTCAAATATAATCTTGGAATACTGAAATCGAAAAAAAGCACAGTAAAAGCGATGCAGGGTAATGCATTAAAACTTTCAAAACTTGCGGATAATACCTTTGATGTTACACTCTTGTTTGGACCGATGTATCATCTGTTTGGTTTTGATGACAAGATAAAAGCGTTAAATGAGGCGAAAAGAGTTACAAAACCGGGAGGAAAGATACTTGTTGCATATTGCATGAATGAGTACAGCATCCTTACATACGGATTTAAACAAAACCACATAAAGGAAGTGGTTGAGGCAGGAAAAGTTACAAAAGATTTTCACTGTATTCCTGAGCCGAAAGATTTGTACGATTATGTAAGAATAGAAGATATAGATAAAGTGCGTGATGCAGCAGACTTGAAAAGGATAAAGCTTATTTCGGCAGACGGCCAGGCGGATTTGATGAGACCGGTTTTAAATGCGATGGATGAGGAAACATTTAAGCTTTTTGTAGAGTATCATCTGGCAACCTGCGAGAGACAGGAACTTGTAGGCGCGGGAGCGCATACGGTAGATATTTTGGAAAAAAAGAACTTATAGAAATAAAGCTGAATCGGTCTTGTAATAAAAGTCTGTGGGATGTATAATTGTCTGTGCGTCAAAAAAATGATAAATCAAAGTTACTGTGCAAAAAAGGTGTGGACAGTAATAAATCATAAGCATGAATATGGAGGAATAAGTTATGTACAATATATTAAGCGGTTGCTTAAATCCAAATCAGATAACAATGATAGGTATTCTTGCAGCGTTTTTGCTGACATTTATCTGTCTTAAATTTCCATTCCCGTTTCTTCCGGTAGATCAGGGCAGGGAATTTGCAGTAAACGGTGCATTGTCAAAAGGAAAAACAAGAGGTGTTGGACTTACATTTGTAATAGCATTTATTATATGCTCATTGCTTTTTATGCCTATAACAAGAGAGTTTATCATATATTGCATATTGTTATTTGCAATCATGTTAAGCGGATATCTTGACGATGCCGCAGAGACACCGTGGCAGGATTATAAAAAAGGTGCAATTGACCTTGTTTTGTCAATTGTTACAATGTGGACATTTTTAAATTTCAACAATTCAACAATCCATATAGGAAGTAATGTATTTGAGCTTCCGGTACCGGCTTATTTTGTACTCGGAATAATTCTTATCTGGGTTTCAATCAATGTAACAAACTGTACAGATGGAGTGGACGGGCTTTCAGGAAGCCTTTGCTGTGTTGTTATTTCAGCATTTACGGTAATATTTGCAAATGAACTTGGTTATTATGTAATTGCAGATTTTATTTTTGTTGCAACACTTTTAGCATATCTGTATTTTAATTCAAAGCCTAGCAGTATGCTTATGGGGGATGCAGGTTCGAGGGCACTTGGTTTTTATATTGCGATTATCGCAATGAAAACAGGACATCCTATAAGCTACATAATACTTGCAATTGTGCTTATAGTTGACGGCGGACTTGGACTTGTGAAGATATTTTTAAAGAGATTTCTCAAAATTTCAATACTTGTAAATACGAGAACACCGCTTCATGACCATGCAAGAAAAAATAAGGGATGGTCAGATACACAGGTAGTATTCAGATTTATTATAATGCAGATTGTAGCTGCAATGATTGGTTATATTATTATAACTATTTTGTAAAGACGTGATATGAAAAAAATATGTGGTCATGCACAAAGTATTGTTACTTAGCATAGTATATAAATGATAATATTTTGAGGTGCTTGCGGTGCAATCCTTTCCAAAACCAATGAGTGCAAAAGAAGAGGAAGAATGCATCATAAGATACCAGGCGGGAGACAAGAGTGCGAGACAGCTTCTTATTGAAAAAAACCTGCGTTTAGTCGCATATATAGTGAAAAAATATAATACATCTGACAGAGAACTTGATGATTTGCTTTCAATAGGGACAATAGGTTTGATAAAAGGTGTTGATTCATTTGACGGTTCAAAAAAAATCAGACTTGCAACGTATTGTGCAAGATGTATTGAAAACGAAATTCTTATGTATATCCGGACGGAAAAGAAAAGTTCAAAGAATGTGTATTTATATGATTCAATCGGTTCCGATAAAGAAGGAAATGAAATAAATCTTATAGATGTAATAGAATATGAAGATGATGATGTTGTAGAAAAGATTACACAGGATGAGAGAATCAGAAGGCTTACTGATAAGATAGAAAGTGTTTTGAGCAGACGTGAGCAGGATATAATCAGAAAGAGATATGGAATAGAGGGATATGATATAAAGACGCAGAGGGAGATAGCAGCAGAATACGGAATATCGAGGTCTTATATATCGAGAATAGAAAAATCAGCACTTTTGAAGCTGAGAAAAAGTTATGAAAATGATTGTTTATAAACTGCTCTTGTGCTAATATATTTAATATATTGTGCAGAAATTTAGGAGGATATATATAAATGAAAGTACTTTTAGTAGATGATGCGGCATTTGTGCGTATGTCGTTAAAAAAGATTCTTGATGATATGGCTTTGGGTTTCGAGTATATAGAAGCAGGAGACGGAGAAGATGCCATAGAAAAATATAAAATATATTCGCCGGATTTGGTTATTATGGATATTACGATGCCTAAAATGGATGGAATCACAGCGGTAGGCAGGATAAAGGAAATTGATGACAATGCAAAGATTATCATGTGTTCATCAATGGGATATCAGGAAAAAGTTTTGGATGCCATTACAGCAGGGGCAAAAGATTTTATAATAAAACCTTATGAGGCAGCTAAGGTCGCTAAATCGGTAAAAGCAGTATTAAAGTTAGGCGAGGAATAAAATGACATATTTAGAAGAGTATAAAGAGGGAAATAAATTTTCAGGGATTTATTTGTGCAAATCCAAACAGATATTAAAAACTAAGGCAGGAAAAACATATTATTCACTGATTCTTCAGGACAAAACCGGAACCATTGACGGAAAAGTCTGGGAGTTAAATGCCGGTATAGCAGAATTTGAGAGCATGGATTTTATTATGACGGATGGTACCGTTACTTCATTTCAGGGTGCACGTCAGGTAAACATAAATCGTATAAGAAAGGCGCAGGAGGGAGAATATGACCCTAAGGAGTACATTCCTGCAACAAAGTATGATATTGAAGAGATGTATTCGGAACTTAAAGGTATTATAGCTACCATTAAAGAGCCGCACCTTAGACAGCTTACGGAAGAGTGTTTTATAAATGACAGGGAATTTGTAAAAGAATTTAAAGTTCATTCGGCAGCAAAATCGGTGCATCATGGATTTATCGGAGGACTTTTGCAGCATACACTTGCAGTCACAAAGATGTGCGTATTTCTTGCAGACAATTATCCTATACTTGACAGAGATTTGCTTGTCACAGCAGCAATTTTTCATGATATAGGAAAAGTCACTGAATTATCAGATTTTCCGATGAATGATTATACAGATGACGGGCAGCTTCTTGGACATATATTTATAGGAGCTGAACTAATCGGAAATAAGATACGCCAGATAAGCGGATTTCCGCCTGTGCTTGCAACAGAACTCCGCCACTGCATACTTGCACATCACGGAGAACTTGAATATGGTTCACCGAAAAAGCCTGCTATAGCGGAGGCGATGGCACTTAATTTTGCGGACAATACAGACGCAAAACTTGAAACCATGACTGAGATATATGACAAGGCAAATCCGACAACGGAGTGGCTTGGCTTCAACAGATTTGTCGATTCAAACATCAGACAGAGTACAGGTAGTGCGGCAAAGAGAAAATAATTAAAAAAGAAAAAGCTGAGAAGCTGATTATTTTGTTTATAATTGGTTTGTCGGCTTTTGTTGATATTTTGCGGATATTTGTATAGGATTTTATAAAAGTGCAAAATAGATGCTGATTGCATGGGGGTTGGCTGGAAAAACGGTAACTGAAATATAAATAGAGGAAAAAACATTATGAATAAGGAAAAGAAATTTGTGTGTAATAAGAATGAAGAGTTCGAGCTTGAGATTACCGACCTTGGCAGTACGGGAGAGGGAATAGGCAAGATTGACGGATACACACTTTTTGTAAAAGATGCTCTTATCGGAGACAAAGTAAGAGTTAAAGTCATGAAAACAAAGAAAAATTACGGATATGCGAGAATGCTTGAAATAATAAAGCCGTCTGAATACAGAGTAGAACCTGAATGTTTGGTGGCAAGGCAGTGCGGAGGATGCCAGTTGCAGCATTGTTCCTATGAAAAACAGCTTTCCTGGAAAGAAGAGAAAGTGGCTAACTGTCTTAGAAGAATAGGCGGTGTTCCTGTTTATACTGAGGAAGAATATAAGAAATGTAAAAATGCAGAAGAGTACAAAAATACAGAAAACGCTGCTGAAAGTAAGACTCCGATAATCATGGAGCCTATTCTTAGGATGGACAAACCTGTTCATTACAGAAATAAAGCGCAGTTTCCGGTTGGTTATGATAAAGACGGTAATCCTGTTGCAGGTTTTTATGCGGGAAGAACACACAGCATTGTACCTCAGACGGACTGCCTTATACAGCATGAATCTAACAAACAGATTGTAGAAACTGTTCTTGAATTTATGAAGAAATATAATGTTACGGCGTATGATGAAAAGAAGAACAGGGGAATAGTGCGACATATACTTACGAGAGTAGGAAAAGCAACAGGAGAGGTTATGGTCTGTCTTGTTATTAACGCCAAAAGGCTGCCACATTCAGAAGAATTTGTTGAAATGATAAAAAATTGTGGAATTAACCTTGAGATAAAGAGCATCACTGTTAATATAAATCGTGAAAATACGAATGTTATTCTTGGAGAAAAAATAGAGACACTTTACGGACAGTCATATATAGAGGACTATATAGGTGATATAAAATATCGTATATCGCCGCTTTCGTTTTATCAGGTGAATCCTGAGCAGACAAAAAAACTTTACCAGACAGCTCTTGAATTTGCAGATATAAAAGAGGGCGAAGTGGTATGGGATTTGTATTGCGGAATAGGAACAATATCACTTTTCATGGCGAGAGAAGCATCGAAAGTATGCGGAGTTGAGATTGTACCGCAGGCAATAGAGGACGCAAAGCAGAATGCCAAGTTAAACAATATAACAAATGCGGAATTTTTTGTCGGGGCAGCAGAGGATGTTGTTCCTATGCAGTATGAAAAGAGTGGCGGCAGACTGAGAGCAGATGTAGTAACACTTGATCCGCCAAGAAAAGGCTGCGATGAGAAACTGCTTGATACAGTTGTTAAGATGGCACCGTCGAGGATAATTTATGTAAGCTGTGACCCGGGAACACTTGCAAGGGATGTAAAGGTGCTTACGGATAAAGGATATGAGGTGAAAAGAGTCAGAGCCTGTGATATGTTTGGCGGAAGTTTTCATGTGGAGAGTGTGGTCTTATTGTCCAAACAGGATCCGGTATCTTTAAATTAAAGGTTATGATAAACTAATCATCCATTTACGCCTCTTAAAAATAATTAACGATACAACAAGCCTGAATATTTCTTCCGTGGTAAGCAGCGTATACACCCCCACAATACCCCACTTAAATATATATGCTGCAAGCAGACACAATGGGATTCCGATGCACCATGTACCAACGATATCAATCGCCATGATGATTTTAGTATTGCCTCCACTTCGTATGATACCGCCTCCAAGTATCATATTTTCCACCTTGACCGGTGCATATAGAGCAAATATGATAAGCAGGATTTTTCCAAGCTCCTTTACGCTGTGATTCACACGGTACAGTCTGGTATATTCTCCTGCTAGCAGTATGAGTAATGCAGATACAACCAGCGAACCGATTAAGCCCGCATACATAATCTTCTTAGACTCTTCGTAAGCCTCATCGTATTCTTTTCCTCCAAGTCTCTTACCAATCATAACGCCGGCAGCCGCTGATAATCCACTCAATGCGCCTACAATAAGTCCTTGTATAGGACATGTAAGTGTGTATGCTGTCAGATTTGATATTCCAAGATGACCATATACTGCGGACTCCACATTCTGTCCAAGACTCCATAAAAATTCACTGACCAGAATCGGCGTAATCATAATCAGATAATCTCTGATTGTGAGCTTTTTAAAATGCAGTGACAGTACCGGTTTATCTCCGTCCTTTCTGATACTGGAAATAAATTCGATAACAATAAATATAAGGTTAAATAACTGCGAAATAAGTGTTGCTATCGCAGCACCTTTTATTCCCATACAGGGTAATCCTGATTTTCCAAATATCAGCAGATAATTAAGCCCGGTATTTACCGCAACAGCTCCAAAGCTTGCTAAAAATGGTATTGCGGCATGTTCCCTACAGCGTAGCCATGCTGATAAAATATTGCTGACTGCCATCGGGATATAAGAAAATGCTACAATTCTAAAATAGACCGCACCGGTATTTATAATACTCATATCTTTAGTATACAATCCAAGTATCTGCAACGGTAAAATTCCGGCTGCCAAAAGAAACAATGCTGATATTATAATTCCGCAAATGAGACTCAGATCAAAGCTGCTCCATGCCTCTTTTATGTCTTCAGCTCCAATAAATTGTGCAATTAATATCCCTGCAACTGTGCTTACTGCACCAATCACCACAGAAAAAATTAAGGAAAAATTACCACATAATCCAACAGCTGATATATTTGTCTCTCCCAGCTGTCCTATCATAATCTGGTCAACGATAGAAAAAGATGCCTGCAGCATACTTTGTAACGTGACAGGAATTGCTATTTTACATAACGATTTCATAAACTCTGACATTATAATTCACCCGTACTTTCTCTCTTTATTAGCTCAACAGGTAACACTATTTCCTTCTCACATTCTGCTCCATCGCGCATTGCCTCCAGGCATTCAATTGCAATTTTTGCTCTGAGAGATGCCTCCTGATGAATCGTTGTAAGTGCAGGATTACTTTCCCTGCTTGCCATGTTGTCATCAAAGCCGATTATCTGAATATCATTTGGAATTTGTATGCCCTTTCCATGTAAAAAACGCATAAATTCCAATGCATAAAAATCTGACACTGCAAAAACAGCGGTAACGCTGTTCTTTAACAGCTCCTGAAAATTTTCCTCATAAAAGAGCATTCTTCCCTTTTTTTTCTTAGGTATCTGCCATCTCAAGATTTCTCCCGGCTCAAAAGCTGCGCAAAATCCTTCAATGCGCTCCTTATCCATACAGATAAAATTATCCGCTATACATAATGCTTTTTTATGACCAATCATCTTTAAATGACTCCCGGCCTGATAGCCACCATCATAATGATTGATGACCAGATTAACTACCTTGGAACATTTTTCAAAATAGCCATCATACACGACAAACGATATCCGCATCTGATTTCTAAGTTTTTCATAATCAGCTTCACAAAAACCCATAAGTATAAGACCATCCATATTCCACATGGAAGCAAACACCGGAATCTCACTTATATCTGATGTTGTTTTTATCATCAGAAAATATCCTTTTTCATTAACCTCATGAGAAAGAGCATTTAGTGATGACATCACAAATCCATCTTCTAAAACATTGCCCTCATATTTCACATGGTCATTCACCACCACTCCAATAATTTTGGAATTATTTCTCGCAAGTAAAATGCCAGCCATATTAGGAATATATCCTGAACTTTCAAGTTCCTGCTGGACACGTTTTACAGTCTCTTCCGAAATCTTTTCTGTTTTACCATGAATTACCTTTGAGACAGTTGCGGTACTAAGACCTAATGAATCTGCAACATCCACGATTCGAACCCTGTTCTGTGCCATATTGATTTCCTCTTTTTCTGATATTCTAATTATATGTTACAACAGAAATTTGGGTTTTACAAAGGTTAAACGTGTAACCCATAACAAAATTTATGTTAGATTTTTGTGACATTTTACTTTAGAACATTAGAACAATGAAATCATCATCTGTAAAATATTGCCACCTGCCATTGACCGTTTAGAAATGATTGGCTTGGAAATATTGTTCGTTTATTATATGACTTTTCTAATCAATCGATACCGGAAGTTCGAGTTCGGTTAAAAACTCATTTTCAAGAGTTGTTTCATATGTATCTAATCTGCACATTTCTATAGGGTCACCATTGATTTTGAGGTGATGCCGTTTGGCATAATCGTATAATTTTGGAAGCAATTGTTTAGTTTGTTCCAAGCTGCCTTTATAAAATAAAGATAAGTAATGTCCGGCAGGCAGGTGAAAATTACAGTTATCAGTCAGAGAATCTGTTGATAAAAAAAACACATTTTTGGTACGGAAATAATCAGAATTTGGATTTGAGCCTTCAATGTCGAGAGTATAGCAGTCGCAGTATCCGATAGCATTGATTTTGTGACGTGTTTCACGCATATATTTTATCATATAGTAGTCTACATAATCATCAGGAAGATTTTCATCAGTAATCATAATACCGGCACGTTTTGGATAATTGTGCAGCTGTACTTTCTCAAATGAGTTAATATCAAGACAATCTTTGACTGCGCCTAATCGGTTTTGTATACTGTTTTTTTGCTCATATAATTTAAGAATTGCTTCATTGATAGTAATTATTTCCTGTTCCAAAAGATTTATGGTGGATTGTACTGTACGATTCATTACAAATTCTTTGATTTGTTCCAAATGCAAACCAAGTCCCAGCATTTCGCGTATCAAAATCAGTGTCTGTACATCTGTTGGAGAATATTCACGATAACCGTTTTCAATATTGCGGGTAGGTGAGATAAGCCCCATTTTTTCATAATAACGTATTGAATCAACACTGATATTAAACAAATCTGATAATTCACCAATATAAAAAATTCCTTTTTCTTTCATGTGCGGCCTCATTTCTGAATATACGTTTATTTTCGTTGTAATAAATTTTAAATAAAAGACAAAACATTAGCAGTGTTCAATGGTTTAATGATAAAATTTAATCGTTATTGTCGCAAAATAGGACAAAAATAATAAAAAATTATTATTGACATTAGTATAGTACTAGAGTTTAGATTATTTGTAAAGACAAAGAAGTCCTAAATACGCAAAAGATGCGTTTGGGGCTTCTTTTTTTGATATGAGTCTGAAGAGCAAACAGTTTTAAAAATACATTGATAAGTTAATGTGAATTATGGAAATTTTAATTGTCAATGGGAAAGAGAGGAACCATGAGCAAAAGAATAATAAATCATCCGGTGCTTGGAGAAACACCTGAAAGAGAACTAGTTAAATTTACATATAACGGAAAAGAATTGGAGGGATATAAGGGAGAGCCCATTGCTACAGCATTGAGAGTGGCTGGAGTTATGGCACACAGATATACAAAAAAACGACATGAACCAAGAGGTGTTTTTTGTGCGATAGGAAGATGTACGGATTGTGTAATGGTGGTCAATGGGCAGCCAAATGTGAGAACGTGTATAACTCCTTTAGAAGAAGGGATGGTCGTACAGACGCAGTATGGGGCATCTGCTGAGAAGGATTTTTAGCATAATATTGTGATTGGAATAGAAAGGATAACGAGTATGACAGAAAGATATGATTTAATAGTAATAGGAGCCGGTCCAGCAGGTCTTTCAGCAGCAATAGAAGCAGCAAAAAACGGATTATCACCTATTGTTTTTGATGAAAATTCAAAACCGGGTGGACAGCTTTTTAAACAGATACATAAATTCTTTGGTTCAAAAGAACACAAATCAAAAATTCGTGGTTACAAGATAGGTGAAGAGTTATTAAATGAGGCTGAGAAATACGGTGTAAGAGTTATTTTGAATGCAACAGTTATTGGTTTATATCAGGAAAAAGAAATAACGGTAAAAATAGGAGAAGAAGTAAAGCATTATAAAGGTGACAGCATTCTGGTTGCTACAGGTGCAAGTGAAAATATGGTAACTTTTAAAGGATGGACACTTCCGGGAGTAATAGGAGCCGGTGCCGCACAGACAATGATGAATCTGCATCATGTTACTGCAGGTGAGCGTATATTGATGTTAGGTTCAGGAAATGTAGGTCTTGTTGTAAGTTTTCAGTTGATGCAGGCGGGATGTGAAGTAGTTGCCCTGGTTGATGCCGCACCAAGAATTGGAGGATATGGCGTTCATGCAGCAAAGGTTGCGAGATGCGGTGTACCGTTTTATCTGTCACACACTATTATAGAAGCAGAGGGAACAGATCATGTAACGGGAGTTACAATTGGTGAGGTTGGAGCAGATTGGAAGATAAAAGAGGGAACAGAAAAACATTTTGATGTAGATACGATATGTCTTGCAGTAGGATTATCGCCAATGTCACAGTTGTTGAAACAGGCAGGATGTGATATGAAAGATACTCCCGGTGGATATGTTCCCGTGTGTGATGAACTGGGAGCAACCTCAGTTGAAGGAATTTTTGCAGCAGGTGATGTAAGTGGAATAGAAGAGGCAAGTTCGGCCATGATAGAAGGAAGAATTTCCGGTGCAGTTATTTCAAATTATTTGGGATATCTTTCAGATGCTGAACTTGAAAAAAAGACAAAAGAACTTGAAAACGCATTAGAAACATTGAGACAGGGAATGTTTGCACCGAAAAACAGAGGGAAGCTTGTTACCAAGACGGAAGAAAACATAGATGTTTCAATGAATTTACTGGAAAAGGGATATGTGGCAGATGATGAGATCGAACGGTATCCGGGAGTGACACATACAGTTGGAATACATCCCGTTATGGAGTGCACACAGAATATTCCATGTAATCCATGTCAGGATGCGTGTGCAAAAGGATGTATTTCTATTGGCGACAATATAACATCGCTTCCTGTTGTTAATACAGATGCAAAATGTGTAGGTTGTGGTATGTGCGTAGCATCATGTTCAGGCCAGGCAATATTTTTGGTGGATGAAGAAACAGAAGCTGGATTTGGAACGGTTACAATGCCATATGAATTTTATCCGCTTCCTGATATTGGAGAGAAGGGAATGGCACTAGGAAGAGACGGAAAGAAGGTTTGCGAAGCAGAGGTTGTTGATATAAAGACTTCAAAAGCGTTTGACCACACAAATCTTCTGACTATAAAAGTTCCGTCTGATATGACGATGAAAGCAAGATTTTATCGCAGTGCGGAGTAAATATAAAACAAAATAAGTCAAGTATAAGAATGTAACAGTACGGGTTATATGGAAAAGAGGTTAATATGGTAGATGTACAGACTAAATTAAATGAAATAGGAAAATATATACCGGCTGCTGATGATGACATATTGATATGTCGATGTGAGGAAGTTACAAAGGGAGAGATCAGGCAGGCAGTACATGCGGGAATGTTTACAATAGAAGAGATTAGAAGATATCTTCGTTGTGGAATGGGACTTTGTCAGGGGCAGACATGTGGCAAGCTGGTGAAGGCAATAGTGGCAAGAGAACTTGGTGTAAGACCAACTGACATTGAACCGGCTGTGTCGAGGGCTCCTATGAGACCGATTGAGATGAAAATATTGGCAAAAGATGGAGGTGAACGCTAATGAACAACACAGCAGATGTAATTGTGATTGGAGGAGGAGTTGTTGGTTGTGCAACAGCATATTATCTGGCTAAAAAAGGTGTTAAAAATGTAATTGTACTTGAAGCAGATAAAAGTATCGGACATGGCGGTTCATCAAGAAATGGTGGTGGTGTACGCCAGTCAGGACGAGATGTAAGAGAATTGCCATATGCAATTTATGCAGTGCAGAATATGTGGCCGCATCTTTCAGAAGAATTGGGTGTTGATGTTGAGTATTATCAGCGGGGAAATTTAAGACTTGGAAAGACAGAGATGCACTTGGAAAAACTCGAGAAACTGGCTTCAAATGCAAGAAGTCTTGGTCTTGATATGAATGTTGTAGATGGAAAAACAGTTAAGGAAATTTGTCCATATCTTTCAGATGATATTATCGGGGCAAGCTGGTGTCCGACAGATGGACACGCAAATCCTATGATGACAACATTAGCATATTATAAGCGTTCAACGGAAATGGGAGTAAGATACTTTACGGAAGCAAAAGTAAAAGAATTAAGAAAAATAAAAGGAAAGATAAGAAAAGTAGTTCTAGAATCAGGAGAGATATTTGAGGCAGAGACTGTTATTGTTGCGGCAGGCTATGAAAGCCGTTATATTACGAGATCAGTTGGAATTGACGTACCAATGACAAGATATTTTGAAGAAGCACTTGTCACGGAGATGCAGCCTCACATGTTTGATATAATGCTTGGAACAGCGGATGCAGATTTTTACGGACATCAGGCACAGCATGGCTCTTTTGTATTTGGCTCTGAATCTGGATTGGAAGAGGCAACGGATATGTCGCCGAATGACCTTAAGACAAATTCATTGACGGTATCTGCAGGATGTCGTGCAATTATGGGATATATTCCGCTTTTAGCAGATGCAAAAATAGTAAGAACGTGGGGTGGATGGCTTGATAACTGCTACGATGGTGTGCCGGTTATCAGTAAAGTTGATGAAGTACCCGGTCTTATAATTGCATGTGGATTTACGGGACATGGATTTGGAACGGCACCATCGGTAGGACTGATGTTATCACAGATGGTTGTTGGAGAGGATACAGTTGTTGATATTTCAGCACTTCGTTATGACAGATTTAAATCAACGAGATAATATAGGGGGTGTGTACATGGAAAAATTTAATTTTTTTACACCGACAAAAATTATTTTTGGCAGGGGAAGTGTTTCTTCAATAGCAGAGGAAACTAGGAAATTTGGAAAAAAAGGGCTTGTAGTTACCGACAAGGGAATGATTGAGACAGGACTTGTCAAAAAGATTACAGACAGTCTCGAAAAAGCAGAAAGAGATTATATTATCTGGTCGGATATAGTACCAAATCCACGAGATACAGATATTGAAAAAGGGGCAGAGTTTGCAGTTGAAAATAATATTGATTATCTTATAGCTGTTGGTGGAGGTTCATCTATGGATACTGCTAAAGCAATAGGAGCTTTGATGACAAATGGCGGAAAATGCAGTGACTGGTATGAGGGAAATTTAAAAAAAGAAATAGCTCCTCTTATATGTGTGCCTACAACGTGTGGAACGGGAAGTGAAGTGACACATGAGTCAATAGTGAATAATACGGAAACATTGGAAAAAGATTGTATTTGGGGAGATGAAAACAGCGTAAAGACAGCTATTATTGATTCGGAAATGATAGATAGACTTCCGGCAAAGATTTTAGGTTCTACGGGGATGGATGCATTGACACATGCAGTAGAGGCATACGTTTGTAAAGCGTCAAATATTCTTACTGATGCTATTGCACTTCAGGCTATTCATTTAATTGGCAGCAATTTGCTGAAGGCAGCTAAAGAACACGAGCCGGATGCCTTGGATGCAATGATGGCGGCGAGTACATTGGCAGGCATGGCATTTGGAAATTCAGATGTGGCGAGTGTTCATTCTATTTCGGAAGCATTGGGAGGATATTATGATATTCCACACGGTGTTGCAAATGCAATGATGCTGGCACCGGTATCAAGGTTAAGTATACAAGGAGCACCTGAGAAATATGCAGATGTGGCGGAAGCACTTGGTGTGGATATTTCAAAAATGGATGTGTTTGAGGCTGCAAATGCAGGAGTTGATATTATGCAGAAGCTGGCGGATGAGCTGGAAATACCTCATTTTTCAGATTTGGATATTATAAAACCTGAAGATTTTGAACGTTTGGCAAATACCGCTGCAAATGCAGATGAGACAGCTGATAACCCGGTGTTTATGACAGCAAAAGACTTTAAGGAATTGTTTGAAAAATTATATAACGAAAAACGATAGACTTAAGAAATGGAGGTACTGCTATGGAAGAATTAGATGCAGCAATTTTGGAAGAAAAAGAAAAATTAGTAAAATCAAAGAAACTGAGACTTCTTTACTTAGATGAAGAAGATATGATTGAAGCGGGTGTACTTGATGCAAAAAAATGTGTAGACGTGATGGAAGAGACAGTGGGTCTGCTTGAGGATGGAGATTTTATTATGGGAGGACCTGATCATAATTCTCATGGAATTATGCTTGAATTTCCAAAACAGTCTGATATAGAAGGATTTCCAATAAATGATGGAGCTGACAGGAGATTTATTGCAATGCCGGCATATCTAGGAGGAAAATTTCATGTGGCAGGCTGTAAATGGTATGGTTCAAACGGAAATAACCGTCGTATGGGAATTCCGCGTTCAAATTTGATGTTTGTCTTAAATGATGTGGAAACAGGTGCACCATTGGCATTTATGGCTGCCAATTTATTGAGTTCAATGCGTACCGGTGCAATGCCCGGGCTTGCTACAAAGCTTTTGGCAAAGAAAGATTCAAAAGTTTTGGCTATGATTGGTGCCGGACCTATTGCTAAAGCATGTTTTCGTGCAATTATGACAAACACATTACAGGTTGACACTGTAAAAATTAAGGCAGGTTCATTGAAATCAAAAACAGCCATGGCTTTAAAAAAATATATAGAGTGTCACTATCCTCGTGTAAAAAAAGTAATGATATGTGAAACTTTAGAGGAAGCTGTGAGAGACTCTGATATTATAAGTGAATCGGTTTCTGTAAAGCCGGGGCAGTATCCTACATATAAAAAAGAGTGGTTTAAACCGGGTGCAACTCTTATAGCAACGAGTTTCTTTAATATGGATAAAAGGGAACTTATAGGGATCAGAAAAGTTGTCGATAACTGGAAAATGTATGAAGAATACGGAATCGAAGATGAGGAAGGATATGATGAAGAGGGATATCGCAAACCTACAGGCTGTATGGGTGAAGAATTCTATTATATGGTAGAAGATAAGTTAATAACAAGAGAATCCATTGACTCGCTTGGAGAAATAATTCGTGGAAAGAAACCGGGACGTAAATCTGATGAAGAGGTAATATTTGTAGCAATAGAGGGCATGCCTATAGAGGATGTTGCATGGGGACATGAGGTATTTCTTGCAGCGAAAGAAAAAGGAATAGGTCAGCAGTTGAAGGTATGGGATCATCATTCAGCCGGCTAACAAACAAAAAATATGAGACAAAGGTGTCTGGGACTGTTTTCATGCAGTTGCGGGCATTTTTTGTGTTATAGGAAACTTCTTGTTTCCTATAACATAAAAAACACTCCGTGAGGATGCGCATTTCGCGGAAAGGAAATAAATGCTGCGCATTCCGCTCAGGCGCGAAAGAGTCGCAAGCGACTCTTTATACTGAAAAAACAGAGAGGAGAACGCATATGAGTGAAAAATCTATACTGTGGAGAGTGATTCACTATATGAATCCTAAACGAATAGACGCAAAAATGGTTAAATTATGGATTTTTTGGATTATATTTAATGTTGTTTTATTGTTGGTTCCAAGGAGCATATCAAGTGAGTCAATATGGATACTTGTACCGATGGCAGGCTTGTTTATATATGCGCTGGTTACGAAAGATGTTATGCAGAGTCTTTTGATGGGAACTTTTTCAATGTATATTTTATGGTACAAGTTTGAAAGCGTAGGGGCATTTTTTAATGATTGTAAGGTTGTTCTTGCGGATGAAGAAAACATTGAAATGTATATGTCCTTCTTTTTGTGCGGCGGGTTAATAATTGCAATGAAAAGAAGTGGTGCTACAAAGGCTTTTACGGATTTTATTACAAGCAGATTTGGTGCGAATGAGAAAGTTATCCTTGCAACTTCAGGGATTTATGCCGGAATAATGTCTATTGATGATTACGTGTCAGCATTTACAGCAGGAGCAGCTTTTTCACCGTTGATAGATAAAATTAAAAAGCCAAGGCTTGCACTCGCTTATGTTATCAGAACATTGAGTATATGTGTATCGGCAATGCTTCCTGTAGGTGCATGGGGGTATTTTATAATATTTCAGATAGCAGATGCAAAAAATGTTTCAAACAGGGCAGCTGCAACAAACTTATTTATACAGTCAATACCATATATGTTTTATGCAATTGTTGCCTGTCTGGTTGCAATGATGTTTGCGGCAGGGATTATACCCAAAATAGGACTTATGAAAAAAGCATATCAGATGTCTGAAGAGGGAAAACAGTTAGGTGAATTGACAGATGGTTCTGACGAAGAAGAACAGGATTTTGATGAAAATGACCCAAGAAAACAGCATATAAGTGTATGGAATTTGTTAATACCAATGATTACAATTGTTATTGCCCTGATAGCTACAGGATTGAATTGTTTTTTGGCATTTGGAATCACATTATTGGTAACGGCAGTGTTATATGTGATTCAGGGAATTATGACGATTAGTGAATATGTTGAATGTGTTGTTGACGGATTTATAGATATGGTTGATATGGTCATTATTTTGATGATTGGATATGCAATGCAGGAAGTTATGTACACAATGGGAATGGAGGGATTTGTTCAGAAAGTCTGCGGAATGATTCCTATTGTCAGCCTTATTCCTTTTGTATTATTTGTATTTTTCAGCTGTACTGAATTTCTGTACAGCCTAAATTATACACTTTATCAGATAGCACTTCCGGTTATGATAGTAGTGCTGACAGGAATTGGAGCAAATGTACCACTGTGTATAGGTGCGATTATTTCAGCAGGGTTATTTGGAGCAAATGCATGTGTCGTATCTGATTTGGGAATTGTTTCAGCAAGGGCAAGCCGTGTAAAAATATATGAGCAGTACCAGAGTTCGCTGCCGTATGTGCTTATTTCAGGAGGGATTTCAGCAATAATTTATCTTATTGCAGGATTTATTTTTTAAAAAAGAAAGGCAGGATTATTTATATGGAAAATAAAAGTACAATTATTGAGTTAAAACATATTAAGAAATGTTACAACAAAAATATTCCTGTTATATACGATTTCAATTTGAAGATAAATGAAGGAGAATTTGTAACATTTCTTGGTCCGTCAGGTTGTGGAAAAACAACAATTCTGCGTATGATTGCAGGATTTGAAAAACCAACATCGGGGAATATATTATTTCAAGGCAAAGATATAAGTGATATGCCTCCTAATGAGAGAAAAATAAATACGGTATTTCAAAGGTATGCTTTATTTCCACACCTGAATATATATGAAAATATTTCTTTCGGATTAAAAGAAAAAAAGATGCCCAAAGAGCAGATACGTCAAAAAGTAAAGCATGTGTTGGAAATAGTAGATTTGGAGGGATTTGAAAAAAGACGGATAGACAGTTTGTCCGGAGGGCAGCAGCAGCGAATAGCAATAGCAAGGGCGATAGTTAATGAACCGAGGATTCTTTTACTTGATGAGCCGCTTAGTGCACTTGATTTTAAAATGCGTCAGGAGATGCAGCTGGAGTTGAAAAATATGCATCGTGAACTTGGAATTACGTTTGTGTTTGTAACGCATGACCAGGAAGAAGCATTGACAATGTCAGATAAAATAGTTGTTATGTCGAAAGGAATGATTCAGCAGGTAGGAACATCAGAGGAGATATACAGGAAACCTGCAAATGCATTTGTTGCAGATTTTATAGGTGAGAGCAATATTTTTAATGGAGTAAAAAAGTCTAATGATATAGTAAGATTTGCACATCAGGATTTCAAATGCAATGATAAGTACCCGGAGGGAACTAGGGTTGATACCGTAATAAGACCTGAATCGGTTATTCTGACTTCAACGGAAAAGGGGAAACTTTCAGGAGAAGTGATTTCATCAGTTTTTCGCGGAAAATATTATGCGGTAACTGTTTTAGCAGGTAAAAATGAGATAGAAGCACAGGTGAATAAAATGTTTGAAACGGGTACGAAAGTAGGAATTGATTTTGAAACATCTGCAATTCACAATATGCCGAGTGATATGATGATAAACCATCTGACTGGATACATTGATGAAAAAATGAGGTTACATTTGAAAGATGGTATTGTTCCCATAGATATAACAAAGATTTTTGAAAAATATCATATTAGGGATGGAGCAGTTTTTGATGAATCAGAAAAATGCGTGAAATTGGAAGGAAAGCGGATTGAAATGTATTTTCCTCCGGAGCATGCAATGCTTAGCGATGAGCCGGATGAAGGATATTTTCAGGGGCATATAAGTTCTATTATTTATAAAGGAGATCACTACAATTACCGCATTTTAAGCAAAAATGAGATAGAATATTCAGTTGACGATGAATATTTATGGAATATTGGTGATTATGTAAGTGTTATTGTACCGGAGAAAATTATGGAATTCAAAGTTTTATAGTGACAGGAATATTGGAACGGAGGTGCAATGAATGAAAACATTATCAAAAAGTGCAATAGGAATACCGTATGCGTTATTTTTAGCTGTTTTTGTTGTCTGTCCGGTAATAATACTTTTGTATTATGGCTTTACAAATGGGCAGGGACAGTTTACAATGGCAAATTTCTGTCTGTTTTTTTCAGATATGAAAACAGTTGGGACACTTCTATATAGTGCAGTTATAGCATTTGTTACAACGATAGTGTGTCTGGCAATTGCTTATCCCATTGCATATATTCTTGCAAGAGGCGGTTATAAAAAAAGAAATGTATTGATTTTATTGTTTGTAATGCCGATGTGGATTAATTTTACTTTGCGTATAACAGCATTGAAAGAGATTTTAACGGCATTTGAAGGAAATCTTGCTTTTCATCCGTTTCTTAATACCATAATAGGAATGACATATGACTTTTTGCCATTTATGATATTACCTATTTATAATACAATTATCAAAATTGATGAAAGTTATATAGAAGCAGCCGCAGATTTGGGTGTAAAATCATATCGTGTTTTTTTGAAAGTTATATTGCCGTTATCTGTTCCAGGAATTGTAAGTGGGATAACTATGGTATTGCTTCCTGCCATGACTAACTATGTTGTGCTTGATATGTTATATAACAGCACTTATATTATGGGAAGCCTGATTGGAAGTTATTTTAATATGTATTCATGGCACAATGGGTCTGTAATTTCCGTTATATTATTATTATTTATTCTTTTAATGAATATTATAACAGGAACAACTGCAGGAAGAGGTGGTGAAGATAATGACTAAAAAAAGATTACAGAATTTATTTTTAGCAACAATATTATTTTTGTTGTATTTGCCGATTATTATTCTTGCGGTATATAGCTTTACGGATTCAGCAATGATTGGTTCAATAGGTCATTTCTCTTTGAAAAACTATATATTTTTATCAAAATCGGATGAACTTCGACAGATGATAGCAGGTACCGTTATTCTTGCACTTGTGGTATCGGTGTTGTCGGTTATTTTGGGAACGGCAGGCGCAATCGGAAGTTTTTATTCTAATTCAAAATTAAAAAATACAATACAGCTTATAAATCAGATACCCGTTGTAAATGCAGATGTTGTTACAGGATTTTCAATTTGTGTATTGTTGATAGTGTTTTTTCATATGGACAAAAATACATATATCCCATTGATAATAGGTCTTGTATCATTGTGCAGTCCGTTTGTATATCTGTCTGTAATTCCAAAGTTAAAACAAATGGATCCACAGTTATATGAGGCAGCTTTAGATTTAGGCTGTAAACCGATGCGTGCAATCCGCAAGATTATTTTACCGCAATTGTTACCCGGGATTGTGTCAGGATTTATGATGTCTGTCACTCTTACATTAGATGACTATTTTATAAGCACTTATACTAAACCGGCAGTGTTTGATACGATAAGTACATATGTGGTAAATGCAACAAAAGGTGCCAGAACAGAAATAAAGACTGCTTTATGGGCTCTTTCTACAATAATATTTATAATTGTTGTAATTGCCGTTGTGTTCATGAATATATCAGCATCAAAAAATGTGCGTGGTCATAATAAATGATTTAAAAAGAAATGGGGGATTTGCATGTATACTAAACATTCAAAAGTTTTTTGTGTATTTTTGGCTTGTGCGGTTAGTATGGAATTGTTTACGGGATGCAGCAGATATACAAAAGTAAAATCAGATGAGATTATTTTGCGGATAGCAAATTGGGAGGAATATATTGATGAGGGAGGATGGGAAAAAGATGAGACAATTAAACTTGATAATGGAAAAAAGATTATAGGTGAAAATTCTATGATAAAAGATTTTGAATCATGGTATGCGGCTACTTATAATAAAAAGGTCCGGGTTGAATATTCGACATTTGGAACAAATGAAGATATGTATAATCAGCTTACAATTGGCGATATTTATGACCTTATATGCCCGTCTGAATATATGATTATGAAATTGATGAATGAAGGACAGCTTCAGCCGTATTCAGACAAATTTTGGAATACATCCGAAAAATATAATTATTATGCAGAAGGAGTTTCTGATTACATTAAGACAAGGCTTAATGAATTGAAATTTAAAAATCAGGCTGTAGGAAAATATGCAGCATGTTATATGTGGGGAACTTTGGGCTATTTATATAATCCTAAATATGTTACACAGGAAGATGCCAAAGATTGGAACTTATTGATAAATCCAAAATATAAGAAAAGAATTACAGCAAAGGATAGCGTAAGAGACTGCTATTTTGCGGCAATGGGAATGAAAACTCAAAGACAGGTGTCTTCTAAGTCATTTATCTCACAAAAACAATACAACAGACGATTGTCAGATTTGCTTAATGATACATCAGAAGAAACTATTGATGAGGCGGGAAGAATTTTGTCGAAAGTTAAGGACAATGTATATTCTTTTGAGACGGACAGCGGCAAATCAGATATTGTGAGTGGCAAAGTAGTGGCAAATCTGCAATGGTCAGGAGATGCAGTATATTCGATGCAGCAGGTTGAAAAGGATGGCGTAGAACTGTGTTATGCAGTGCCTGAATCAAGCACAAATTTATGGTTTGACGGATGGTGTATGTTGAAAAAAGGTATTGGAAAAGATACAGAAAAACAGCAGGCGGCGGAAGCTTTTATAAATTTTATTTCAAGACCTGATAATGTTGTAAGAAATATGTATTATGTCGGTTATACATCTGCAATAGCAGGAGGAAAAAATGAGACTATATGTGATTATGTAAAATATATGTATGAGACTGAAAACAAATCAAATTCAGTAAATTATGACTTGAACTATTTCTTTAATAAAAAGGGTGATGAAGATAATAAAAAATATATTATAAAAGCTGACAGAAAAATGACGTCGGGACAGCTTTATGCACAATATCCTACAAAAGATGTTATAGAACGCAGTGTCGTAATGGCGTATTTCGGTGACAGGGCAAATGAACAAATAAGCAGAATGTGGGTTGATACACGCTGTTTTTCACTGCTGTCCGAAAAGTAAACGTAAATATTTTTTTATTTTATGGTAAAGCCTTTTATTTTGTATGTAGACAGTAATGAGCAATTGCAATATAATATACGGAAAACAAAAGCTGTAATAATAGCAAAAGAAAAGAGGTAGAACATGAATATTGATGAAATGTTAGACATCAATGACTGTCCATTATGTGATGGAGGGGCATTGTTAGAGGAAGAATGCGGATGCGGTTATTATGTTATGTGTATGGAATGTGGATGTCATTCTGTGACAATTGATTTTCATTCAGAGGATGAGCGATTGGAAGCTGCCAAAAAAACAGTTATGCTTTGGAATACGGGAAAGGTAATTTCAAGCAGTCCTGGAGAATAAATTTAATGCTATTGAATAGATTTCGCTGTCGCGAAATCTAGGGTATAAAGCAGTTTCAAACACTGCTCAAAGAAAAATAGCCACAGAATATCACGATTTTATCGTGTTTTCTGCGGCTATTTTTAACATACTTACAAAAATACGACCACCTTTTATTTTACCCGAATGTCATGGAAGTGGCTATTATACGACAAATGGACGGCTCCCGGCCTCCAACGCCATTTGCTGTATAATAATCCATCTTCCATGACTCTATTGCAAGTCTTTTAAGAGAATTAAACAGAAACAGCCAGCTCCGCATCATCTGTGGATTTCAACCACATATATATTCTGTACTGACAGATAAAAGAGATGAGTATGGAAAAAGGATAAGCGAAAGCCGATATAAACTGGCTCCAACGGCAAGTGCATATACAAACTTTTTGAACAATTTAAAGGAATGTGAGCAGGAATTAAGAGAAATGTTTGATACACTTGTAAAATATATGTATGAAAACCTTAACGGTTTCGGCGAAATTATGGTAGCGGATGGAAAAGCCATACAAAGTTACGCAGGAAAAATTTCAAAGAAAAACAGCGGCAACAAAGGAGAGAGGGATGCTGACTGGTGCAGGAAAGAATACACAATAACAAAACCTAACGGTGAAAAAGTAGTAAAAACAAAGAAATGGTTTGGATTTCGTCTGCATCTTTTATCAGATGCAACATATGAACTGCCGGTTGATTATGAAGTAACAAAAGCATCGAACAGTTTATATCAATCTCTGCGTTAAAATAGCCACAGCGAAAATAATTCATTTAGAGGATTGGGTTGACAGTTCCAAGGATGCTGAAAAGCCGAGTTTTACTTCAAAGGTTGTTCCACCATACGCATTTTGATGAACGTCAATCTTTCCGTCATGTGCCCGTACAATCTCGCGTACCATTGCGAGACCAAGACCTACGCCACCAATTTCACGGCTTCTTGATTTGTCAACCCGGAAGAATGGTTCAAAAATTTTCTCACGGAATGCTTCATCAATCCCGCTTCCCGTATCTGCAATTGTAATAACAATATCGTTTCCTGTTTGTTTTGCCGACACTATAACTTTTCCGTTTACATGATTATATTTAATCGCATTTTCAACAAGATTATAAAGCATACGGTAAATTAAAATATCGCTGCCCGTAAGCATCAGCTCATTACTTATGATATATTCTTTATCATAAGTTGTATCCTGTGGCTCCTGTATTAGTGCAATACCTTTTTCAAGTGCTAACGGTTCCAAATCTGTCAGTACTTCCTCAATTAGTCCGAAAAGTTCAATCTTGTCATTGCGCATTATTGTCTGTAACTCACTCATATCCAGAAGTGTTTTGACCAATTTGCTGAGACGCTCGTTTTGCTCTGTTATCATTTGTATTGTCTCTTGAGCTGCGTCTAAGTCTGCATCATTTTCTGTCGAATGATAGAGATCAAGTTGAGCTTGGATTAATGCCAAAGGAGTCCGCAGTTCATGTGCTGCATTGCCAGTAAACTGGCGTTGTATCTCGAAAGATTCCGAAAGCCGCAAAAGCATCTTATTATAAGAAGTACGAAGTCTGTCAAGTTCTGCAATTTTTGTTTCTTCAATTGTATAGTCTGTCAGATTTTGTATCTGAACCTTCTCTACGGTTTCTGAAAATTCTCTGAGTGGTTTCAATGCCCGTCCGCTGATAAAATAAGTGACTGCTCCACCAAACAGTGCCACAACGACAGTAATCAGAAGGCTTTTGATTCTGTAGTCTGATTTTGAATTATAAATTTTTGTGGAAAATTGTGCTACAAAGTCATCCCATTCATTATCCGGAATATCAATGTATACAGCTTCCGGTTTTGTGCCATGATCAGTTACAGACTCCTGAAGCGTATCAAAGTAATAGACTCCGTTCTTATACAAGAAAAATGTAAGGCATCCGCACAATATGGTAATCAGTACGGTAGTAAGTATCGTCAGTCTCCATTGGAGAGATATTTTTCTCATGTGTTTTCTCCTTATCCTATTTTATAGCCTTCACCGATTTTATTGACAATCGGATCATAATCAAGTCCTGTTTTCAGTTTCTTTCTAAGAGAGGACATATGCACTCTGATTGAACCGCTAAAACTATCTACAGAAGAATCCCAAACATGCTCAATCAGCTCCTCCTGACTGACTGGTCTTCCCTGATTCAGAAGAAGATACTCTAGTATTCCGTTTTCTTTTCTGGTCAAAGTTATAGGTTTGCCGTTTGCATATGCAACTCTTTCTCTAGTATCAAATCGAAGGCTGCCACATTCCAGACAGATATTTTTCTGTACAAACGTTCTTCTTGTCAAACTTCTTACGCGGGCTTCCAGTTCCTGCAGATGAAATGGTTTTTCCATATAATCATTTGCACCGGAATCTAATCCCTCAACTTTATCTGCAATCTGGCTTCTTGCGGACAAAATCAATACCTTTGTTTCTTCATTTTCTTTGCGAAGTTCCCGGAGAATCTCCATTCCATCCATTCCCGGAAGGTTAAGATCAAGTACGATTAAATCATACATTTCAGCATAAATCATATCTAATGCTTTTTCACCGTCGTTACATGTATCTACCTCATAGCCAGCCCGGTGCAGACTTTTTGCAATCATCTCACATAATTTCTTTTCATCTTCAACAACTAATAATTTCAATTTATTTTCCTCCGTATTCTTAACAGGAATTTTACATTCTCTATTGTATAATGTATACATCGAAAGGTCAATGAACTGAATTTAAACGGTAACATTGAAATAGTATTGAAAGGAGTATTTTATGAAATGTGAAAGAGCATCACAGTTTTTATTACTTGCGACAGGTCTGATATTTTTCATTGTTGGAATTTTTCGTGGAGAAGCGGCAGTTGTATTAAGTAAGGCAATAAAGTTATGTATGGAGTGTGTTGGAATTGGATAAGAAAAAGAAATTTAAAAAAAATTATATAGTCCGTTTTAGAGGACTGATTCAGGCAGCTGCAACGCTGCTGACCAATATTCATATCCCAAATCTTTTTAAAGGGAAGATTTATCAGGGAAATGTAAAGACAATGTGTGTACCCGGACTGAATTGTTACTCATGTCCTGCTGCCACAGGTGCATGTCCGATTGGTGCTTTCCAGGCTGTAGTAGGTTCATCAAAATTCAAATTCACCTATTACATTACCGGATTTTTTATTCTTATAGGAGTTATGTTAGGAAGATTTATCTGTGGTTTTCTCTGTCCGTTTGGATGGTTTCAGGATCTGCTGCATAAACTTCCGGGAAAGAAGTTATCAACAGCAAAGCTGAAACCTCTGCGGTATCTGAAATACATAATTTTGGCTATATTTGTTATACTGCTTCCGGCATTTGTAACCAATTCACTTGGTATGGGAGATCCGTTCTTCTGCAAGTATATTTGCCCACAGGGAGTACTTGAAGGCGCAATTCCGTTGTCACTTGCCAATTCGGGAATACGTGCTGCACTTGGACATTTATTTACTTTTAAGTTTACCGTCCTTGTGCTTGTTATCATCTTAAGCGTTTTGTTTTATCGTCCATTCTGTAAATGGATTTGTCCACTTGGTGCCATATATTCACTGTTTAACAGAGTTTCATTTCTTAAGATTCATGTAGATCACAAGAAATGTGTTGGCTGTCAGAAATGTAGTCATGTCTGTAAAATGGATGTCAATGTAACAGATACACCAAATCACCCGGAATGTATACGGTGTGGTGAATGTATGAAAGCATGCAAAACCGGTGCAATCTGCTATCAGTATGGATTTTCAAATAAGAAACAGGATGACGATAAATAAGATAAAACTAATAAAATTTAAAGGGAGATTTAAAATCATGAAAAACAAATCAATTAGAATGAATTTAATCAGGTTAAAAAAGGTAATTGCAGCAGTTCTTGTCGTTTCAATATTTTTTGTATGCACAGGTTGTGGAAAATCATCTGATTCTGCTGTTACTGAAAACAAAAAACAGAAAGCCGCTTCGACAGCGGACGTCAGCAGTTTAGAGGAACTCAACAAAAAACGGGATAATCTTTACCAGCAGGAAAATCAGTTTTTTGCCGATCACAAAGATGTATGGGACAAAGCATTTAGTTTTATGAGTAAAAATACTGCAGGGGATGCCCAGAGCGAAAACTATGCAGACTTCCTTGCAAGTACGGTAGAAGCAAACAAAGATTCATTTTCCGAAGAAGAATACAAAACACTTAGCAAAGATATTGAGAAAATTCGTGGTATTGAAGAGGAGATTGCAAAGGTTGAGAAAAAAATCGCTGCTGCCAAATCTTCCAACAGTGCATCTTCTGAATCAGGGGAATCAACAGGTGTGTTCCACGATTTTAAAGGGAAAGATTTGGATGGAAACGATGTAGACAACAGTTTTTTCTCTAAAAATAAAGTTACAGTTGTAAACTTTTGGTTTAGCGGCTGTAAACCTTGTGTTGGAGAGTTATCTAAGCTGAATGAATTAAATGAGACATTGAAAAAAATGGGTGGCGAAGTTGTTGGCATCAATACTGATACGCTGGATAACAATGAGGCCGGTATCAAAGAAGCAAAAGAAATTTTAAAAGCTCAAGGCGCTTCTTATAAGAATCTGACTTTCGACTCTGATTCAACTGTTGGAAAATATGCAGGCAACATCATGGCATTTCCTACAACAGTTCTTGTAGATAAAGATGGAAATATTGTTGGAAAGCCGTTTATGGGTGGAATTGATGATCAGTCAAATTATGACAAGCTGATGAAACAAATTAAGTCTGCAATTGGACAGAAATAATTTGTTTTATATGGAAAAAAGCTGTAAGATAATAAAAGAAAAGAGGTAAAAGCATACGATAAGAGGATTGAAAAAAATGAAGATGTTCCTGACCGTGACATTTATAATACAGCTTACATTAGCTAAGGCAAAAATAGAGTCAGGAATAACAAAAGGACTGGCGATGTATACTGCCTAAAATAAAAAATATATGTAAACAGCAGGGATTGATATAAACTTTTCAGCGAATGGCGTTAGAGGCAGAGAGCCGTCCATGAGTCGAAAAGTTTATATCAATCTCTGCGTTAAAAAGCCACAGCGAAAATAATTCTATTACAAAATGTAATGACAAATATAACAATTTGTGATAATATATCTCATTGAGTGGTCAGATAAAGCATTGACCGCCAAAAAAACGAATGAGGAGAATTATCAATGAGTGCAAATGTATGTATTATCATAGCAATTGTTGTTTATCTTGGAGCAATGTTGTATGTAGGATTTGCTTTCAGCAAAAATAACAGTAATGCCGAGGATTTTTATCTCGGAGGAAGAAAAATGGGACCTTTTGTGACAGCGATGAGTGCCGAGGCGAGCGATATGTCGAGCTGGCTTCTTATGGGACTTCCGGGAGTTGCTTATCTTTCGGGAATATGCAGTGCCGCATGGACTGCCATAGGTCTTGGAATAGGAACTTGGCTTAACTGGTTCTTTGTATCAAGAAGACTTCGCAGATATTCAAGTAATATCGGAGCTATTACGGTTCCTGATTTCTTTTCAAAGAGGTATCATGACAAGAAAAATATTATCAATGCCATTGCGGCAATTGTTATTATAATATTCTTTGTACCGTATACAGCTTCAGGCTTTGCAGCATGCGGAAAACTTTTCCACACATTATTTGGTGTAGATTATATGGCAGCTATGATTGTATCTGCACTTGTTATCATAGGATATACAATTATGGGTGGTTTTGGTGCAGTTTGTACTACAGACCTTATACAGAGTATTGTAATGTCAATTGCACTTGTAACAGTTGTTACATACGGTATCAATTCCGCAGGTGGATTTGCGGCAGTTATGGATAATGCGAGAGCACTTCCGGGTTATCTTTCATTAAATAATACATTTGATGCTGCAAACAATGCGTCAAACAGTTTTAGTTTTATTTCAATAGTATCAACACTTGCATGGGGAATCGGATATTTCGGTATGCCTCACATTCTTGTAAGATTTATGGCTATTGAGGATGAGAAAAAACTTACACTTTCAAGAAGAATTGCTAGTGTATGGGTTGTTATCGCCATGACAGTCGGTATATTTATCGGAGTTGTTGGACTTGCTATGACAAAGGCAGGTTCACTTGAAAATCTTGCAGACAGTGAGACAGTTATCGTAAGAATCACCGGACTTATAAGCAGACATGGTGTAATTGCGGCGCTTATAGCGGGTGTTATACTTGCAGGAATACTTGCAGCGACAATGTCGACATCAGACAGCCAGCTTCTGACAGCGGCATCAGGTGTATCACAGAATATACTTCACGATTTCTTCCATATAGAAATGGATGAAAAGAAAAGCCTTTTAACAGCGAGACTTACAATAGTAGCTATAGCAGTTGTTGCAGTATTTATGGCAAGAAATCCAAACTCAAGCGTGTTTGGTATAGTATCATTTGCATGGGCAGGATTCGGAGCTGCTTTTGGAGCAGTAATGCTTTGTGCATTATTCTGGAAAAGAAGTACACTTGCAGGTGCAATATCAGGAATGGTAGCAGGAGGAGTAATGGTATTTGTATGGAAATACCTTGTGCGTCCGCTGGGAGGGGCATTTGACATATACGAATTATTACCGGCATTCCTTGTATCATTAGTTGTAATAGTAGTGGTAAGTTTTCTTACTCAGAAGCCTTCAGAGGAAGTGTTAGCTGAATTTGATAAAGCGGCAGAAAAGTAGAGTATATATAATTTTTTAATTTAGAACATTTTGCAGATAGTACAGAAACAGGGATTGTTTTGTAAATCAAAGGTTACAAAACAATCCCTGTTTTTTCGTTAATTTGAAACACAAAAATTCTTCAAAAACTTGCCCCATACCCCAAAATTTAATATAATTATCAGGTAATTGCGAATTTATATCTTGACAAGAGCATTAAAGTAGCGTATATTACTAAACATAGTAATTCATATTAAAGAGATAGGAATTATATGTTTAGTAGGAAAGGTGATAAAGATTATGAGATTTAATACAGCATTATTACATAGTGCTGCACCGGGAGATAAGGCTACAGGAGCTACGCTTACACCTATTTACCAGTCCAGTGCATTTTATCAGGAATCAGCTTTACAGCATGAAAAACTTTTTGCAAACAAAGCACCGGGTTTTTCATATACGAGAATTGGAAATCCGACGATAGCGGCATTTGAAGACAGGATGACCGTTCTTGAGGGTGGTATGGCATCCATTGCCTGTGCATCTGGTATGGCAGCAGTATCATGTGCTTTATTAAATATTACTCAAGCGGGTGATGAAATTGTTGTAAGTACAGGTTTATATGGGGGAACCATTGATCTTTTTCATGACTTTGAGGCATATGGGATTATTACAAAGTTTGTAGATATAAATGACCATGAGCTTGTAAAGGCAGCCATAAACGAAAAGACAAAACTTGTATTTGCAGAGACGATTGGAAATCCAAAACTTGATGTTGCAGATATTGAGGCGCTTGCCAATATTGCACACGAAGCAGGTATTCCACTTATCATTGATAATACGGTTGCATCAGCATATCTTACACAGCCATTAAAGCTTGGTGCAGATATTGTTATAAATTCTACATCAAAGTATATAAATGGAAACAGTGACGCGATAAGCGGTGTCATCACGGATGGTGGAAAATTCAAGTGGGATTTTGAAAAATATCCGGGAATGAAAGAATTTAAAGTGTTTGGAAAACTTGCATTTACAGCGAAACTCCGCAACGGATTATTTAGAAATATAGGAGCCTGTATTGCACCGCAGACAGCATTTTACAATCTTCTCGGAATGGAAACGCTCGGTCTTAGAATGGAGAGAGCCTGTAGTAATGCACTTAAACTTGCTAAACATCTTGAAGAATATAACGACCTTACGGTCAATTATCCGGGACTTGAGAGCAGCAATTGGCATGAGACAGCGCTCAGAGTTCTCAACAATGGATTTGGAGCTATCATAACAGTAAGAGTAGGAAGCAAGGAAAGAGCATTCTCGATAATGGATGGTCTTAAAATTCCAAAAATCGTGTCAAATATAGGTGATACAAAGACGCTTATAGTTCACCCTTCATCAACGCTCAACGTTCACAGCACTGAGCAGGAAAAGAAGGATGCTAATGTTTTTGATGATATGATTCGTATAAGTGTCGGAATAGAAGATATTGAAGATCTTATTGAAGATTTCGACAGAGTACTAAAAGAAAATTAAAATACCATCAAATGTGAAACTTCTTAATATATATAAATGTTTCGCAAACAAGGAGGAAAATATGGCAGTTGATTATGCAGCATTAAAAAAAGGCGGATTTATGCGTCAGAAACAGAAGAATAATTTTTCACTCAGATTACAGGTTGTAGGTGGAAATCTTACAGCAGAAAATCTTATAAAGATTGCTGAAGTAGCTGAGAAATACGGAGACGGACATGTACATCTTACATCAAGACAGAGTGTTGAAATTCCATTCATCAAACTTGAGAATGTAGATGAAGTTAAAGAAGAACTTGAAAAGGGAGGATGTAAGCCGGGTGTATGTGGACCACGAGTTCGTACTATTACAGCCTGTCAGGGAAATCAGATTTGTCCGGGTGGCAACATCGATTCTTATGATATAGCAAAGAAACTTGACAGCAGATATTATGCAAGAGAGCTTCCACATAAATTTAAATTTGGTGTAACAGGTTGCCAGAACAACTGTCTTAAGGCAGAGGAAAATGATGTAGGAATTAAGGGAGCTGCAATCGTTGACTGGAAACAGGATGCATGCATAAATTGTGGAGTATGTGAGAAAGCCTGTAGAGAGGGTGCTATCACTATAGCTGACGGAGTAGTTAAAGTTGACGATTCAAAATGTAACTACTGCGGCCGTTGTGCCAAAGCCTGTCCTACTGACGCATGGGATGTCAAGACAGGATATCTTGTATCATTTGGCGGCTTGTTTGGAAATCAGATTGTTAAGGGAAAGGAATTACTTCCTGTTGTTGAATCAGAAGAGCAGCTTTTCAGAATTACAGATGCGGCTATTCAGTTCTTTGATGATAATGCGAAACCAAGTGAGAGATTTAAATTTACTTTGGACAGAGTAGGATTAGATAAATTTGAAAAGGTTATAAAGGAGGCATATAATGGCTGATTTTGAAATTGATGAGAGAGTAGATATTACTGATGTTGTCTGCCCTATGACATTTGTTAAGGCAAAAGTGGCAATGGAAGAAATCGAAGTAGGACAGGTGCTTGCCGTTACTATGAATGAGGGTGAGCCGGTTCAGAACGTTCCAAGAAGTTTTAAGGAAGAGGGACAGCAGATTCTTAAACTTATTGACAATGAAAATGGAACATATGACCTTATTGTTAAAAAGGTTGAAGAATAAA
>CAKRFU010000020.1 GCA_934320845.1 uncultured Lachnospiraceae bacterium
AATGCTGTCTCCTGATTTTTCTTTGCTTCCATAGCATAATTTGTCACTGAATAAGGACCTACTGCTATAGGCTTACCCGGATTTAAAAGAAATTCCTCAGGCTCATATTCTCCAACAAAATCTTTTACAAGTTCGTCTTCCATAAGTTCAATATTTTCAACTGCATGGCTTGTGATAAAACCATCCTGGCAAATCATTATAGGGAGGTGTACCCTCTTATCTTCCGCAATAGGATATGCCTGAATGAAATTGTCGTATGCTTCCTGATTGTTTTCTGCATATATCTGAATCCATCCTGTATCTCTTGCACCCATACCATCTGAATGGTCACAGTTAATATTTATAGGGCCTGAAAGTGTACGGTTTACAAGTGTAAGCGCAAGCGGAAGTCTGTTTGATGCCGCAAGAAGAAGTTCTTCCCACATAAGTGCAAGTCCTGCTGATGATGTTGCAGTAAGACTTCTTGCTCCTGCTGCCTCTGCTCCTATTGCCGCACTCATTGATGAATGTTCACTCTCTACAGGGATAAACTCTGTATCCATCTCTCCGTTTGCAATATATGTAGATACCATCTGTGGTATCTCTGTTGAAGGTGTAATTGGAAATGCCGGCATAACATCCGGGTTTACCTGACGAATAGCATATGATACTGCTTCGTTTCCTGACATACGTTCTTTAATAGCCATTATTCCACTCCCTCCTTCATTTCAATTGCTCCAAACGGACAGACTTTTGCACAAATTCCACAACCTTTGCAATGGTCATAATCAAAGTCAAGTCTCTTTCCGTCAACTACCGGAATGCTTACATCCGGACAGACTGGTGCACAAAGTAAGCATTGTTTACATAAATCTTCTTTAAATACAGGTGTATTTGTTCTCCACTCTCCGGTATTAAAAAGCTTAGAAGTTCCTCCGGCAAATACCATAAGACCTTCTGTCAGCTCATCGACAGGAGTTGTCTCATTTATCTTTGTTATATCGGTTCTCATTTTTTTCTCCAATCATTTTATATATAATAATGAAATAATTATACCTTTTGAAAAGTTGTGCCCTGCACTTTTAATGCAGAGCACCGTATGAAAAATCAGTTTGGCTACTGTTTTTCAAGTGCCACTTTACGTGGCTTAGGACAACTTATTTTTGGCATTTATTTCTTGTCAGCTTTTAATTTAACAATATTTTTGACCCTTACATCATATTTTTTACACTATGCACTCATACTCATATCTTTATCAATATCTTCCGCAAGTGTATCAAAAGTCATTTCAAGTGCTTCCATATTACCGTCAATAACTTCCGGTTTCTTAGCAAATTTATGCTGATATGAAGCTTTCATCTCTCTGATAAATGTATCTCTTGGCATAACATTACTTACCGCTACAACAGCTGCAAGCATTGGTGAGTTAGGAAAATTCTTTCCAAGTGTCTTTACTGAAATATGTCTGGCATCTACAGTATAAACTCTTCCCTCATATCCCTTGAGTTTATCTTTAATTTCATCTCTTGACTTTGGTGTATTTATAACAATAGCACCGTCTTTTTTAAGACCTGCTGTGACATCAACAGAATCAAGAAGTGTCTCATCAACAACCACTACATAATCTGGTGTATATATATTTGAATGAATACGGATTTTATCTTCACTAATTCGATTGTAGGCTGTAATAGGTGCTCCCATACGCTCAGGGCCATACTCAGGGAATCCCTGAACATACTGTCCTGTCTTAAATGCAACATCCGCAAGAAGTAAAGCTGCTGTCTTTGCTCCCTGACCGCCACGACCATGCCATCTGATTTCGATTCCGTTATTCATGATAATCCTCCATTTTTCTTTAGATGAATTTATTTCATCTTAATATTGTTTTTTTCTCAACTGCAAGTACCATTATAACTCCATATAAAAAAAAGTAAATACCTTCCATTCAATTTTTTTCATTTAATTGATGAAAGATATTCACTTAAAATAATTTTAGTTTTTCATATTTTAAAACAATATGCTTCTACGGTTATGAATTTATTGCATAATTCCCCATTATTTTTGTTCTATTACATACTTTCCTTCAATATCATCTCATATATAACCTGTGCCACACCATCCTCATCATTAGAAGCCGTTATATAATCCGCAGCTGCTTTTACCTCTTCCTGCGCATTCGCCATTGCAACGCCGACACCCGCATATTTTATCATGGATATATCGTTAAATCCATCACCGCAGGCTATCATATTTTCCCTCGAACTTCCAATAATCTCACAAAGATGTTCTAATGAAGCTGCCTTGTCAATTCCCTTTGGTGTAATCTCAATAAAAAACGGCTCGGAGCGTGACACATTTATCCTTTCACCAAATTTATCCTTAAAAGCCTGTTCTTTTTCAGGGGCAGTCTCCGGCTCTGCTGTTCCCAGACACTTATTGAGAGGAAAATTAATATACTCTGCAATATTTTTTTTATACGAAACCGGAAGATGATTTATTCTCGCCTCAAGGTCGATATACTTGTCAGGTCTGTCCGCCGCTATTATTCCCGTTTTATCATAAGAAATAAAACCGATATTTAATTCCTCTGCCAATTTAAAAAGTTCAGGAACTATCTCTTTTGGAAGTGTCTGCTGATAAATCACCTCACCACTGCCGCAATCTGTAATCTGCCCCCCATTAAACGAAGCAATAAAGCCGCCAAATTTTTCAAGTTTAAGCTTTTTAGCAATAGGCAAAGCCCCTGGTGTCGGTCTCCCCGTCGCAATCACAACCTTATGCCCCTGTTCCTGCATCCTGAAAACAGCAGCAAGCGTCTTATCCGTAATCTCCTTCTGCGAATTAGTTAATGTTCCATCTAAATCAAGAACAAGAACTTTTTTATCTTTTCCTATTTTGTTACTCATTACTTATTACTCCTTTACGCAAACTGACTATTATAAAGATTATAATAAAATCCTTTTTTCTCAAGCAATTGATCATGATTGCCCTGCTCTATTATATTTCCATCTTTCATAACAAGGATAATATCCGCATTCTGTATTGTTGAAAGCCTATGCGCAACTATAAAACTTGTTCTTCCCTCCATAAGCTTTCCGAATGCATTCTGAATTTTTATCTCCGTTCTCGTATCTATAGAAGATGTCGCTTCGTCAAGTATAAGCATAGGTGGTTTCAAAAGCATTACTCTTGTGATACAAAGAAGCTGTTTCTGACCCTGTGACAAAGTGTCTCCGTCTTCTTTTATTACGGTATCATATCCGTTTGGAAGTCTCTTAATAAAACTGTGCGCATGCGTTGCCTTTGCAGCCTCTATCACTTCCTCTTTTGTTGCATCAGGTTTTCCCATAACAATATTTTCAAATATCGTACCGTCTTTAAGCCATGTCTCCTGAAGAACCATTCCTATATTTTTCCTGAGACTCGCTCTTGTAAGATGTCTTATATCTGTTCCATCTACTTTTATACTTCCCTGATTTACATCATAAAATCTCATTAAAAGATTGATAAGTGTTGTCTTTCCGCATCCTGTAGGGCCTACTATCGCAACTCTCTGTCCCGGTTTTACATTAAGATTAAAGTCTGTGATAAGTTTTTTGTCCTCAACATATGAGAAATATACGCTTGAAAGTTCCACTTCTCCTTTTACGTCTGAGAGTTCCACGGCATCACTGTCTTCTGGTATCTGTGGTTCTTCATCAATAAGTTCAAGAACTCTTGCCGCACATGCAATGGCATTCTGAAGTTCTGTTACAACTCCCGAAATCTCATTGAACGGCTTTGTATACTGGTTTGCATAACCTAAGAAGCATGAAAGCATTCCAACTGAAAGGTATCCGTTCAATGCAAAAAATGCTCCTGTTACTCCTACTCCGGCATATACGATATTATTTACAAATCTTGTTGCCGGATTTGTTATTGAAGAAAAGAATGTTGCCTGAAGCGAATATTTCTGAAGTCTCTTATTTATATCATCAAATTTTTCAAGTGCTTCTTTCTCATGTCCGTATGCCTGTACAACTTTCTGATTTCCAACCATTTCATCAATAAGTGCCGTCTGTTCACCTCTTGTCGCTGACTGTAACTTAAACATTGTATATGTCCTTTTAGCTATAAAGCTCGCCACAAAAAACGATAGCGGTGTTACAATTACAACAACAAGTGTTATCCAGACATTGAGGCTTAACATAAATACAAGTGTACCAAGTATCGTAAGCACTCCTGTAAATGCCTGTGTAAATCCCATTAAAAGTCCGTCTGCAAACTGATCGGCATCGGCAATTACCCTGCTCACCACGTCCCCCGACGGATGTCCATCTATATATTTTAACGGAAGTATCTGTATTTTCTCAAATGCATCTTTTCTTATATCCCTTACAACATTGTAAGTAATTTTATTGTTGCAGATATTCATAAGCCACTGGGCAAGTGCAGTAAATACTATTATTACAATCATCTTCTTTAAGATAACCATAAGACCTGCAAATTTGACAGCACTTTTTCCAAGCATAAGATCAACTGCATCACCCGTAAGTATTGGAAGATAAAGCGTCAATACAACGGTAACTGCTGCCAATATAAGCGAAAAAGCTATATACATATTGTACTTTTTTGTATATTTTAATACACGTTTAATTGTTTCCCACTGTGTCTTTTTCTTTTCCATTATGCTGTCACCTCCCCTTCTGCTTTCTTATCCTTAAACTGTGACATATATATTTCATTATAGACTTCACACGTTTTTAAAAGTTCATCATGCGTTCCTTTACCAACTATCTTTCCATCATCCAGTACAATTATTATATCTGCATGCTGAATTGATGATGTTCTCTGAGACACAATAAATGTTGTTGGTTTATATCCGAGCTGTTTAAGAGATTTTCTAAGTTTTGCGTCTGTTGCAAAATCAAGTGCAGAAGCACTGTCGTCCAATATAAGAACCTTTGGCTTTCTGACCAATGCCCTTGCAATTGTAAATCTCTGTTTCTGACCTCCAGAAAGATTTCGTCCATTCTGTTCAAGCATATAATCAAGTCCGCCTTCTTTGCCTGCAACTACCTCTGCTGCCTGTGCATTTTCAAGAGCAAAATTTATTTCTTCATCAGACGCCTTGTCGTTGCCCCACTTAATATTGTCTCTTATGCTTCCCTTAAACAGTACGGCTTTCTGCATTACTATTCCAACAAGATTTCTTACCTCTCTTACTTTGTACTCTTTTACATTTTTCCCGTCAATACTTACACTTCCTGAAGTTGCATCATAAAATCTCGGTATAAGATTTACAAGCGAAGATTTTCCTGAACCTGTTCCTCCTATGATACCGATTGTTGAACCTGCGGGTGCAGTAAACGATATATTGGAAAGCGACTTGTCACCTGCTCCCTTATATGTCAAATCTACATTATCAAATACAACCTCTGCACCTCTGAAATCATTTTCAGGCGCACTTACCGGTGCATTCTCTGTACTGCCCTCTGCACCACTAAGATTATTTTCAGATTCTCCTGTCTGGATATTATCTGTATCACCCTCTGCATCTTCATCATTTACATCACTGTCCGCTGCATCATCCGTGACAGATGGCTGCATCTCGAATACGCTCTGGATACGCTTTCCACATGCAACAGCCTTTGTTGAAACAACAATGGTATTCGCAAGTTTTATAAGCTCAACTAGAATCTGCGACATATAATTTACAAGTGCAATAACCATTCCCTTTGTAAGCATACCGCCATCAACCCTTATAGCCCCGACGTAGAGGAGCACTACAAGAGCTGCATTCAAAAGAATGTATGTCATCGGATTTGTAAGTGCTGCTATTTTTCCGACAAGAAGCTGCATATTTGTAAGTGTCTGATTTTCATTATTAAAATCCACTTTTTCTGCTTCTTCCTTATCAAAAGCTCTTATTACACGCACACCGGTAAGATTTTGTCTTGTTCTTCCAAGAATCTTATCAAGTCCTGCCTGAACTTTTCTGTAAAGTGGCATGCTTATAACCATTATTCCAAGAACAACAATGGCAAGAAGTGGAATAACAACAGCAAACACTATAGCCGCCTTTACATCAACCATAAATGCCATAACTGCTGCTCCAAATACAATAAACGGTGAGCGTAAAAACAGTCTTAATGCCATATTGACACCTGACTGCATCTGATTTATGTCACTTGTCATTCTTGTAATCAGCGTCGAGATACCAACTGTATCCATCTCTGTAAAAGAAAGCGACTCGATATGTTTAAAAAGTCCATGTCTTAAATTTGTTGCAAAGCCAACTGCTGCTTTCGCCGCAAAATACTGTGCCGTAATCGAACTTAAAAGTCCGACAGCAGCTAAAAGTATCAGAACACCGCCATAAATGAGAATAAAATGCGAATCGTTTTTCGCAATTCCATCATCTATTATCTTTGCCATGACAATAGGTACCGTAAGATCAAAACAAGCCTCTAACAGCTTGAATAAAGGACCGAGCACACACTCTTTTTTGTAGTCCCTTATATACTTCAATAGTTCTTTCATGTTTTCCTCCGATTTTTAAGTTTACTCTAAAACATTTCATGTTTTATATGTCACATAACCTTCATAATAATAGCTGTTATCTATTCCTTTCATATAAACATCTCTGTCATTTATTTTATCCTTAAGTGCATTTTTTAATATATATTTTATTTCGATACCTAATTTATTGTCTAATGCCATAAAAAGCCACCTTTCACTCAATAGATAAAGCACAATATTATAGGGAACCTTTTTCAAATTAACAAAGTTCCCCATATATCAAAGATTTAATTTTCGTCGTACTAATGTAATTCTCATGTAAAATTTATCAGCTATATTGTATATTAGTTTTCTCTTGGTTTCCTCGGTGGCTTTGGTCCCATATATTGATAAAAATATGTTTTCATCATTCCATTATATATCTTACGGTTTTTATCCGCTTTTTTGCCGATATATTTTTCCGCCTGCTCATATGCAGTAATAAGATACATTGACCATGAATCAAGGCTTCTGTAAACATTTCCTATTTCTTTATAAAGCGCCGGCATTTCATCTGGTTCGTCAAGTCTCCTGCCATATGGAGGATTTGTAATGATAAATCCATATTTTTTACGATGGCTTGTCTGGCTTAACGGTCTCCTTTGAAAATGTACAAGATGGTCAACTTCCGCATTTCTCGCATTTTCCATGGCTGCTTTTATCGCACCGTCACTTATATCATATCCCTGTATGTCCATCTCAATATCTCTGATAATCACATCCTCAGCTTCATTAATTGCATCATACCACTCCTTTTTAGGTATAAGATGCGTCCAGTCTTCCGAGATAAATGAACGGTTCATTCCCGGTGCTATATTCGCTCCTATCATTGCCGCCTCTATCGGAAAAGTACCGCTGCCACAAAACGGGTCAAGAAGTATTCTGTCTTTATTCCAAGGTGTGAGCATGATAAGTGCTGCCGCAAGAGTCTCTGTGATAGGTGCTTTCACCGTTGCAAGACGATAACCTCTTTTGTGAAGTGAATCACCTGATGTGTCAAGACCAACTACCACCTCATCTTTCATAAGAGTAACTCTTACCGGAAATGAAGCACCATCTTCCTGAAACCAGCTCACATTATACTTTGATTTGAGTCTGTCGACCATAGCCTTTTTCATAATCGACTGAATGTCCGACGGACTGAACAGTTTACTTTTTATTGATGTTGCCTTTGTAACCCAGAATTTGCCGTTCTCTGGAATGTAATCTTCCCACGGCAGTGCTTTTGTTCCCTCAAAAAGCTCATCAAATGTCGTAGCCTTGAAACTGCCTATTTTAAGCAAAATTCTTTCTGTTGTCCTCAAAAAGATATTAGCACGGCAAATTGCATCCGAATCACCTGTGAAAGTCACTTTTCCATCTTCCACTTTCACTATTTCATAGCCGAGACGTATTATTTCCTTTTTTAAAACTGCCTCCAGTCCGAAATGACATGGTGCGATAAATTCATATTTTCCCATGATTTTGATTTTCTCCCTTTATTAAAAAATATCATCATCCGAAATTGAATAAAGATAATCAACAATCTGCTTTATCGACTCAACTGTTTCTCTCTGATAAACTGTTTCATTTTCCAATTCATGAGATACATTGTTTACTTCAAATGAGGTGTTAAGCAATTGATTAAAAATATTTTCAACTCCCTGAAGTGCTTCTTCTTTCTTTTCTTCATCTCCTGACTTAAGTACCTCAAGAAGTTCTCTTGCATCACTCAACAATGTTACAATTCGGTCTGTTATGTTGATTGAATCGAAAGACATCTGCTCCAGATTCATCATTGTATTTTCCATTCTTTCCAAGACAACTTCCGTAGTATTTTCGGTCTCTTTTAACCCCATCTATATTACCTCCAACAATTCATATATACTCTTAACTCCTACAAGTTTCATCCCTTTCAATTGCTCCCTGTCAATACTTAAACTTTCACAATTTACTTTTGGCATAATGCATCGGTCAAATCCAAGCTTTGCAGCTTCAATTACTCTCTGCTCTGCCTGATTTACGGCTCTGACCTCACCTACAAGTCCTACCTCACCAAAACATATCGTTTTGCTGTCGATAGCAATATTTTTGTAACTTGAGAGCACTGCCAAAACGATACCCATGTCAAGTGCCGGTTCATTTATCCTCATGCCACCGGCAACATTTATGTACGCATCACAATCGCCAAGATGTAATCCTATTCTTTTTTCTATAACTGCCATTAGAAGATTTACTCTGTTATAATCAGTACCCGCTGATGTTCTTCTCGGCATATTAAAATTGGTACGGCATACGAGTGCCTGTACCTCAACAAGTATCGGTCTTGTTCCCTCTATCGAACATGCCACGACCGAACCGGCTTCATTTTCAGGCTTACCCTGCAGCATATACTCTGAGGGATTCGCTACCTCCCTAAGACCATCTGAACGCATCTCGAAAACACCAATCTCATTTGTGGAACCGAATCTGTTCTTTACACCTCTTAGAAATCTAAATGATGCACCACCGTCTCCCTCAAAATAAAGTACAGTATCTACCATATGTTCAAGCACTCTCGGTCCTGCCACAACACCTTCCTTTGTTACATGACCGACTATAAAAACAGATATATGAAGCCCCTTTGCAATTCTCATAAGAATACTGGTTGCCTCTCTTACCTGGCTTACACTTCCCGGTGCTGAACCGACATCTTCCCTGTACATTGTTTGTATTGAATCTATAATCACAACATCAGGCATCATTTTGCTGATGCTTTCCGATATAATATCCAAATCTGTTTCGCACAAAATAGACAAATCCTTTTTAAAACTTCCAAGCCTTTGTGCTCTCATCTTAATCTGCCTGAGAGATTCCTCTCCCGAGACATACAAAACATTTTTTCCCTCATTAGAGAGGTTTCGGCACATCTGAAGTAAAAGAGTTGACTTTCCTATCCCCGGGTCTCCACCCACAAGTATAAGCGAACCAACTACAATTCCTCCGCCTAACACTCTGTCCATCTCCGAAATTTTTGTACTTATTCTGTTTTCATCATCTGTGGTAACTTTAGACAGCAATGTCGGAACTGCTTCTTTTTTATTAGCAGAGACGGTACCGGAAACAACTCCCGGTACCGCCTTTGCAACGGGTTCTTCAACAAATGAATCCCATTCGTGGCATGCCGGGCACTGCCCAAGCCACTTTGATGACTCATATCCACACTGCTTACAGAAAAAAACCGTTTTATTTTTAGATTTTGCCATATTTTTCCTCATTCTTACACAACTTCTTTGCACATGGCATGTTTGTGCAAAGCACAACTCTTGTAAGCAACAATTCTGCTTTTCACATTTTTAAATTTATTAATATTTAACAATCTGAATATCAGTTTTCTTTTCAGGCTCTATCTCTATACTGATACTTATCTTTCCGGCAAGATTTGTTTTCATCTTACCAATATTTGTTCCATCAACAAATACTTTGTACTCTGTATCAGGCTCAAGTTCAACCGTTATAGAACAATCTTCCCATCCTTCTACCTGAAAGTTCATCTCATTTTCAGTGATTTTCATCTCGGTAACAGTAGTTCCCGGTACTGACTCATAAACAAACATTCCGTTTTTTTCAAGCTTTGTAATTTCTTTAAAAGTTTTTACTTTGTATAAATCTCCCTCGTATTCAAAATCAGATAACTTCTGCTTAGTGTCAAACTCATAATTTCCAAAGCTTAATGTTCCGTCACTTTCTTTGCGAATCAATTCCTTTATAACAGCCATGATTTCTCCTCCTATGTTTTTTAATTTGACGAAGTATTTTTCTGCTGCAAGTTGTATTTTTTACTAAAAGCAGCCGAATTCTGCCCTCTTATTCAGTGCTCATAAGAGGGACTTTTATTTACATTTAGAATATCACATATTGTCACATTTTGCAAAAAATAAGTAAAATTTTTCTGCCTTTTTCAGCATTTTTTTACTGTTCTTTTTCCCTTGCAATTATTGTAATTTTCTTTGTATCTTTGTCGTAATCAACCACAGCCTCATCCCCTGCTTTTATCTCGTCTGCAAGAAGCTTATCTGCAAGAAGATCCTCTATCTGCGTCTGTATTGCTCTCCTTATCGGTCTGGCTCCATAATTTTTGTCAAAACCACTCTCCGCTATATGCTCTATTGCTGACTCGGAAACATCAAGTTTTATATGCATCTGTGCATTTGTTCTCTTGTCAAGACTCTTTAAAAAGATCTTTACAATCTCTTTCAAGTCATCTTTGGTAAGCATATGGAATACCAGAACTTCATCAATTCTGTTGATAAACTCCGGTTTGAAAATTCTCTTAACTTCTTCCATAACGCTGTCTTTCATCTTATTATAATCAGCTTCTTCACTTTCATCTGTTCCAAATCCCAGATGTTTAGGTGCAACTATTCTCTGCGCACCCGCATTGGATGTCATTATGATAATAGTATTCTTAAAGCTTATCTTTCTTCCCTGTGCATCTGTCACATGACCGTCCTCAAGAATCTGAAGCAGAATATTAAATACATCAGGATGAGCCTTTTCAATCTCATCAAAAAGTATAACGGAATACGGATGTCTCCTTACCTTTTCACTGAGCTGGCCGCCTTCTTCATATCCAACATATCCCGGAGGTGAACCAATCATTTTTGAAACGCTGTGTTTCTCCATGTATTCAGACATATCAACTCTGATTATCTCATTTTCCTTGCCAAATACAGCTTCGGCAAGTGCTTTTGAAAGTTCTGTTTTTCCTACTCCTGTAGGTCCTAAAAAGAGAAATGAACCTATAGGTCTGTCAGGGTCTTTAAGTCCTACCCTGCCTCTTCGCACTGCCTTTGAAACTGCCTCTACCGCTTCTTTTTGTCCCACTACTCTCTCATGTAAAATCTGTTCAAGTTTTTTAAGTCTTTCAGTTTCTGCCTCCTGAAGCTTCTGAACCGGAATTTTGGTCCAATCTGCGATAACTGCTGCAATGTCATTGTCATCAACACATATATTTTGTTTCTTTCGCTCATTTTCAATCTTTTTGTGTATGCTCTCAATTTTTTCAGCGGCTCCCGCCTGTCTCTTTTTTAATTCTCCCGCAAGCTTGTAATCTTCACTGCGTATGGCATCTTCCTTTTCTTTTTCCCACTTTAATATATTTTCCTCAAGTTCCCTGAGTTCAGGTGTGGCAAGATACTTACTTAAGCTTACTCTCGCACATGCCTCGTCAATTACATCTATAGCCTTATCAGGAAGAAATCTGTCATTGACATAACGCTCTGACATTTTGACAGCTGATACTACTGCACTGTCACTTATATCTACACCGTGGTGTTCCTCATATCTCTCTTTGAGTCCGTATAATATTGCTATTGTTTCCTCAGTATCAGGTTCATTTACATCAACCGGCTGAAAACGTCGCTCCAATGCCGCATCTTTCTCTATATATTTGCGATATTCTTCTAAAGTTGTCGCACCTATAAGCTGCAATTCACCTCTGGCAAGCGAAGGCTTTAAAATATTGGCAGCATCCAATGCGCCCTCTGCCCCTCCTGCTCCAATGATTGTGTGTATCTCATCGATAAACAAAAGAACATTTCCTGACTGGATAACTTCTTTTATTGTCCTTTTTATTCTCTCTTCAAACTCGCCTCTGTATTTTGAGCCTGCAACCATGCCTGAAAGGTCAAGTGTAAGAACTTTCTTATCCTTTATAATATCCGGCACATCACCAACAGCTATCTTTTGTGCAAGCCCTTCAACTACTGCTGTCTTACCTACTCCGGGTTCTCCGACAAGACATGGATTGTTCTTTGTTCTTCTACTTAGTATTTCTATAAGTCTTGTAATCTCACGTTCTCTTCCTATAACCGGATCAAGCCTGCCTTCTTTAGCATACTCTGTGAGATTTCTGCTGTACTGGTCAAGAACAGGAGTTGCCGACTTTCCTCTTCTTCCTTTCTGCATCATATACTCATTTTTTGCACTATTGACATCCTGACCTGTTGCCGTAAGTAAATCTACATAAAGCTTTTGAACATTTATTCCTCTTGTATTAAGCAGTCTTACGCCAAGACAGTCTGTTTCTTTCAATAACGCAATAAGCAGATGCTCTGTTCCTGCCTGGCTTGCGCCAAGTCTCTCAGCTTCACTTACACTGTTCTCAATAATTTTCTTTACTCTAGGTGTATACTGAGGTCTGTCTGCTACTGCTACATTTCCGTCTGCCTCAAGCATCTCATCTATAAGAACGCTCAGTTTTTCTTCCTCAACGCCATTTTCGCGCATTACTTCAGATGCAACACCTTTAGTCTTTACGAGAGCAATAAGCAAATGCTCTGTTCCAACATAATTGTGTCCGAATGATTTCGCAACATTTAACGAATTATCAAGTGCTTTTGCCGCACTTTTCGTAAACTTGTTTCGCATATATTCAAAAATCCTCCATTTTATTTAATCTCTTTTCCAATAATGAGTGACATTACTTTCCTCTTCTTCAAACAAATTCTCTTGAACCGGATTTTCTTTTACACTTTCACTCTCAACTGTTTCTTTGTATGAAAATTCATGTTCTGCCACTTCTCTTTCTATCTCGTTCTGCCCGTCTTTTTCATGTACATTCACACCTTCACTAAAATCATCATGCATATCTATAATATTATTATTTTCACGATAATGCAAATAGATTGTGAGCATACCAATCAACATAAGCAGACATATTATTACCATTATTGCAACAACATACTTCATGGTTTTTATTTTAGTATCATATATTGTGTCTGAACCTACGACTGTATTTCCCATTGAACCTTTATACCATGATTTTACTTTGTCATACGGCATAAAACTGTCGTTTTCTGTATCATAAAGATAAAACTGTGGCTCCTGCCTTCCTTTTTTACAATAAATCAATACATAAGTATGGTCAATATCATTTTCAGTTGCATATGCCGTTATAACATGACCGTCTAAAACAATCTCGGTTTTTCCAAATCCGGCAGGTATGATTTTTTCATCTTTTACTTCGGTAACTACATATTCATCATAGCAGTGAATTGTTGTGACACTGTTTTGGTATGTTGCCGTAACACTTTTATCCGTTTTCTTATCTTGTATATCATCTGTCTTATTTTTATTTTTCTTTGTTTTCTTCTTTGGCTTTGTGGTAGCCGTTGCAGTCGGGGCTGCCTGTGGCTTTTCCACATCCGGAGTTTCAGGCGGCATCTGCATATCTTTCTTATCTTCGTCTTTCGGCTGCTGCGGTTTTTCAGATGATTTGACATCAGGCTTTTTTGTCGCCTTTGCAGTCTTTTTTACCATAATGTTTAATGTGTCGGATGATACCGACATTTTTGATGAATCCTCCGAACTGTAAACTGCACACGGCTGTTTTAGTTCTATTGAAGTAGAGCCTGTTTTTCTTGCAACAAACTTTACCGAATACTTTAAAGTATTTACTCCGCTTTCTCTTCCTGTATCTGATATTTGGAATTTATCGTCGTTGCCGTTCGCAACGCTTCCTCCCGTAATATATTGGAGTACTCTGCTGTCATATGTAAAATATCCTTCAAAACCACTCATTGTATCAGAAGAATTCACCGTAATAATCACATATACAATATCACCTTTTACAACCTGTTTTTCTGATGACTGAATTGATACTTCGGCACTTGATGCACTCGCATTGTAACTTTTCATACTCCACAAAAGCAAAAATACAAAAAGCATACCTGTATATCTTAATATCCTTTTTAACTTGAAATCACTTTGCAATTATCTTCCTCCCTTTACAATGTACATCAGGCACTCCCAGCATACTGCATCATTGACATTTCACCGAATAACCTACATAACTTCCCATAATGTCATTTTCTGGTAACGACAATCTTATATTTCCTTGTATTTCCACTTTCAGATTTGACTTTTACATAAAATGTATTTTCACCAACTACCAGATTTTTCACTCCTGTGCCTGTCAGTGTTGAATACTTGCTTACCTTTGTCGCACATATTTTTACATTGGCAACGCTGTTGTTCACGGTAAGCGTATAAGTCTTTGTACCATTATCGCCAAGTACAAATTTAGAATCAAATGCATAACCTTTTATATAGAGTGTCTTTAAATAGTTATTTGGATTTTTTCCACCTGAAGGCACATCACATGGTTTTTCCGGCATATTTTCATACACAGGTATCGAAAATACCATCGGCATTTTTTTGTCTATTGCACCGTAAGCTGCCACTGTCTTAGTCGCTTCATTATTCGGTGCCTCTATATTTCCCATATATTGATGGTTATATCTGTTTTTTGAAGTCACATTAAATTTTTCAAGATATAATGTATTCTGTCCTATATTTATATAATTTTTTCCGATATACTGCGCACCGCCTACTATTGATTTGTATCTGTTATTCCAGGGACGAAGATATGTTTTTCCTGTTTTTGCCCATCTGAGTCCATTCGCAACGGCACCCCCCGCAACAACACTGTTATTCGCACCGATATTGTAAAAATTATATATTCCTTTATATCCGGCTACCGTACCCGATACGGAATTACTCATTTTCGTAGAACTTACAACAACTTCCTGCTTTACCCTTGATGCAAGATGATACGGACTGACTTTTGATTTTTTGGCTGCTGTCATAAATGTCTTTGAATATTTAACACTGACACTCTTTCCATTACTGGTATACTTATATTTCTTATTATGCATTGGTGTATTATTTAAAATATTTTCAACACCGCTCTGTGTCTGGCTGCCACTTTGATACTCAAGGCTTTCAAACTGGAAAATTCCTCTCTCATCAAGAAAGTTTCTCGGATCCATATAATATTTGACTGCCTTTTTTGATGCCGTAACCCATGTACTTCCATCATATGGTATGTACTTATCAGTTTTCCAATTATACGCCTTTGCCGCTGTAGACTTCCATGCATACGATTTATTTACACTAAGAAGATTTAAGCCTACCTTCGATTCGTTTTTTATAACATCTGACCATTTAAGGTCTGTCTTATACGGCTTAAACTGCCAATACGGATATTTTTCATGAAGATTGACAAGTTCTGTTATATAGTCATCTGGAAATCCTGCTTTCTTCAAGCTTTTTTTGAATTCCGCCTTCGTTTCAGGTTCACTTGACGGTGTTTGTGTCACTTCCGGTGTTTTCGTCGGTTCTGCCGTCTCTTCAGGCTTTGTTGTCTTTGTCGGTATTTCCGTCTGCGAAGGTGTTGCCGTTGCTTTGGAAACAGCTTTTTCATCTCTCACCAGCTGGAAATAAACACTGTCAGCCTGAACATATCCTTTATATGTAGTTTTTGCCGAGATAACCTTTATATAAAAATATTTTTTCTCCTCAAAAAACTTCTGCGACATTATGACAAATTGTGCTCCCTTTTGTATAAGCACCGTTTTTCCCGATGAGTTTAAAACAGCAGCCTTTTTTAAAGGATTCGCATATAAAGTCAGTGCTGTACTGCTTTTTGACATTCCAGGAAGTCCAGTTCCGTATGTAATGTCCACCGAATCGGCTTCTATATATCCCTTATAAGTTTTCCCGTCATACTTAAATGAGGCGTAATACCATCTTTTCTTTTCTGCATATTTTTCGGAATATATCCTCACTTTTCTTTTTACGGGAAGTTTTATCTTTTCCTTATTATGCTTTATATACACTTTCGCAGCATTCATGTTTTTTCTGACATATACTTCAGATGCAATATATCCTACTATGGAAGAATATGTTTTTCCTGTCTTGAATTTAAGATATTTCTTATTTACATAACCACTTAAATTCTTACTGTTTTGTTTAAATTTTATATGGTACCAGCTGCCATTCTTTCCAACGACCGTAACTCTCTGTCCGTCAGACAAAACAACTCCGGTGCCACCGTATTTGAGTTTAGAATAATATGTTCCGGGACCTGTCCTGACATTAAGATACCCTTTTACACTTACGACACCTATACCTTCTGCATGCAGTTTTTCATGTCTGGCTGTCATGCCGAACATAAAAATAACAGAAAATATCATAATCACTGCAAATACATATTTTTTCCTCTTGAAAGACATTTAAACATTATCTCCTTTGTTTACATTTTTGTATATTATGATATTGGGTTCAAAAAGTATTTTGACCCCAACTGATGCTACGGATTGCTCCATTGCACCATATTATAATACATCAATGTGTCATTTCATTGCTTAGCAATTCATAAATGTTTTCAGCTGCTCTGTATCAAATTTATAATGCGAACCGCAGAACTGGCAGTTTACTTCAATCGGTTTACCGTCATCTATCATTTCCTGCAAATCTTTTTTTCCAATGCTTGCTATAGCTTTAGATACTCTCTCAACGGAACAGTTGCATTTATACTGTGTAGGTATTGTCTCAAGAATTTCTACATCCATGCCCTCAAGCACATAACCTAAAATATCCTCAGGAGTCATGCCTTTATCGAGCATATCCGTAACCGAATGCACCTCGCCAAGTCTTGCTTCAAGCTTATCTATAACTTCATCATCCGTATCCGGCATAACCTGAATAATAAAGCCACCTGCCTGACGAACATGATTGTCCTTATCCATAAGTACACCGAGGCCAACTGAAGACGGTATCTGCTCAGATGTTGCAAAATAATATGTCAAATCTTCTGCTATCTCCCCAGATACAAGGTGTGTCTGTCCGTTGTACGGTTCTCTAAGACCGATATCCTTTATAACATTTAAAAATCCCGGTCCAAGTGCACCTGAAACATCAAGTTTTCCCTGTGCATTTGGAGGCAGTATTACATTGGGATTGTTTACATACCCCTTTACATCCGCATTTGAATCTGCTGTAACTGTAATTCCTCCTATAGGTCCTCCACACTCAACCTGAAGTGTAAGCACATCCTTTTCACCCTTCATCATACTTCCCATCATAGAAGCAGCCGTGAGCATTCTGCCTATTGCTGCTGTTGCAACCGGACTTGTATTATGAATTTCTCTTGCCTTTTCAACAATATCCCTGCTTGTAACCGCAAATGCTCTAAGCTGATGATTTGCTGCTGTTGCTCTGACTATATAATCTTTATACTCACTCATTGTTAATCTCCGTTTCTTTCCTGTTTTGTATTTTATTTTTATATTTGATTGCTAAATTTTTTTGTTCTTAAGCTTTTTCGGGTCTCTGTGCCACAAAATAAATTCTCTCACTGTCATCTTTTGCCGCACTTTCAGTAAAAGCATCATAGACTTCAAGACATGTAAGACCTGCTTTTTCAAGACAATCCTTCACTAATTTAATATCATATGCCCTCTGATGATGTATCTCTTCCGACCTCTCAAAAAAGTCATTTTCATCATCAATAAGACTGTATATCGTAAGCAGATATTCATTGATGCCGGTATCTTCATGAAATTCATTTTCCCAGATAAAACTTGCATCTTCCCTGTTTTCTGCTATAGTCCTGCTGCCGAGTACATTCTTATAAAAATGTCTTGTTTTCATATCAAAAACAAAAACACCATTATAATCGAGGAATATTTTTACCCTCTCAAATACTTTAATCAGCTCTTTCTCGTCCGTGATATAGTTCATTCCGTCACAAACACATACCATAGCTGCGGCTGTTCCATAAAGATCCAATTCACGCATATCCTGATTTAAAAACAGAATGTTATCGTCCGTATATTTCTGTCTCGCCACATCCAGCATTTCATATGATATATCTATTCCAATCATATCGTACCCGTCATCTGCAAGCATCTTTGTCATAGTACCCGTACCACACGCAAGCTCTGTTACTATTCCTTTTTTCACTCCATACTTTACCAGCAGTTTATGAAGATAATCATGCCATTGCTCATATGGAATATTGTCCATAAACTCATCATAAACATAGGCAAATTCTCCATATATTTCGTTCTGTTCCATAATTTCTCCATTTCCGCACAGCTTATTCTGCACATATATCATGCCAACAATATATCAATAAGTAATATCTCTATCAATAATATATCTATAACTAATGCTTCTATATGTTAGCATAACATGACATTATGTGCAAATCAGTATAAAACCTTTTTATAATAACGCAAAACAGAGATGTACACCATCTCTGTCTATATAAATCAATTTAATGATGTTGGGGTCAAAATGTATTTTGTCCCCAACTAATGCCACGGATTGCTTCATTGCTATGCAATTTTCGCAATCCTACAAACACCTCCAATCCCGCATATTTGCAAGCAAATCTGCTACTTGTCGGTGTTTGGCGGGTCAAGCCACCAGCTAGTAATTTGTATGTAAACATACATTACTAGCTGCTTTTGACCCTTGCATCAATTTAATTCATCCAATGTCTTTTCGTACTCAGGCACAAACTTTTTGCAGAAAATATCAGCTTCCTCACACCCAAGATTTTTTATCGCCTTATATGTTGACTCTTTTGCATGATTAAACTCCCTGTTTCCTGTCTTTTCTTCTTCTATGCACTTTATCAGTGCTGATATTTTATCTGCAGCCTTTACAAGTTTCATAACCGAAGCATCATCCTTCGGCAGCAGATATTTTTCATACTCAGACACCATATCATCGGGAAGCCGGTCAAGAAGATTTCTCGCTGCCGTTTCCTCAATCTCCTTATAAACATCTTTTATATCGGCATTGTAATATTTAACAGGTGTCGGCATATCTCCGGTAATTATCTCCGTACAATCATGATACAATGCAAGCATTGCGATATGTTCCGCATTATAATTTTTTTCAAGCATACAGTTGCCGATAACAGCAAGTGCATGAGCAATCACGGCTGTTTCCAGAGAATGTTCACAGACATTTTCACGGAGTGAATTGCGCATCAACGCCCATCTTTCAATGTATTTCATTCTCGATAGCATTGCAAAAAATGAGTTGTCACTATTATTTTTATCACCCATGCACACGCCTCCTTGTATAAATACAAAATCACTTTTCAAGCATCTTCTTAATATACTGCCCCGTATATGACTTCCTGCTCTTTGCAACCTTTTCAGGTGTTCCTTTTGCTATAACGGTTCCGCCTTTCGCACCACCTTCAGGTCCCAGGTCAATTATATAGTCCGCTGTCTTAATGACATCAAGATTGTGCTCTATAACTATAACTGTGTTTCCGTTTTCGGTAAGTCTTCTCAATATATCCACCAGTTTGTGTACATCAGCAAAATGAAGTCCTGTAGTCGGCTCATCAAGCACGTACACTGTTTTTCCCGTACTTCTCTTACTAAGTTCAGTTGCAAGTTTGATTCGCTGTGCCTCTCCACCCGAAAGTGTTGTAGACGGCTGACCAAGTTTTATATAAGAAAGTCCTACCTCGTAAAGTGTCTCTATCTTTCTTCTTATAGTAGGTACTGCCTCAAAAAATGTAAGTGCCTCCTCTACCGTCATATCAAGCACATCATAGATACTTTTTCCTTTATACTTAACATCGAGTGTCTCCCTGTTGTATCTCTTTCCACCACACACTTCACACGGTACATACACATCCGGCAGAAAATTCATCTCTATCTTGATAATTCCGTCACCGTGACAGTTTTCGCATCTTCCACCTTTTACATTAAAACTAAAGCGTCCTTTCTTGTATCCTTTTGCTTTTGCATCCGGTGTAGCCGCAAACAAATCTCTTATCATGTCGAACACGCCTGTATATGTTGCAGGATTTGAACGTGGTGTTCGTCCAATCGGAGACTGGTCTATATTTATAACTTTGTCAAGCTGTTCAAGACCTTCTACCCCATCGCAGAGTCCCGGAATTGTCCTTGCTCTGTTCAGCTGTTTCGCCATTGATTTGTAAAGTATCTCATTGACAAGTGAACTCTTTCCTGAACCTGAAACACCGGTAACACAAGTCATTACTCCTATAGGAAACTCAACATCAATATTTTTAAGATTGTTCTCTCTTGCACCTTTTACTTTAATCCAGCCTGTAGGCTCTTTTCTGACATCAGGAACAGGTATCTTTTTTCTGCCACTCAGATAGTCACCTGTTATCGACTCCTTACACGCCATAATATCTTCTGCGGTTCCTGTAGCAATAACCTTCCCACCGTGCGAACCTGCTCCTGGTCCTATATCAACTATATAGTCAGCTGCAAACATAGTGTCTTCATCATGCTCTACAACTATAAGTGTGTTTCCGAGATTTTTTAATTTCATCAGCGCACCTAGAAGTTGATCATTGTCTCTCTGATGAAGTCCTATACTCGGCTCATCGAGTATATAGGCAACTCCGACAAGTCCCGAACCTATCTGTGTCGCAAGCCTGATTCGCTGTGCCTCGCCGCCTGAAAGACTTGCAGTATATCTCGAGAGTGAAAGATACTCAAGACCAACCTCGACAAGAAATCCAACTCTCGCCTTTATTTCCTTAAGCACAACCTTTCCAATGTTTAGCTGATTTTGCGTAAGTTCGAGGGCATCAAGATAATTTTTAAGGTCTATTATGGAAAGTTCCGTAATCTGAGCAATGTTTTTATCACCAACCGTAACAGCAAGTGCCTCCGGACGAAGTCTCTTTCCTTTACATGCCTTACACGGAGTTATGCGCATAAAACTTTCATATTCTTTCTTGGTGCTCTCCGATGCTGTTTCCCTGTATCTTCTCTCAACATTTTTGATAATGCCTTCAAAAGCAACATCATAGACACCTACGCCACGCTGTCCTCTGTAATGTACCAAAACACTTTTTCCATCCGTTCCATGCATAAGCATATGTCTGATTTCTTTCGGCAGATCCTGATAAGGTGTATTAAGGTCAAATTTATATTCCTCGGCAAGTGCATCAAGAACACATCTTGCATAGCTTGTCTTATTTGTAACCGACTGCCATCCGTTTACAACAAGTGCCCCGTCCGCAATACTTAAAGACGGATCAGGTATCATAAGTTCCTCGGCAAATTCCATCTTATATCCGATACCGTGGCAGACTTCACAGGCACCAAATGGATTGTTAAAAGAAAATGTCCTCGGCTCAATCTCATCTATACTTATGCCACAGTCTGCACAAGAAAAGCTCTGGCTGAATTTAAGCTGTTCTTTTCCCGGAATATCAACTATAAGCAGACCATCCGAAAGTCTCATAACATTTTCGATGGAATCAGTAAGTCTCTTTTCTATACCGTCTCTCACAACAAGTCTGTCAACCATAATTTCTATGTTATGTTTTTTATTTTTTTCAAGTTTAATCTCCTCAGACAAATCATAAATGTGACCGTCAACGACAACTCTGACATAACCGCTTTTTCTTGCACTTTCAAAGACCTTGACATGTTCTCCTTTTCTTCCTCTCACTACAGGTGCAAGAAGCTGCAGTCTGGTACCTGTCTCCAGTTTCATAATCTCATCGCATATCTGGTCTACAGTCTGTCTTTTAATCTCCTTTCCGCACTTCGGACAATGCGGCACTCCAACTCTGGCATATAAAAGTCTGAAATAATCATATATCTCAGTCACAGTACCGACTGTCGAACGCGGATTTCTGTTTGTAGACTTTTGGTCAATCGATATAGCTGGTGGAAGTCCCTCTATTCTTTCAACATTCGGCTTCTCCATAAGTCCAAGGAACTGTCTCGCATATGATGAAAGTGACTCCATGTATCTTCTCTGCCCCTCAGCATAAATAGTATCAAAAGCAAGTGATGACTTTCCCGAGCCACTCAGACCCGTGAGTACAACAAACTCATCTCTCGGAATATCTACATCTATATCTTTAAGATTATGCTCTGCTGCTTTTCTAATCTTTATATATTTCTTAACTTCTTCATGTTTTGCCATAAAAACCTCCGATGTTTTATCTATCTATTTCCTATATTAACATCTATTATTCACTTTTTCAAGTACATATGTTCGCAATCCGTGGTATCATAATATTACCAAAATATACAGTTGCAGTTCTTACCTTTTTTTATTATAATAAATTACAATTATTTTAATACTATTTTGTCAGGAAAGGGCGTGAAACATGTTAAGTCGCGATACTCGTATCATTGCTGTATGCTGTGCGGCGATTGATACAAATTACAACAAACATTACATGCGGTATTTTACCGAATTTGCCGACAAATACAACTTCAAATTACTTTATTTCCGTGCTTTCAGTGACTTATACATGTCAGCCAGCGGCGGAAAACACGATATAGGTGAAAGCTGTATTTATAACCTTATAAATTATAATATTATTGATGGCATGATTATTTTATCAGAAACTATAAAATGTCCTTCTATCAGGGACAATATTATTTCACATGCAAAGCATAATAATATTCCTATAGTTTCCATAGACCACACAATCGACGGATGCTACAACATAAACTACAACTACCGGGCTGCACTTGAAAAAATTTTATTGCATCTGTTGGAAGACCATCACTATACCAGAATCAATTTTATTGCCGGCATAAAAGGCAATCATTTTTCAGACGAACGTATTGATATTTACAAGAAAGTGCTGTCAGAGCACAACATTCCCATCGAGGAAGAACGCATAGGTTACGGTGGTTTTTGGAGTACACCTACCAAAAAGGTTATCAATGACTTTATAAACAGTGACCTTCCTATGCCACAGGCTATTGCCTGTGCAAATGATGTTATGGCTATCACCGCATATCACTCACTTACGGAAGCCGGATATGACCTTCCGCACGATATTGCCATCACGGGATTTGACGGCATAATTCAGGCAGTTGACCATTTTCCGCCTATCACAACGGCACAGCACGACTATAAAAGTGCCGCAATAAAAGCATTTGACTTATTACAGGATATTTTTAACAACAGAGAAGTTCCTAAAGAAAACTATATAAATTCAAATGTGCTGATTGGCGGTTCATGTGGCTGTGTTCATACAAGTGCACGAAAATACAACAGTCTTGCATACAACCTGAATAATAAATTCGATGAGCAGATACATTTCAATCAAAATCAGATAAATATGTCAGCCGATTTAAACGATAACAATTCCTTTCAGGCTGTATTCGAGAAACTTATGCACTATGAAAAGAATTTTTTCAGTCATCGTTTTTGGCTTTGTATTGTCGACAATTTTCTCACGGAAGACGAAGAATTATCTGACATTCTCGACGAGAGAGTTTCAAAACGGTTGGGCTATTCAGGCCATATGGATGTCGTTCTCTCAAAACATGATAAGGTCTGGCAGGGCATGACTGATTTTGAAACTTTAAATCTTCTTCCAAATCTTGAACAGGCTCTCGAAGAAGAAACTAACATCATGTTCGTTCCTCTGCATGCTCTCGACCATACAATAGGCTATGTCGCTCTTGTCTATGAACCTGATAAAATCAATATGGAACAGCTCTATCAGTTTGTTATGAATGTGAGCAATTCACTTGAGACAATGAAAGTTCACCAAAGACAGCAGAGCATTATATCAAGTCTTGAGAACAAATATATACACGACCCTCTTACAGGTCTTTTAAACAGACGCGGTTTTTACCAGAAAGTATTGCCGCTTTTCAATAAATGTATAGCAGAGCAAAAACATTTTATTGCTATATCAGTTGACCTGAACGGTTTAAAAAAGATAAACGACACCTATGGTCATTCAGACGGAGACATTGCTATTGCGGCAATAGGAAATATACTCATGCAATCCTGCACTCATGATGAAATATGTGCACGATTTGGCGGTGACGAATTTGTTATGGCAGGACCGCTTGCCGATGGTCTTGACAGTGATGATTTTTTAGACAAACTTCATCATAACATCAATATTTTCAACAAAATGCATGACTACCCATATGATGTCAGTGCAAGTATCGGTGTTATCACAGGTATTCCAACACATGATATTTCTCTTGATGATTTCATAAAAGCTGCCGATGAAGAAATGTATAAAGATAAAGTTATTCATCACCAGCTAAGAAAGTAATAAAAAAAGACTGTCGCTTTTGACAGTCTTTTTTTATTACTTATCGTTGTTTGTTATGTCCTGATTCCCCATAACTATATGCTGCTATTTACATACTCTCTTATGACATTGTCATCCTCCGGCATCTGACAGCCTACAATATACATTCCTTCATTCTCAGAACAACGTATAACCTTTCCTTCAAGAATATTGTGTTTTGGCAAATCAAAATCTTCAATTTCAATTGTTATCTTTGCATCTTTGTTGTCTTTAAAGTATGAATCCTCAGTAAGCAATGCGAAACCATTAGCACTAATATTGTCAAGTCTTGCATCTATTACTTTTCCTGAATTCTGAATAGTAATCTTACATTTGTTATTTATGTCCATACGAGGATATTTTCTTCTGTTTTTTATCTTCGGTCTTGATGCTACAGTAATTTCAAATGTATTGTTACTTCTGTCCTTAATATTCTTTATGCTTGCTGTTTTCCACATATACAGGACATTTCCAACTGTTATCTGAAGCATGCATGAAGTATCTTTAAATATATCCCTTGACTTAGAAAGCTTCACAACAACTTTATCACCGTTTTGTTCCAATACCTCACCGTGAAGTGTATCTGCATCTTTTTCATTTTCAGAATTCAGTATGGAAACCTGAACTTTCATGCCCGGCTGTATATCTTCAATGCCCATGAATCCGCCTATGCCAAGTTCACACATAAGAGCCTCAACAACTTTTTCAATATCGTTTATGTTTGTCATCGACTCTTCATATTTGCTCAGCATGCGTCCGCTCATTTCATTTGAATAAGAAATGCAGTTTGTCATATCCTTAACAATCTGTGACACATTATCCATATTTTCAACAAGCTGATGATTTGAATTCTCCACTTCCTTAATGGCTGTATCAATCTCCTGAATATGATTTTCAATCTGTTTTGAGTCATCATTTATCTTTTCCACATTTTTACCGGTTTTAGATACTTTTTTGAATGTTTCCTGAACCAGTTTTATGGTTTCTTCCATAGAAGCAGTCATCTTGTCTGACGTTTCCTGAAGTCTTATAAGTGCATCTTCAATCTGTCCTGATGAGGACTGCGTTTCCGTACTAAGTGAACTTATCTGCTGTGCAACAACACCAAAACCTCTTCCTGCTTCACCTGCTCTTGCAGCTTCGATTGACGCATTTAATGCGAGAAGTGTTGTCTGCTCCGTAATTTCCTCTATCTTTCCGGTTTCAAGTTTAACTCTGTCAAATTCTTCTTTGAAGTTTTCAAGTATTTTGCCTATCTCTGAAGATAAATCAGTCATGGCATGAGTAGTTTCCACAAGGCTTGTAAGGTCGTCTGAACTGTTCTTTGCATGCTCTCCCGATTCTGCCGTCAATACAACCATCTGCTCTATCATCTGTGCGACATGCTTTACCTGTGAACTTATGTCTGTAGTCATATCTACTGATGATGACGTTGTATCCTCAAGTCTGCCGTTATTATCAGTAAGTGTAGTCATTCCATCGGCAACTACATCCGCACTGTGTGTATTTTCAACAGATATTTCTCTTACAACAGAAACACCGCTCATAATTGAATTGCTCGCTGTCTTAACTTTTTCTACAGTTGTAATAACTCGCTGCAAATCCGCCTTTATGCTGTTTGTCATGGCACCGTCCGACTCATTAAGATGGTGAATTGACATGACATAACAAATATAGCAGAGAATAATAGCTGACAATTCAAGCTGATAATTTTTCATGTCTGCCGCTGAATTGTAGCCGCACATAACATGATACACGGAACTTATTATTATAATAATCGAATTTACAACACCACAGTAAATCATAAATTTACGATTTTTGTAAAGTACCAAAAGGCTTGTAACCGGAAGTATATATGTAAATGCTATCGGTGATTCTGTTGTACTGATAACAAAGGTGTAAAAGATACCGTAACCTATAACAAGGTTGTATTTATACATATCTGTTTCCCAGCCCTTAACTCTCAGCAAAATTTCTCCTGCAATTATCGGTATCCAGCAAAGTGCAAGAAACACCGCATAATATAACGGTGAATTAAGTCCGTTAGCTACGTCTGAGCCATAGTTAGCCGAAAGAAGAATGGCAAATATAATCCAAATTCTTCTTGCCTTTCTGTTTGCTTTTTCTTTAAAAACATTTTCATCGTAATTCATAAAACCTCACCTCCGTATGTCCAAATCCGATATATCATAAAGTCCTTAACCGAATTTTATTCATCTTCACAATGTCTGAAAAAATTTAACATTTCTCTGATTGTTTCAGCACTTTCTTTAAGATTTGGCTCAAACACACTGAATGCATGTGTCAATTCAGGCTTTTTTTCAAAACAAATCAGTTTGTGATATTTATTATTTTTCTTAAGTGCTTTTGAAAAATTAATAGTATAATGTTTTAAATTGTCATTTTTGCTTGTAACAAGAAAACATGGCGGCAATGCATTTATCAACTCGGAATTTTCCGGATTAACATATTTTGCATAACTGCCTTTTTTATAATCCCTGCCATAAAGATATTTTGGCAGAAACAATCCAAGTTTATCAAATTTGTTTGTGTAAAACATGCCGCTTATAAGACCAAGTGCCTTTATATCTATTGCTGCTGCTTTAACTTTGGCAGCTTTCGCCAATGGTCTGCACTTCATCATAGCAGCAGTATATGTAAGCAGACATGCCCCACCGCTGTCACCCGCTGCAAAAATTCTTTCTTTGTCTCCGTCATATTTTGGAATGTTTTTAACAATAAAATCAAATGCTCTCGACAAATCTTCACACTGGTCATAAAACATACAGTCAGGCACAAGACGATATTCAACACTAAATACAACATATCCCAATTTGCACAAATTGGCACAGAAATACCGGTTAAACTCTTTACTTCCAAGAATAAGTCCGCCACCATGAACATTTATGATAACCGGAAGCTTTTTGTTTTCTGCTTTTTTAGGTCTGTATATATCCAGCCTGTGTGCTTTGTCTCCATCATCCAGATATGGTATATTTTTAATCTCCAATACATCCTCTGGGAACACCAGTCTTTTTTCTCTTTCCTTCTGCTCCTTTAAGAAATCATTTCTCTGCTTATAAAAAATATCCGTAATACTATGACTCATATGTACGCTCCTGCCTGTTTGTCTTAATTTATAGTTATACTTAAAGTGGGATATCACCCTGACACGATGACATCCCTACCCTAATAACATCTTATCCTAACAGTGCTTTATCATTTGAAAACTCCTCACCGCTTACTTCCTCAAATTTCTGAAGAAGATCCTCAACAGTAAGTTTCTTCTTTTCTTCCCCCTTAATATCAAGTATAACTTGTCCCTCATTCATCATAATAAGACGGTTTCCATGTACAATTGCATCCCTCATATTATGTGTAACCATCATTGCTGTAAGATGGTTCTCAGCGATTATCTTGTCTGACAATGCAAGAACTTTTGCTGCTGTCTTAGGATCAAGTGCTGCCGTGTGCTCGTCAAGAAGCAGAAGCTTCGGCTTTTTGATTGTCGCCATGAGAAGGGTAAGTGCCTGTCTCTGTCCCCCTGACAAAAGACCTACCTTTGAAGTCATTCTTTCCTCAAGACCAAGATCAAGTTTTGCAAGCATTTCTCTGTATTTTTTCTTTTCTGATTTTGTGACTCCCCATCTGAGCCCTCTCTTCTGACCTCGCCTTGCAGCAAGCGCAAGATTTTCGATAATCTCCATCGTAGCTGCCGTTCCATTCATAGGATCCTGAAAGACTCTGCCAAGATACGGTGCTCTCTTGTGCTCTGAAAGTCCCGTCATATCAACACCATCAATCACGATACTTCCGACATCTATCGGCCATACCCCTGCAATAGCATTAAGTACGGTAGATTTACCTGCTCCGTTACCACCTATAACAGTAACGAAATCACCATCATCAAGTTTTAAATTCACACCATTTAAAGCTCTTTTCTCATTTATCGTACCCAGATTAAATGTTTTATGTACATTGTTTAATTCTAACACTTTCCGGCACCTCCCTTTGCAGCTTTTCTATATGAATTTTTAGCTTTTCCTCTCAGATATGGAACTGCAAGGAATATTGCCACTACCATAGCAGAGAACATCTTCATATCAATTGTAGGAAGACCAAGCCACAATACAAACTGAATAACAATATAATAAATTATGCTTCCAACAGCAACAAATGCAAGTCTTCCACTGAAATTAAGTTTCTTTCCGAAAATTGCCTCACCGAGCACCTCTCCGATAATAACTGATGCAAGACCGATAACGATTGAACCTCTTCCCATATTAACATCAAAGTTTCCCTGATATTGTGAAAGAAGTCCTCCTGCAAATCCTACAAGGCCGTTAGAAAATACAAGTGCAATAACCTTTGCAACATTTGTGTTTATTCCCTGAGCTCTTGACATATTAGGATTGCATCCTGTCGCTCTGATTGTAAAACCGAGTTCTGTTCCAAAGAACCAATACATAAGAGCTATGACAACTGCAAGTATTATAACTACTGCAACTATTGCAGCAGGATTGTCACGTCCTGAAACTACAAGATTATACATATCTACATTTACTGCCTGATTTGCTTTTCCCTCTGAGATATTCAGATTTATTGAATACAATGAAAGCTGTGTAAGAATACCCGCAAGTATGTCAGGTATTCCAAGAACCGTATGCAGTACACCTGTAATAAGTCCTGCAAGCATACCTGCAACAAAAGCAACTGCAACCGCTGCAACCGGATTCCATCCTTTCAAAATAAGCATAACCGTAACAACACCACCTGTTGCCATGGTTCCGTCAACTGTAAGATCGGCAAAGTCAAGTATCTTAAAAGTCAAAAACACTCCTATCGCCATAATTCCCCAGATAAGTCCCTGGGCTACAGAACCGGGTAATGCGCGAACAAGTGCTGTAATATCCTGCGCACATACCACTGGAATTAAACTGTACATTTTTCTCCTCCGTTCCGCCGGTTTATATTATCCGACACTTTATATTCCGTTTGGATTCTTGTAATTTTTAACAAAAACCTAATAGATTTATTATATTATAATTATTATTATAAAAGCAATGAAAATGTATATAATTTGTATTTTTATTTTTTATTTTTTTCATCAGTTTCATTGTCTTTCTCTATTGTATCACCTGTTGCTATCGTTGTTCCCTTCTTCACCCCTCCTATAGAAGCACCTCCTACATAATAATCCTCCTGCGGTTTCGGCGAAACAGTCTCCTGCGCATCTGCACTGTATGCACTTTCAAGTCCCCATTTTCCGTGTCTTTCCACAATAAAATAATGGGCAATCATTGCAAATGCAATAATGACTACAACAGCAATAACAGTTTTCCTTCCTCTGCCATGCATCCACTCTCTGATTTTTTTCATATTTATCCCATGCTTTCTATATCTTTAATAATCATTCCCGACATTGGAGGACATTCAACGTGAATGTTTCCATTCACAACAGGATAAACTTTTGCTTCGTCAGAATATCCATCCCTGCTGCTTATCATAAGTCTTGCCATACGGGTTTCCTGAATAACTCCAAGTCTCCATACAGGTACATCCGCTTCTCTGACTTCATCACTGCTGTTTATCATAACAACTATCTTGTCATTGTCATCAAATCTTCCATATCCTATAAGCTTATACTGACCTTTCAAAAAGATAATTGAACCCGTCTTAAACACCTGATAATCTTTGTGTATTCTTATAAGCTGTCTGTGAAATTCTATAAGTTCCTGATCTTCTCTTCCCCAAGGATATGTTCTTCTGTTGTCAGGGTCAGTCCATCCACACAATCCGGCTTCATCACCATAATAAATTGTAGGTGCACCCGGCCATGTCATCTGTATCATAACACCAAGTCTGAAAAGAGCTTTATCTATTCCCTCATCCGCTGCCTGCGGTCCCACACTTGCAGTTCTGCCGACACGATGATTTGTTCTTGTCATAAACCTTGAATGGTCATGGTTTGAAAGTTCGTTCATGGCAACCTGAAGCGACTGGGTATTAAATCTTGTCATATAATTTCGCATAGATCCAAAAAATGCATCTGCATTGCCGAGAAGATCTTCTCTGTATTCATCACTGTGCTTTTCAACACCTGTTAAAAACCATGTAATCGGCTCCATAAACGCATCATAGTTCATAACCGTATCCCACTGGTCACCTCTGAGCCAGTCTGTCGGATCTCCGTAATGCTCTGCCAAAACAATTGCCTCAGGATTTGCCTCCTTGACATTTCTTCTGAATTCTCTCCAAAAATAATGATTGTACTCCTGTGACTGACCAAGATCGGCTGCCACATCAAGTCTCCAGCCGTCAACATTATAAGGCGGTGAAACCCATTTTCTCGCAACATGCATTATATAATCAAACAAAAGCGGTGAATCTTCATAATTTAATTTTGGAAGTGTATCGTGTCCCCACCATCCATCATAGTGATAATTGTAAGGCCACATATCCTCATTGAATTTAAAAAATGTTCTGTATGGGCTCTCACCCGATACATAGGCTCCCTTTTCATAACCCTGTGCATCTTCGTATATGCACTCTCTGTCAAGCCATTTGTTGAAAGATCCACAATGATTGAAAACTCCGTCAAGAATAACTTTCATCCCTCTTTTGTGAACTTCCTCGACAAATTCCGCAAAAAACTTATTGCTGGCTTCAAGATTTTCCTTATCCGTAACTCTGCACACATATTTTGTCGCATATTTATTCGGATAAGTTCCGTCGCATAAAAGCTGCCCCTGCTCATTCCTCTGTAATACTTCGCCATCATCTTTCACTATTTTACCAAAATGCGGGTCTATATAATCATAATCCTGAATATCGTATTTATGATTCGACGGTGATACAAAAATCGGATTGAAATAAATTGCATCAACACCTAATTCCTGCAAATAATCGAGTTTCTGCCATACTCCGGCTATGTCACCGCCATAAAATTCCCTTACACCCATAGAAGCCGGATACTTAAACCAGTCATCTACTTTGTCAGTTCCCTCGCCGATATAGACATACTCATCCTTTTCAACGTCATTTGTCCTGTCACCATTGTAAAAACGGTCAACATATATCTGATAAAAGACAGCACCCTTAGCCCAATCCGGTGTATGGAATGACGGTGTTATCGTAAAATTATAATAAGGTTCTACTCCGCTGCACACACCGACACTATTGTAATAGCATACAACTCTGCCGCTTGTAACTTCAAAATAGTAGTCTATCATTTTGTCAGAAAGTTCAATAGTGCTCTCATAATAATCAAACATCCTGTCATTGTAGACTTTATTCATATCTATACGTGTATCTCCGCAGACAACCAAAACCACCTTATCAATATTCTCCCTGCCGGTTCTAAACCTTATCCTAACACTCTCACCTGCCTCCGGCTCAGGCGGTATACGATATCTATCCGTACCGTCACTAAAAAGTGCCTGTGGGTTAAATATTGTTGTAAGATTGTCGATAAAAAGCTGTGTTTTCATAGCTTTTGTCATCTTCGCAAGCCTTACATTCATATCCATAATAATCCTCCACTCTTATAATGCAATTGCATAATATGATAATAGGGTCAAAAATTGTTTTACCCCATCATAACTTTATAAAAAAAAGTCATCCATTGTCTTTAAATATTCCAGCAAATTTTCTTTCGTATTTGCTTCCGGCTCATCTAAAACTTTATCGAGCATTTTTTTTAAAATTTCTCCCATATTCGGACCGGGTTTCACTCCCGCCGCTATCAAATCAGACCCCGTCAGTGCCAGTTCCTTTATTGATAAAGGCTGCGCATTCTGCGTAATATATTCAAATCTTTCAACTCCTGAATTTATCTTTGAAAGTTTTTCCTCCAACATCTTATCACTCTGTGACAAGACATCCGCATATTCAACAAGAAAAAGCATATCCATAATATCCGCACCAATCTTTGATACCGCACGCCTGAATGCTCTGTCACTGTCCTCAATGCGATAGTCGTGAAACTTCACAAGCCTGCATACTTTTGATATTGACTCGTTGTCAAATGTAAGCCTTCTCATAATCTTTTTTGCCATCTTCTCGCTCTCCTGCGGATGACCGTAAAAGTGACCGATTCCATCGTCATCAATCGTCATGACAACGGGTTTTGCAATATCATGCAGGAGCATTGCCATGCAAAGAATCGTGTGCTGTTTTTTATTCATTTTTTTTGCAATTTTCTTCGCCGTAATCATAACTTTCTCAGGCACTTTATCATACATTTTTCTGTCTGAAGTCACTTCAAAGAAACAATTCATAATCTCAATACCATGTATACTGTGCTCACCGACAGTATATACATGATGCGGATTCTTTTGCTCTGTCACCATCGCTTTGTCAAGTTCCGGCAGAAAATATCTTGTCATACCTGTGCCGTATGCATCTCTTAATCTTCCCGCCTCTTTTGCCACAAGCAGTTTTGTAAGCTCAACCCTGATTCTTTCCGCACTTATATTTTCAAGTCTGTCTGCTCTTTTGACTATGGCATTTCTTGTCTCATCCTCTATCTCAAACCCAAGCTGTCCCGCAAACCTCACTGCTCTTAACATTCTTAATGCGTCCTCGTCAAACCTCTGTCCCGCATCACCAACACATCTTATTATACCATCTTTAAGGTCTTTAATACCCTCAAATTCGTCAACAAGTCCTCTTTTATCGTTGTATGCCATGGCATTTATGGTAAAATCACGCCGTTCAAGGTCTAGTTTTAAGTTGTCGGTAAATTCCACCTTCTTCGGATGCCTGTTATCCTCATACTCCCCATCTATACGGTATGTTGTCACTTCATATCCAACGTGGTCAATCATAACAGTAACCGTCCCATGCTGTATTCCGGTATCTATTGTTTTCTTAAAAAGCTGTTTAATCTGAAGCGGTTTGGCAGAAGTGGTGATATCCCAGTCCTGCGGTTTTCTCCCCAAAAGAGTATCCCTGACACATCCCCCAACTGCATAAGCTTCATATCCTGCCTGTTCAAGTTTACTAATAATATATGAAACATTTTTCGGTAATATCATCTTCAATTTCATCTCACCTCACAAACATATATACTATAATACCTAAAAATGCCTGTTTTGACAATTTTTTATTTTCTTGTTTAGATAAAAAGTGTGTCAACTTTTTTAACATTGACACACTTTCTAATCTTATATTTCTTTAGTTCTTCAATAATCGTACTGTCACCTTTTTGTGAATCTGGATTTATGTATGTGTATTTTTCTTTTTCTAATCTATACTATCTTTTAGTGTTATGGTAACATTTGCATTGAAATCCTTATCTACCATTCCAATGTATATACTATCTGTATCTGTAAGTCCCTGTTTTGTCAAATCAACTTTTAAAGAAGCCCCATTGCTTAACTCAAATGTTCCTGATACTTTTGTCTTAGAATCTTCTACAAAATTATAATATTCATTTTCCGTATTAACTTCGTTAGCAATTTTATAACCTACGCTGCTGCCACTTGTAAGTTCATTTACCTTTATTTCAAGATACGGATTTTTAAACTTCGACCATTCTATTCCACTTAACTTGTATGCTGCTCCAACCGCATTAACAGGAAGATTCCAGTTATCATCCGTTGCAGATGGAGTTACTGCATTCCATCCTGACGCTCCGATATTTCCCGTCCATGTATATGATTTTTCTGCTGCATCCGGTCTGTAAATCTTACTGTTTTCTGCTGTAACAGAAAGTTCATCAAATAAACTTTTGTCAACATCATTTGACATTCTGTACTGTGAACGGCTGTAACCTGCTCCTGTATCCCACAAGACAGGACACATTCCATTTGCTAATGAATATTCACAAACATTTTTTATAAAGATATCTCTTCCCGTTTTTCTTGTATATGTCCCGTCAGAATTTTTTGTATCACAAACATTATACTCACCGATAATTACCGGATATCCATTATCAACAAATCTTAATTTCATATTTTTAAGATCAGCCTTTAATGTTTTTACTTCCTCATCACTTCCCCATGATGCAATGTAAAGACTTTTTGAAGGGTCTGATATGTCACAGTATCCATATGGTGAATAATAGTGTACTGAAACCATAAGGTGACTTTCTATCGTATCTTTAGGCATCTGATACCTCGCATCACATGTTTTGAATATATCAGTATCATAACCTGCTATCAGAAGAAATCTTTTCGCATTATTCCCACCTGTTGCACGCACAATATTAACAAATGTCTGATTTATCTCATTGGTAAGTTTATACAAATCATCGGTATTTGTGTAATAACCTGAACCACTATAATCATTGGTACTGTTAAGTCTTGTTCCAAGTTCCTCATTTGCAGATTCAAATATGACTTTATCTGAATATTTATTAAATCTTTCTGCTATCTGAGTCCACATAGCCTTATATTTTTCCATCGCCTGTGTTCTCTCACTCTCCGTTTTTGAGCCAAATCTCGCCCACCATCCGCCATCGTAGTGAATATTTACGATAACATACATGTCATTGTCAAGAGCATAACTCATAATCTCTTCAACTCTGTTAAAATACGCATCACTTATAGTATACTTTCCGTCATCCGACATCATATTTGACCATGCTACAGGTATTCTTATAGTCTTAAATCCAGCTTTTCTCATACCATCCACCATAGCTTTTGTTGTCGTAGGTGCTCCCCAGTATGTCTCATATGCATTTACACTTCCAAGCTTTGACGCAGCTACACTTTCCATTGTATTTCCGAGATTTATACCAAGACCCAGATCATGAACCATCTGGTATGCATCCGATGCAGCAGAAGGCTCTGTTGTCGGTTCTGTCGTTGGTGTTTCTGTTTCAGCAGGTGTCTTTGTTGGTTCTGTCGTTGGTGTTTCTGTTTCAACAGGTGTCTTTGTCGGTTCCGCCGTTGGTATTTCTGTTTCAGCAGGTGTCTTTGTCGGTTCCGCCGTTGGTGTTTCTGTTTCAGCAGGTGTTTTTGTCGGTTCTGCCGTTGGCGTAACTTTATTTGCATAAACAGTAACATTACATTTTAATGTCTTATTGAAATCTTTCCATTTCTTTTTTCCTTTTACATTTTTCTTTTCCTTATAAGAAACAACACATTTAATAATTGTGTTGCCTTCTTTTAACGCTTTAACCTTTCCTTTTGAAGAAACTGATGCTACGCTTCTTTTGCCGCTGCTAAATTTCACTTTCTTAACTTTCACATCTTTTGAAACAGCCTTTACACTTAATGTAAATGACTTTCCTTTTTGAAGCTTCTTAGACGAACTGTTCAAGGTCACCTTTTTATCAGAACTTTTTGCATAAGTCTGCGTGTTTCCGTAAAAAGTCCCGGTAATCATTAAACCCATTGCGATTACCGCCGCCGTAAATCTTCCGGCTTGCTTTTTTAATTTTGTTTTCTTTTTTAAGTATGTCATAAATTTTCTCCTTATAAAAAATATCAGGGTATATATTATCAAGATAATCTTAACATACATACCCTAAATTAAATACACTGTATTTTAGTGATAAGTCACTTTATTTAATTTATTAAAAATTATAAGTATTTCTTCAACACATCAACCTTATCAAGCTGCTCCCATGGAAGGTTTAAATCATTGCGTCCAAAATGACCATATGCGGCTGTCTGCTTATAAATCGGTCTTCTAAGGTCAAGCATCTTAATGATTCCTGCCGGACGAAGGTCAAAGTTTTCTCTGATTATCTCCACAAGCTTCTCATCAGAGATTTTGCCTGTTCCAAATGTGTCAACCATTACAGATGTAGGCTGTGCAACTCCGATAGCATATGAAAGCTGGATTTCACATTTATCTGCAAGACCTGTAGCAACAATATTCTTAGCAACATAACGTGATGCGTATGCTGCTGAACGGTCAACCTTTGTACAGTCTTTTCCTGAGAATGCTCCGCCGCCGTGACGTGCATATCCACCGTATGTGTCTACAATAATCTTACGTCCTGTAAGTCCGCTGTCACCGTTTGGTCCACCGATTACAAAACGCCCTGTAGGATTGATAAAATATTTTGTTCTTTCATCTGTAAGATCCTTTGGTACTACAGGGTCAATTACATATTTTCGGATATCTTCATGAATCTGTTCCTGTGAAACATCGGCAGCATGCTGTGATGATATAACTACTGCATTTACATGAACAGGCTTTCCGTTCTCATCATATTCAACAGTAACCTGACTTTTTCCATCTGCACGAAGATACGGAAGTGTTCCATTCTTACGCACTTCTGTGAGTTTCTTTGTAAGTTTGTGGGCAAGTGAAATCGGATAAGGCATATACTCTTCCGTCTCATTTGTGGCATAACCAAACATCATACCCTGATCACCTGCACCAATTGCCTCAAGTTCCTCATCTGTCATATGATTTTCTTTTGCCTCAAGTGCCTTGTCAACACCCATGGCAATGTCTGCCGACTGTGAATCGAGAAGTACATTTACTTTACATGTATCACAATTAAATCCCTTCTCATCAGAATCATATCCGATTTCTCTGATTGTCTCTCTTGCAATCTTTTCATAGTCAACTTTTGCTTTTGTAGTAATCTCGCCCATGATAAGCACATAATCAGTTGTAATTGCTGTCTCACACGCAACACGGCTCATAGGATCCTGCTCCATAAGTGCGTCGAGAATTGCATCCGAAATGTTGTCGCTTATTTTGTCAGGATGTCCTTCAGTTACTGATTCAGATGTAAATAATCTTTTCTCCATCGTATCCTCTTTTCTGCACTGCTTTGCGCTTTCAGTTGATATCAGGCAGTGCTAAGATACCAACTGTACTCTTAATCTGAGGAACAAGACAAATCTTCCTTGCGAAAAAAAGTCCATCGACACAACTCGATGGACTTGATATATCTCAACTCCTCTTATTGTTCGATTTCTCGCTTAGATTGGCACCTTCCTATATGGGGTTGCCGTGGTTTCACAGAGCCTTCACTCTCCGCCACTCGGAATAAGAGTATTATATTTTTTTCAAAAACATCTATATCATACAACACATATCATATATCGTCAACAGTTATTCTGTATTTTTTACTTCTTCTTTTGACACCAACTAATGCCACAGATTGCTTCATTGCTATCTGCTTTTGACCCTTGCATCATATAAAACAGAAAAATTGTACATATTTTTATAGATTATTTGTATTTCTTTTGTACATTTTTTTGCTTTTTTACTCATAATATGGTATACTCACTCATAAAATCAGTTAATTTATTTAGGAGGTAATTATGCGTAAAGGACTATTTTCAAAAAACGGATTATGTAAGATAATTGTCACAAGTGCTGTTTTTGCTTTAGTTGCTGTAACAGTTCCAAGTCATATCAGTTCTCTGTCAGTAGTTCATGCAGATAGCGAAACCGCTAACCGTTCTGTTTCAATTCAGGAAATAGACACAAACAACTCTACAGATGACAGCGAGTCTGATTCAACAGAAAACGGCACACAAAATGATAATTCTGATTCAAACGCCGCAACAGACACGACTAACACAAAAACAACAGGAAACGATAAAAATACCGAAAAAAATTCTTCCACAAAAAAGAAAAAAGATTCTGCTAAAACCGGTTCAAAAAAGAATAATAAGCAGACTAAGACAACAGGCAAAAAAGCAGACGTTAAAAACAAAAAGAGAAATCAAAATAAGGAACCAAAACATTTTAAACCTATTATCGGAAAAACCGTGACTGTCACAATGGAACATATTCAGAAAAAATTGAACAAAATTTCTTCCAATATAAAGGAGACAAAACATAAAGAGTATCATACTAAAAAAGTTTTGAGTTCCAAGAAAAGACAGCTTTCATCAATCAATAAGTTAAAGACAGGTGTCAAAGAACAAAAAAATTGTGTTACGGTGTCAAATGTTTTTGAGCCTTCACAGTCACTCAAAACATATGCAAAACAATATGATTCATCTTTAAGTATCTATCTGACACAGGAAGTCGCATCGTCAGATACTGTAAAAACAGCTTCCGGATCTTCAATACTGCCTGATTTTAAAAAGATGTCTTCTTTGATGGATACCGAATCAATAAAGCACACTATAACTCACTCAAAAAAATATATTAAGTCTGATATAGTTAAAAATAAGGCAAAAATAAAAAACATACATAAAAAAATCAAAAGTCAGACAAAAGAGCAAAAAACAACTGCAAAATATGTTACTGTTTCAATAAATACAAAAAACATATTTGAACCGTCAAATATCAGCACGAAAACTTTAAAAAAGGCTCTCGAGGGTACAAATCTTGAAGAGCTTGCTCCTGCCTTTGTAAAAGCCGAAAAAAAATACGGAATAAACGCCATTGCAATGACTTCAATCGCTGCTTTAGAGTCAGGCTGGGGCAAAAGCAAACGTGCAGTAAAAGACAATAACCTCACCGGACTTGGCGTATACAGCGATACAGCAAAAGGAATAAATGCAGACACAAAAGAAAAAAACATCCTTATGACTGCCGAAAGACTGTCAACTCATTACAGCAGACCGGGACAGATGTTTTATCACGGCACAGGTTTTGATGGCGTAAACAAAAAATATTCAGCTTCAAAAACCTGGGGCTGGAAATGTGAAAATATTGCTTTCCGTATTATGAATAAGATAGCAAACCCCGGACTTGATTCACTTAGTACAATGTAAATTAAATCTTTATTGACCAAGCTAAAAACAATATGGAAACGTTTTACAAAAGCACTTAAAAAATAGGGAGATGTGTATGAAAAAATTCAGAAAATTTATATGGGCAGCTCTTGCAATCGAAATTATTGTCCTTATAGTTATTATCGTTAATTCAAACGTTGATAATATGACTCTTTCAAAAGGCAGGATAGATAATTTTAACATCGGCTGGACTATCACAAGAGAAGATGGTTCTTCCTCAAAAATAAAATCACTTCCTTATAGTGAAAAATCCAAAGCAGGCGAGAAAATCGTATTGAGTAATACCATCCCGAAAAAATACAGCGGCATGACAATGTCATTTTTATCTGCCGACAAACAGATTCGTGTGACTATCGACGGTAAACAGGTCTATGAATTTGGTATGAATGACTCCAGACCATTTGGAAAAACTCCCGGAAGCGTCACCAACTTTGTCGATATTCCCGAACATCTGTCAGAAGGAAAAATCGAGATTGAAATGATGTCTCCATATGATAATTATGCCTCAAATATTACGGGTATAACTATATCAAAAAGAGATACTTCCATATTAAATCTGTTAAAATCAAATCTCGGTAATTTTGCCATGTGCATAATCATACTTGCGTGCGGCATAACACTTTTTATGCTTGCTTTTATACAGGCATTTTCAAGACAGACAAAAGATGGTATAAGCTATCTCGGTTTTATGTGCATATTCGGTACAATCTACTTTTCGATTGAGACAAAATCGTTAAGTGTATTTTATGGAAATCAGACGCTTTATTCAAATCTTGTCTTTCTTGTACTTATGCTCTGGCCTGTATTTATGCAGATGTATTATATAAACAACCTCGAAGAAAAATTTAAAAAAATATTTTATGTACTTTTCTTCCTGACACTCACCAATGTAGCATGCCAGATTACATTACAGATTCTTAGAATATTTGATTTCATGAACATGGCATTCATATCTCATATCCTTATATTCATATCAGGAATGGCAATACTTTTCTCACTCATATGTACAGTCCGCAAATCAAAGGATAAACTCCTTATCATAGAATTTTTGGGAATGTTATTTTTCATAGGCGGCAGTGCCCTTGACCTCATTCGTACATACACAATTCATATCGGAGACTTCGGAAAATTCAGCCGTTTTGGAATGACTGTTTTCTCCCTTCTTATGGTATTTGTACATATACTAAAAGTTATACGCGGATACAGCGCAAGTATAGCCGAAAATGCGCGCCATATGGAAATGGAAGTACAAATGATTGAAGAAAAAAATCAGGAACTTATGATTGCAAATGAAGAAGCTGAGAAAGCAAAAACTGATGCGATAGCAGCCGCCAATGCAAAGAGTGTCTTTCTTGCAAATATGTCTCATGAGATTAGAACTCCCATAAATGCCATTCTCGGAATGGATACAATGATACTGCGTGAATGCAATGATAACGAAATTCTTGAATATGCCGGCAATATCCAGTCAGCAAGCCAGACACTTTTGTCGCTTATAAATGATATTCTTGATTTCTCTAAAATAGAAACCGGAAAGCTTGAACTTGTTGTGGGTGACTATGCACTATCTTCTCTCATAAATGATGTGTATCATATGCTTATCGGTAAAGCAAAAGAAAAGGGACTTGCACTAAATGTTGAGAGTGACAAAAATCTTCCTGCAAAATTGTATGGTGACGAAGTGCGGATACGCCAAATAATTGTCAATATATTGAACAATGCCATAAAATACACAAAAAAAGGTTCTGTGACATTAACAGTCGGCATGTCTGAACTAAAGCTGTCAGATACTCCTGACCATTCAAATGACAGCAAGTCAGACGATATAACAGACAAAAATACTATTATAACTTTCCGCATAGCCGATACGGGAATCGGAATTAAAAATGAAAATATAGCGCATCTTTTTGATTCATTTTCCCGATTTGATGAAGAAAAAAATAAGTATATCGAGGGTACAGGTCTTGGTCTTGCGATAACAAAACAGCTTGTTGACCTTATGAACGGAGAAATTTTTGTCACAAGTGAGTATGGCAAAGGCTCTGTCTTTACCGTAAGTATTCCTCAAAAAATTGTTTCCGACTTAAAAATAGGCGATATTTCAGAAAAATACAATGAGGCATCAAATAAAAAGAAGAAAAAAGCGACATTTACAGCACCTGATGCAAACGTGCTTGTAGTTGATGATGTAAAAATGAATATAAATGTATTCAAGGCATTACTTAAACGCACTGAAATCAACGTCGATTCTGCAATGTCAGGCTCAGAAGCTCTTGACATGATTAAAGAAAAGAAATACGACATCATCTTTTTAGACCATATGATGCCCGATATGGATGGTATTGAAACCTATCAAAATATGAAAATGCTTGAAGATAATCCTAATAAGGATACAACTGTTGTCATGCTCACAGCCAATGCAATAATGGGAGCTAAAGAAGAATATCTCGGCATAGGATTCAGTGATTATCTAAGCAAACCAGTACAGGCGCCAAAACTTGAAGCAATGATACTTAAATATCTGCCTGAAGAACTTGTGACTAAAGTTAAAGACGCTTAACTAAGTAAACAGACGGCTTATCGGTGTGAGCATTGAATAATAGGAGGAGTAAAATGAAAGAAAACGGTACATCATGTCGGGAACTGTATACTGACTGGGGAAAGAATATAGATACTGATAATGTTTTAAACGAATATCCAAGACCCCTTTTAAAACGTGACAGCTATATAAATTTAAACGGGATATGGAAATACGCTTTCACTTCCGTACATAAAAAACCTAAAAATTTTGATGGTGATATTCTTGTGCCTTTTTCACCGGAAGCTCCTCTTTCAGGTGTAAACAGACAGCTTAAACCAGACGAATATCTGTGGTATGAAAGAACTGTTAAATATGACAGCAAAAAACTTTCTGGAACACGCCTTATACTTCACTTTGGAGCTGTTGACCAGATATGTACTGTATATATAAATGGCATAAAAACCTGTTCACACACGGGAGGCTATCTTCCATTTGACACTGACATAACAGGTATTTTAAAAAATAACACCGAAAAAAAATCTTTCACAATTACTGTATGTGTAAAAGATTTTTCAGATACATCATATCATGCAAGAGGAAAACAGTCACTAAATCCCAATGGAATGTTCTATACAGCACAGAGTGGTATATGGCAGACTGTATGGCTTGAGTATGTTCCCAAAAACTATATCAGAAAAATAATCACAGAACCTGACCTTGACAAAAAAGTATTGCGCATAAAGGCTGTAACAAATTCCAGACAAAGCAGAGATAAAAATAACAATAAACTTAAATACAAATCAACAAAAACAACTGAAATTAGAATCTGTATCAACAATCCGGAAACGTATGCAGACATTCATGTTGATAATAATTCAGCAAAAGATGTCCGCATAAAGGAAATCCACTCAAAAAAACACTGCATACCATTTACATACTATGGAATAAGCGACACATATATCGAAATCCCTCTAAACGAACTCGATATAAAAGCATGGACACCTGACACGCCCTATCTTTACACTTTTTCAATTGATATGAATGATGACCATGTTGAAAGTTACTTTGCCCTGCGTACATTCACCATTGAAAAAGACATCAATAACATTCCGCGCATTTGTTTAAACCACAAACCGCTGTTCCAAAAAGGTGTTTTAGACCAGGGGTACTGGCCTGACGGACTTTACACTGCCCCATCCGACAAAGCACTTATATATGATATAAAAACAATGAAATCACTCGGTTTTAATATGCTCAGAAAACATATCAAAATAGAAAGTGAACGCTGGTATTATCACTGTGACAGACTCGGCATGATTGTATGGCAGGATATGGTAAACGGAGGTTCACACTATAAATCATGGTTTGTAACTTACCTTGCCACCTTTATGAGTATCTTCGATATTTCATGCAGTGACAAAATGACTTATCTTTTTGCCAGAAAATCATCTAACGAAAAAAAAGAATTTATCAGAGAAACTTTACAGACTGTAAGGACACTCTCAAACCACCCTTCAATCGCCACATGGGTTATATTTAATGAAGGCTGGGGACAGTTTGATACAAACCGTATTACAAAGCTTGTCAGAAAAGCTGATAAAACAAGACTTATAGACCAGGCAAGCGGCTGGTTTGACCAGGGAATGGGCGATATTAAAAGCATACACAATTACTTTTTCCCACTCCGCCTTTTTAAGAAAGACAAACGAGCATACGCACTCACTGAATTTGGCGGTTATATACAAATAATAAAGCACCACAACCTTGCACATAAGTGCTACGGCTATGGTGCCTGCAAAAATTCCGCCCATTTAAAGAAGCGTTATATAAAAAGAGAAAATGAAATTTCTGCCCTGATACCATCCGGATTGTGTGCAAGTATTTACACACAGCTCTCAGATGTAGAAAATGAACTAAACGGTATCCTCACTTACGACAGGGCTGTCAATAAATTTAAATTTGATTTTCATAAGCACTGAGGCAAACAATGACACAAGCGGAACCGTAAGTATAATTCCTATACTTCCTGCAATTCCTCTCATAAGCTCTATGCCTATCGTATACGAATTTACAATTTGTAAATACGGTAGGTTATAGGCATAATCAAGTAAAAGTTCACTAAGCGAGCCGCCTGCAAAAGCAAGTATCAATGTATTTGCCATCGTACCCATCATGTCTTTTCCTACATTCATACCTCTTTTAAACAATTCACCCGTATTCAATTCAGGATTTACATCATGTATTTCAGTAATTGTCGATGCAACAGATAACCCCACATCCATAACCGCACCAAGTGACGATATTAAAATCCCTGCAAACAGCAAATCTCCTATTTTTATATTCGTACAATTTGCAACAGATACAAGATTGTCTATATTACTTACATTGTATCCTGATATACCTGATATTTTGCCAAAAAGCCATGCTGCAATTCCTGATATTATAACTCCCGATATTGTTCCTAAAATAGCCGCAAGAGATTTTCTTGTGTAACCTGTCAGCACAAATATTGTTATTATTGTAGTCAGAATAACAGTTATAACTGCTGCATTAACAGGGCTCATGCCTCTATATATCGCCGGGAACAAATACAGCAAAACAAGTATAAATGTAATCACAAGACCTATTACAGCTTTTAGACCGTTCTTTCCGCCTACAATACACAACAACAGGAAAAATAAACCGATAAAGCCATATATAAACGGTTCTCTGTTAAGACTATAAACGGATGTAACTGTCACCTCTCCTGATTGATTTGTGAGTGTAACCACTTTCAATCCCTTATAACATGTCGCTCCGTAAAGACTGCCGTTCGTGCTTACAGCCTTAACAACCTTACCTTTTCTTTTTCCACTCAGAAACTTTACTTTCACCTCCTGATTTCCAACCCTGCTTCCGTTCTCCTGAAGGTTATCCGTTATCACTTCCGTGACAACGGCTTTTTCAAATTCCTGAGATTTGTTTGACACAAGGTCAACCTTTTTAACATCACTCCATTTTGCAAGAAATATGCCAAGCAATACCAGAAAAAGTACGGGTATAAGATATTTTATAACCTTTAACGGTTTAATTTTCATTTACTTTGTGCCTCCGGTTTCTTATTATTTTACCACAATCTTACATGCAGCCTTCTTTGTGCCTGATTTTGCAGTAATAGTTGCCTTTCCTGCTTTCTTTGCAGTTACAACACCTTTTGCATTTACTGTAGCAACCTTTGTATTTGAAGAAGTAAATGTTACATTTTTGTCTGTTGCATTTGAAGGGGCAACTGTTGCTTTAAGCGTAACTTTTTTGCCTTTAGCTAAAGTAACCTTTGTCTTGTTAAGCTTAATGCTCTTTACTGCTACATTATCCTTTGTTGTATCATCTTTCTTATCTTCTGCCTTTTTTGTGATTGTGAATGAATTATCAATCTTATCACCCGTATTCACATCATATGTATTTATAGTAAATGAGTCGCTTGTAACATTTACAACTGAATATGTCGGTGTCCATGTCTGACTTCTGTCGGCAATATAATCCTGCTGTGTTGAAATAAGATTATAATACTTACTTCCTGTTGCAGAGTTAGCTTCCATATAAAGTACACCCTCAGGATTATTTATTGTACCCTGTGTCTTATCTACAATTTTATAGCAAAGATTCTGGTTTAAATATTCCTGCTTAGATGAAAGTGCGGCACTGTCGTCTGTTTTTCCATCTTTTATATTGAGATATTCATCTTTTACATTGTCTTTTGTGTATGCTGTATGTGCATTTCCGTCACTTGTAAGCATATAACTTCGTGAATATGTATGGTCATGTCCCTGAAGAACAACATCAATGTCGTATTTGTCGAGAAGTGTTGTAAGCTGTGTACGAAGTACAATACCGTCTGAATCTGAATGGTCATAACCTGAACCGTAAATGTCATGATGGAATGTTACAATCTTCCACTTTGCATTTGGAGCTGCCTGTTCAGCCTTCTTGATAAGTGCTTCATGGTCTGCACAATTGTAATTGTTTGTGTTTAAAACAATAAATAATGCATCTCCATATGTGTAATAATAATCATTTCCGGCAGGAGTTGCATTCTGTTCTTCTGTATATGCATTTGGTACATTGAAATGATTCTGATAGTTTGCGAATTTAGAATCGTGATTACCTATAGTTGGTGCAACCGGAACATTTGAAAGAACATCTGCTGAAAGAAATCCTGCATACTCGCATTCCTGTCCGTTGTCATCACCTGTATTATTTATCTGATCTCCTGCTGACACAATAAAATCAACATCTGAATGGTCGCTTATTGCTGCTGTAAGAGTCTTGTTCCAACTGAACGCATCATTTCTGGCAGCAATATCTGCTGACTGCGCTTCTGAACTTTCAGTCGGTGTCTGACCTTTAGATGCACCAATCTGTGGGTCTCCAACATAGAGGAAACTGAAGTTTGATGTATCACCTGTCTTAAATTTTTTAACTGATGTCCACTTTCCGTCAATAAGACGCTGATAATAATAAGTTGTATTTTCCTTTAAATCTGTTATTGTAACTTTGTTTGCATAATATGTTACATCATCAATTTTTTTGTATTCTTTAGATGTTCCTGTAAACTCTTTATAATTTTCTGAATATGTATTACTTCCGTTCACTTCTGTTGTTTTTGACATATCAACATTTGTTGATATGCGAACCTTTGCTTCATCTGCTGTCTTTGAATACCATGCATAATTCATCTTTGTTGCATCTGCACCCGGCACCATAGAAACTTTTTCATAATCTGTCTTAATTGTTTCCCATTTTGTTTTCCACTGTGACCATTCGTCAGAAATTGCTTTCTTTCCTGAATTGTCATTCCAATGCTCTGTTGCCGCAAAACCTGTTACTGCCATTGTACCTGCAAGACAGGCTGCTGCCGCTGACATAAATAATCTTGATTTTCTCATGATTTGCCTCCTTATGTTGTCTTTTATTATCATGTATTTCCTTTACATGACAGATACTAACACAAGGTTGTAAATCACAAATCATAATATAGTAAAATAAAAGTAAAATATTTTAAGTTTAATAATTTTAATACCGTTAATAATTTTAAAAACTTTAATTATAAGTTACATTATAAATTTTGGCACAAAATCAAGATAATCCGCTGAGACAAGTGTATATTTTATACCTTTTATGTCACCTGCTATACTGTAATCAAATCTTTCTTTTCCGTGAAGATGCGAATAAACAACCTGCTCAACCTTAAATTCCTGCGCCAATTCTGTAAATACACCCTCTCCTTCATACATATTTGTAGGCGGATAATGAAGAAACATGACAAAATCATTGTATCCTGCTTTTTTTGCAGCTTCATACGATTTTGTCAGTCTTTTGCACTCATTGTCAAATCTTTTTTCTATTTTATCTGCTGCCAAAAAACAATAGTTATCAGTCGAAAAACCTTTTGAGCCGATAAGAGCATATTTTTTCCCACTCTTCTCATCCGTATACTCATAAAAATTATCCTGAAGGAAGAAAAGTTTGTCTGCAAAGAGTTCATTTAACTTTTCGGTTTTATTAGTCTTATTCCAAAATCTGTCATGATTTCCACGCAGTAATATCTTTCTTCCTGGAAGTGCTGCGATAAACTCAAGGTCTTTCATACTATCCCCAAGTTTTTTTCCCCATGAATGGTCACCCGTAACAACTACGGTATCATTTTCTTTTACTGTATCCAGCCAGTTTCTTTTTATTTTATCAGAATGATTTGTCCACTCTTCTCCAAACACTTCCATTGATTTATCCGACTGAAAACCAAGGTGTAAATCACCTATTGCATATAGTGACATACTTTATTCTCCTTTGTCCCTATTATCTGCATAATAATCCGTTTTGTCTGCATTGTCATCTGTTGTACCTACATTATTACCTGTCGTATCTACATTATCATCTGTTGTATTTTCATTATCATTTAACTCATCTGCCTGCTCGATTGCCGCCTTATCTTTGTTATCCTCAATTTCCATCTTTGTCTCCTGGGCTTTTCTGTCCTCTGCAATCGCACGGAGTATATTTCCTATATCTTCCGGTGAGAACATACCGATTGCCTTGCCGAGTTCACCTATATTTTTGCGGTTTACCCTGAGTGTACCTCCTTTTGCTAACGGAATAGTTATTATTTCTGACGGGTCACTCATGTCACCGAGAGTTATTGAATTGTCCGCAAGATTACAATTAAAACATACACCATTATAGATAATATTTACACCATCACCAAGTGCAAAATATTCATTTGTGTTATTTTTTAATAATTCCTGTTCTTTCCGGCTCTCCTGTATATTTTCACTGTTCAGCTTCTCTGCAAAAAACGTCTTTCCCATCTGCATAAGTTTAGATATATCGTCAAGCCACATTGACCTGTTTTCTTCACGCCCTTTGTCTGCCCTCTCAAGATTATCCTTGCCATCCTCAACAGCAATCTCCTTGTAAACCTCCAAAACATTGTCTACTTTGTCAAGATAATCATCCCATTCCTTATCATTCATGCTTTTATCCGGCTTCGCCTGTACTGCTGATACACTAAACATTTCACTTCTGTCACTAAATAAATTTTCTACTCCTGTCATACTACTCCCTCTTTTCCGCACAAATTTTTGTGCATATTAATTTTTTTTCTTATTATTTAATTGCAAAAAATATGCGCCACAATACACAACAATGTATTATGACGCATTCCCTTGCTGATAAGTATATCGGCATACTGCTCTATTTCTTTACTATACTTTATAATCTATTTTTACTATTTAGATATGCTTTTTACCAATTTACTTTATTTCTTGTTTGCCGGCTCCACATTAACATTTCTGCCTTTTATCTTTGCATGCTTCATAGCTTCTATAACATCTGCTGCATATTCCCTAGGCACCTCAACAAATGTATACTTATCATACATGTCAATTGCTCCTACAAGATTTCCCTGCATTCCTGACTCTCCTGCTATCGCCCCTAAAATATCTCCTATTCTCACGCGGTCTTTCTTTCCGATATTTACAAAAAGACGTACCATTCCCGGTTCTGCTCCTGTATCTCCGAATTCTTCACCCTGATTGTTGTCAAGTGCCGAGTCTCCCATCTCCATTGAAAGAAATGCTGCCGCCACTTCAATTGCCGAATAATCACTGTCCTCAAGATGTTCTTCAAGAATATCTATCATTTTTCCGAGATTATCCTGCTCAATTATACCGCTTATCTTTTCAAGCACTTTTTCTACTTTTATATCCGTTATATCATTTACTGACGGTATCGGCTGACGTTTTATCTTTGTCTTGCAATATCTCTGTATATCTTTAAGTTTATATATTTCTTTTCCGACAACAAGTGTAAATGCCCTTCCTGTTCTTCCGGCACGTCCTGTTCTTCCTATACGATGTACATAATACTCATCATCCTGTGGCACATCATAATTAAATACCGCCTCCACATCATCTACATCTATTCCTCTTGCAGCTACATCCGTTGCAACCAGTATGTCTGTCCTTCCGTTTCTGAATCCATTCATAACCCTGTCACGCTGGCTCTGTTTAAGGTCTCCGTGAAGTCCTGCCGCAAAATAACCTCTTCCTTTCAAATCCTCAACAAGTTCATCAACTTTTCTTTTTGTATTGCAAAATACAAGTGAAAGCTCAGGGTCGTACATGTCAAGAAGTCTTGAAAGTACCTCTGCTTTCTTTCTCGGATTTACCTCATAATAATACTGTTCAATCTTAGGAACTGTAAGTTCTTTCTTTACAACCTTTATTATCTCAGGCTCTTTGAGATATGTTTTTGCTATCTCCATTATAGGCTTTGGCATTGTTGCCGAAAAAAGGAGTGTCTGGTGTTCTTCCGGAAGTGTCTGAAGCACTGTTTCTATATCCTCCCTAAAGCCCATATTTAACATTTCGTCAGCCTCATCAAGAACTATGGTTCCTACTGTAGCCATCTTTAATGTATGACGGTTTATATGGTCAATAACTCGTCCCGGTGTTCCAATAACAACCTGTGTTCCACCTTTAAGTGAACGAATCTGCTTTGTGATATCCTGTCCTCCATATATAGGAAGCACCTTTATTCCATGCATAAATTTAGCAAATTTACGCATCTCATTTGCACACTGTATTGCTAACTCTCTTGTCGGGCAAAGCACAACTGCCTGTAACTTTTTGTTGTGCGGATCTACTCTCTGTAAAAGCGGTATTCCAAACGCTGCTGTTTTTCCCGTTCCTGTCTGAGCCTGTCCTATCATATCCTTTCCTTCAATAGCAACCGGTATAGCCTGTGCCTGAATAGGACTTGCCTGCTCAAAACCCATCTCCGTAACTGCTCTCAATATACGCGTATCCAAACATAATTCTTCAAAATTCATCTTTAATTTCCAATCTCTGTACGACGCACACAAATGCAGAGCTACCGTACAGCCATAGCTCTGCAAAAAACGACCTCGTCGATTATACCACAGAAATTGCTTGAAATAATGAATAAAGCGTTAATTTTTTATATCATACTTAGAACTGATACTTTATTTTTCAAACTTCCAACTATCAAAGCTATATACAGCTCCTCCAAACTCAAAGTAGATATCATGTACTCCCGTGATTGCCTTGACCGGAATAGTAACTGTAGCCTTGCCGTCTTTTCCAGCAGTGATTGTATTTTCTGCAAGAACTGTTCCGTTTGTAGCATCTGCTGTCACACGGAATTTTGTCTTAGAAGAAGTATTTTTATCAAATGTAAGATTCACTGTTATCTTTGCCGGAGTAGACTTACCAAAATCAACACCTTTTATATTACTCCAACTATACTGATAACGAGATGGACTTGCAACTGCTTCCATACGTGCTCCATCAGCTGTACGCAGATATCCGTAATAAATTTCTTTTTTGATTGTTTTCCCTGTGTTTGGATTTAACAGAGATTCAAAAAGGTAATCCGGCATATTATTGTCTGTTTTTTTATAGGTTAATTCTGTAAACAAACCGGAATTGCGATAGATATCACATCGCTTCGTATCGGTTTTTAATACCTTATCATAATTCATGTGGATAGCTTCCATACCGGCACAGTTTGAATATACGGTACCGGCATTTTCCTGATATGGATCAAAGTTTTTAATCTGAGAAACTCCTTTTAAGTCCTGTTGTACAATTCCTAATGAACCGTCTGCATTAACCTTTAACTCGTTGATTGCTGTACTTCTGTATCCAAGATATTCCTCATCCAGTTTACTGCATGATGTATTTTTACAATAGAGCTGATCCTGTAACACCATCGTATGATAGAACATGTATTTCTTACCTTTAAATTCCAATATACTGTGGTGATTATTTCCCCAGGCTTCGTCACCGGAACGACTTTTAAACACAGAACCACAGTTTGGCAGTACATCACCCTGATATGTATAAGGTCCTTCAATGTTTTTCGATGTCATATAAAGAATAGAACACCTCTGGTGGTCATCGCCGCTTGTCCAGTCACCACAATAAGAATAGTAGTATGTATCTCCAATTTTATTCAAACAGCTATCCTCATTCATATAAGGTGCATCAAGCACTATTTCATCCTCCGCAAATGAAATCATGTCATCATTAAGCTTTCTTAAACGAGCGCCATCTTTTGCCACGCCATTTTCCGTTTTCTGGTTTCCACTTCCATATGTAAGCCATGCTGTACCGTCATCATCAATAAAGGCAGCAGGATCAAGACTTGATGAAGTAGTATCTTTTCCGCTTGTAATTAAAGCACTTTCTTTTACATCTTTCCATGGACCATACGGTGTATCTGCTTCAACGACACCAAGCTGCCATCCACCGTTTGTAAAGAACATATAGAACTTTTCCTGCCCATTTACGGTTTTGTGCACTGCGGATGGTGCCCAACAACAATCTGCCCATTTACATACTCCGTTTGCACCGGCAATCTGGTAGATACCATGATCAGTCCAGTTTACCATATCATCAGAAGATATAATATGAACGCTCTGAATATATCCGTATCCGTTTGCACCATTTTGATCAGTTGCAGCATATTGCTGTGAATCATTTGTCATATAAATATAAACACGACCGTTATATTCCATAGCAAATGGATCACAGGCATATGCATTTGTCAATAAAGTATTATTATTTTCTGCTTTTTTGGCAGAAACAGCATATTTTGCGTATTTTTTTGTAGAATCATAATAATGATTTGTCGTTTCAGAAGGTAGATTTTCTGAAACAGCCGGTGCAGGAGTTGGAGTTGGTGCACTAGGAGCCTCACTTCCTGCCTTTACAGTAATCTTACAAGTTAGCTTTTTAGAACCAACCGTTGCCTGAACCGTTGCTGTACCTGTTTTTTTAGCAGTTACAACAGCAGAGGTCTTTCCTTTTTTCTTCAATGCAATTTTGGTTTTTCCTGAAAGAATAGACCATTTAACTGTTTTTTTTGTCTTTTTTACAGTCAATACAAGCTTTTTTCCCTTCTGTAATGTCTTTTTCGTGTAGTTCAGTGATATGTTTGACGCTGCTTTAGCTTTTGAACCGGATACAGAAAGCCCACTGATAACAATAGCAGCCATGCTGCAGATAGCAGCTAATTTGTAAAATCTTTTTTTCATACTATTCCTCATTTCTATGTTATCTTTTTACCATAACTATGATAAAAAGATAACATAGAAAACGAACTGATTCTACAAGAAAAGTGACAAGAATAAGCATAAAAAAGACAGAGTAGCTTTGAAAGCATCATTTTTTATATATTGCAAATGAATTTTCAAAATGCTATTATTCTATAATAAGGCGAAAAAAAATCATGAAAAAATATGTAAAATTTATTTTAACTATGTTAATTCTTACTGCTGGTATATGCAGTATACAACAGACAAATTCAAAAGCAGCAACAAAAACTAAATCAATCACATTGAACAAAAAAACTCAACTGACAAAAGTAGGCAAAACCTTTCAACTGAAAGTAAAAAAGGTGAAACCTACGCAACTTCAAAACTCCAAATTTACATATTATGTCACATGCTTTTACTAATTGTGAAAATTTAGTTTCCCTTGATATAAGCAATTTAGATACATCTAATGTAACTATTATGGAATGTATATTTTTTAATTGTCACAGCTTAACTACATTAAACCTTTACAACTCTCCTCAAATACAGTATGGGTTGATTCATCGAACAATGTATATACAACCCTCCCAACAAACATGACAGAAAGTATTATGTTAATTCAAAAACAATCGTCGTATACTGTACTGACATATAAAATTCAGCACACCAGTCAACAAATATAAATGCTCTATAGCTATGAAAGGACAAAATGCTATGCCAAAATTACTTCTTATAAATACAACTGATACTGACAAAATCCGTCGCCTTGTTTTGCCTATGAATATTCAGGTTGAAACGGTTTCTCCTGTCAGTTTTGATAAAACACTTGAAACGCTTGCCTCATCAAAGCAAAAAGAGACACCTGCACCAATTGGTGCAGATGCCTCTGCTTTTAATGAAAGTCTCATCATATTTTGTAATGTTCCAGAAAAAAAATTCGATAAAATTCTTTTCAAGTTGCGTCAGTCAAAGATTTCTGTTGACTATAAAGCAGCTCTTACTCCGACAAATTCAAAATGGACTGTCAAAAGACTTCTGGTAGAACTTGAACGCGAACATGCTGCTTTTATATCAATGCACAAGGGATAGTATAACTCTTCCCTGTGCATCAAGGTCTGCATATATTTTTTACTACTTCAATTCAAAAGTTGTAAAGTAACTTTTCTCATCTGAAAGCATTTTGATTTTTTTATCACCTTTTCCATGATATGCCTCTTTATATGTCATTATCTTTTCTTTTACGGCAATATCCACATTTTCAGACGTACCATCTTTATATGTGATTTTGCAGGTCACAGTCAGATTATCAAATGCCGCATTTCTGCCTTCAACAAGCTTCTCCAAATATATATCATCATCTGAATCCGTATTCCACATTTTTTCATACACTTTTTTAGACACCTTTTTATAATCATACAAATATATAATAGCTTTCTGCTGGGACTTTGCAGCAATCGTAAATGTAGAATAGAAATTCTTTACCATTTTAACCTTAGATTTCACTTCAAAATCTCCGATTTTGCCTTCATCGTCATCATACTTATCTCCACTTAACACATATGAATTTTTCTCAGGCTCTGCAACACGAAAACCTCCATGGTTTACAGAATATGTTATTGTATCAATCTGGTCACCTTCAATAATTATCGGACACGAAATCAAATAATCTATTTCTTTTGTTTTCTCATAACCGCCCCAGACCGCTCCGTCACTGTTTTTCTCAGAAATGACAGGTGTCTCTTTTCCTTTTTCCAGTTTCTGCACTTCTGCCGCTTTTACCTTAACTGCAAAGCTGTTTACCACACTTTCTTTTTTCTCCGGTGCAGATGTGACTGAATTTGTTGATACAGTATTCTTATTCATAATTTTTCCAGGCACATCCCCATAGGAAATCCCTACTACCAAAGCTGCACATGCCACCAATGCCACTGCTGGTTTAATATAAGTTCTTCGTTTTTTCATTGAATAATCCCCCATTTCAAATTTGATTTTTGTTTCATCATCTCTAATATCCTGAGTAAGGGCTTTTTTTAACATTTGGTCCAATTCCTTATCCTTCATAGCGAATATCCTCCAAATCCTTTTTTAATATGTTTTTTGCCTTGCGCAGCCTGCTCTTCACGGCACTCTCCGTAATATGAAGACATTGAGCAATTTCTTTAATTTTAAGTTCCGCAGAATAATACAGATAGATAACAACCCTGTATTTATCCGGCAGCTGCTGCACCTTCTGCCTGATTATCTCATCTGTTTCTTTGCGTAAAAACTGCTGCTCCGGTTCTTCTGCCTTTTCCCTGATACATTCTACTCCACCACTTTCTAAATGTTTTTCATAACTTTCAAATGCCGCTATTCTATGGCGCCAGGCAAATTTTCTTCGTTTATTTTTCCATATAAGGATTGCGACAGAAAGTGCATAACTTTTCAGCGAATCCCTATTATCTAATTTTTCTGTCTGCTCCCACAGTTTTAACATTGTATCCTGATAAAGGTCATCCCCCTGTGCAGTCCCACCTGTAGTCATCCTGCAAAATCGGAGAATGTCTTTTCCATCTTTAGATGCAAACTGTTCAAATTCCTGTTTTGTCACTCCTGTCGTTCCTTTCTCTTCCTTTGACGTCTCGGGTAGAACCCTTACACCTGTATATTGTAATAACTCAAAAAAAAGTT
>CAKRFU010000021.1 GCA_934320845.1 uncultured Lachnospiraceae bacterium
ACATATTTTCAGGCAAAGAGTGTTAAACCTGCTTTTAGAAACTGCCGTAATGCTTTTTCAAGTCTTAATACTTTTGTTCAGGAAAATGTAAGTGGAAACAGGGTTGTAAAGGCTTTCGCAAAAGAAGATTATGAGATGGAGAAATTTGCCGTTGAAAATGATAAGTACAGGGATTCAGAGCTTGGTGCGGCAAATGTGTGGAAGAAATATGTACCGCTTTTTGAACTTTTCTCAAATATTTTGACACTGGTACTTATGCTTGTCGGCGGTATTATGGTTGTTAACGGACAGATGACTATGGGTGACCTTGTTGCCGTAAACGGTTATCTTTGGATGCTCACAATGCCGCTTCGTATGGCGGGCTGGCTTATCAATGATATGCAGAGATTTACGACTTCGGTTGAAAAAATTTACAATACATATGTTGCTGAGCCTGATGTTAAGAAGCCGCTTAATCCTGTACACCGCAAGAAACTCGATGGAAATGTCAGATTTGAGCACGTTTCATATCAGGCGGATGATGAGGATATTCTTCATGATATAAATTTTGAAGTTAAAAAAGGTGAGACTGTCGGAATAATCGGAACTACGGGTGCAGGAAAGTCTACGGTTATGAATCTTTTGTGCCGTTTCTTTGATGCGACAGAGGGAAGTGTCTATGTTGATGGCGTAAATGTAAAAGACATGGATATGTACGAGCTTAGAGAAAATATAGGTATTGCGATGCAGGATGTATTTCTCTTTTCAGATACGATTGAGGGAAATATTGCATATGGAAGACCGGATTGCAGCTTTGAGGATGTAAAGCGTGTTGCAAAGATGGCTGATGCCAACTTATTTATTAAAAATCTTCCTGACGGATATGACACTATCGTAGGTGAGCGTGGTGTTGGTCTTTCAGGCGGTCAGAAGCAGAGAATTTCGCTTGCAAGAGCACTTCTTAAAGACCCGTCAATCCTTATTCTTGATGATACAACATCGGCTGTTGACATGGAAACGGAGAGTTATATTCAGAGACAGCTTGAAAATATAAACCATGCATGCACTACATTTATAATAGCATACAGAATTTCTTCTATTAAAGATGCGGATAAGATACTTGTGCTTGACCAGGGCAGGATTATCGAGCAGGGAACACATGAGGAGCTTGTTGCGAAAAACGGATATTATGCAACGGTTTATTATCATCAGTATCCTATGGCAGCTAAACTGAGAGAACAGGGGGTGAAATAGATGGCTAGAAACAAATATGATGTTGACGAAGTGGTAGAGCAGAAATTTGATATAAAACAGCTTAAAAGACTTGTTGATTATATAAGACCTTATAAAGGAAAAATGTTTTTTGTACTTGTTCTTATGCTTTCATCATCAGGACTTGGAATGTTTCTTCCAAAGTTTTTGCAGATAGAAATGGATAAGTACATACCTGATAAAGATATAAAGTCTATTGTGATGCTCACTGTACTTGCCGGAGTTATTGTTCTCTATTCGGTAATAAGCACGAGAGTAAAGATAGATGTAACAACTAAGGTTGGTCAGGACATAATTCATACGATAAGAGAAGATATTTTTAAACATCTTCAGGAACTTCCGTTTAGTTATTATGATGAAAGACCGCATGGAAAGATTCAGGTAAGGGTAGTAAATTATGTAAACAACCTTAGTGACCTTCTTTCAAATGGTATTATAAATACGATAACAGACCTTTGTAATCTTATTTTTATACTGATATTTATGTTTGCAATGAGTCCAAAACTTACACTTATATGTCTTTGCGGACTGCCTGTACTTATAATATATGTTGTATTTTTAAAGAGGAGACAGAGCCATGCATGGCAGGTGCAGAGCAACAAACAGTCAAATTTAAATGCGTACATAGCGGAGAGCATTAACGGTATCAGAGTTACACAGGCATTTGTAAGAGAAGAAAAAAATATGGATATATTTAATGATTTAAGTATGTCATATAAAAATGCGTGGCTTAAAGCTGTATATTACAACTTTGCGATGGGGCCGATGGTTGATCTTATATCAACAATAACAACATCATTTATATATGTAGTCGGTGTTTCATGTATTATAAACGGCGAACAGTCAGGTGTTACAGTCGGTGTACTTATCACATTTACGGCGTATATAAGCAGATTTTGGGCACCTATAAATACTATTGCAAGTTTTTATAACAGCCTTCTTACCGCAATTTCTTATCTTGAAAGAATATTTGAAACCATAGATGAGCCTGTAGAGGTTAAGGATGCACCGGATGCAACCGATATGCCTCCGATAAAAGGAGATGTGTCTTTTAAACATGTAAGATTCAGTTATGAGGATGGTGTGCCTATTCTTAAAGATGTAAGTTTTGATGTAAAACAGGGACAGACAATAGCGATAGTAGGTCCTACAGGAGCAGGCAAAACGACAATTGTAAATCTTTTGAGCCGCTTTTACAATGTTGACAGCGGAGAGGTTCTTATAGATGGAATTGACATATCAAAAGTAAAAATACATTCGCTTAGAACACAGATGGGTGTAATGATGCAGGACAGCTTTATATTTTCGGGAACTATTATGGATAACATCAGATACGGAAATAAGACTGCAACGGATGAAGAAGTAATAAAAGCAGCAAAGACAGTATGTGCTCATGATTTTATTATGGAGATGGAAGACGGTTATAATACTCAGGTAAATGAAAGAGGAAGCAGACTTTCGGTTGGACAGAGACAGCTTATTTCATTTGCAAGGGCACTGCTCGCAAATCCGGCAATACTTATACTTGATGAAGCTACTTCAAGTATTGATACAGAAACGGAAATCGTACTTCAGGAAGGTCTTAACAATCTTCTTAAAGGAAGAACATCGTTTATTATTGCACACAGACTCTCTACGATTAAAAATGCCGACACTATTATGTATATTGATAAAGGCGGCATTGTGGAGGCAGGAAGTCATGATGAGCTTCTTGAAAATAAAGGGGCATATTATGAGTTATATATGTCGCAATATATGTAACAATGTAACAGTTCAGCCATAAAAAATATCCGATAATGCAAGAGCTTGCTCTTGGTATTATCGGGTGTTTTTTTTGTGGTGGAATAGCCTTTCATTCACGAAATGAAATAAACAGAAGCTGCATAGCAGCGGCTGACAGCTTGCTGGCAGGTTTATGAATGTAGGAGATGAAAGGCTGAACTGTTACATTGTTAGTTAGGGAGTTTTTTCCTGACAATTTGACGATGTGCCGTACATAATTTTGCACAGCTGTTTTATTGAAGAGATTTAGGAAAAAATTTAAGGGGAGTTGAAGTAGTTTGAGGAGAGGCTGGAGAAAACTTATTTTTTAAAGGGGGTATTTGGTTGTATATAATGGGGCGTAATGTTATTATGAGAATAATATAGAATTGGTGGAGGAGAAGATAAAAAAGTTTTTGACAGCATTGATATTGTGGGGAAAACCTATAACCTGCTTTTGCAGGGTTATAAGGAAAGGAGATGTTAGCTATGTTTTTTGAAACTGATGAAATGTTTGATATATCATTTGATATTTTGGTCGTACTGTTTTTTGTTTGCTTTTTTGGAGTGATAGGCTATACAGTTGTGAATGGTGTGGTGCAATGGAATAGAAATAATCACTCTTCTTTGAAAAATGTTTCAGCGACAGTTATTGCAAAGAGGGCACAGGTTTCAAGTCATCGGTACGCAAATGCAAATGATTTTACGGGAGCACATGGTTACAGCGCAAATTCATTTACGGATTATTACATAACATTTGAGACAGAAAGCGGAGAGAGAATAGAATTTCCTGTCGAAGATTCAGAGTATGGGCTGCTGATAGAAGGAGATGGGGGAATATTAAGTTATCAGGGGACAAGGTATCTTGGGTTTAAGAGAGGATTATAAAAATTAGATAGTGTTAAAATAATCAGATTAACGGAGAATATGAAAAAGTGGAACAGGTATTATTTAAGGTTGGATTGGTTTTGGTAATGTTAGTAATCTACTTTGTTACAGGCAGAAATAAGCGGCAGATAGATAAAATTCCGGATGGGATGGCATTGATGTGTCCATCACCAGCGTATAGATATGTGATGTATGCACTTGGCGTGATAGTATTTGTGATGCTTATTATTTTTAGTGGTCTTTACATAATGGATGGTGCTACGGAGGGGGCAGGATTTGTCTGGAGCTTGATGGCAATAGGAGTGGTGTTTTTAGTCATAATGCTTCTGTGTGGCAATATGGCGGCAAAAGAATGTGTTTATTTTAATTATGAAATTGTACAGATGGAAAAAGTGTTTCGCAGACCAAAATCATTCAGATGGCAGGATGTTGGGAAGATGAAGGGCAGATTTGAGAATGCCATTAGTCTGTATCTCCTGGATGGAACAAAAATTCTTACGGTGCGTCCGTGTATGGTAAATTATGACTTTTTTTGTGAAGTGTTCAAGCAGGAATGTCCGCAGGTTGTTAAGGGATATTACGGGCAGCAGAGATATGAAAATCCGCAAAAATGTGTTATGAAATACGGAACAGAATATTATTTCCTGTCGTGGATGGGAATTGCAATAATGTTTATGTATGTGGCAATTATATTTTCGTGTGGATATGATGAATTTCAACGGATGATTTCGCAAAGTAAACCTTCTGAATGGTATTCACTTTTCTTTGCACCGGTCTGTGGTGTGGCAGGTATAATCTGTTTATTTATTATCAGCAATACGAAAGTTCATTATTCACAGGAAAAAGTCACATTAAAATATCCTTTGCGGAAAAAAAGTGAGATTTATTGGATGGATTTGCGGAAAATTAAAGTCGTTACGGGTAAAAAGCGTGGCGAGATAATATGGAAAAAGGTATGGCTTTATACGGCTGAAAAGGGATATAAATTAAATGTGGAATTTCTTACTTATGGGCAGGATGCATTTAAGGATGAACTTTTGGAAATGGCTGAAAGGTATAATATTTTATTTGAAGAGAAATCAAAATAAAAAATAACACAAACTTGATATTAAAAAAGTGTGCAGAAATGGGGATTAAAATGAAAGTATTAGTATTTGGTTCATTAAATATAGATTATGTATATTCAGTGGCTCATTTTGTGCAGCCGGGAGAAACGATTTCTTCCACAGAACGTCAGATATTTTGCGGTGGAAAAGGATTGAATCAGGCGATTGCATTTGCAAAATATGGTCAGGAGACATGGCAAGCAGGTGCTGTTGGCGAGGGAGATTCACAGATGCTTTTGGAAATGCTGCAGCAGGCAGGAGTTCATACAGAACTGATTGCCAAAAAAGAAGGAACATCAGGTCATACGATTATACAGAGTACGCCACAGGGAGAGAATAATATTATTCTGTTTGGTGGAGCTAATCAGACCATTTTAAAAGAAGATGTGGATGAAGTTTGAAATGCCGTTAGAATATGTTGATTATTTGATTTTAAATGAGATTGAAGCAACAGCTATATTAGAGGTAAAGGCTACGAAGAATGAAGGAGAGCTGTCCGGTGAACAGCTTCTGGATATGTTAATTCAAAAATTTCCATACAGTAAGATTGTGTTGACACTTGGCGGAGAAGGTGCTATGTATGGGGATAGAACAAAGCGTTGCAGTCAGGGTATTGTTTCTGTAAAAGTTGTGGATACGACTGCGGCAGGAGATACATTCACAGGATATTTTATGGGTGAAATTATCAATGGAAAAATGCCGGAGGAGGCATTAAAGACTGCGGCTGCTGCAGCTGCACTCGCAGTGAGCAGAAAAGGTGCAGGAACATCAATTCCGGATTATGTGGAGGTTGAGAAAATAAAATACGTTAGTGAGTAATTTTGAAAAGGGGTGCTGTCATAGTGAAAATAGATATTATAGGTTCAGTGGCAAGTGGAAAAACAACGCTGGCAAGAAAAATATCACAGAAATATAATGTGCCGCATTATGAAAAGGACAATGTTGTCTGGGACATGACTCCGTATGGAGATAGAAAACGGTCACCTGAAGAACGTGATTTGCATTTTCAAAAGATTATAAGTGGTGATGATTGGATAGTAGAGGGAAGTCCAAGAAAGTGCCTTAAGGAAAGTTTTAGTTGTTGTGATTATGTAGTTGTCTTGAACGAAGAAACTTCTGTGAGATTGTTCAGGGTATTTAAACGGTGGATAAAACAAAAAATAGGAAAAGAACATTATAATACAAAGCCGACTTTGAAATTTTTGAGATATAATATTAAGTGGGTGTTGGAATTTAATGATATGAAAAAGGATTTGTTTAAGGAGTTAAATTCTTATGGCGAAAAGGTAAATATATTTCGTAATTCTGATGAGGCATGGAAGTTTATTTCAATGAAATATTAGAAGATTATGGAGGGGTAGTTATGGCAGTGATGACGGTTTATCGTTCTTTTATAAGTGCCAAGATAGACGATTATAACAGCAGCGTATATTACGAAAATCCATCATATATTTTTGAGTGTTTTATGCAGGATAAAATCTTGTGATACACTACACCGGTACAACGAATAATTTTAAATACGAGCATTTTTTAAATATCATTTGGAAATGAGCCTGAAATCCCTGGTTTTTGTCTCCTGTATACGGCCGGTGTTACAGAGGACTGAATTTTGGAATGTCATAAAAAAATAAATGAAAATTTGTTACATAAGGAGTATAATAGTAGAGATGTTTACAATTTGACAGAAAGGGTTGGAATGATATGTACACTTTTAACAGCAGAGTGAGGTACAGTGAGGTTGACAGTGATGCAAGGCTCACGCTTGACGGTATTATAAATTATATGCAGGACTGTACGAATTTTCAGTCAGAGGATTTGGGTGTTGGTCTTGAGTTTCACAAAGAAAGGCAGATTGCGTGGATTCTAAATTCATGGCAGATAGTGATAGATGAGTATCCGAAGATGGGAGAAAATATTGTTATTGGAACACAGTCGTTTGGGTATGAGAAGATGTTCGGGCACAGAAATTTTCTTATAACTAAAGAAGATGGAAGCAGAGTTGCTATTGCTAATTCATTGTGGGTGCTTATGGATTTAAAAAAGAACAGACCGATGATAGTTACACCTGAAATCGGGGATGTTTACGGTACGCATGAGCCACTTGAAATGGAGTATGCTCCGAGAAAAATCAAAGTGCCGGAGGGCGGCGTGAAAGGCAGAGAGTTTGTAGTGCAGGAATCACAGCTTGATACAAATCACCATGTAAATAACGGACAGTATGTGAGGATGGCGATGAACCAGATAGAGCTTAGGCCTGTTAAAGAACTTCGTGTCGAATATAAGAAGCAGGCACTTCTTGGTGATGTTATAGTACCCGTAATATGTGAGCATGAAAATGAAATTTTTGTTTCGCTCGATGATGAAGCGGGTAAAGCATATGCTGTTGTGCAGTTTAAATTTTAATGAATGATAAAGTTGACGATATGTAAAGAAGATAGGGAAGAGGGCATGGAGGTAATAAGTATGGTCTTGGCTTTTGTTTTGTGGGTGTTAGGCATTGCTTCTATATTGTACTTTGGAATTTATGCAGCAATCATTGGTTTAAATAATTCTTTCACTTATTTTTGGCTGCTTTTGGGGTTAATGTTTGTGGTGGCGGGAGTGGTTTCGTTGCTTTGTCATCATAGCAGGATGCACATGCCAAAAGCGGTGTCGATATTTTTGATTGTGTGCATGGTTGTTTTTTTAGGAGTGTTTGGAACTGCGGAGGGTTTTATTATTAAGAATGCAGTCCAAAAGCCTGAGAAAAATGCCGATTATCTGGTGGTGCTTGGTGCCAGAGTAAACGGTACAAGGATTACATTAAATTTGAAGTATCGCCTTGATGTAGCACTCGATTACCTTAGTGAAAATAAAGGTACAAAAGTTGTCGTTTCCGGCGGACAGGGAAAAGGTGAGGAAATAACAGAAGCAAAAGCGATGTCTGATTATCTGATAAAAAATGGAATAAAGAAGGAACGAATAATACTTGAAGATAAATCTAAAAATACAAATGAAAATCTGAAATTTACTGCAGAACTTATTGGAAGTAAAACGGGTAAAGTCGTTATTGTAAGCAACGATTTTCATATTTACAGGGCAAAGTGTATAGCAAAGAAGATGGGTTATACAAATGTAAGCGGTGCAAGTGCAAAGACAAAACCTATTACAGTACCTAACAGTTTTGTAAGGGAGGCATTCGCCGTTGTAAAATACAAAATTTTTAATCAGATATGATAGGTGATATATCTGTATGGAAATGAGGAAAAAATGGAAAATAGCAAATCAGAAAAACAGAATGATATAAAGAGAGGACTGCAGGATGGAATACCGATAGCACTTGGGTATCTGTCGGTTAGTTTTGCTTTTGGAATAATGGCGGTATCGGCGGGATTGACGGCATGGCAGGCGATACTTATCTCGGTTGCCAATGTAACATCAGCGGGACAGTTTGCGGGTGTTGAGATTATGGCAGCATGCGGCGGTCTTGTCGAGATGGCATTGACTCAGCTTGTAATAAACATAAGATATGCACTTATGTCATTGTCTCTTGCTCAGAAAGTGGACAGTACATTTAAGAAACCGACACGAATGGCAGTGAGTTTTTGCGTCACGGATGAAATATTTGCGGTTTCAGTCAGCCGTAACAAGACGATAAGTAAGTATTACATGCTTGGAATAATATCTGTTTCATATGTCGGATGGATAGCCGGAACAGCGTTTGGAGCAGTACTTGGCGGTGTTCTTCCGGCAGTTATAAGTGATGCACTCGGTATAGCGATATACGGAATGTTTTTAGCAATAATTCTCCCGGCGGCAAGGGATGACAGCCGCTATCTCAAGGTAATAATAATTGCAGTGATTTTAAGTTGTATGTTTAAGTGGCTTCCTGTTTTGAACAAGGTATCATCAGGATTTGTGATAATAATATGCGCCGTTATAGCATCGGCAGCCGGAGCATTGCTTTATCCGATTGATGATGACGCAGAGGAAATGGAGGAAAAATAAATGAATACGCAGATATTTTTTATATATCTTATAGTGATGGCAGGAGTTACATATCTTATCAGAGCAATACCTCTGACGGCGTTTAGTGGGAAAATAGAAAACAGATTTATCAAATCGTTTTTGGCGTATGTTCCATATGCTGTGCTCGGCGCAATGACATTTCCGGCAATAATTTATTCGACGGCGGATTTGATTTCGGGAATAGCAGGAACTATAGTCGGTGTGTTCTTTGCGTATAGAAGAAAGAGCCTGCTTACTGTTGCCGTAGCAGCCTGTGTTGCAGTGCTTTTGGTTTCGATGGTCGAATTGGTGTAGGGAAAGTACTCCTTTTCAAAATTCGTTGCAGGCGAAAATATTAACAGGACACAAAAAGTTCACAAAATTTATTAGCACTCACTCTTGACGAGTGCTAATAAAAGTGATATAACATAATCAGAACAAAGGAAGGGAACAAAAAGAAGAAAAGAATTTCAATCATACAATTGAATTTGAAGATTGAAATAAAAAAGAAATCTTCTGAGTTACTGAAACATCCCGGTTCCATGAAACAAGGTAATAAAGCATATATGAAAAGGAGAGATGACTTATGTTAATGCCTAGTATTTTTGGAGAAAATTTGTTTGATGATTGGTTTGATGAATTTCCATTTTATGATTTCGACAAGAGCATGAAAAATACCGAGAAGAAGTTATATGGTAAAAAGGCAGGAAGAATCATGAAAACTGATATTAAAGAGAAAAAAGATGGTTATGAGCTTGAAATTGATTTGCCCGGCTTTACTAAAGATGAAATAAATGCTTCTATTGAGGACGGTTATTTAACTATCAGTGCAGCTAAGGGTCTTGATAAGGACGAAAAAGAGAAAGAAAGCGGAAGATATATTCGCAAAGAGCGTTATGCAGGAGCATGTCAGAGAAGTTTCTATGTTGGTGAGGCTGTTAAACAGGAAGATGTTAAAGCCGAATTTAAACATGGTATTTTGAAACTTTTTGTTCCGAAAAAAGAGCCTGAAAAGAAAGTAGACGAACATAAATATATTGCAATTGAAGGATAACAACTTCACACATTATTAAAAAAATAATAGCCACAGAATATCACGATTTTATCGTGTTTTCTGTGGCTGTTTTTAATATAATTGAGTATATATCAATTTCTGTGTTAAAAAGCCGCAGGGGAAATAATTCAAACAAAAATATTGTTGACAGAAATAAATTGAGAAATTACTATATAAATTATAGGGTAGAGAAAAACATATCTATTTATTGTTGTTTAGAGAGGTGATTAAAAGTATGAAAAGATTATTTGTTTCTATGATAGCGACGATAGTGTTTATAACGGTAATTGGAGCGTTATCAAGGCAATTTGTAAATCGGAATTTTGCAAAAGAGACATCTGTATGTGATACAACAAATACGCCATCCGGTTTAGCAACAAAATATGAAAGCATATGTGAGAAAGCAATAAATATTGGCAATAGCAGTCAAAAATTGATTATTAGCCAAAATGAAAATGATGTAACAGATACAAATGTTACTTTAAACGGAAAAAAGGTTATGTTAAAAAGAGTTGCTATAGGAGCCGGGTATGCGCATCCTGATATAAAATTAGCAGATGTTACGGGGGATGGCAGAAAAGAAATTGTAATGTTTTTAGAAGGTGGTGCGTCTGGAGTATCGCGCGATATTCAAATATTTGGAAAAACAAATGGAGAATGGTCGGAAATATCTACGCCTGACTCGCTATGGGAAGATAATGATGTTTCAATATCTGCTGATAAAGAAAAAAATTTAGTTGTGGAAGTTTCAGCAGTAGATTTTCGACAACAAGTTTGTAGTAAACAAGATGTGCCCGGAAAAAAATTAGAAGGTATAGTAGGAATACGAAAATGTAAAATAGAAAATGGGAAAATACAAATAGGTGATGATATTTCGATTGGAACAGTAGGAAATAAGATAGGTGAGATTGTTCAGACATTGAAATACGATAAAAAAAATAATCAATTCATATACGATAAAATTAAGTATAAAAGTACTAACTAATACCTAAATCTGTGAAGTCCCTAATTTGTGAATTCAGCATTCTCTTATAAATGCTGAGGTTTTGCTTTTGTTTTCGGTGATGGGGTTCTAAAGTTCACCTCTATAGCATACCTTGAATAAGATACAAATGTACAGGTACATGTATTGTACCGTATGGATGTGTCTGTTAGTCAGGTATGTTATGGAGGTGTTTTTTTATGGGAATGGATGAGAAAGTTGATGAAGTGCTTAAACAATATGAGCTTGATATAAGAACAAGAAGGCGTGTCAGAGGTTCGGTGGTTATTGAGAGCGGAGACAGATTTTATGTTGTGAAACCATATCTTGGAGATGAGACAAAAATATTTTTTGAGGAAAACGTAAAAGAACGGTTAGTCGAAAATGGATATGAATATGTAGACATTGCTTTGAAAAATAATTCTGAAAAATATATAAGTGATGACCCGTGTGGCGGGAAATGGGTAGTGAGAAGATGGTTTCAGGCACAGGAATGTGACATAAAAGATAAAAAACAGGTTTGCATGGCGGCATCACATCTTGCTTATTTACATAAATATATGAGACTTTCTACGGATTTGGCTATCAAATTAAACACATCTAAAATTGATATTATTTCTATGTTTGAAAAACACAACAATGAAATGAAGCGTGTAAACAGTTATATTAAAGCGAAAAAGAAGAAAAACCGCATGGAAATAAGCATTTTGAACTCGTTTAAGGAGTTTTACAATCAGGGATTAGAAGCACTTGAGTATATAAAAAAATGCAATGCGGATAAATTATGTGAAAAGACAATAAGCGAAAACAGAATAATTCAGGGAAGTTACAATTATCATAATATTTCATTTGCGGGAGAAAATATAATTACATCTAATTTTGAAAAAGCGGCAGTTGGGCTTCAGATTACTGACCTTTATGACTGGATTAGAAAAGCCATGGAAAAAAACAGCTGGAATAGTGACATGGGTATATCGATTGTTACGGCATATATTAACGGCAGGGAAATGGAACCGGGTGAACTGGAAATGTTATATGCACTTTTGCTGTATCCGGAGAAATACTGGAAACTGGTCAATTTTTATTATAATGGCAAAAAGACGTGGATTTCGGAAAAAAATTATGAAAAACTTGAAAAAATAAGGAATCAGGAAAGTGACAGACAAAAATTTATCGCTAAGATAAAAGATTTGATAGTTTGACTTTTTTTTTAAGTAGTTTTGAGGTATAATCAAAAGGTACAGTGTAGGTCAGAAAAAGCAGGCTGTGCACTGACTTTTTGATTTAGGGGGATATATTGATGTACAAAAGTATAAGGTTCAGGCTGATATGCCTAATGCTTATAGTTATGGCTTTTGCGGGAGTATTGATGGGATGTGGAAATTCCTCAAATTACCAAAAAGGTCAGCAGCAGACATCCGAACCTGCAGAAACACAGAGCTTCACCGGGATTATTACACGTATAGACAAGAAACTCAAGCAGATTTCAGTCAGGGAGATTGATACGGATGTTGATACTATCATGAACTATGATGCTTCTGTAAAGATTACTGATAAGTATAAAAAAGATATTGACGGAGACGAGCTTGAACTGGGTCAGATAATGGAGACTACATACAGAACAGACGATGCAGTGCTTGTCTCAATGAAAGTGCCGGATGATGCGTGGGAGTACAGCGAAGTAGACAAGTTTACTTTTGATACTGAGGAGTACTCAATGGAGGTTGCAGGTGAACTTTACCAGTATTCCGAACAGACATATTTTGGCTCTACCGATGATAAAAAGATAGATATGCTGGAACTCAGTGATAAGGACAAACTTACGGTACGCGGAATAGGATACAAAGTGTACTCTGTTGTGAGAACGGAGGGACACGGTTATATACATTTGTTGAATTACAGTGATTTTTTGGGCGGTATGATAAATATTGATGATAATATAATATTACCTGTTACAAAAAATATGCTTATAACAGTCAGTTGTGGAACATATCGTGTCACGATAAGCAAGGGTGCGGCAAAAGCAAGTAAGACTGTCACGGTGAAAGAGGACAAGGAGAGCACGCTTGACTTTAGTGATTACAGAAAAAGTGTGAAGAATGTCGGAAATGTACGTTTTAATGTTGACCCACAGGGCGCAGATCTGTTTATAAACGGAACAAGAATTGATTATAGTAAACCGATTTCTTTAAATTATGGAACATATTCTGTTACGGCAAGTTTGAATGGTTATAATACTTATACGGGACGCCTTACTGTTGCAGAGGCGGACAAGACCATAAATATAAGTCTTGAGCCGAAAGAAGATACTGCATCGGCGGCTACACAGTCTCCTGAAAGTACAGCGGCAGTCACGGCAGCACCGACGGCAACAGCAAAAAGCCGGACAAGGAAAATTGACAGTAAACATACCATATCAGTAACTGCACCAGAGGGGGCAGAGGTTTATCTGGACAATGTTTATAAGGGAATTGTTCCATGCAAGTTTACAAAAGTTATAGGCTCACAGACAATTACTTTGAGCAAAACAGGTTATGAGACAAAAAGCTACTCAATTGATATTTTGGATGATGATAAGAATGCAAAACTTTCGTTTTCGGATTTGATTGAGGATGCTGATAAATAAATATAAAATGAGCAGAAAGAGGAGGATATACAAGATGGATTACAAAGAGATTTATGAGTCATGGCTTTCAAACCCTTACTTTGATGAGGAGACAAAAGCTGAACTTAAAGCTATAGCAGATGATGACAATGAAATTAAGGAACGTTTTTATCAGGATCTTGAGTTTGGTACAGCCGGACTTAGAGGAGTTATCGGTGCCGGTACAAACCGTATGAATATCTATACAGTACGCAAGGCTACACAGGGACTTGCAAATTATATTATAAAAGCGGGTAAGCAGTCACAGGGAGTTGCTATTGCGTATGACTCACGTCATATGTCACCTGAATTTGCAGACGAAGCTGCACTTTGTCTTGCAGCAAATGGAATCAAGGCATATGTATTTGAATCGCTCAGACCTACACCTGAACTTTCATATGCGGTAAGAGAACTTAAATGTGTTGCAGGCATAAATGTTACAGCAAGTCACAATCCACCTGAGTATAATGGTTATAAAGTATACTGGGAAGATGGTGCTCAGATTACGCCGCCTCATGATACAGGCATTATGGATGAAGTTAAAGCTGTTACAGATTATAACACAGTTAAGACAATGGCTAAAGAAGATGCTGTTAAACAGGGATTATATCAGCAGATTGGCAAGGATATAGATGATAAATATATTGAGCAACTTAAAAAACAGGTTATTCATTGGGACAGCATTAAAGAGATGGGAGATAAGCTTAAAATTGTTTATACACCTCTTCATGGTACTGGAAACATTCCTGCAAGACGTGTTCTTGAAGAACTCGGATTTAAAAATGTTTATGTTGTGCCTGAACAGGAACTTCCGGATGGAGATTTTCCAACTGTAAGTTATCCAAATCCTGAAGCGGCAGAAGCATTTGAACTTGCACTCAAACTTGCAAAAGAAAAGGATGCAGACCTTGTTCTTGCAACTGACCCGGATGCAGACAGACTTGGTGTCTATGTAAAAGATACAAAGTCAGGTGAGTATATCACACTTACCGGAAATATGTCAGGATGCCTTCTTGCTGATTATGAGATTTCTCAGACTAAGGAGACAAAGGGACTTCCTGATGATGGAAAACTTATTAAGACGATTGTTACATCAAATCTTGCAGATGAGATTGCTAAATATTATGGAGTAGAACTTATAGAAGTTCTTACAGGATTTAAATATATCGGACAGCAGATACTTAATTTTGAGACAACAGGTAAAGGTACATATCTGTTTGGATTTGAGGAGAGTTATGGATGTCTTATCGGTACTCATGCAAGAGATAAGGATGCTATCGTTGCAACTATGGCTCTTTGTGAGGCAGCAGCTTATTATAAGACAAAGAATATGACACTCTGGGATGCAATGATTGCAATGTATGAGAGATACGGATATTGCAGGGATGGCGTAAAAGCAGTTACTATGAAAGGTATTGAGGGACTTGCAAAGATTCAGGAAATTATGTCAGATCTTCGCAAGAATCCGCCTAAGGAAATTGACGGACACAAGGTACTTTCATTCAGAGATTATCAGGCAGATACTATTACAAACCTTGCAACAGGTGAAGTTAAGCCTACAGGACTTCCAAAGTCAAATGTACTCTATTTTGACATGGAGGATAATGTATGGATGTGTGTAAGACCTTCAGGAACAGAGCCAAAGATTAAATTTTATTATGGTGTTGTCGGAACATCTCTTGAGGATGCAGATAAAAAATCTGAACAGATGGCAAAGGCTGTTGACGATTTGATTTAAGCACATTTTAATTTTCAATTAAAATTATTAAAGGAAGAGCGGATACAAAATGTCCGCTTTTCCTAAAAAAGATTTGGGGGAAAGCGTATGCAGGAAAAAATGGACCAGTGGATAAACTGGGTTGAATATGATGAACTGCTCGAGGGCAGACATAACGCACCGCATAATTTACTGGGATTGCACAGCTTTGGCAGAGGTCAGGTTTTTACTATATACAGACCTGAAGCTGAGAGAGTTTTTATAACTGATATGTCTGGAAAAAACGAACTTGAATTAGAAGAGATAGGAGAGAGTTCGGGATTTTTTGGAAAATATATTCCAAGAAAGAATTACAGAGCTCCATACAAAGTGAAAGTTCAGTATTCCGAAAATGATATTATTGAATATGTAGATCCATATTGTTTTGAACCGCAGATTGGTGATGAAGATTTATATTATTTTGCAGAGGGTAAACATTACGAAATATATAAAAAATTGGGTGCACATCCTATGACTATAAATGGTGTAAAGGGCACATATTTTGCAGTATGGGCACCTCATGCCAGAGCGGTAAGTGTAGCAGGAAGTTTTAATATGTGGGATGGAAGGGTTCATCTTATGAGAACACTTCAGGTTTCGGGTGTTTATGAATTGTTTATTCCGGGAGTTGAGCCTGGGGCAATTTATAAATATCAGATACTTACAAGAACAGGTGAAGTTCTTATGAAATCAGATCCGTATGCGAATTGTTCAGAACTTCGTCCTGCGAATGCATCTGTTGTTGCGGATATCAGCGGATTCAAATGGAATGATACAAAGTGGATGCGTGAGCGTGAAAAGAAAGACAGGGATAAGCTTCGCAGAGAGCCTATGGCAATATATGAAGTTCATATCGGTTCGTGGCGCAAAAAGGATGACGGAACAGAAGATGGATTTTATACTTATCGTGAAATGGCACCTATGCTTGCGGAATATGTTAAAAAGATGGGCTATACCCACGTTGAACTTATGGGTATAGCAGAGCATCCGTTTGACGGTTCATGGGGATATCAGGTGACCGGATATTATGCACCTACAAGAAGATACGGAACACCTAAAGACTTTATGTATTTTGTTGATTATATGCATGAGAAAGGCATTCATGTAATTCTTGACTGGGTACCGGCACATTTTCCTAAGGATGAACATGGTCTTGGAAGGTTTGATGGACAGCCTCTTTATGAACATCCTGATCCGAGAAGGGGTGAACACCCTCATTGGGGTACTTACATCTTCAATTATGGCAAGAGAGAGGTTGAAAACTTCCTTATTGCGAATGGACTTTTTTGGCTCAAAGAGTTTCACGTTGATGGGCTTAGAGTTGATGCGGTTGCGTCGATGTTGTATCTTGATTATGGAAAAGATGATGGAGAGTGGCTTCCGAATGAAAAAGGCGGCAACGAAAATTATGATGCCATCAATCTTTTCAGACATATGAATGAACAGTTTGAGAAACAATGCCCGGGAACCGAGATAATAGCTGAGGAATCGACAGCGTGGGCAGGTGTTACGTCACCGGTTTCGATGAATGGTCTTGGATTTTTGTTTAAATGGAATATGGGCTGGATGAATGATTTCCTTGAGTACATGAAACTTGACCCTTACTTCAGGGCAAATAATCACGGCAAATTGACTTTCAGCATGCAATATGCATATAGTGAGAATTTTATTCAGGTGCTTTCACATGATGAGGTTGTTCATGGAAAATGTTCAATGATAGAGAAAATGCCCGGTGAATACGAGGAAAAATTTGCAAATCTTCGTACGGCGTATGGATTTATGTATGGCCATCCGGGAAAGAAGCTTCTTTTTATGGGACAGGAATTTGCACAGTTCAGAGAGTGGAGTGAAAAACGCAGTCTCGACTGGGAACTTCTTGATTACGATATGCACCATAAGATGCAGGCATATGTCAGAGAACTTAATAAACTTTATGAAAAATATGATGCAATGTATGTGAATGATTGTGATCCTATTGGATTCGAATGGATGAGCTGTGACAATGCAAGTATGAGTACGGTCAGTTTTGTACGTCGTGGAAGTTCTGCAAAAAATCAGTTGTTATTTGTATGTAACTTTACGCCGGTATCATATGAAAAATATCGTACAGGAGTGCCATGTGCAGGAGATTATGTAAGAGTTTTATCGTCTGATGATGAAAAGTTCGGAGGAACAGGAGTAAATATTAAAAAGACGATAAAAGCGGAAAAAATTGAATGTGAGCGAAAAGATTATTCTATAGAATTTAATCTTCCGCCGATGTCAGTTACAGTATTTAAGTTTGATTATAAATAATAAAATTTAATAAAAAGCAGTAGAAAACAAATTGTTGATAATGTTTTCTGCTGCTTTTTTGATATGTTATTTTTTCTGATGTAATAACGGCAAAAATTATAGTGCCGGGGTTAAAATATTCATTGAAATTTGTATCGAAATTATTGTAAAACTATATGTTTGTCAATTACATATCCGACATATGATTTGCTTGAATCGGAATATCTTACTTTGTAAAAGCTGAGCAATCCAACTTTTTTTGTGCTGAGGACAGCCATGTATGAGCCTGCCGGGATATTTACTATTGAGTTTGCAATAGATTTCGCTTTGCTGAGCAGTTTTGTGGAAGTTTTAGCTGTGCCGCCTTTATAATATTTTAACTTTGTATCAGCCGGCAGCCAGCAATTGTATTTTTTGTTTTTTGTATAATAATGCATATGTAAAAATGTCGTATTATTTTTATAAGTTGTTTTTCCTGTATATTCAAGTATAAAATTTTTAGGAAGTGTTTTAAGTGTATCTGCCTGTGCGGAAGGCTTCTTCAAAAGTTTCAAAGAAGTTGTTGTTATGGCTGCTTTGTGCTGCATGGCAGAAGCTGTAAGTGAAAGATAACTGCTGTACAGTTTTTTTGCTGACTTTGAATTTACACTTCTTATTTTATAATAATACTCATGGTAATTTTCGACGCTGCTATCAACATATTTTTGAGTTTTTGCATTATTTATTGTCTTGATTTTCTTATATTTTCCATCATAAAAATCTTTTCTGTATATTTCAAATCCTGTTATATTTTTCGGTGCAGTCCATTTGAGTGTAATTGATTTTGATGATGAAACAGCCTTAAATGGTTTGGGAGCATTTATTTTTGTGGTTTGAGCAGGTTTCACAGTAGGTTTAGCGGTAGGCTTTACAGTAGGCTTAGCGGTAGGCTTTACAGTAGGCTTAGCGGTAGGCTTCACAGTAGGCTTCACAGTAGGCTTTACGGTAGGTTTCGCGGTAGGCTTTACAGTAGGCTTCGCAGTAGGCTTTGGTGTATTAGTTGGGGTTATGACTGGTGATGAGGTAGCTTCGGCAGCATCTATACTTTTTTTAGTATACCAAAAGTTACAATCGACTTTTCCTGTTATGCCGTTTACTTTTCCGCTGCTTGTATACTGCCAGTATTCATAACTGTTTGCGTATGTTGTCTTTGTGGTATAGTTTGCAAGCCATACTTTATAAGTGTTTCCGATTGTCTTGCCATTTATAAGACTTGATAAATCACTTTTGTTTGCATATACAAGAGGGGTATATCCGGCTTTTTTTACGGCAGCACAAAAAGCCTTTACATTTGCTGTTGCTTCTGCTTTGGTTAATTTCGCATTGTACATTCTTCCGATAGGATTTTTGCCGTCAGTTGGATATTCATAATCGATAGCAACAGGAAGTGTTATATTATAATCCTTTATTTTACTTATGCAAAATTCAGCTTCTTCGCGTGCTTCATCGGTTGTAAGAGCTTCGGTGAAATAATAAACACCAACTTTAATTCCGGCAGCCAGAGCACCTTCAATGTTAGCTTTATAATTAGGATCGGTACATAAAGTACCGGATTTTCCGTATCCTCTGTAACCGACACGGACAATGACAAAATCGACACCGTCCTTTTTTACTTTATCCCAATTTATGTCGCCATTATATTTTGAAACATCTATTCCATTGTAGATATTATAGTTTTTAAAAATGTCGTTGTGGGTGTAGGTTGAACTTGTAAATGGGCTTTTGCCTGTAATAGCGGCAGAAACATGTGTGTTGTTAAAAAAATATGTTGTATCTGAAAATAAAAAGACTGATTGTATAATCAATGAACATATCAGTAATCTTGATAAAAATTTCTTTTTCATGTGTGTCCTCCGTAGTTTGAATTTTATGTTACCAGTATAGATGGTAACAGTTATATACTACAGTATATTTATATGCTGTGTCAAAAAGATGTAAGGGACACGTAAGAGTAAATAGTTACAACAAAATTTATTATGCCATATTATGGATGTTGACTTAGAAAAAATAAGGTGTTAAAATAAAACAAATGTTTGGAACAGAAGTTCGGAAAGGGAGCAGGATAATGGTACTGGAAAATGATATGAGTCTTATGAAAAAATTACAGATTTTATCAGATGCGGCTAAATACGATGTGGCATGTACATCAAGCGGAGTACAGCGTGATGGAGTAAAAGGCGAGTTGGGAAATGCTATGTCATGTGGAATTTGTCACAGTTTTGCAGCTGACGGAAGATGTATATCTTTACTCAAGATACTTTTTACAAATGAATGTATTTACAATTGCAAATATTGTATAAACCGAGTATCAAATGATGTACCAAGAACTTCATTTACACCGGAGGAAGTTTGCCATCTTACCATGGAGTTTTACCGCAGAAATTATATAGAAGGTTTATTTTTGAGTTCGGGTATCTTATATTCGCCTGATTATACTATGGAATTGATATGTAAGACATTGCATGATTTGAGAGAGATTCATAGATTTAATGGTTATATACATTGCAAAGCTATTCCAGGTGCTTCGCAGGAACTGGTAGAACTTGCGGGCTGGTATGCTGACAGGATGAGTGTAAATCTTGAACTACCGACAGAGGCAGGACTAAAAGAACTGGCTCCAAATAAATCAAGAAAAAATATATTAACACCTATGAGACAGATTCAACTCGGGATGTCAGAAAGCAGAGAGAGGCTTGGAATGAAAGGCGGAAACAGGAGTGCATATTGGCATACATCGAAGCGGTTGGGACGCCATATGGATGACGGTTTGATAAAAAAAGATAATAGTCGTATAAAAACGGGTGGCATGCAGTTAGAAACTGTCGGAGAAAAAAGTGAAAAACCGTATAAAGCGAAAACATCCATACTATTAAAACAGAATGCAGACTTTAGGGAAGATAATGATATTCTGCCTAAGGTACCGGACAGTAGTGGTGCTCTAACTATGTGGAACAAATCCAGAACAAAAAGGGGATTTGTTCCGGCAGGTCAGAGTACACAGATGATTATAGGAGCTACAGGTGAGAGTGATTTTGAAATTATGTCGGTGTCAGAGGCTTTATATAAGAGATTTGATTTGAAAAGAGTATTTTATTCTGCATTTATAAATGTGAACAATGACAGTACGCTTCCGACAATGGCAGGAGGTACGCCGCTTCGCAGAGAGCATAGATTATATCAAGCGGATTGGCTTCTGAGATATTACGGATTTGAAGCTGATGAACTGTTGTCTGAGAAAAGACCGTTTTTTAACACATATCTCGACCCAAAATGCGATTGGGCACTTGGACATTTGGAAGGTTTTCCTATAGAGATAAATACAGCAGACTATGATACTCTTCTTAGAGTTCCGGGAATTGGTGTTAAATCAGCGGGGCGCATAGTCAGAGCAAGAAAAACAGGACAGCTTGATTTTGATACTTTAAAGAAGATAGGCGTTGTCCTAAAGCGCGCAGTATTTTTTATTACATGCAACGGAAAGATGATGTATAACTTTCTGAAAGTAGATGAGGATTATATTACGAGAAATCTTGTGGCAAATGAAGGTGATGTTATGAAAGGGTTTGGACAGAATATAACATACAAGCAGCTTACGCTGTTTGATGACTTTTCACTTGGCACTTTTTGATGCATGTTATCGAAAATACAAAAAAACGGAGGGGGATATGGAAGAAAAGAATATTCGTATATACAGATGTTCGGATGATGAGGTGGGTATATTTAGTGCCATATATGAAGCGGGTATATCCGGATATGGACATAAATATATACGCATTCAGCCGCAGTCTGACAGGTATATGTATAGTATGGAACTTTTTGCGGAATATGTAGATGTAAAAAGCTCTGAAAAAAAGATGAATGCTGTTCTTAGTGCGGTAAAGGAAAAAATATCAAATGAGGTATATGAGTATGTTATGAAAGCTATTGTAAGTGATGATTCATGCAGGGGAGATATTATATATCAATTCATAACATATGGATTTTCAATAGGTGAAAAAGTCATTATGGCAGTTCAGTTTCAGGAAGTTTCGGACATGTTTACTCTTGTGAGAAGTGTTCAGAATGAAGCGTATAGATATATAGAGATTCTTCGGTTTAAGGAGGTTGTTCACAATCCACCGCTTTTGCTTGCTGTGATAGAGCCAAAGAATGATATATCAGCACATATCGCAAAGCACTTTGCTGACAGATTTAATAATGAATGGTTCATAATATATGATGCAAGACATCATAAAGCGGTATTTCATGATGTCTCAGGAAGATGGGAGATACGTTTGCTGACAAAAGATGAAGAGGAAAAGATTCGTGGACTTGATGAAACTGAGGAAGAATATTCTGAGTTATGGAAAGTTTTTTTTGACAGCATTTCAGTAAAAGAGAGAGAAAACAAGAAACTTCAAACAGAGAATCTTCCTATTAAATATAGGAGGCATATGACAGAATTTATAGTTTAAGTCATGTGTGTGTCAAAATTGGACTTTAAAAAGATAAAATAAAATTTTGTTTAGAATGATGTAATACAAAGTCTATTATTCAAAAATCTTGTGAAAATGACCATATGGAATACAGAATAGACATAAAAAATAAAAAAAATAGTGAAATGTTGTGCAAATTAACGATATCATTAACTTTTTTGTTCTGTTAATATGTAATTTGTTATAGGAAAATATAGCTGAGTTTTAGGAAAAACTAAACTATATTACCTTACAAAATAATATCCCCTATATATAGGGAGAGGAGGAAAAGTTAATGAGATTAACAAAGGGAACAAAAAAAGCACTTTCATTAGCTCTTTCAGCAGCATTGGTTATTACCGGTGCAAGTTTTGAGGGAACAAAAAGTGCAGCAGCAGACACAACAACAAACACAACAGTAGCCAGCGGTTCAGCAGTAACAAGTGCACCGGCTATAACAAGTGCGCCAGCTATAACAAGCGCACCGGCAGTTACAGAAACACCAGAAGTAACAAGTGCACCGGCAGTTACAGAAACACCAGAAGTAACAAGCGCACCGGCAGTTACAGAAACACCGGAAGTAACAAGCGCACCGGCAGTAACAAGTACACCGGCACCAACAAACACACCAGAAGTAAAGGTGACAGTTGCAAAAAAAGCTGTTTCAGTTGCACCTGGAAAAACAACAACAGTTAAGTACACATCAAATGCGACAGTTAAAGCTTCAAGCAACAACAAAGCTGTAACGGTTAAGGTTAACAAGACTAAAAAGACAGTTACAATTTCTGCTAAATCTACAGCAACTATGGGTTCTGCGGCTACAGTAACTCTTAAAGCAGGTACTAAGAAAGCTACAATAAAAGTAACAGTTGCAAAGAATGCAAATGTTAAAAAGAATAAGACATCTAAATATTCAGTAGCGCTTGCAAAAGTAACTAAGAAAGTTAAGACAAATAAGATTAAAGTTACTGTAAAGAATAAGAAGATTGCTAAAGTAACAGTTAAGAAAACTGCTAAAGGTCAGATTACATATAGTGTAAAAGGACTTAAAAAAGGAAAGACAACTGCAACAATCAAATATGGTAAGAAATCTGTAAAAGTTAGTGTAGTTGTAAAATAATTGACTGAGTTGAAAACTTGGTACGGGGAGCGTGTCTGTTGGCACGCTCCTTTTTGCATGCATATTTTTAATGTTTCTGAAAAAAGAAAAAGATTTTGTAAACATACATTAAAATGACATAAAAATATAATAAAAAACATGTACAATATATCTAAAAATTAGGATATAAATGTTAAGAAGATTGTAATAAAATATGTACATATTATGAATGTTAGTGATAAAATGAGAGGAGAGAGCAAGGTATGAAAAGATCTTATTCAAACAGATTATTGTCATTGGCATTAGTGACAGTTATGGCATTTAGCAGTGTTCTGACTGGAAATGTTACTGGGCAGTCAGCTCAAGCAGCAAGTAAAAAAGTTACACTAAAGTTTAAGAAAAACTCTTATACGGTTAAAGAAAAGAAAACTTTATCTTTAAAGAGCCAAATTGCTCAAAAGAACATAGGCAAGGTTAAAAAGCTTGTATGGGCTTCAAAGAACAAGAAAATTGCAACAGTTTCAGCAAAAGGAATTGTTACAGGCGTGAAAGTGGGAAACACGGTTGTTACTTGCAAAGTACAGTATAAAGCTATAGGAAAGAAAACATATCAGACAAAGAGCATTCAGACAAAGGTAAAAGTCAGTGCTGCTAGTTCTGCAGATGAAAAATTCACTGTAAAATGGAATGATAAATCAAATATTGGACCTGAGAGGACTGTTTCTATTGTCGGAGGGACATCAGCAAGCATGACGGTTAAAGACAATGGTGAGATGCGTAAAGATTTATCGACACAGTATCTTATTAAGAATGAAATGGGAACAGGTATCAATCTTGGAAATACTATGGAGGCTACAAAGGCAAGAGGTGAGATTGATAAGTTTAAAGAAGCTACAGATTTTGAGCAGGCATGGAGTGCACCGATAACAACACAGAAATATATAAACAGTGTACATAGTTATGGATTTAATACGATCCGTATTCCGGTAGCATGGTCCAGTATGATATCTAAGGACGGAAATTATACTATCAGTGATAAGATGCTCGGCAGAGTAGAAGAAATTGTAAACTATGCATTAAATAATGGTATGTATGTAATTATCAATGACCATTATGATTATGGCTGGTGGGGAATGTTTGGCTCAAGTGATGAGACTATCAGAGCAAAAGCATGGAAAAAGTATGAAGCGATTTGGACACAGATTTCAGAGCGTTTTAAAAATTATTCAGACCATTTGATTTTTGAGTCAGCCAATGAGGAACTTACAAATCATATGAATGACGCAAACTTAGGTTTGAACACAGCGATAAATCCGGAGACGGAGACTTATGACGGCAGTTATCCGACAGGAACATTGACATTGGAACAGTGTTATGAAACAGCAAATAAGATAAATCAGACATTTGTAAATGTTGTAAGAAAGTCTGGTGGAAACAATGAATATCGTCATCTTTTGATTGCAGGATTTGGAACAAATATTAATAACACAGTTAACAGCAGTTATGTGATGCCGACAGATACAGTTAAAGAAAATGGAAATACAAAGCTCAGTGTTTCAGTACATTACTATGATCCTTGGGAGTTCTGTGGAGATGGAATGAGTGGAGCTGTTTACACTGACAAAGATAAAGCAGCAACAGAAAAACAATTTGCTAAATTAAAGAAGTTTACAGACCAGGGATATGGTGTGATAGTTGGAGAGTTTGGTGTATGCAATCCTTTACAGGATGGTGTAACTAAATGGTTACAGGATACAATGGAGATAGCAGCTAAAAATGGATGTATTCCACTTTTATGGGATACACCGGGCACATACTTTGACCGTGAAGCATGTGTTATGCAGTTTAAAGATGTTGCAGAAATGTACAATTCCATTACAGGCGCTAAAGGAGATACAAATATAAATTCCAATACAGGTTTTGTAAAAGCAGATGTTAATTATTATACTACACTGCCTGAAAGTGCAAAACAGGTATTCAAGTGGAAAGGTGAATGGAAGAAAAATGATGGAAGCAACATCGGATTGGATGGAAATATAGTAACTTCATCAGGCATAGAGCAGTTTATCAAGACAGACAGTGTAAGTGAGAATGAAGGTATAACTTTCAACGATTGGGGTTATCAGGCTTTCTTAAAACTTGATTGGTCAAAATATAAGAATCCTGTTGTATATTGTACATTCAAAGAGGATACTGCAGATGCAGTAGGTGAAATGCAATTTGCGACGACAAAGAAAGTAAATGGTTCTATTAAAGATACAGTTACTTTAGATTATGCAGCTTGGAATGGTAAATATGTTTCAATTCCCGCAAGTATATTAAATACTTTGCAGACAGATGCAGAAAGAAAATATATGTATTTTACATTTGGAAATGCTCCAGTAGTCACAAGCATTACGGTTTATGATTTGGGAGAGTAAAATTATAAAGATGTTGTTCGCATATTTAATTTTAATTTGTTCAGTATTGAGTAAAGTGTTGTGCAAAGTGTTATAAAATGTTAAAATAATACTTGAAAGAGTTGTGCAACATAGTTGAAAAAGATATAAACATTTGATATAGTATCTAATGTTTAAATATATGTATATAAATGAAGGTATGATGGGGACTTTTATTAAACAACAAAGTTTCAGTAAATATATTATAACGTTTGTTTATATACAACGACTCAATAATTTTAATAATAAGGAGGAATTTGAAAATGAGAAAACAGACAAAAAAAGTTTTGTCTATCGTTATGTCTGCTGCATTAGCAATCACAGCAGGAGCAGGCATTAATTTGACAAAGTCGTCAGCAGCAGATACAAAGCCAAGCTTTACTGCAAAACTTAAGCAGAATGGTAACCTTTGGGGATGGGGAAATGATCCGACAGGTGATAAAACTTCAATTGAAGTTTCTGATTTTGGCACATATACTTTGAGTGCTGATGCACCGAAAGATGCAGAAGATTTATCAACAGCAGGTGGAGCATTTTGGGTAGAAACTACTTTGGAAACAGTGCCAACAGATTATGAAATCGTTACTAAGACAGTTAAAGTAGGCGATAAAGAATATGACTGGTCAAAAGCATCAGCAGTTATTGACAGTGGCTTTGTAAGATTAAGTGTTGCAAATCAGTGGGCAGAATCAGATAGTGGGAATCCACTTAAAGGACAGACTGTAGCAGTAAAAAAAGATGATAAGATTACATTTACATTTGAAGTAAAAGCAAAAGATAGTTCAAGTGATGTATCAACACCAGGTGCTATTACAACACCAGGTGCAATCACAACACCAGGTGCAGTAGAAACTCCAGCACCAACACCAGAAGTAAAAGTTCCTACAGATGCTGATTTAGTAGGTACAGCACAGCTTGATTCACAGGCTAACGGATGGTGTGGAAACGATGATTGTACAAATGTTAAGGCTGACATAAAGGGAGCCGGAACATATACAGTATCTTCTACATGGGAAGAAGTTCAGGAAGATCCTCAGGCTTATTGTGCAATGACAATTGCAGATCTTAAACCTATTGCAGATTATGTTACATTCTCGAATGTTACAGTATGGGTTGACGGTAAAGTTGTAGATATTCCTGTAATTTATGGTGGTGATAAGGATTGTCGTATCCAGTTATGGAATACATGGGGAATTCCGGATAATGGAGATTCAGCAGCAGGTTCTGAGGTTCCAGCTAATTTCCCTGCATCATTCTATGAGATTAAAGTACAGTTTACAATCGGTCTTAGAGATACAGCTAGAGATTGGAAAGCAGAAGGTCATGATTCTTCTTTAATCTCTATGGATACAACTCAGCCAGATTATGAACCAGCAAACAAGCCAGCTGAGCCAACACCAGCACCAACTCCAGCTCCAACAACAAAGCCTTCTACAACAAAGAATGCAGTTAAATCTCTTAAAGCTGCTAAAAAGTCAGTTACTGTAAAGAAGGGTAAGAAAGCTAATGTAACAGTTAAGGTTACAGCAAAAAATAACAAGAAAAAGACTACAGATAAAGTTACAGCTACAACAAGCAATAAGAAAGTTGCAAAGGTAGTTAAGACTACTGTTAAGGCAGGAAAGATTGTAGTTTCTGTAAAGGGTGTTAAGAAGGGAACTGCAAAGATTACTGTTAAGGCAGCAAAGAAGAAAGCAGTAGTAACAGTTAAGGTTAAATAATAAAGTGACCTGGGCGAAAGCAGGGGATGCTTCTTGACATAAGGTCAGGAAGATGTACTTTAAAAAGTTTAATAAGTCAAAATTTGAAATTTTATTATAATAAAATGAGAATTATTGAGTCAATATAAAAATTCCAGGGCATTATAATTGCCTTGGGATTTTTATTTAAAAATTATTAGACAACTTTGTTCGATATAAAAGGAGGAACAAATATTATGAGAAAAGTATTTTCAAAGTTAATGTCAACAACATTATCAGCTGCAATGCTTATAACACTTGGTGCAGGAACAGTTGGAAATGTTGCATCGGCAGCAGAGGATGATCAGGCAGATGTATCAGGAGTAACATACGGATATACAGCATATGTAGGATTTCAGACAGACGGACCATATGCTTACCGTGACCCTGTTTTAAGTGCAAACGGATTGACAAACAAGACATACAAATATGAAACACAGGCAATGCTTCCAGTTGATAAGGCAGAAGTTGAAGCTACAGATGTTACAAGTGTAAATCCGGTTATGTCAGCAGAAGGTGAGTATACAACATCTATTTCAGGAATCGACCTTGTTAATAAGAAAAATATTTCTAAAAAGGGAAGCGAGACAAAGGCTACAACATTTAACATGCTTTATGTTACAGTGGATGTGCCGTTGACAAACAAGGGTGTTAAATTGACAGATGTTACATTAAAGGTTGACGGAAAGGTTGTAAGAACATTAAAAGAAGCTCCTAATAAGTCAGATGCAAAAGATGGATATCAGTTTATGATTGCAGATAATTATGCACCTGCTGACGGTACAGATGCTTCTGAAATTTTTAATGCAAATGACAAATTAGAAGTATTACCTACATCAAGCATTGAAATCTCATATAAGATTAGTGGTGGAGACTGGTCAAAGCTTCCTTTAGCCGGAACTATGGGAATGAAGTTCTCAGAGGGTGATTTTACATATCAGGTAACTCAGCCGGCATCTTCAACTACAGAGGGAAAAGTACAGCTTACAGGACTTTCTACGGAAGGAAAAGCAAAGAGTGCAATTGAAGTACCAGCTACTGTAAATGAAACAAAGATTACAAATGCAGCATATAAAGTTACAGGACTTAAGAGCGGTGCATTTAAGGCAAGCAGCATAAAATCAGCAGACTTAACAAAGGCAGTTAACATTAAGTCAATCCCATCAAATACTTTCAATGGCTGCAAGAATCTTACAACAGTTAAGTTGAACAGTGTAATAAAGAGTATTGGTTCAAGCGCATTTGCAGGCTGCACAAGCTTAAAGACATTTGCAACGGGCAAAGCTACAGCTTCAATTGGTTCTAAAGCATTTAGCGGATGTACAAAATTACAGTCAGTTACATTATCAAAAGCTACAAAGAAAATCGGTTCAAGTGCATTCTTAAATTGCAAAAATATTACTAAGCTTGTTGTTAATCAGAAAGTTAAGGTAAGCAAAAATGCATTTAAGGGCTGCAAAAAGACAATTAAAGTATCAGGAAAGGCTGCAAACAAGAAATATACAGTTGAGCAGATTAAAAAATCAGGATACAAGAAAGTAAAGTAGACTAGAAAGGCGGACTATAACTGTGAGAAAAAATATCAGAAAAACTTTAGTGTCATTGTCTCTCATAGCTTCATTGGTTGTTACAGGTGTAAGTGTCAACCAGAGTGCTAAAACAGTACAGGCAGCAAAGAAAACTGTTGTCAAGATAAACAAAACCAGTGTTAAGGTAAAACACGGAAAGACTCAGACATTAAAAGTTACGGTGAAGAATGGTAAACTTAAATCAAAAAGTTTTTCTTCATCTGACAAGAATGTAGCAAATGTTACAAGTAAAGGTGTTGTAAAGGGTGTACTTGAAGGAAAGGCAACAGTTAAATGTGTTGTTAAGTATATTGAGGCAGGAAAGAAAAAAGTAAAATCAAAGACATTTAAGTGCAAAGTAACAGTTTATGATACTTTGTATCCTGTAAAAACAGTAGAAAAAGAGGAAGCATATAAGACAAGCAGTGAGACAGATGGTCTTAGTCATGATAGTAAAGATGTTGTAACAGGCTTTGCAAATAAAGATAATGTCACATTACAGATGAAATATAATGACAAGTCAAATATAAGTGACAAGGCTGTCAGCTTTACTCCAAAGGGCGGCACAAAGAAGATTACTAAAAAAGATAATGGTTCAATGAGAAGAGATCTCAGTGCGCAGTATTTACAGCAGTACGAGATGGGAACAGGTATCAACCTTGGTAATACAGAAGAAGCTGTTTATGGTGTTGGCTCAAAACTTGATGTGATTGCAGGAAAAGATGAAACTGCTTATGATAAAGCATGGGGTCAGCCTGAGATTACAGAAGAGTATTTTAAACAGCTTCATTCTTATGGTATCAATACAGTACGTATTCCTGTAGCTTGGTCAAACGGAGACAAGGATGACGGAACGTACACAATTGATTCCAAACTTCTTGCCCGTGTTGAGCAGTTGACAAACTGGGCATTGAATCAGGGAATGTATGTTATTATCAACGATCACTGGGATAATCAGTGGTGGGGTCAGTTTGGTGCCGCTACAAAAGATGCAGCAGGAAACAAAGTTGCAGATAAAAAAGTACGTGCTAATGCATGGAAACGTTATGAAAGATACTGGACACAGATTGCTAACCGTTTCAAAAATTATTCTGATCATGTTATTTTAGAGAGCGCAAATGAAGAGTTAGGTGAGAGATTAAATGATAAAATTAGTATCTACACCGGATATTCTAAAACGACTAGCGAAAGCGAACTTTCTAAGTGGTCAGGAGGAAAATATACAAAAGATTATACTCAGGCCGGAAATCTTACATTATTGGAACAGTATGAGACTACAAATAAAATTAATCAGAAATTTGTAGACATTATCCGCAAAACAGGCGGAAACAACACATACAGACATCTTTTGATAGCAGGTATTGATACAAATATTAAAAACACTTGTAACGAAATTACTTATACTGAAGATAAGGATGGCGATGGAGTTAAAGAAAAATATACTGTAGAAAATCCATTTAAGATGCCAACAGATTTGACTTGTAATGGAAAGAATCGTTTATTTGTATCATTACATTATTATACTCCATGGGATTTCTGTGGTGATGGTGGTAGTGGCTCTTATACATATGGTGATCAGGCTAAATTAAGAGAGGAACTTTCACCATTGAAAAAATTCAGTGATGATGGTTACGCTGTTATCTTAGGTGAATGTGGAGTTTGCAGCCCAATGACAGTTACAGGTAGTGTAAGTAAGTGGTTTGAAGATACATTTACAATGTGCAGACAGTACCGTATTGTACCTGTAATGTGGGAAACAGGTCAGTTCTTTGACCGTTCAAATGGAAATCTTAAATTTAGAGATTTAGGAGAATTTTGGAACGCTACAAACGTAAATGCGGAAGGTGTTTATGCAAGTGGTAATACAGATATTAAGAATGTTACAGGAAAGATTGATGTATCTAAAGTTGTGACAGATATACCAAGCACTTCACCTGTTTGGAGCTGGGAAGGTATCTGGTATAAGAATGGTGGAGATTCTGCCGTTGGTTCAGACCGTTACAGTGCAAATCCTACAACAGGTTCTAAAGCAGCAGATTTTGTACCTGTATCAAAATGCATTCCTACAGTAGACGGAGATACTACAGAGGTTAAGTTTGATGAGACAGGATACCAGATGTTTATCAAGCTGGATTATACAAAATACACAAATCCATGCTTAGTAGTGAAATTTGCAGATGAAACTTTAGATCCTGCAAACTACAAGAGCGAAAAAGAGGATAATGTAGGGCATATCCAGTTGGGAACAGCCGGAACTCCATCATTTAATGATATATTAGACATTGATTTGAAGGATTTTGACGGAAAGGCAATCAAGATTAACGATGGCGGAGTTATTGCAAATGCTGCAACACCATGGGTTAGCTTGACATTCAGCGGAAGACCTACAGTTACAGGCGTATATGTATATGACGCAAAATAATATGATGCAAGGGTCAAAAGAACTTTTGCACCAATCATCATAATGTTTATTGGTTGTAAAGCAACAGATAAACTGATATAAAAAAGAGTTGTCGAGTAATCGGCAGCTCTTTTTTGTGGGTAGGGAAATTTTTATTCCACAAACCACTATTCAATGACAATCTAATGTGTTATCATATCTATGTATAGCTTTAAATTTGGGATTTGAATTTTATGAATGATTTTCAATAAGTGAATTTAAGACGGGGGTGGTTATTTGTTTAGAAAGCCTGTAAAAGGAAAGAAAGCGAAAACCATATCGTGTAAAGAGGTACATTTGAAAGAGCAAGTTTCGGACATGGTCTATAAAAATCCGGATATAAGGAGAGTGTCTCAGGCAGAAGTCATAGAAAAGACAAGCTATATACAGGTGATGGATGCGGATATAGAGGGGGCGTCTGTCAGGAGTACCAAAATAGGAAAAGCAGATAATGATATCACACTAAGCAATCTGTTTCATGATTTAAAATAAAATTTAGATGATTTTAGGAAAGGAGAACAAGGGGGAGAAAAATGATTAGTGGTGTTCAGGGATTGAAAATAAAGCCATTGGCAGAATTGAAAAATGACGGAATACAGAAACATACAAGTATAAAAAGTTTTAGTACGGTGCTTAGCAGCCAGAAGAAAAAAGCAGAGAATACATCTGCTTCAAAGGCTGCCAAAGAATCAGCTAAGTCGGACAGTTCAAATGCAGATACGACTGTAAATAAATCATCAGATAGTGATTCAACAGCAGGAAAAATTTTATATAAAAATGCGTCGACAGGTGAGACATATGTGTATGTTGATGTTGCAGATGAAAAGACATCTAAGACAAACAAGACATCGGATACAAATACAGCAGATGCGATGAAAAAGACAAAGTATGACAGTATATTCAAAAAGGCGGCAAAAAAATACGGTGTATCTGAGAGCTTACTTAAGGCCGTTGCAAAGGCAGAGTCAAACTTTAACCCGAATGATGTTTCAAGTGCGGGAGCTATCGGAATTATGCAGTTGATGCCATCTACGGCAAAAGAACTTGGTGTTACAAATCCGTATGATGCTGAACAGAATATTATGGGTGGTGCAAAGCTGATTGCGGCGCATTTAAAGAAATTTAACGGCGATGTAAGACTTGCTCTTGCGGCGTACAATGCAGGAAGCGGTGCGGTCAAGAAATATGGCGGAGTACCTTCATTTTGCAAGACATATGTAAATAGAGTTTTAAGTTATAAAAAAGCTTATGAGACAGCAAATGCAGTAGGTTAAACCTGCTGCATTTGCTGTTATAGCTGTAATTTAAAATTAATATCAATAAATAAAAATATTCTGATATTTATAGGTGTTTAATAATTAATCCTAAGTCCTTTAGGATAGTGATTTTTGATAGTGTTGTTTGTGATTTTGCCCCAGCCAAGACTTAAACCTTTAAAGCATACTAAAACAAATCCCTTTGCATTGTTTAGTGAGTTGTCGGTTATCTGTATAACGTCACCGTGCAGATATTTTTTTGCCTGTTCATCTGAACATTCAAAAGAATATTTTACATCGGTCGGTTTGAGATATTTTGCAAAAGCATGTGCCGGTTCAAAACGGTTTTTCTTTCTTGTGGCTATGTGAAGTCCCGGTCTGAGAAGTTTAATTCCTTTAAGTTCAGGCATTTTGTCGGGAATCAGGTAGAGTTCATCACCAAAATATTCATATCTTTTGTCTGAATATAAGTCTGTATCATTTATAAATTCAGTAAGAAATTCAACTAATTGTTTTCTTTCGCTTTTAGACAAAATATTTTTGCCGGATGATTTCTTTTTCTTTTTTTGAGTGGCTGTTTCACCGCCGTTTTTCCTTAATCTTACTGCAAAATGACCTTCGCCTTTTATTTTATGCGGCCATAATCTGAGTGAACCTTTAATTGCTGTTTTTTCGTCATCGGTCAATGGTTTAAATTCTTCTGAAACAAAGTCAGGATTTCCGTTTGAAATATCAATTTCAAGAATATCGTGATAGTCTTCAACACAAAAATCAGGGTATTCCCGTAAAAACCAGACCAAAATTTCCTCATTTTCAGCGGGGGCAAAAGTACAGGTTGAATAAACGATGACACCATCAGGTTTAAGCATTTTCTGTGCCTGTGACAGGATTGAACGCTGTCTTTGTGCACACAAAGAAACATTTTCGGGTGTCCATTCTTCGATGGCGACATCATCTTTTCTAAACATACCCTCACCGGAACAGGGGGCATCTACAATTATTTTATCGAAGAAAGCTGGAAAATATTTCGCCATGTTTTCAGGAGTTTCATTACAGACAACAGCATTTGAAATGCCAAGTCTTTCAATGTTTTGTGAGAGTATTTTGGCTCGCTGGCCAAAAATTTCGTTTGATACAAGTAAGCCGTTTCTATCAAGCATACCGGCAAGCTGGGTGGATTTTCCGCCGGGGGCAGCGCAGAGGTCGCAGACTATATCATCGGGCTTTGCATCTGAGAGAGCAGCAACGGACATTGCACTTGGTTCCTGAATGTAATAGGCACCTGCTTCATGCAGAACATGGCGGCCGGGTTTTTCGTCAGGTACAGCATAAAACCCTTCTTTAGCCCAGGGAACAGGGCTTAAAAAGAAGGGTAATGCATCCTGAGACTTTATTTTTAACGGGTTTATGCGAAGTCCGTATGATTTTTCATCTGAATAGCTTGCTTTAAACAATTCAAATTCTTCAGGACTCAGCATAGACTTCATTCGTTCAATAAATTTCTCGGGTAAATTCATAATTTAATTATTTCTCCATTTATTAAATTAAATCTGCTATGTCAATATTTTCGCCTGTGAGTCCGACATGTGCGCCGGCTTTGGCTTCGGATGTATCTTTGTGAGCAATAAGCCATTTGTTTTTGGCCCAAAGGAGAGCATCCTCAGAATTTGCTTTTGTTATTTCAGGCATATCAAAATTTGTGTATTTTGGAAGAACGATAGCTACTCTAAAGCCTTCACCCTTCTTTGCACTGCAAGGGGCATAGTGAAGTGTTGTAGAATAAAGTTCTACGGCTGTTCCCTTAGGACAGAGGAATGCTTCTGTTTTGCTTGAATCAATGATGCCGTTTTCAACATCCTGAAGTTTAGCGACGAGAAGAATTGCGTCATCAGCGGCAATATCAATTTCACTGTCTCTGTGGTATTCATAGCAGTTTAACTTTGTGTTTGTACCGTTGCAGTATCCGATTTCGATTGGCATTCCACCGTAGCAATTGTCACGGAGTTGTACAAAAGCAGGGGTATTTTCAAGAGCTTCACAAGTAGGCTCATAGATAACTCCGTCAGCAGGTTTGTCAGTCTCACTTTCGAGTTTTTCTAAAAGAAGTTTGTAGTCGTATCCGTCAACAATACGACCGTAAGGTTTAAATGCTTCATCTGTAACTGATTGAATTTTCATAAATATTATCCTCCTGAAATAAGTTTTAGCATGCTTCTGTTTTTATTAAATAAAATATAGAAGCAAAAATATAGATTTTACGACATTCGTTTTTATATATGATTTGTATCATATATAATTGTACCATACAAACAAGGCTGTTGTCACTTTGATAATTGGTGTTAGTATACAAGTATACTTGTACACTTGTTTTATAAGTGAGCATTAGTTATAATAGTCATATGAGTGCACAGTAGTTATCTATAATTAAAGACAAATTGATGGGAGGAACCGTATGAGGGTTGCACTTGGACAGATTGATATGGTATGGGAAGATAAAAAAGCGTCTGTTGCAAAGGCAGAAAAAATGATATGTGATGCAGCTTTACAAAATGCGGATATAATTATTTTCCCAGAGATGAGTTTTACAGGTTTTTCTATGAATCTTTTAAAGACAGGGGAAAAAAGGCACTCATCCGGTACAGTGAAAAAGATGTGCGAATTGTCTGAAAAATATGATATTGCGATAGGCTTTGGATGGGCGGCACTGCCTGAAAAAGAGGGAGAAAAAGGGAAAAATGTTTTTTCGGTTGTGGATAATACCGGAAAGCTTATCACTGAGTATGAGAAAATTCATCCGTTTACATATGGAGGAGAAAGTGATGTTTATGGCGGAGGGGACAAGATAGTTTCTTTTCCGTTTAAAGGGCATACGGTAAGTCTTTTTGTCTGTTATGATCTTAGATTTCCGGAGATATTTCAGGCGGCGGCAAAGAAATCTGATGTTATGTTTGTGATTGCAAACTGGCCTGAGAGCAGACATATACATTGGCAGACACTTCTTCGGGCAAGAGCAATTGAAACACAGTCATATGTTGCAGGGGTAAATTGTTTTGGAGAGCATGATGGTATTTTATACAGCGGCGACAGCATGGCAGTCGATTCTATAGGAAATATACTGGGACAGATTTCGGGAAAAGAGGGAGTGCTTATCTGTGAACTTGATGACAGAGCGTGGGGACTTCGGGAAAAATTTCAAACGGGGAAAGACAGAAAAGAGGAATTATATTACAAATTATTGAGATAATATAAAATTCGATATATTTCTAATGCATGGAGGTAAAGATGAGACAGTATGAATTAACAATAAGAATTGCGCAGATACATCATCTGATAGAGGTTCGTAAATATAAAAAAGCACTTGCAGTAGTAAAGACTCTCGATATGCGTCAGGTAAAAGGAATAAGTGATTTGAGTGCAATTGCGGAGGTGTATACAAAGACAGAACAGTTTGATGCGGCAAAAAATACATATTTAAGAATATACAAAAAGAGCCGTACAAGAAGGGTTTTATACCGACTTATATATCTTGCCATCCGTACAAATGCATTAGATGAGGCAGAAGGATATTATCAGGAATTTGTTGCGATGAATTCAAGCCAGAGGGATGCACTTATACTGAGATATCGTATTGACAAAGCATCAGGTGCATCTATTGGTCAGCTTATAGGAATATTAGAGTCGCTTAAAGAGGAAGAATATATAGAGGAGTGGGCATATGAACTTGCAAAGCTTTATTTCAAGGCAGGACGCTTTGATGAGTGCAGGAGTGAATGTGAGGATATAAAACTTTGGTTTGGAAGGGGAGAAATCGTTGAAAGGGCAAAACGCCTTATTGCAAGCATTGATGATGATGAACAGTTTGCATATATTGATGACAGGGATTATACGATAGAAAAGGACATACCAAACCCTGAAGATACAGGCTCTCTGCCGGATCTTACGGAATACGTGGAGTCAGAGAGTGAAATGAAAAGGCATGATAAAAACATAGGCGGCAAAGTGAAAAATGCAATAAAATTAAATTATGAAGACGACGAAAATGCAGACGAAAGTTTTGACGATTTGGATGAGCAGGAAGAAACAAGTTATGCAAGAGACGAGGCTGTCGATGAGCTTTTGAAGATGAGTGACCAAACAGAGAATGATATTGTCGGAGAACAGGCACATAAAAGTGATGAGCCTGCAGATTATAATGATGATATTGATGAAGACGAACCTGATTTAAGCATAACTGCTTCAGAAGATACATTAGATGAAGACTTTGAAGATGATGCAGAAGATTTTGACGGTGCAGAGATGGCGAGAAAAGCGATAGACGGACTGCAAAAGCTGTCAGGTATCTGGAAGCATTCTCAAGCGCAAACGCAGTCTGAACCTAAACAGGAACCTAAAGCTGAGCAAAAGCCTGAACCAAAGCCTGTTAAAGCAAAAAAAGAGCCGCAGTATGTTCATTACTCACAATCCGGCACAGGTATTACGCTTGACCTTTCAAAGGAAATATCAGCAATATATGAGGCTGAAAAGAGAGAGCAGCTTAAGGTGCATTCCGTAAAGGTAAATGAAGAGACGGAAAGTGATGTATCTGATGCAAAGCAGCCGGATATATTGGAGGATAATTCCGTTATTTCAAGAGAGGATGCCATGGCACCTTCTGACATAGAGGAAATAAAGAATGATTTGAAAGATATAACGGGAAATATATTTAGCGGAAAGAAAAGACGTATTGTTGATGCTGTGGCTGATGACTGGGGACACACAAAGCCTATCGGAAGTGTAATCGAGGCAGTAAAAGAAACAGAAGACGATGAAGTAAAGCAGCCGACACAGCCAGCAGAAGAAAACGAAGTAAAAGAGAATTTGAATTTAAATGTTGCTGAAAATATACCTAAGGAAAAGATTATAGGTATTTCAGAAAAAATTACAGATATTTCAGATAATGTTGGGGAAAAATCGGAGACAGAAATAAAATTAGAAAAGGCTGCAAAATTGTTTGGGATAAATAGTGTACGGTCAAAGGAGGATACGGATATGGCAGAATATTCAACACCAGAGGAAGAGTTACCTACAACGAGAGCATTACACAAGACATTTAAAGATGTTTTGACTTTAATAAATGCCGAGAAGGATCCGTCGCATTTTGTACTTATTGGTGAAGATACGGAAAAGATAGTTGCAGTATCAAAGAAGATAGTAAAAGTTTTGAAGCAAAACGGATTTTTAAGTAAGGGAAGAATTGGCTGTATTAAAGCAAAACAGCTAAATCAGATGGATTTTGACGCATGCAAGGAACAGCTTAAGGGCAGTTGTCTTCTCGTTGATGATGCAGCAGATTTGTTTTTCCCTACAATTACAAAAATATTTGAACTTATGGATGAATTTTACGGTGATTTCATAGTTATTCTTGCGGATGAGGGAAATACACTTGATCAGATGTTCAGATTTGCACCTGCACTTGCGAAAAAGTTCAAGTATGTAATTGATATAAGCAGATATACGGCAGAGGATTTGAATTAATTATGAAGGAGGCAGATTAAGCTTATGCCGCTTAGTTCAGAAAAAGTAGTTAATGTTATAGGACATATAAACCCGGACACGGATTCAATATGTTCTGCAATCGCATATGCGAGGCTTAAAAGAGAGGTGACCGGTGAAAATTATGTTGCTAAAAGAGCCGGTCAGATAAATGCTGAGACAAGATTTGTTTTAAAAAAATTTGGTGTATTACCGCCTGACTATATGAATGATGTAAGACCACAGGTCATTGACATTGATGTAGGACGTGTAAAAGGTGTAGGCGAGGATATATCACTCAAGAAAGCATGGGAACTTATGAGAGAAGATGCATTGCAGACACTTCCTATAGTAGACGAGTCCCAGTATTTAAAAGGACTTATCACGATAGAGGATATTGCAAAGTCATACATGGATGTTTATGACAGCCGTGTTATCGCAAATGCGCAGACACCATTTAGAAATATAGTAGAAACACTTGGCGGAGAGATGATTTCAGGAGATTCTGACGAGACGATAAAGACGGGAAAGTGTCTTATTGCGGCGGCAAACCCTGATCTTATGGAAAGCTATATTGAAAAGGGTGATATAGTAATTCTCGGAAACAGATATGAGTCACAGCTTTGCGCAATTGAGATGGGAGCAAAATGCATTATAGTATGTGACGGTGCACCGGTTTCGTTTACAATTACAAAGCTTGCACAGGATAAGGGATGTTTTATAATAAAGACTCCGTATGACACATTTACTGCTTCACGTCTTATCAACCAGAGTATTCCTATAAGATTTTTCATGAAGAGTGAAAATCTTATAACATTTGGGCTTGGTGAGTTTCTCGATGATATTCGTGATGTCATGGCGAAAAAAAGATACAGAGATTTCCCTATATTGGATTGGAACGGAAAATATTTCGGCATGATTTCAAGGCGAAGACTTTTGGGAGCAAGAAAGAAAAAACTGATACTTGTAGACCACAATGAACCATCGCAGGCGGTAGATGGCATAGAGGATGCAGAACTTTTGGAGATAATAGACCATCACCGCATTGGAAGTATTGAGACGATGAGTCCGGTATTTTTCAGAAATCAGCCGCTTGGCTGTACAGCGACGATCATATATCAGATGTATAAGGAAAATAATATAAATGTAACGCCTGATATAGCAGGGCTTTTATGTTCAGCAATTTTGTCAGATACACTTGTTTACCGTTCGCCTACCTGTACCGAAACGGACAGGCTTGCAGCAGAGGAGCTTGCCGGTATAGCCGGAATTAAAACACATGAGTATGCCATGGAGATGTTTGCGGCGGGAAGTGACCTTTCATCTAAATCACCTGAGGAAATATTCTATCAGGATTTTAAGAAATTTGTTGTAGGAGAGCAGACATTTGGTGTCGGTCAGATAACAGCTATGACAAGCAAGGAACTTGAAGCAATAAAGGAAAAGCTTATGCCTTATATGCAGAAAGCTATGGCAGACCATGAGGTTTCAATGCTTTTCTTCATGCTTACGGATATATTGCAGGCGAGTACGGAACTTTTGTACTATGGAAGCGGTGCGAAAGAACTTGCACTGGAGGCATTTCATTTGCCAAAAGATGCTGATACCATAATTCTTAAAAATACCGTATCAAGAAAAAAACAGATAATACCGGCAATGATGATGGCATTGCAGGAAGAATAGAAAATGAAAGGCTATTCCGCCGAAAAAAAACACTCGATAATATCAAGAGCAGGCTCTTGTATAATCGAGTGTTTTTTATGGCTGAATTGTTACTTATAAAAAATATAAATTATTTGGCATCATTTATTTCAGTGTAGCCTTCAGGAATTTTAATTCCTAAAGTATCACAGTTTTCTTTATTGTAGAGTTTTGTAGGCTTTTTATCTGTCTCGATAGCCATTGTTCCGGGGTCAGCACCTTCTTTAAGGATTTTGTATGCCATCTCACCTGTCTGATATCCGAGGTTGTAGTAGCTGATTGAAAGAGCGGCAACTCCGGCTGCACAGATTCCTTTTTCGCCTGCAAATACAGGAATTCCTGCAGGAACAACTACGTTTTTAACAGTTTCAATACTAGAAGCCATTGTGTTGTCTGTTGGAATATAGATAGTATCAACTTCAGAACATGCTGTCTGAGTAACAGACTGGATTTCATTAGAATCTGATGCTGTGTATTCTTTGTATTCAATGTTATCTTTTTTGAGTTCTTCTTCTATAAGTTTAGCCTGATAAGCTGAGTTAGCCTCTGATGAACAGTAGAGAATACCTACTTTCTTTACATCAGGTTTAATGGCAAGAATCATATCTTCCTGTTCATCAATAGGAGCAAGGTCGGCAGTTCCGGTTACATTTGTACCGGAAGTTCCGTTCCAGTCTTTTATGTTGAGTGCTGTACCGTAATCAGTAACAGAAGTACCAACGATAGGAATTTCATTTGTTGCTGAAACAGCAGCCTGTAAAGCACCTGTTGCGTTTGCCATAATGAGGTCTACACCGTTTGTAACAAAACCGTTACAGATAGTAGAACAGTTTGTAGATTCGCCCTGTGCATTCTGTTCATCAAATTCAACATTACCTTCACCGAGTTTGTCAGTGAGAGCTTTTTTAAATCCTTTTGTTGCAGCATCCAATGCTTCATGCTCAACGAGCTGGCAGATACCGATTTTATAAGTTTTTTTGTCTGAACTTCCTGAGCCTGATTTTTCACTTGAGCTTCCACAGGCTGTAAGACTTGTCACTAGTGCAGTAACAGTAAGTAATGATACTATTTTTTTTGATAATTTCATATGTGTCCTCCTTTTTGTTTGCAATGACTGTATTATAAGACATTGTGTTATCTAAAGTCAAATATAGTGTAGACATTTGACGCAGAGATTGCATTATTTTTTCGATGTTTTCTTGATGTGATTTCCTATTATTTCAGATACATCTGTTATTGAGACAAAAGCTGATGTATCAACAGAGTTGATTATATTGGTCAGTTCTCTTATTTCAAAGCGTGTCAGCACGCAGTAAAGTACAACTTTTTTACCGCTTACAAGACCTTCGCCTTCCATGATGGTTACTGTTCTTCCGAGATTTTGATATATCTTGTCGGATATTTCTTTGGCATCATTGGTGATGATAGTAGCTGCTTTGGCTTGGTTTACACCGTTTTCAACGACATCAAGTACCTTTGATGTGATGAAATACGTCAAAAGGCTGTACATCGCTCTGTCAGGACCGAAAAGAATACCCGCCACGGAATATATTACAAGGTTCATTATAAGAACCATCTGTCCTACGGCAAGACCGAGTTTTCTGTTCAGAATGATTGCTACGGTTTCGGTTCCGTCAAGGCATCCTCCAAATCTTATGATAATTCCGACTCCGACACCGAGGATAACGCCGCCATAGCATACGGCGAGAAATGTTTCTTCGGTTGCATTTGCCCATGGTGCAAATAATGATACAAAAAGTGAAAATATAATCATGCAGTATGCCGCTTTTATAATAAATATCTTGCCAAGTTTATGTAAGCCTATAAGCAGAAAAGGGATATTTAATATTATGGTCAGCATACTTAATGGCAGTTTTGTGAGATTGTTTATCATGATACCGATACCAATAATGCCTCCGTCGAGAATTGTGTTTGGTACAAGAAATTCTTCAATGGCGAAAGCCGCTATGACAGAACCGATAGATAGCATAAGAAACTCTGTTAAAATTTTTGATTTGTTTGTCATTTTACCCCTCTTTTAATGTGATAATAAAAAGGACAAAGATAATCTTTGTTACAGACACCTTTGTCCTTTGTGATTTAAAATATAGAAAATAATATCGCCGGCTCCAAGCAGGCATGAACAGTAATATTATAACTGATTACTGAATATCTGAATAATCTTTTGCTGTTGTTTTGCCATTTTTCCAGTCATCCATCTTCTGTTTTGTTGCTTCGAGCGTATCTTTGCAGATATCAGGGAGATCTTTACCCCATGCAGAAGTTGCTCTGTCATAACCTTTCTGGATTGCAGCCATCATTTCATCAGCTTTTGAAGCATCACCGCCGGAAAGAGCGATAGCCATGCTTACAAGCCTGTCTGATGTTTTATTTACGCCCCAGTAGCCGTTTTCAGAGATGCTCTCCTGTGCAGCTTTGATAGTTTCAGGGTCTGCATTCTTTGCAGCTTCCTCAAATGTAGCTGAAAGATTAAGTCCTGAGACATCATCCTTTTTCATAAGGCTTGCAAGATCAAAAGTACCTTTCTGTTTGTTCAAAAGTTTCTCTACAAGACTTTGCATAGATTCAAGGCGTGACTGCTGGTCAGCTTTTAACTTTGATATAATGGCATCCTTATTGTAAATCTGATTTGCGCTGTCAGTTTTTGTACTCTTACTTTTGTCAAAGACAACGCCATTATTTTTGGTGCTGTTGTCAGATGTTGTTTTATCTGCGGCAGATGTATCTTTTGTTAAAGATGAAGCAACAGCCTCTTTCTGTTTTGTATCGTCAGTTTTTTTTGTATCAACTTTGCTGTATGTATTTAATGTTGATGAAATTGCGTCTAAACTCATAGTAAGAACCTCCTTTTTCTGATTGTGTGTTCATTCCATTGAAACAATATCTTCTAATAAGTATATCGTCAGTGCTGCTGATATTATTAGTAGTTGGTGTGGTTTTATGAATGTTTACATATTTATATAAGAAAGTTTACAAAATGTTAAATAATTTCGTATTACATAGTTCGACACAATACAATGTCAAATTCAGGATAATCAAACTTTGCTTTATCATATGCTTTCTTAGCTGTTTCCATATCTTCATATATTCCAAATGTTGTCGGACCGCTTCCACTCATTAGTGAACCGATGGCACCATTTTGGATAAGATAACACTTGAGTTCGTCAATAACAGGGTTTTCAGGAATAGTGACTGTCTCAAGTACATTTGAGAGTGAAGCGGCTATGTCTTTGATAGATTTATTATCTATATATGAAATCATGGCTTTGTTGTCAGGATGATAATCAAGTTCTTTTAAGTTGAGATGTTTGTATACATATGGGGTACTTATCGAGATGTCAGGTTTGATAAGCAGTATCGGAACGCCTTGAAGCGGAGTAAGCGGGGTGAGTATTTCGCCTATTCCCTCGGCAAGCATAGTTCCTTTTTTTATACAGAAAGGCACATCGGCACCGAGCTTGACTCCGATTTCGCATAGTTTCTCTGTGTCAAGACCGAGCTTACACAATTCATTTATACCGATAAGTGTTGCGGCACAGTCGGAACTTCCTCCGGCAAGCCCTGCGGCAGCAGGAATATTTTTTGTAAGGTGTATTTTAAATCCGCCATTTATATCAAAAGTATCTTTCATGAGTTTTGCTGCTTTATATACTAAATTTTTTTCTGCCGGTATTTTGTCGGGAAGTTCTTTGTTCATTGTAAAAATAATTTGTTCATCTGTTGTTTTTTCAAACGATAATTCGTCACATACATCTATACTTTGCATTATCATTGATAAAGTATGATATCCATTTTCTAGTTTTCCTGTAACATCAAGTGTAAGATTTATTTTTGCAGGTGCTTTTTTGGTAAAAATATTTTCCATAAATGCTCTCCTTTTAAGCTAGAATTTTTCATGTATTTATTGTCGTAAAATCAACAAATTAAACGTGCTCAATCCATTTAAATTCAATGTTTAAGCCAAGTTTATAAAAATTTAATACATGGTAATAATAGCATATTTTAACAAAATTTAATATGTCAAATTTGTATAACCGATATGTCAAAAATACTTTTTACATATCAGAATTGCTGTAGTTATAATAGCAGTCGAAAAAAAGTGATGGAGGTGAATATTGTGGATACTCTGGTAGAGAGTCTGATGGAAGAACTGAACTGTGAAACAGTGTTTAAAATTCCAATATTCGGCGGTATACCTATTTATGAGTCGGTAGTCGTTACATGGATTATTATGCTTGCAGTTCTTGTGCTTTGTGTTCTGCTTGTCAAAAACCTGAGTATAGAAAATCCCAGTCGTAAACAGCTTGTTTTGGAAACAGCGGTAAGTGGATTGTACAACTTCTTTAAGGGTACAGTTGGTGAAAACGGTACTGCATACATACCGTATCTTGCATCGGTGGCTATTTACATAGGAATAGCAAACCTTATAGGTCTTTTGGGATTTAAACCACCGACAAAAGATATGAACGTCACCATAGCACTTGCGTTGATGAGTATTATTCTGATTGAGATTTCAGGTATTCGTCAGAAAGGTACTAAGGGATGGCTTAAAAGTTTTGCTGAACCAATGCCTATCATATTGCCAATTAATATATTGGAAATATTTATCAGGCCACTTTCATTGTGTATGCGATTATTTGGAAATGTACTTGGTTCATTCGTAGTCATGGAGCTTCTGAAACTTGTAGTTCCGGCAGTATTACCGGCATTTTGCAGTATGTACTTTGATATATTTGACGGTCTTATCCAGGCATATGTCTTTGTATTCTTAACTGCATTGTTTATAAAAGAGGCAACAGAGACGGACTAAGATTTTTGGAAAACAGAATACATATTAAAAAATTCAAGAGATTTAAAAAGAGAGAGAAAAGGAGATTAACATTATGTCAACATCATTATTAGTAGCAATCGGAGCAGGAATCGCAGTTTTAACAGGTATCGGAGCAGGTCTTGGAATCGGTAAGGCAACATCTTCAGCAGTAGACGCTATTGCAAGACAGCCTGAAGCATCAGGAAAAATCAGCAGCTCACTTCTTTTAGGTTGTGCCCTTGCAGAGGCAACAGCTATTTACGGTTTTGTTATCGCGCTTCTTATTATCTTACTTTTGAAATAATAGACTGAGTACAAAGTCAGGAAGATAATTGTTGATACAGACGAGGTTTTTTAGGTGGATTGTTAATTACTGTTCGCACAACAAGTGTGAGCAGTAATGGATTGTTGAAAGAAGGACAATATATGTTAAGTATAAACCCATGGAATATTTTATGGACAGTTGTAAACTTGCTTGTCATATATGCGATATTTAAAAAGTTCTTATTCCAGCCTGTTATGAATGTTATCAATGCGCGCGAGAAAATGATAAATGACCAGTTTGAGAGTGCAAAGAATGCAGAGGACGAGGCTGCTAAACTTAAAAAAGAATATCACGACAAGATTAAGACAGCAAAGACGGAGGCTGACCAGATATTAGCTGATGCTAAAGAACGTGCTGACGAGGCTTATAATTCCCAGATGGAGGATATAAGAGTTGAGACAGAGCGTTTGAAAGAAAAAGCTAAGAGAGATATTGAGGCTCAGCATGAAAAGGCAATGCAGGCAACACAGGCTGAGATTGCAAAACTCGCCGTTGTCGCAGCAAGAAAAATTTTAGAGACAGGTGATAGCCGTGACGCAGACAGCAGTAAATAGTGCAAAGGTTTTGTACGATTTGTCAACAGACAAAGATGATATAAAAAATGCTGAAAATATTCTGTCACTTACTCCGGTTTTTAAAGAGGTTTTAGAATGCCCGATTGTGAGTTTGGACAAAAAGGAAAAAGTGATAGATGAGATTTTTCAGAAAGCAAAACTTTCATCCATTGTGACAAACTTTGTAAAGGAAATGTGCAAAGTCGGTAATGCCTGCGAACTAAGTGATATTTTCAAGGCTTACTATGATTACTGGGATGAAAAAAATCATATTCTTCGTGCTGTGATTACAAGCGCAAAGGAAATGTCGCAGGATGAAATGAAAGATATTCGTGATGATTTGGAAAAGAAGTATCCGGGATATACTATTGAAATATCTGAAAAAGTGGATGAGTCTTTACTCGGCGGATATGTGGTTAAGACAAAGATGGAAGAATATGATAAGAGTTTCACCTGGCGGTTAAGCCAGCTGGAACGAAAAATGACTGGGAGGTGAATTTGTTGGGAGCTATTAGCGCAACAGATATCATATCTATAATTAAAAAAGAGATAGAAGATTTTGATTGGGACGATTCGGCAAGAGAAACAGGAGAGGTTATCTGGGTCGGTGACGGAATCGCAACAATCTATGGTATAGACCATGCAATGTATGGTGAAATCGTAACTTTTGAAAACGGTGTCAAGGGAATGGTTCAGGATATAAGACAGAATGAAATTGGATGTATTCTTTTTGGCAGCGACCTCGGTATTAAAGAGGGAACAAAAGTTGTAAGAACAAAGAAAAAGGCAGGTATTCCTGTCGGAGATGCATTCCTCGGCAGAGTTGTAAATGCATTGGGTGAGCCTATTGACGGTGAGGGAGACATAAAGGAAGATGATTATTTCCCGGTTGAGCAGGAAGCACCAAGTATCGTAGACAGAAAATCGGTTGATACACCGCTTGAGACAGGTATTCTTTCGATTGACTCTATGTTCCCTATAGGAAGAGGTCAGCGTGAACTTATCATCGGTGACAGACAGACAGGTAAGACTTCAATCGCAACAGATACTATAATCAACCAGAGAGGCAAAGACGTTATCTGCGTATATGTTGCAATAGGACAGAAAGCTTCAACGGTTGCAAAGATTGTAAATACATTAAAGAAACATGATGCAATGGATTATTCTATCGTAGTTTCATCTACTGCAAGTGACCCGGCATCATTACAGTATATCGCTCCATATGCAGGAACAGCACTTGCAGAGTATTTTATGCATAAAGGAAAAGATGTTTTGATAGTTTATGATGACCTTTCAAAACATGCGGTTGCATACAGAGCAATCTCACTTTTGCTTGAGCGTTCACCGGGACGTGAGGCTTATCCGGGTGATGTATTCTATCTTCATTCAAGACTTCTTGAGAGATCAAGCAGACTTAGTGATGAACTTGGCGGAGGTTCAATAACAGCTCTTCCGATTATTGAGACACAGGCAGGAGATGTATCGGCTTACATTCCTACAAACGTAATTTCTATTACAGACGGACAGATATTCCTTGAGAGTAATCTTTTCTTCTCAGGTATGCGTCCTGCCGTAAATGTTGGATTGTCAGTATCCCGTGTAGGTGGTGCAGCACAGACAAAGGCAATGAAGAAGGTTGCAGGAAGTATTCGTATCGACCTTGCACAGTACAGAGAGATGGAAGTTTTTACACAGTTCTCATCAGACCTTGACAGTGCAACAAAGGCACAGCTTGACCATGGTGAAGCGCTTATGGAATTGCTTAAACAGCCGCTTTGCAGCCAGCTCAGCCTTCATGAGCAGGTTATTACGCTTTGTCTTGCAAATGCAGGTGTATTTGACAAAGTAGGAAAGAAGAATGTAAAGAAACTTCAGATGGATATTTTGGCAGAATTTGATACAAAACATCCTGAGATTGGTAAAGAGATAGATGATAAGAAAGTGATTTCTGACGAGATGATAAAGAAAATCGTTGAGTTAGGAAAGGAAATGTCTAAGTAGAACCGGAGGAGTATTTATGGCAAATATTAAAGAGATTCAGGATAGAATGCGAAGCATTCAGGACACATTAAAAATCACAAATGCCATGTATATGATTTCCACTTCTAAACTCAAGAAGTCAAAGAAAATGCTTGCCGACACAGAGCCGTATTTCTTTGCTTTACAGTCAGAGATGAGTCGTATTTTGAGACATTTGCCTGAATTTGAAGATATATATTTTGAATCCGATTCATCTGCAGCCAAAAAACCTGAAGAAAAGCGTGTAGGTTATATTGTAGTTACGGCAGATAAGGGTCTTGCTGGTTCTTATAACCACAATATTATGAAAGCCGCCTACGAGCATCTTCAGTCTCATCCGAACAACAAATTGTTTGTCCTCGGAGAACTTGGCAGACATTATTTTGAACAGCAGGGTGTACATATTGATAAACAGTTTCATTATACTGTTCAGAATCCTTCTCTTAACAGAGCGAGAAACATATCAGAGGAACTTTTAGAGCAGTACCATGAGGGTAAACTTGATGAGATATACATAATTTATACCGCCATGGTAAATGCCGTTGCAGAGGAAGTAGAAATAAAGCAGCTTCTTCCTCTTAAAAGAGCAGATTTTGCTTCTCTGCATATTCCGGTAGATGCACCGAGAGAGGAACTTGCACTTGTTCCTTCAGCAGAAGCGGTTATGGACAGAATAGTTCCGGATTATCTGGTAGGTTTCGTATATGGTGCACTTGTTGAGGCGTTTTCGTGTGAGCAGAATGCACGAATGATGGCTATGGAAAATGCGACAAACAGTGCAAAGGATATGTTGCATGAATTGGATATTTTATATAATCGTGCCAGACAGGCAGCTATTACGCAGGAGATAACTGAGGTAATAGCAGGAGCGAAGGCACAGAAACGCAAAAAGAAGAGATAGTGTGCGAAACCGGCTGTAGGCTGTGTTGCTTGCACAAGCTAGGCAAGGTTTGCAAAAGTTTCGCAGAGATTTATATAATTTGAGTGTTTAAAGATAGAAAGATAAAATAATTAACGGAGGCAGAGATGAATACAGGAAAAATCGTGCAGGTTTCAGGACCTGTTGTGGATGTTGAATTTGAGAATGATGACCTGCCGGCAATCAGAGATGCATTGGAAGTAATGAATGGCAATAAAAAATGCGTTATGGAAGTTGCACAGCACATAGGAAATCACATTGTACGCTGTATCATGCTGGCAGCCAGTGAAGGTCTTTGCAGGGATATGGAAGTTGTTGCAACGGGAAGCGGAATAAAAGTTCCTGTTGGTGAGGATACTCTTGGTCGTCTTTTTAACGTACTTGGACAGACGATTGACGGAGATAAACAGCCTGAGGGCGAGGCGAATTGGGAAATTCACAGAGAACCGCCTACATTTGAGGAACAAAATCCTGCTGAGCAGATACTTGAGACAGGTATCAAGGTAATAGACCTTCTCGCACCATATGCAAAAGGTGGAAAAATCGGTCTTTTCGGTGGTGCCGGTGTAGGTAAGACAGTACTTATTCAGGAGCTTATCAGAAATATTGCTACTGAGCATGGCGGATATTCAATATTTACCGGTGTCGGTGAGCGTTCACGTGAGGGTAATGACCTTTGGACTGAGATGAGAGAATCAGGTGTTCTTAAAAAGACAGCCTTAGTGTTCGGTCAGATGAATGAGCCACCTGGAGCACGTATGCGTGTTGCTGAGACAGGACTTACAATGGCTGAATATTTCAGAGATGAAAAACAGAAAGATGTGCTTTTATTTATTGATAACATTTTCCGTTTTACGCAGGCAGGTTCAGAGGTATCAGCACTTCTTGGTCGTATGCCTTCAGCCGTAGGTTATCAGCCAACACTTGCAACTGAGATGGGTGAACTTCAGGAAAGAATCGCATCAACAAAGAACGGTTCCGTAACATCAGTACAGGCGGTATATGTACCGGCTGATGACCTTACAGATCCGGCACCCGCAACAACATTTGCACATCTTGATGCGACAACAGTATTGTCAAGAAAGATTGTAGAGCAGGGTATTTATCCGGCGGTTGATCCTCTTGAGTCATCATCAAGAATACTTGAAGCTGATATAGTAGGTGAGGAACATTACAATGTAGCCAGAGAAGTTCAGGGAATTTTGCAGAAGTACAAAGAATTGCAGGATATTATCGCAATTCTCGGTATGGAAGAGCTTGCAGACGAGGATAAGACAGTAGTATTCAGAGCAAGAAAGATACAGAAATTCCTTTCACAGCCATTCCATGTAGCTGAGAACTTTACAGGTATTAAAGGTGTTTATGTGCCAATTGAAGAGACAATCCGTGGATTTAAGGCAATTCTTTCCGGAGAGATGGATGAATATCCGGAAAATGCTTTCTTCAATGTCGGAACAATTGATGATGTCCGCAAGAAAGCAGAAACTATGAAGGACGCAGAGTAAACAGAAGTATTAAGTTACTGTTCATTTGTATGCCGGACACTTTCTGTCAGGCTGTGCATAAATGACTATAACCGGAAATGAGGGAATATGGCTAATTCGTTTTATTTAAAAGTTATATCTGCAAACAGAATATTTTTCTCAGGAAGATGCGAATCTATAGTAGTACCTGAATTTGACGGAGAAAAAGAAATTCTTGCTCATCATGAAAACATGGTAATTGCCATTAATCGTGGTGACATGCGTTTTAAACCGGAAGGTGAGAATGAGTGGCAGGAAGCTGTTGTGGGAATGGGACTTGTTGAGATAATGAATAACCGTGTAACTTTGCTTGTAGAAACAGCAGAGCGTCCGGAGGAAATAGATATAGCCAGAGCTCAAGAGGCGAAGGAGAGAGCGGAAGAGCAGATGCGCCAGAAGCAGAGTATTCATGAATACTATCATTCCAGAGCTTCTCTTGCAAGAGCAATGGCTCGTATCAAGGCAGCAAGTGCCAAAAGATAATAAATAGGTGGACAAAATAACATAAATATGAATAAATAAAAAGAGATGTTATCCTGAAAAATGATATGATTTCATTGAGGGAGACATCTCTTTTTTAGTCATGAACTGTCCAAATTTAATTTTCAACAAGCATATTTATCAGTTTTGATACGGCGATACTTGTACCACGGCTCATATCCTGAATAAGACATATCTCTCTTTCAGGTTCATGTTCAATAAGCGGTATCTGAAGAATATCACCGGTTTCAATGAAAGGTCTTGCAAGTTCCTCAGGGCAGAAACCGATTCCAAGATTGTGTTTTACCATGGGAATTATCTGGTCTGTTGTTGCTGCCTCTATATCAGGAGTAAATTTAAGATGATTATCGAAAAAATACTGGTGATGTGAGTCGTGGGTAGCGGTTCCGTCAGTAAGTGAAATAAACGGAATATTTAAAAGGTCGTGCAGGCTTTGTCTTTTTTGTGCGATTTCATTAAAATCTCTACCGCAGATGAGCACTTCTTTAAAAGGGTAAAGAGTAGTCATATGCAGTGGTTTTTTATATTCAACAGGAGTTGTGATAACAGCAAAATCAACAAGACCTTTTTCGAGAGCCGAAACTGCCTGTGGTGCGGAATGATTTGAAATCCTAAGTCTTACATGAGGGTATTGCTTGTGAAATTTTTCCAGTTTGGGCAGCAGATAAAGTCTTAATGCAGTTTCGCTGACACCGATTGAAACCATACCCGTTTCGAGACTTTTGTTTCGTATAAGTTCGTTTTCGCCTGTAGTGAGCTGAGCCATCGCAACAGCCACATGGTCATAAAGCTGTTTTCCTTCAGGAGTGAGTTTGACTCCTTTATGGGAGCGGATAAGTAATTTACATCCGAGTTCACTCTCAAGTATATTCATATATCGTGTAATATTTGGCTGGTTATTATTTAAAGCTTCAGCGGCTTTTGAAAAACTTTTGTATCTTGCAACATAAAAGAAAATTCTATAGTAATCTAAAGTCATATAATACCTCGTTTTTTTGTAGTACAATCTTATTTAACATCTTATTATACTAAACAAATTTAATTTTTTTTGCAACATTTACATACAAAAACTGTCTTATAGTATAAGAGAAGTTTTTAGTACAACGAATTATTTTAGGAGGGAAAGTTTATGGGAGTATACAATAATAAAAATAATTTGAGAAGCAGTATTACAGACAAAAACTTTGTTATGAGAATTATAACATTGATTTTAGTGGCGGTAACAGCAGTTATTATGTTTGTTAAGCCGCAAGGTGCAGCGGCGGCACAGAAAAAATCGAAACAGGCAGAAGGCGGCGTGAATATGAGTCTGAAAAATGGTGTTCTTACCGTTGAAGGAAAAGGTGCGATGTGGGATACAGTCAGCCAGACAGCGTACAAAAAGAATAACATTAAGAAAATTGTAGTTAAAGAAGGTGTTGAATCACTTCCGAGAGATGTATTTAAGGACTGTAAGAAAGTTACTAGTATAAAAATAGCATCTACAGTTAAAAGAATAGGAATTCATGCATTTGCAAATACAGGAATAAAGAGCATCACTATTCCTAATTCTGTTAAAAAGCTTGGCTCAGGTGTATGTGACGGATGTACGAAACTCGAGACAGTGACAATGCCCGGTGATATTGGCGTGATTAAGATAAATCCGAGAAAAGATTACATAACAGGTTTATTTTATCTGAAAGGTGATTATGTTTCATCGCAGCCGCTAAAAAAAGTTAAGTTTACAACAGCATTAAATACAGATATTTTACCTAGTATAATCCACTTTAAATAACAAACCATTTTAATTCACATTCCTATTATGGTATAATTGAACCATCGGAGGTGC
>CAKRFU010000022.1 GCA_934320845.1 uncultured Lachnospiraceae bacterium
TCCTCGGTATCCTCAAAATAATTTGTTGATACGGCATCTGTCTTTTCAAATGATAAAAGCTCTGCAAGGTCATTTCTGATAAGTCCGTCTCTTATCATAATATCCATTTTTGTATTATTTATGGCATCTGTAAAACTTTTCGTGCAGTCAATGTGTTTAAGCATTGCACTGCCTATCCCCATATCATAATATTTATCAAGTGCTCCTGAATCCATAAATGCAGCTTTCATATCAACTTCCAGCATAAGCTTGTCTTTATCAAATCTCGAAGTTATCTCATCAATAACTTCCTGTTCAGGCAAAAGCGCATTTCTGATTACAAGCTTATATGCTCCCGTATAAAGAGCTTTCTTGGCATCTTCAAATCTTTCAATATACATTCCTATCATAAACGGAATATCTATCTGTTTTTCAATTGCTCTCGCCGTACTTAAAAACTCTTCCCTTGAAGCTTCATCCCCGGTATAGTTATAAATAAACAGCTCATCTGCCCCCTTGCATGCGTACTCATCTGCAAGTTTTATAATATTTTCCGGATACTCATTTTCTGCATTTATAAATGGAATTATTTTTTTCTTTTTCATATATCCTCCGTTTATTCTCCTAAACTGCCTTTTGTAGACAAGACATCGCTTATTCTCTCATCATACATTACTGCCTTGTCAAGTGCCTTTGCAAATGATTTAAATGCAGCCTCTATAATATGATGATTATTTGAACCGTCAAGCATTTTTAAATGAAGGTTCATCCCTGCCGAATAACTTACAGCATAGAAAAACTCATGTACCATCTCGGTATCAAATTCTCCTACCTTTGGCACACTAAATTCCATGTTTTCAACAAGATATGGTCTTCCCGAAAGGTCAAGTGCACAGAGCATAAGTGTCTCATCCATCGGAAGTATACACTCACCGAATCTCTTAATACCTTTTTTATCACCTACAGCTTCTTTTATTGCCTGACCTAAAACAATTCCCGTATCTTCAATAGAATGATGACAGTCAACTTCCAAATCTCCCTTAACCTTTACGGTAAGGTCAAAAAGCCCATGTCTTGCAAAACTGTTTAACATATGGTCAAAAAAGCCTATTCCTGTATCAATATCTGCCTGACCGCTGCCGTCAAGATTTATCTTTACAAAAATATCAGTCTCTCCGGTCACTCTTGAAACCTCGGCAGTTCTTTTATTTATATTATTACTCATAATCAAAACCAAACCTTTCACCAAAACTTACTCAAATCTTACCGCTATGGAATTTGCATGTGCAGTAAGCTTCTCAGCCTTTGCAAAGTCCTCTATATCAGTATGAATAAGCTCAAGTGCTTCCTCAGAGTATGAGATTATGCTTGATTTCTTTATAAAGTCATCAACTGAAAGTGGTGAGAAAAACTTAGCTGTTCCGTTTGTAGGCAGTACATGGTTTGGTCCTGCAAAATAATCTCCGAGAGGCTCACTGCTGTACTCGCCAAGGAAAATTGCTCCTGCATTTCTTATTCTTGTCATAGTATCAAACGGATTCTTTGTCACAATCTCAAGATGTTCTGAAGCAATTTCATTTGCTGTATCTATAGCTTCTTTCATATCTTTTGCAACAAGTATATATCCATATGAATCAAGCGATTTCTGTATTATCTCTTTTCTTGAAAGGACTTTTACAAAACCGTCTACTTCATCTGATACTTTCTTTGCAAGTTCTTCACTTGTTGTAACAAGTATTGCTGATGCCATCTCATCATGCTCTGCCTGTGATAGAAGATCGGCTGCCACATATCTCGGATTTGCTGTCTCGTCTGCAAGCACAAGTATCTCACTCGGACCTGCAATTGAATCAATACTTACATGACCGTAAACGGCTTTCTTTGCAAGTGCTACAAATATGTTTCCGGGACCTACTATCTTGTCAACTTTTTTGATACTCTCTGTTCCAAAAGCAAGTGCCGCAATAGCCTGTGCTCCGCCAACTTTGTAGATTTCATCTACTCCTGCCTCATGTGCAGCTACGAGTGTTATAGGATAAACTTTTCCGTCTTTTCCAGGAGGTGTTGTCATTACAATCTTATCTACTCCTGCAACTTTTGCAGGTACAATATTCATAAGTACAGATGAAGGATATACTGCTTTTCCTCCCGGTACATACACACCAACTCTTGCAAGAGGTGTAATTTTTTGTCCGAGAAGTGTTCCGTCTGTCTTACTGTCAAACCAACTGTAACGAACCTGTTTCTGATGATAATCTCTTATATTTACAAGTGCTTTTCTGATTATCTCTACAAGACGCTCATCAACTTTTGTATAAGCCTCCTTAATCTCTTCCTCTGTTACTTTAAAAGTCTCCTCAGTAATCTTTACTCCATCAAATTTTTCAGTATACTCAAATAAAGCCTTATCTTTATTTGTCTTTACATTTTCAATAATATCATTTACAGTATCTTCAAATTTGCTGTACTGATTTGGACTTCTCTTTAAGAGATTTTCCAATATGTTATTGCGTTCTTTCTCTGTAAGTTTAACTATTCTCATGGCTGCCTCCCTCATTTAGCTTTCTAATCATCAGGTATAACTTTTTTCAAATCACGAATAAGTTTTGTTATTCTCTCATGCTGCATCTTCATGCTCACTTCGTTTACAACAACTCTCGCCGATAAAGGACATATTTCCTCCAATACCTCAAGACCGTTTTCTTTTAAAGTAGAACCTGTCTCGACTATATCAACAATAACTTCTGAAAGTCCCACTATAGGCGCAAGTTCAACTGAACCGTTAAGTTTGATTATCTCAACTGTCTGGTGTTTTTTATTGTAAAAATAATCTTTTGCAATACCCGGATATTTGCTTGCAACTCTGATAAGAGAACCGTTGTTTAACTGTTCTCTTGCACTCGCCGGTCCTGCAACACACATGCGGCACTTTCCACAATTTAAGTCTAACACTTCATAAAGTTTTCTGCCAGCCTCGAGTATCGTATCCTTTCCTACTACTCCTATATCTGCTGCTCCAAGTTCAACGTATGTAGGAACATCAGATGCCTTTGAAAGGAAAAATTTAAATCCAAGTTCCTCATTTACAAATATAAGTTTTCTTGTCTTTTCGTCTTTCATTTCCTCACATGTAATTCCAATTTTTTCCAAAAGACTTAATGTGTGCTTCGCAAGTCTGCCTTTTGCCAATGCAAATGTTATATATTCCATATGTTCCTCCTATTTTAATGTTATCTCCTCAACAACTGACTTTTCTTTTAAATATAACAGCTTTTCCTTATTCATTCTCTTAGCATACTCTTTGTACATATCAATATCTTTCTGTGAAGACTTGCGTACAAGCTGTACGTTTTCGCCTGATTTTCTAAGTGTAGCTGCTTTATTTATCGCTTCCTGTCTCAATTCCTTTGGATAGAGAAGAATACAGCCTGATACCAGCTTTTCATCAAGAATATCCTGTCTTGTGAGCGCAAGCATGAGCTGATCAAGGACAATCGCAAGACCAATGGCAGGTGTATCCTTTCCGAACTGTCCGACAAGCCCGTCATAACGTCCACCTGTCGCAACAGCTTCTCCCGTTCCATATGTATATGCTCTGAATATAACACCTGTATAGTAACTGTAATGGCTAAGCATACTAAGATCTATTGTAACATAGTCAGTAAATCCATATATTTTTAATATGTTATCAAGTTTAGCAAGTCTGTCAAGAGCCTTCAAAACTCTCTCATTTTTGCAGCGTTCCTTGACAAATTCTGCCGCCTCATCAAAATCCTCTAAAAGATCCGGAAGTTTTAATATCACTTCTTTAAGTCCCTCTGACACAGTCAGGTTATCAAGAAGATCCTCAACTCCAAAGAAGTTTTTGCTTTCAATCAGCTCATGAAGTTTTTCTGTTTCCTCAGGTTTAAATCCTGCTTCCTCGACAATTCCCCTGAACAAATCTGCATGTCCTATCTCAAGCTGGAATCTCTTAAGGCCGCTGCTCAAAAGACTTTCGACTGTAAGAGCTATCATCTCGGCATCGGCATCTGAACTTGCATCTCCAAAAAGCTCTGCACCTACTTGGGTAACTTCCTGAAGTTTTCCTTTATACGGGTCTGTATTTACAAATGTGTTTGCTGTATAGCAAAGACGAATCTGCATCTGCTCTTCCCTATAATATTTAGCCACACATCTTGCAATCGGAGGTGTCATATCCGGTCTTAATACAAGCGTATTATTTCCTCTGTCGAAAAATTTAAACATTTCTTTTGAAGAGGCAGTTCCTCTCTCTTTACTGAATATGTCAAAATATTCAAATGTAGGCGTCTGTATATCATCAAATCCATATGATTTCATAACATCATGAACTTTTCCTGCCACATCTAACTTATTTTCACATTCTACACCATAGGTATCTCTTACTCCACCCGGTGTGTGAAGCAATTCACTTCCAATATAATCTGTCCCATTTTTAAACTGACTCATCCTAAACCTCCGATTCTTAATTTATTCTCAAACAGCTAAAAAATTGTCATCACACCTTTTCAAAGCGTTTGAGCCAAACATTTTTTCAATTTAATGCAATGCATTAAATTTTTACTCATATAATCCTGTCGGACTTTCCTCTTTCGGGTCATATCCGTGCTTTCTAAGCGCATCTATAATTTCTTTCTTATGCTCATGTCCAAATGCCTCAAGAGTAATTCTAAGTTCAACAGCTGAATTTCTGTTTATGCTTACAAACTGGTTATGCTCAAGTCTTATTACATTTCCTTTAAGCTTAGCAATCACATTTGCGACATTCACAAGTTCTCCCGGTCTGTCAGGAAGCTGAACTGATACTGTAAATACTCTTCCTCTTTCAATAAGTCCGTGCTGTACAACCGAAGAAAGTGTTATAACATCCATGTTTCCGCCACTTAAGATTGAGACAATCTTTTTACCCTTGCAGTCAAGATGTTTTAACGCAGCAACTGTAAGCAGACCTGAATTTTCAACAAGCATCTTATGATTTTCCATCATGTCAAGGAAATTTACAATAAGTTCATGGTCATCTACGGCAATTATCTCATCAATATTTTTCTGGATATATGGAAATACAATATCACCTGGTGTCTTAACCGCTGTACCATCTGCAATAGTATCAACACTTGGAAGCGTAACAACCTTTCCTGCATCCAATGATGCTTTCATACAGCTTGCACCTGCCGGCTCAACACCTATAACCTTTATATTCGGATTTAAAAGCTTTGCGAGCGTTGAAACTCCTGCTGCAAGTCCACCGCCGCCGATTGGCACAAGAATTATATCAACCGTAGGAAGTTCTTTAAAAATCTCCATTGCAATTGTACCCTGTCCTGTAGCTACAACCTCGTCATTAAAAGGATGCACAAATGTTGCCCCCTCTTTTTTTGCAAGTTCAAGCGCATACTGGCAGGCTTCATCATAGACAGAACCATGAAGCACGACTTTAGCCCCATATCCTTTTGTTCTATTTACCTTAATGAGTGGTGTAGTTGTTGGCATTACCACCGTTGCAGGAACACCGTAAAGTTTTGCTGCATAAGCAACGCCCTGTGCGTGATTTCCTGCTGATGCTGTTACAAGTCCCTTCTCTCTCTCTTCCTCTGAAAGAGTGCTGATTTTGTAGTATGCACCTCTTACCTTATACGCTCCTGTATACTGCATATTTTCAGGCTTAAAATAAACTTTATTTCCTGTCTGTTCTGAAAAATATTCACTATAAATAAGGTTTGTAGGAAGTACAACCTCTTTCACCTTTTCTGATGCCTCTTCAAATTTATCTAATGTCAACATATCATTATTTGCTCCCTTCTGTTTTTCTTAATTTACTTATGAATTTGTCTCAAACAGCGCATCTACAAACGCATCTGCATCAAATTTCTGTAAATCCTCTATGTGCTCTCCGATACCTATATATTTGACCGGAATATTCATTTCAGACTGAATTGCTATTGCGATTCCTCCCTTGGCAGTTCCGTCAAGCTTTGTAAGTATTATACCGGTAATATCAGCAACCTCACTAAACTGTCTTGCCTGTGCAAGTGCATTCTGCCCTGTTGTGCCGTCAAGCACAACAAATGTTTCCCTGCATGCGTCCGGATATTCTCTTTCCACAATCCTGTTTATCTTTTTTAATTCCTCCATAAGATTCTTTTTATTATGGAGTCTTCCTGCCGTATCACATACCAATATATCAGCATTTCTTGCCTTTGCCGCATTTACTGCATCATATACAACCGCTGCCGGATCTCCGCCTTCCTGTCCTGCAATAAGCTCAACACCTGCTCTGTTAGACCACTCCGTCAGCTGCTCTATCGCTGCCGCCCTGAATGTATCTGCTGCCGCAAGAATAACTTTCTTTCCGTCAGATTTAAACTGTGATGCAAGTTTTCCGACAGATGTTGTCTTTCCGACACCGTTTACACCGATAAGCATAACAACCGATTTTTTATTCTCAAAGTCATATGCATCATCATGTACACGCATCTGCTCTTTTATTGAATCAACAAGGAGCTGTCTGCACACTGCAACTTCCTTTATCTTGTTCTCCTTAACTTTCTCCTGAAGATTTTCAATAATTTTTTCCGTTGTCGCAACACCTATATCAGCCATTATAAGAACTTCCTCAAGCTCCTCATAAAAGTCATCGTCTATTTCCGAAAAACCGCTGAAAACATTTTCAAGCCCCGAAACGAAACTGTCTCTTGTTTTAGTAAGACCATCAATAAGTTTTCCGAAGAAACCTCTTTTCTTGGATTTTTCCGGTTTATTTTCCTCTATATTTTCTTCTGAAATTCCGGAGACATTTTCATCATTTTCCAAAATCTCAGAAACGGTCTCTTTTTCATTTTCTGAAGTTTCATGAATAACTTCTTCATCATTTTTTAAATCTTCAGAAACAGCATCTTCCTTTTCAAAGGCATCATCTGAAATATCATCTGATTTAATTTTCTGTAAACTTTCCTCTTCTGCAGTTTCTTTTGTCAAAGAGGTATCCTCATTTTTATTTTCCATATTTTCAACCGCCATATCAGACTCATCTGATTTGGCAGTTATATTTTCATCTTCTACTGATAAAACATCAACATCAGAAATACTTTCTGTACTTTTATCTGTATGTTCTTCTAACTGAACATCACTCTTTTCAGGTACATCCTCTGTTTTTTCTTCAGTCTGCTCTTCTTCATTTACTACAGCTTCTTCCACTTCTTCAGCATGTTTTTTTCTTTTAAATTTATTCTTTATACTTTCCCACATAATTCCTCCGTTTTATATTATTTAATTCGCTATATCTTTCTCATCAAGCAGACTTACTGACACTAGTGTCGAAACACCCTTTTCCTGCATCGTAATTCCGTAAAGAATATCTGCCGCATTCATTGTTCCCCTTCTGTGCGTGATAACAATAAACTGCGTATCTTTTGTAAGCTTATGAAGATAATCTGCATATCTTCCTACATTTGAATCATCAAGTGCGGCTTCTATCTCGTCAAGCAGACAAAACGGTGATGGTTTTAAACTCTGTATTGCAAACAAAAGTGCTATCGCTGTAAGTGCTTTTTCACCACCTGAAAGCTGCATCATATTCTGCAGTTTCTTTCCCGGCGGCTGAGCGATTATCTTAATGCCCGCCGTGAGAATATCCTCATCTTCCATCAGTTCAAGTGTACCTCTTCCGCCGCCAAACAATTCCTTAAATACTTTATCAAATCTATTTCTTATTTCTGAAAACTGTTCTTCAAACTGCTTTCTCATCTCGACGTCAAGTTCCTCAATAATCTTTTCAAGAACTTTAGCTGCCTCAATCAGATCATCATGCTGCGTTGTAAGCAGTTCATACCTTTCCGAAACTTCCTTATACTGTTCAATGGCATTTACATTTACTGAACCAAGTGATTTTATCTGTTTCTTTATCTCACTTATTTTGGCTTTCATGCCCGGTATAGTAAGTTCTGTCTGCGTTTTAAGCGAGAGGGCACTGTGATATGTAAGTTCATACTGCTCCCACATATAGTTTGTATAATTGTCAATGCTTTCTGTCAGTTTTTCCTTTCTTCCTGAAATTCTGAAACATTCCATTTTAAGCTCATTTATATTTTTTGACAATTCCTCTCTTTTGTCAAGAAAAGCTTTATTTTTTTCCGAGAGTTCTTCTTTCTCCAAATTTTCTTCTTCTATTTGTCGTTCTAATCTCTCTGTTTCTTTTCTTTGTTCTTTTATTGTATTTTCTTTCTTTACTATTTCTTCTTTTTTCCCGTTAATCTGGCTGTCAATATTTTTGCTGTTTTCCACAGTCTCTGCCAATTGCTGCTCAATAATCTTTTTTCCCTGCTCAATACGGTCTACATTTTCATCAATAAATCCAATGCTCTGCGTAAGTGAGGTAAGTTCAAGCGTATAATCTGATTCTTTATTTTCTAAATCTTCCAGTTGTTTTTTTACGCTGTCAAGTTCTGCCTGATGTTTATTTATCTCACCATCAAAATTTTTGGATTCATCCTCACTTTTAAGCAGAGATTTTGTGATGCTATCCATCGTGCTTTTTAACTTTTCCTTATCATCTTCTATTCTCATTCCTTCAATTCTGATAAGTTCAAGCTGTTCTTCACTCTTTTTTAAATCCGCTGACGCACGCTCATATCCTATCTTTGCCGTATTCTGCTTTAATACGAAGTCCTGCCTTAATTTATCATTGGCACCAATTTTTTCTCTAAGCTTAGTGATTTCATCTCTGCTTTTCTCTATTATATGCAGCGATTTATCAAGCTCAGTCTTTAATTTTGACACGTCTTCTTCAAGCTGGCTTATCTGTCTGCGCCTTCCAAGAAGATTGTTATTATTTTTAAACGCACCACCTGACATGGAACCACCCGGATTAAGAAGTTCGCCCTCAGTAGTAACAATTCTTAGTGTATGGTGATACTTTGCAGCAAGCGCAATAGCATTGTCTATGTTGTCAACGACTACGAATCTGCCAAGAAGATACTTTACAAGTTCATTGTATTTTTCTTCTGCAAAAACAAGTTCTGATGCCATACCGATAACACCCTTTTCAGACATAATATTCACGGCATTGTTTGCTGCTCTTTTATGAATATTTGTAAGTGGCAGAAATGTCGCCCTTCCGTACCTATTCTTTTTCAGGTACTCTATCATTTTTTTTGCTGTATGTTCATTGTCCGTTACGATATTTTGTATGCTTCCTCCGAGTGCAGTCTCAACGGCAATCTCATACTCTTTTTTTACCCGTATGATGTCGGCAACTACACCTATTATTCCCGGTGTATCACCTTTCCTTTCCATAACACGTTTTATGCTCTGACCAAATCCTTCATATCTCTCAGTCATATTTTTCAATGAATTGAGCCTTGAATTTTCCATATGAAATTTCTGCTGAATATCGCTGTGCTCTTTTTGCGCATTCTGATTTTGTTTAGTAATCTCACTTAATGTGTTGTGCATTGACATTCCGACATCATCTAAAGCATTTATTTTTTCGGTTATCGCATCATATGCTCTCTTATGAGTTGTCATATTTTCAGTAAGAACTGAATTTTCTGTTTTGTTTTGAAGTATTCTTTTATTGAGTTCTGCTCTCTTTATATTATTTTGTTCGAGTAAAGTTTTGTATTTTAACTCTTCACTCTTTACATCAGCCGCAGCATTTATGCCGGCAAGCTTTTGTCTCTGTACATCCTCTATAAGTTTTTCAATATAGGATATTTTATTTTTATGAATCTCAATATTATTTTTGTTTTCCAGCGATAAACCACTTACCTGCTCTATTTTTTCGTTATTATCTTCTCTCTGCTGTATATATTGGCTGTATTCCAGATCATATTTTTTTATTCTGAGCTGATAATCGTCTATAGCTTCCTTATAATGACTTTCACTCTGCCTTATACCACGGATTTTTTCATTTAAGAGCCTTATATCCGCCTCACAATTATTTAATAAAACTCTTGTTGTATTTAAATTTTCTTTATGAGTCTCGATACTTTTTATTTTCTTATCAAGTTCTTCCTGTAACTTTTCATACTCTGCTCTGCTCTTTTCATGCTCAGCGTTGGCATTTTTTAAATCGTTCTCGGCAATCTCCTGTTTTTGTTCAAACGCTTTTACCTCATCATGAATACGGTCATATTCTATAAGAAACATATTTACATCCTGTGTTCGTAACTCATCACGAAGCATAAGATACTGCCTTGCTTTTCCCGCCTGTTTCTCCAACGGGCCTACCTGTTTTTCTATCTCGGAAAGAATATCCTCTATTCTCTCTAAATTGTGTCTCTCTTCCTCAAGATTCTTCTGTGCACTTGCTTTTCTTCTCTTGTATTTAACAATTCCGGCTGCCTCGTCAAAAAGCTCACGCCTTTCCTCAGGTTTTCCGCTTAATATCTTGTCTATCTGACCCTGACCGATTATGGAATATCCTTCTTTTCCTATACCTGTGTCAAACAAAAGTTCCTGAACATCTTTAAGTCTGCATGCTGTTCCATTTAACAGGTATTCACTCTCCCCTGATCTGTAGACTCTTCTTGCTATCTTAACTTCTTCATACGGAACATTTAGTTTATGATCCTCATTGCTTATCGTAATGGCTACATATGCAAAACCAAGTGGTTTTCTCATCTGTGTTCCCGCAAAAATAACGTCCTCCATTTTGGCACCACGAAGCTGCTTTGCACTCTGCTCTCCAAGCACCCATCTGACTGCATCGGCTACATTACTTTTTCCACTGCCGTTTGGTCCTACAATTGCGGTTATTCCATCATGAAATTCAAATATCAACTTGTTTGCAAATGATTTAAAACCATGTACTTCTAAACTTTTTAAATACATCCGATGTTCTCCTGATTAATTATTTGTGAAGCTTAAGTATAGCCTGATATGCGGCAGACTGTTCTGCCTTTTTCTTCGTTCTGCCGACAGCGGTCGTAAATCTTTCACCGCCTATGTTTACTGCAACAGTAAATGATTTATTGTGATCCGGTCCTTCCTCCTTTAGAAGTTCATATTCCATGTCAAGATGCTCACCCTGAACTATTTCCTGCAATATGGTTTTGCTGTCATAAAAAAGTTTTTTCTTCTCTATGTCCTTTAATATATGCCTGTTAATATACTCTCTTGCCTTCTCGAATCCTCCATCAAGATAGACTGCCCCTATCGTTGCTTCAAGTGTATCTGACAATATTGAATCTCTCTCTCTTCCTCCTGTTAAGTCTTCGCCTCTGCCAAGCATAACATAATCTCCGAGGTCTATATCTCTCGCACACAAGGCAAGTGTAGGCTCACAAACCCAGCTTGCTCTTATTCTAGTCATGTCTCCCTCAGGTTTCGTCGGATTTTCTTTGTATATCTGCTCACTTGATATCAACTCCAACACGGCATCTCCTAAAAACTCAAGTCTTTCATTACACATATATTTTTTCAATCTGTTTTCATTTGAATATGAACTATGCGTAAGTGCTGTTATTAGCAAATCCGTATTTTTAAACTCATATCCTGTTTTTTTCTGAAACTCTAATAATTTTTCCTGTTTCATCAGGCACACTCCTAACATTCTTCGCTTATATACGATGCTTTTATTAACAGATAATTTCCAACAAATCACCGACCGTAATCACATCTTTCAGCGTTTCTTCATCTATCGATATGTCAAACTCTTTTTCAACTCCCATCAATATTTGAAAAAGCTCAAGAGAGTCTGCTCCAAGGTCATCAACAAAACTCATTTCCTGAACAATATCTGTATCATCAATACTCAAAACCTCTGCAATTATTTTTTGAAGTTTTTGAAATTCCATATGGCACCACCTATTCAATAATAAGATTTTCTTTTATTTTTTCATTTATCTTTTCTTCATTGAACTGTATGCACTGTCTTATTGCCTGTGTGATTTCCACACTTGATGAACTTCCATGTGCCTTCACAACAAGACCGTTAAGACCAAGAAGCGGAGCTCCACCCTGATCTGATGTATCAAACTGCTTAAGTGTTGATTTGAGTGCCGGTTTGATGAGAAGCGCACCTATTTTACTTCTAAGACTTGACATAAGACCTTCTTTTACTTTTCCAAGAAGTGTTGATGCAAGACCCTCGTATAATTTTAATATTACATTTCCGACAAAGGCTTCACAAACTATAACATCAGCATCCCCTTTAGGAATATCTCTCGCCTCAATACTTCCTATAAAATTGATATCCTTACATTCCTTAAGTAAAGGATATGTTTCTTTTACGAGCATATTTCCTTTTTCTTCCTCAGCACCGATATTTACGATGGCAACACGCGGTTTTTCTATTCCGACAATTCTTTCCATATATATCGAACCCATCTTTGCAAATTGAACAAGATGTGATGCTCTTGCGTCTACATTGGCGCCACAGTCAATCAGGAGTGCTGGTCCTTTTGCTGTAGGAATAAGCGGTGCGAGAGGCGAACGCTCTACGCCTTTGATTCTACCCACAACAAACTGGCCACCAACAAGTATAGCCCCTGTACTTCCAGCCGATACAAACGCATCTGCCTCACCATGTTTCACAAGATTCATTCCAACAACTATTGAAGAATTTTTCTTTTTTCTTATCGCCATTACCGGAGGTTCATCAAATCCAATAACATCATCTGCATGTACAATTGTCACACGTTCTTTATCATATGTATATTTTGCAAGCTCTGTATTAATGTCATCAGTTCTTCCAACTAACACAACATGTATCTTATCATTTTCATTGACTGCATCAATTGCACCTTTAATAGGTGCCTGCGGAGCATTATCTCCACCCATGGCATCAACAACTACCTTAATAATATCACTCATATTTCACCTCATATTGCATTTATTTTCGTCCATACTTATATACACAATCTCCATTTTACTAAAAAACTCACAATAGTGCAAGATTAAAAGCAGCCCATTAATGAGCTGCCTTTTTATAGAAAAATGATTTATATGTTGAAAATCCTGATTCACCCGGCGATATAATCTGTTCTGTACTTCCTACAAACAATATACCGTCGTTTTTAAGGGACGCATTAAATTTTTTATATATTTCCGCTTTCGCTTCCTCTGTAAAATAAATCATAACATTTCTGCAGACAATCATATTGCATCCTGTAGGATATGTATCTTTAAGCAAATTGTGCTGTTTAAATTCAACTCGCTTCTTTATTTCATCTGAAATCTGATAACTTCTTGTTCCTACTTTAGTAAAATACTTTGTTATGTATTCCTTTGGAAGTCCCTTAAGACTCTTTTCATCGTAAATTCCTACCTGCGCTTTTTCAAGCACAACTCTGTCCAAATCTGTGGCGATAACTTTTATCTTGTTTAGAGGAATAAACTTTGACAACAACATTACAAGTGTATATGGCTCATCTCCTGTAGAACATGCCGCACTCCATATTTTAAGGTCATTACCGAAGCATTCAAAGAGATATGGTAAAATTTCCTTTTCCAAAAGCTTCCACTGTTCAGGATTGCGGTAAAACTCAGATACGTTGATTGTCAGATACGTCACAAAATCATCAAGCATTTTTTTATCTTTTTTTATCACTTCTATATATTCATCATAACTCTTTATCTTATTTTTTGTTATCAATGAATCAATACGTCTTTTCATTTGTCTTTCTTTGTAACTGCTCAAATCTATCTTTGTGAGCTGATATACTTTTTCTTTAAACTTTTCATAGTCTCCCATTTTCCATCCCTCCTTTATATTAAAATACGCCAATCCGAATAACCGGATTGGCGTATTAAAGAACATCCTGCGTTCTTATTGCAAAACATGTGTCAGCTTTGCTGACAATTTCATTTACACATTTATGCAATCCAGCAGAGCTTTTACTCTGTAACTTCTTCCTCTTCTTCTGATTCATTATCATTTAAGAGTGCTTTAATACTTAAGCTTATCTTATGATCATCAGGGTTAAAGTCAACTACTTTTGCCTCAATCTCCTGTCCAACCTTTAATGCATCTGATGGCTTGTCAACATGTTCTTTTGAAATCTGTGAAACATGAAGTAATGCGTCAACGCCCGGCTCAAGCTCTATAAATGCACCGAAGTCTGCCATTCTTGCAACTTTACCTGTAACTACTGAACCTACACTGTACTTATCAGCAGCATTTAACCAAGGATTCTGATCCTCAAATTTAAGGCTGAGTGCAATCTTGTCATCTTTAATATCTTTGATGAGAACTTTTGTCTTATCTCCAACATTGAATACTTTTCTAGGGTTCTCAACACGTCCCCATGACATTTCAGAAATATGAAGGAGTCCGTCTGCTCCACCTAAATCGATGAATGCACCGAAGTCTGTAAGGTTCTTAACTGTACCTTCAACAACATCTCCTACATGGATTCTTGCGAATAACTCTTCCTGAAGTTTCTTCTTCTCTGCAACTAAAAGCTGCTTTCTGTCACCGATGATTCTTCTCTTCTTAGGATTGAACTCACTGATAACAAACTCTATCTCCTGTCCTGCATATTTTGAAAGGTCTTTCTCGTATGTGTCTGATACAAGACTTGCAGGAATAAATACCTTTGTTTCCTCAACAACTACACTTAAACCACCTGTCAATACATCTGAAACTGTTGCTTTTAATACAGTCTGATTTTCAAAAGCTTCTTTGATGTGCTCGTTGCTCTGTTCCATAGCTAAACGCTTATATGTGAGAAGAACCTGTCCCTCACCATCGTTTACTTTAAGAACTTTGGCTTTCATCTTGTCGCCTTCTTTAACAACTTCTCTAAGGTCGATGCCAGACTGATTGCTGTATTCATTTCTTGTAATGATACCGTCAGCCTTATAACCGATGTTTAAGATAATTTCATCTTCCTTAACGCTGATAACTGTCCCTTCTACAATCTCTCCATTGTGGATTGTTACTAATGATTCTTCCAATAACTGTTCAAATTCATTATTCATTTCTGACATATGATTGAACCTCCTTAATAATATTATTTGGGGTTGAAGCCCCGGCAGTAATACCCACGCTACGAAAAGATTGAAGTTGCTTCAAATCCAGGTCATCAAGTGTCTGTATAAAATATGTGTTCTCACACTCTTTTCTACAAATTTCATAAAGTTTCTGGGTGTTTGAACTATGTTTTCCACCTATTACTAACATCGCGTCGGATTGCCTCGCAATAGTACCCGCTTCTGTCTGACGCTCTTCGGTAGCGTTGCAAATTGTATTCATAACATCTATATCATAACTCTTTTTAGATAAAATATCAACTATATCTTTGAATTTCTTGTAATTAAATGTCGTTTGTGATACAACACATAACTTTTTTGTGCCGTCAACGGTATAATTTTCTGCTTCCTCAACGCTTTCCAACACAACAGGTTCATTGATGCACCAGCCCTTTATCCCTTCTACTTCAGGATGCTTGTCGCTTCCTATAATAATTATTGTTCTTCCGTTTTGTGATGCCTCTTTAACTATTTTGTGTATCTTGGATACAAACGGGCACGTTGCATCAACTATATTCACATTTTTTTCCCTTAGCTTCTCTATAACTTTTTCGGGCACACCATGCGAACGTATTATGACAGTTGCATCATAACCGTTATTTATATCATTGACAGAATCTATGACTTTTACACCTTTTTTTTCTAAATCATTTACTACCTGTTCATTATGGATAATCGGACCAAGCGTATATACTCTGTCTCCCTTTTCTGCCTCATCATACACCATATCAACAGCACGTTTTACACCAAAACAAAAACCTGCGCTTTTTGCAGTTATAACTTCTCTCATATTGCTCCCTGCTTCGTCTTTTCAAAAACATCAATAATTGCATCCACTACCTGTTCTATACTCATATCCGACGAATCTATAAGTACGGCATCTTCTGCCTGTTTAAGCGGTGCTATCTCCCTGTTCATATCCTGCTCATCTCTTGCAATTATATCTTTTTCTATCTGCTTGATGTCGCATTCAATTCCTCTTTCAACCTGCTCCTTATATCTTCTTCTTGCCCTCTCCTCAGCACTTGCGGTAAGGAAAATTTTGGTCTTTGCATCAGGAAGCACGCATGTTCCTATGTCTCTTCCATCCATTATTACATTCTTCTCTGCTGCAAGCTGTCTTTGAAGATTTAAAAGTTTATCTCTTACAGCAGGATATTTTGAAATACTTGATGTCATCATGCTGACCTGCTCTGTTCTGATAAAATCATTTACATTTTCACCATTTAAAATAACCTGCTGGGCACCGTCCACATAATCTATAGACACATCTATATCACTGCATTTTTCACCGATAGTCTTTTCATCACCAGCTGCTACCCCGTTTCTTATAAAATACAATGCAATAGCTCTATACATTGCTCCTGTATCAACATAAATAAAATCAAGTTTCTTTGCTGCCTTTTTAGCTATTGTACTTTTTCCGGCACCTGCCGGTCCATCTATTGCTATATTATACATACTCTTTCCTCACTCTCACTTATTGTTTATTATATTTCCATTCCGGCAAGATACCCTGTTGACCATGCTATCTGCAAATTATAACCGCCCGTTACCGCATCAAGGTCAAGAACTTCTCCTGCGAAAAAAAGACCTTTTACTTTTTTTGACTCCATTGTTCCGGGATTTATCTCCTTGACTGATACGCCGCCTTTGGTGATTATCGCCTCATTAAATCCACGCAGACTTTCAATTTCAAATGTAAGTCCCTTTAAAAGATTGACAAGCCTGTGCCTTTCTTCCTTTGTTATATTGTTTACCTGTTTTTGTTCATCAATTTCTGACAATTCAACGATAACCGGTATCATTTTTGCCGGCAGAAGTCTTGACAGGCTGTTTTTAAAATAACTGTTTTTGTTTTCGGAAAAGTCTCTCAAAATTCTCTCATCAAGCTGTTCTTTAGAAAGAGCAGGTTTTAAGTCAATGCTTAGTTCCATCTGTGACACATCTTTTCCCGATGCCAGCGTACTAGCACTTAAAACAAGCGGACCGCTGACACCAAAATGTGTAAACAGCATCTCACCTAGTTCTTCGTACAAAACTTTACCTTTATCGAGGAGTGTCATCTTGACATTTCTAAGTGAAAGCCCCTGCAGTCTTTTTGGTATATCCGAGTCAATATTAAACGGAACAAGTGACGGATAACACTTTGTAACTTTTACACCTGCATCTTTTGCAAATCTGTACCCGTCACCTGTTGAACCTGTTGACTGATAAGAACATCCTCCCGTTGCAACAATCACTTTATCTGCCGCATAGCTTTCACTCTTATCTTTCGACTGTACCATTACACCGTTACATATACCGTTTTCAATCTCAATGCTCAATACTTTTGCATTTAATACTATTTTTACTTTTCTCTTTTCAAGTGCCTTTTTTAAGGTTTTTATTACATCTGATGACTTGTCTGACTCTGGGAAAACCCTGTTGCCTCTCTCGGTTTTTAATTTCAAACCTTCGCCTTCCAAAAAATCCATCATCCTGTAACTGTCAAATGTATAGAAAGCACTGTATAAAAACTTAGGATTTGACCTTACATTTTTTAAGAGATTTTCGACATCACTGTCATTTGTTATATTACATCTTCCTTTACCTGTAATATAAACTTTTTTTCCGAGTTTCTCATTCTTTTCAAGCAGAATAACCTCTGCACCTGAATCTGCGGCAGATATGGCAGCCATCATTCCTGCTGCCCCACCACCAACAACTATTACTTTGCTCATCTTTTGCCAGCCTTTCCCTATTACATCTTGCCATCATTAAGGACATTCCAGTTCTTAACCAGATAATCGACAAGTGATATTACCGTCAATATAATTGCAGCATAGATAAGTACATTCTCAACAATGTTTATAACTTCGCCTTCAAAATTAACTATAAGAAATACCGACATCACCATCTGCACTGTTGTTTTTATTTTTCCCCACCAGCTTGCTGCCAGAACTATGCCCTCATTTGCAGCGACAAGCCTGAATCCGCTTATTATAAATTCTCTGCTTATTATAATTATAACTCCCCATACCGGCATAGGATTTTCCGGAATAGACACAAAACATATAAGTGCCGTACTTACAAGCAGTTTATCCGCAAGCGGATCCATAAACTTTCCAAAATTTGAGACAAGATTATATTTTCTTGCTATAAAACCATCCAGTGTGTCAGTAAGTGATGCTATTATAAAAATTGCAACAGCAATATACTTAGAACCTTCAACCATATCCGTAAGCATGAAAAACGCAAAAAACGGTATCATTATAACTCTAAGCATTGTTATTTTATTTGGTAAATTCATACTAAGCCTCCATTTTTATACAATGCACTCTCAAAATTTTTCGTCTAGAAGCTTTCTAGTGTACTGTATCTTAATCTATAATTTCACCAATAAGGTCATACTCATCTGACCTTGTTATCTCAACTTTAACAAAATCTCCCGAATCAAGGTTATAATCTGATTGAATGAAAACATATCCGTCAACATCCGGAGCATCCATGTATGTTCTTGCTATATACACTCCCTCATCCGGCAGTTTTCCCTCTATCATTACCTCGTATATTTCTCCCACTCTGGAATTGCTTTTATCAAATGCAATATCCTGCTGTATCTGCATTATCTCATCACGCCTTGAAGCCTTTATTTCCTCGTCTATCTGTTCATCCATCTCAGCAGCAGGAGTGTCTTCCTCCCTTGAATAAGTAAATACACCCAGCCTGTCAAACTGCATCTTTTCGACAAACTCTTTTAACTGTTCAAAATCCTCCTCTGTCTCTCCCGGAAAACCTGTAATAAGAGTAGTTCTAAGTGCAATATCAGGTATCTCTTTTCTGAGTTTTGATACAGTATTTTCAATCTGCTCTCTGTTTGTCCATCTTCCCATTCTTTTTAGCACATCGTCTGCACCATGCTGGATAGGCATATCGAGATAGTTGCAAACTTTTGGATTTCTCTTTATGGCATCAATAAGTTCATCGGTTATCTCTTCCGGATAACAATACAATATTCTTATCCATTTAAGCTCCTCAATCTTTGAAAGTTCGTCAAGAAGTTTTGGAAGGCTCTTCTGTCCGTAAATATCCTTTCCATAAAGCGTTGTCTCCTGTGCTACAAGGATAATTTCTTTCGCTCCGTTGCTTACAAGATGTTTGGCCTGTGCAATAAGATTATCCATAGGAACACTTCTGTAATGTCCTCTTACTTTTGGGATAACACAATAGGTACAGCATTTGTCACAGCCTTCTGCAATCTTTAAATACGCATAGTATCCGCCTGACATGCTGTCTCTGTCCGTAAGAGGTGTCGGAAGATAATCTATATCCTTTAAAGATTCCAAAACTCCCTTTCCCTCAAGAGCTTCATTTATCTTGTCTGATAAATCCTCATATCCCATTGTACCGACAATGAGATCAACTTCCGGAATATCCTCCTTTATCTCATTGTGATACCTCTGGGCAAGACAGCCCGCTGCAACTAAAAGTTTGCATCTGCCATCCTTATACCCCCCCATCTCTATAAGAGTATTGATACTTTCCTCTTTTGCATCTCCTATAAAGCAGCATGTATTTACAACAATGATATCCGCTTCTTCTATATCATCAGTGAGCACAAATCCGTTTTTTCTAAGAGATGTAATCATCATCTCGCTATCTACAAGGTTTTTATCACACCCCAGTGATACAAAATATATATTCACAATTTTCCTCTTTTCTGTTTTTATTTATTCTTCAACCGAACTTACACAATTGTGCATAAGCATTGCGATAGTCATAGGGCCTACGCCGCCTGGAACAGGAGTAATTGCACCTGCCTTAGGCTCGACATCGTCAAAATCCACATCACCACAGAGTTTTCCGTTTTCATCTCTGTCCATTCCGACATCAATGACAACAGCACCTTCTTTGATATAGTCTGCTGTGACAAATTTAGTTCTGCCTATTGCAACAATAAGTATATCTGCACGTCTTGTTACTTCTTTTAAATCCTTTGTATGGGAATGAGTGATTGTCACTGTTCCGTTCTCTCTAAGTAAAAGCATAGCCATCGGTTTTCCTACGATATTACTTCTTCCTATAATAACACATTCTTTTCCGTCAATTTCTATATCAGATCGCTTTAAAAGCTGTATAATTCCTGCCGGTGTACAAGAAACAAAACCTTTCTGTCCTATGCTCAATTTGCCGACACTCTCAGGATGAAATCCGTCAACATCTTTCTCAGGTGAGATAGTCTTTATAACCTTATCTTCATCGATATGCTTAGGAAGCGGAAGCTGTACCAAAATGCCATTTACCGAATCATCCTTATTTAATTTCTCCACAAGTTCAAGAAGTTCTGCCTCTGTCGTCTCCTCAGGAAGTTCATAAGCCAGAGATTTTATACCAACATATGCACATGCTTTCTTCTTATTTCCTACATAAACTGTCGATGCCGGATTGTTACCCACCTGAATAACCGCAAGGGTAACCTCAACACCTTTTTCTTTAAGAGCAGCTACTCTCTCCTTCAATTCATCTTTTATTTCCTGTGAAATCTTCTTTCCGTCAATTATTTTTGCCATATCAGGTCATTTCCTTTCTGTCATTTATCCTTTATCCTATATTAGATACGCATTTGCAAAACTTAAACATTAAAAACGCTGCCGCCGACAAATTCGCGCATAAGTGAGTTCTTAGGTATTCCCTCACTGCTTATTGTCAGGAAGTAATCAAGAAACTTTAACAATCTCTTTGCTTCGATATACTCAGGTGCATCCTTTGGTATTCCAAACAAAATAGCCTCTGCATATGGTTTTAATACAGCGAGCTCATATATAAGTGCTGAATTAAACATAACGTCAGCTTCTTCCTGGAATGGGAATATATATTTATCTTCACCCCTTCTTACGGAAGGCCACATTGAAATTGTCTTTGCTGCCGATGCGCCTCTTGTTCTTGCATCTCTTACCATTCGTCTGATAAGTCTGCCGTCTGTTGTAGAAATTCTGTTATGTTCATCGATATTTAACTGTGTAAGTGCACTTATATATATCTTAAACTTGCTCTCTTTCGGCAGTGAATATGAGAGCTTATCATTTAAGCCGTGAATTCCCTCAAGCACAAGTATATCATCCTTGCCAAGTTTTAAGAAATCACCCTTGTATTCTCTCTGTCCTGTCAAGAAATTAAATACCGGCATCTGAACTGTTTCACCTGCCAAAAGTGCAGTCATGTCTTTGTTGAACTGTTCAACATCTATTGCTTCAAGACACTCAAAATCGTAATTACCATTTTCATCTTTCGGTGTATCAGCTCTGTTTTTAAAATAATTATCAAGTGATATAGGATGCGGTGTTATACCAAATGTGCGAAGCTGAATAGATAACCTGTGTGAAAAAGAGGTTTTACCCGATGATGATGGTCCCGCTATCATCACAAATTTTTTACTGCTGTCCTCTGCTATCTTTTCTGCTATCTTAGCTATCTTCTTTTCCTGCAAAGCTTCCTGAACAAGAATAAGATTTGATGCTCCACCGTTTGCGATAACCTCATTTAATGCTCCAACTGTGCTTACATCAACCATTTTGCCCCAATTTCCTGCTTCCTGAAGGGTTTTAAATAACTTTGGACTAGGAACATGTTTTTTCACTTCGTCAGGCGTATTTTTATTCGGCATATTTACCATAAAGCCATTATCATATTTTTCTATGGTGAAATATTTGAGAATCCCTGTACTTGACGGCATATAACCATAATAATAGTCCTCAAATCCGTCCAGCGAGTAAATATTTGCCGTAGATACTCTCCTGTACTCAAACAATTTCTTTTTATCAAACATCTTATGTTTTTCAAAAATCTCCATCGCTTCATTGGTACTGACTATACGCTTTTCAAACCTGATGTCCCTTTCAACAAGTTCATGCATTTTTTCTTCAATCTGTTTCAAAAGTTCATCCGTTATTTCTATTCCTTCCGCCTCACAATAACAGCTGTCGCCTATCATGTATTTTATAAATACATTCTTAAGTGGCATTCCCTCACATACGGAATAAAAGGCATCGAGCATAAGAAGATTTACACCTCTGACATATGTTTTATGACCGCTTGAATCTGAAATATCCACAAACTCAATTTCACAGTCAGATTTTATCCTCTTATTCAGCTCAATCAGTTTTGCACCCCTTTTTGCCAAAATTATATCATATTTATAATTATCCCTGAAATCCTCTGAAACCTCTCTATATGTAATTTTGTCTTTATACTCTTTCGTGATACCACATACTGTAACTTTAACCATTATAATTTCCCCACTTACACTGTAATGTTACTGTTCACTCCTGAATCATGTTCTTACGCAGCCAGACAGCAAGTGTCTGGCTGTTGTGTGAACAATAACCATTAATTATATGTCAATGCATTCTTAATAATGTCTGTCTCAATAAATCATATTCAGAAAATATCTTTTGTTTACTGATTTCTGTTTCCGACATTCCGTTTCTTTTTAGTGCATCAAGCACACTCTCCATGCGCTTTCTTTCTTTTTCAAGAAATTCACAAAAAACTTTATCTTTATTTTCAATAAGATATCTGCCGTATACATAATCTGCCTCATCATACATTTCTGTATCCAATACTTTCCCGCATTCTCCGGCATTCAATTCTGATTTTACTGCCACATCTTTTCTCAAAGCTTTTATAACCACATAATATTTGCCCATATCAAAGACCATTTTTTCACATTGGATAAAAAAACCAAGTTCATGCAGACATTTTCTCACAAGGTATATTTCTGACTGAGGTGATAAAACAAGTTCTTTGGCACTCATCGTCTTATCTTTTTCTTTGGTAAGAATTTCTGTTATCAGTGCACCACCCATTCCACTTATAAGAATTGTATCTGCCTCACCGATTTCAAGTTTATCAAGGCCATTCGATAGTCTTGTGTCAATCTTATCTTTAAAACCTGCCTGCTCTATATGAATTTTTGCCTTTTCTAAAGGACCTTTGTTTATATCCATGGCAATCCCGCATTTTGCCATTTCACTTTCAATCAGATAGATGGAAGTAAAACCGTGGTCACAGCCAATATCAGCAACAGTTCCGCCTGAACCTACACATGATGCAACCACTTCAAGTCTCTTAGAAAGTTTTACCTTACTCAAGATAATCCTTTAATTTACGACTGCGGCTTGGATGTCTTAATTTTCTAAGTGCTTTTGCTTCTATCTGACGTATACGCTCTCTTGTCACCTTAAACTCTTTTCCAACTTCCTCAAGAGTTCTCGCTCTTCCATCCTCAAGACCAAAACGAAGTTTAAGAACTTTCTGTTCTCTTTCCGTAAGAGTTCCAAGTACCTCGTCAAGCTGCTCTCTGAGAAGTGTAAATGCTGCTGCTTCTGCCGGTACAGGAACATTATCATCCTGAATAAAGTCGCCGAGATGACTGTCTTCCTCCTCGCCGATAGGTGTTTCAAGAGAAACAGGTTCAAGAGATATTTTCTGTATCTCACGCACTCTGTCTACCGGCATGTTCATCTGCTTTGCAATCTCTTCAGGCTGTGGTTCTCTTCCAAGTTCCTGCAAAAGCTGTCTCTGAACTCTCACATATTTGTTTATTGTCTCAACCATGTGCACCGGAATACGGATTGTTCTTGCCTGATCGGCAATCGCTCTTGTTATCGCCTGACGAATCCACCATGTTGCATAGGTACTGAATTTATATCCTTTTTTATAGTCAAACTTTTCAACTGCTTTTATAAGACCGAGATTACCCTCCTGGATAAGGTCAAGAAACAACATTCCTCTTCCCACATAGCGTTTTGCAATACTTACAACGAGTCGTAAGTTTGCCTCGGCAAGTTTTTTCTTAGCTTCTATATCACCCTTTTCCATTCGCTGCGCAAGTTCTACTTCTTCGTCAGCCGAAAGAAGTGGAACCTTTCCTATTTCTTTTAAGTACATACGAACCGGATCATCAATGCTTACACCATCCGGCACTGAAAGGTCGATATTCTCAATTTCATCCTCATCCGGAACTTCTCCACTTTCCTCAAGTTCAAGAATAAGTGCATCATCATCGGCATCATCCTTATCATCTGAAATTCTAAGCACATCTACACCACTTGCCTCAAGCAAATCAATAACCTTTTCGGTTTTTTCTTCGTCAAGCTGGATATCTGCAAGAAAATTATTGATTTCCCCAAGTTCCAAAACATTCTTTTTGCTCTTTGCAAGTTCCTTAAGTGCAATCAGCTTTTCATGAAATTTCTTTTTTTCTTCCTCGATATTTCTTTCCTCTGCTTTTTTTGATGCAGATTTTTTCCCTGTACTCTTAGCCGGTTTCTTCTCTGTTGCCATATCGTTCCATCCTTTCTTTTATGTAAAAAACCATGTCACTTTAAATAATGATGTATAGTGTACCGTTCTGACTTAAACAGTATCTTTGCCGCTACATCATATAATGACTTCGTTTATACTCTAACCATCTTTTAGAGAAATATGCATTTTCTCTCTATTCTGAAGTTTATTTTTCTCAATCATCAAAGTTTGAAGATTGTTTATATCTGTCATATTTTTCAGTTTCTTGTCTATACTGTATTTTTTTATTTTGTATACGATTTCATTTAAAGCCTTTTCCATATCATCTCTTTCCATCTTTACTTTAAATGTCGTCTGGAATATATCCGCTATCGCTTTTTGTTCATCTGCTTCCTCAAAATGATTTATTATCCTTGCCGGAATAACTTCTCCGCTTTCAAATTGGTCATACAATAAATCTGCAGCTTTTCTGTAAGGTTCTTCCTCAAAATCATCCTTATTTATAATCTTACTCACATCATCAAAAAGTTTAGGTTCATCCGCAAGCCATGATAGCAGTAATTTATACGAATGTTCTATGCCGCTTTCCTTTACTTTTTTAATATTTCTATTGTAACTTTCTGCACTGCGGACATTAACATTTCCCTTATTACCGGAAATCCTATTTGCGCTCTTTATGACAAGTCCACGCAAATCTTCTTTTTTTATTGAATACTTTGCAGACAATGTTTCGATATAATTATCCCTTTGAACCTTGTCTTCAAAAACCAACAGCTTTGCCGCCATTTCATGTTCAAATTTCGTTTTTTGTTCAGGGTCACTTATATCATAGCTTTTTCTGAGTATATCTATCTCAAACAAAAAAGCATTCTGGGCTTCAGCCATTCTCTTTTCAAATTCTTCACTTCCAAGTCCTTTTATAAATTCATCAGGGTCTTTGTAGGGTTCCATATGCACAATTCGTGCGTTTACACCTGCATCCCTAAGCATAGGAATTGCTCTAAGTGCAGCTTTTACACCCGCCTGGTCACTGTCATATGTCAACAGAACCTCATCTGTATATCTCCTTAAAATAACTGCCTGTTCCAACGTAAACGCCGTTCCAAGTGATGCAACGGCATTCGTGAAGCCTGCCTGATGCATGGCTATAACATCCATATAGCCTTCACACAGAATTATATTTTTCCTTTTTCCAAGTTTTGCATAATTTAATCCAAACAGATTTTTACTCTTATTAAACAGCTTCGTCTCCGGAGAATTAAGATATTTTGGTTTAGCATCACCCATAACTCTGCCGCCAAAACCTATAACTCTGTTGTTGATGTCCATTATAGGAAACATAACTCTGTTCCAGAACTTATCGTAAACACCACGCTCGTCCATCTTAAAAAGCCCGGTTTCTTTAAGCACCTGGTCTGCATACCCCTGACTTTTCAAATACTGATACAATTCACTGCCACCCTGTCCGGCATATCCAAGACCAAAATGCCTTATGGTTTCTTCCGATAAACCTCTTGACAAAAAATATTCATATCCTATCTTTCCCGCCGGTGACTTAAGTTTAGCATAATAATATGATGCTGCTTTGGCATTTATCTGTACAAGTTCTGTTCTCAAATTCTTCTCTCGTTTCATCTCAGGAGACAGTTCACTTTTTGAAATAGCCACGCCTGCCTGCTCTGCCAAAAATTCCATAGCTTCCGGAAAAGTATAATTCTCGTACTCCATGATAAATGTTATTACGTTTCCTGCGACACCACATCCAAAACACTTATACATCTGCCTTGCCGGACTAACATTAAATGATGGCGATTTCTCACTATGAAAAGGACACAATCCGACATAACTGCTTCCTGTTCGTTTCAAATTTACATAACGCCCTATAATCTGGACGATATCACTCTTGGAACGCACTTCTTCAATCTGTTCCTCTGTGTAATACATAGCAATTAAACCTCCCATCATGCAAATAACTAACATACGTCAAGCACTTCAAATGCTAAAACCCTCTATGTTAGTTATTCGACACAAAATTTATATTTCCTTTTTTATAACAATATTTTTTTAATTGCTATTTAACCATTTCACCTATATAATAAAAACCTTTGCTCTCGCATAATTTAACAGGAACTATACTTCCTATAAGCGATTTGTCTCCCTTAAAGTGGACAAGATAATTTTTACTTGTCCTTCCTGTCACAAGTGAACTGTCATGGTCATTTATCTCTTCGACAAGAACATCCTGAACTTTGCCTGTATCTACAGCAGCTTTCTTAGCGGCAATATCCTGAACTCTTGCTAAAAGTCTGTCAAATCTTTCTTTAACAACCGCCTCGTCAAGCTGTTCCACCATAGCAGCCGCCGGAGTTCCAGTTCGCTTACTGTATATAAATGTAAATGCACTGTCATATTGAACTTTTTCTACGACATCCATAGTTTCCTCAAAGTCCTCTTCCGTCTCTCCCGGAAATCCGACTATTATATCTGTCGAAAGTGCTATATCAGGCACAGCTTTTCTTATCTTTTCAACCAGTGTAAGATAACCTTCCTTAGTGTAATGTCTGTTCATTTTTTGTAAAAGCCTGTCACTTCCTGACTGAAGCGGAAGATGCATCTGTTTACATACTTTCTTCGACTCACCGAGATACTCAATAAGTTCATCCGACAAATCCTTTGGATGTGAAGTCATAAATCTTATTCGCTTCAATCCTTCTATCTTTTCAACCCTTCTTAAAAGCTCAGTAAACGAAATAGGATTTTCCAAATTCTTACCGTATGAGTTGACATTCTGTCCCAATAGCATAATTTCGACAACCCCGTCTTTTACAAGACATTCTATCTCAGCTATAATATCCTCAGGTTCTCTGCTTCTCTCTCTTCCTCTTACATATGGAACAATACAATAACTGCAGAAATTGTTACAGCCAAACATTATATTTACACCGCTTTTAAAATGATATTTTCTCTCAACAGGAAGTTCCTCAACAATCTCAGTGGTATCTTTCCACACATCAATTATCATTTTTTTGTTATCAGCTCTGTCAAGCACTTTCATTGAGAGAAGTTCAGCAAATTTGAATATATTGTGTGTTCCGAATATAACATCAACATTTCTGTAACTTTTCTTTATTTTTTCAACAACACTCTCCTCCTGCATCATGCAGCCACAGAGCATTGTAATCATTTCCGGATTTTTATTTTTATATTTCTTTAACTGTCCAAGCCGTCCATATACTTTAAGATTTGCATTTTCTCTTACAGTACATGTGTTAAATATGACAAGATCAGCGTCTTCATCCTCCACAACCTTATATCCTATGGTCATAAGAATTCCTATTATCTTCTCCGAATCCCTTGCATTCATCTGACAGCCAAATGTATTTACACAGCATGTAAGTTCTCTGCCCTTTTCCGCTTTTTTTTCTTCCATCCAGTGCTGCATCTTTTTTATAAAATAATATTGTCTTTCCGGTTCATCCTGCGGCGGCGGCAATGTAATATCAATATTTTTTATTTCCTCTTTTATTGTATCGTAATTCATCTGTCGTTTACCTCAGCTTTCATTTTAATGTTATTATAATTTAGTGGTTCGTAACTATGATAATTCTATTATCGTTCCATAATTTGCTGGAAGTTTTACAATTACATTTCCGTTTTCAACTCTGCAGTCTACACACTGATTTTTCTCCTCAACACTTCCGTCAAGTATTATTTTTGCTTCATTACATGCCACATGCGGATTTATCGTAAGCACTGCCTCATTATCGTCATTGTTCAGAGCTATAACAATAACTTTTCCATCATAATTTCTTGAATATGCAAACTGTCTGTTAGTAAGCAGCAATTCCTCATATCTGCCCGCACTGAGTTCTTTATAATCTTTTTTCAGCTTTCCTAACTGCATGCACAATTTAGTTATGGCATTATTCTCATATGCATCTTTAAAATCATCAAGTTCAAGACAAGGACGAAGATTCCAGTCAGAACCACTTTCTTTTTTTCCTTCAATTGCAAACTCCGAACCATAATAAATAGAAGGAATGCCGTAAAGAGTGTACAGCAATATATAAATATTGTAAAGATGTTCTTTATTGTTTACCTTTGAATATATACGTTCAACATCATGATTATCAACAAATGTGTACAATCTTGTTTCACCGCATATTCCGAGAAGCCTCTTTACCGAATGAGCAATCTCGAAATAATTATGGTCATTGTGGCCTGAATACAGTCCTTTGTGCAATTCATAATTTGTCACACTGTCAAGCATATCACTATTTGCCCATCTGCTGTAATCACCGTGTATAACTTCACCCATAAGCCAGAAATCTTCCTTTAAATTGCGGGTAAAACTTCTGAGTTCCCTCATAAAATCAAAATCAAGTACATCTGCCGCATCTAGTCGTATACCGTCTATATCAAACTCATCAACCCAAAGTTTTATTGCTTCAAATAAATATGCCTTTACTTCCGGATTTCTCTGGTTTAACTTGACTAACAGATTGTAGCCTCCCCAGTTATCATAGGAAAATCCGTCATTATACTCATTATTGCCTCCGAAATTCACATTGCAGAACCAGTCTCTGTATGCGGAATTTTCGCGATTTTGAAGTAAATCCTGAAAAGCAAAAAATGTTCTTCCAACATGATTAAAAACACCGTCTACAATCACATGCAGACCGTTTTCATGACAATACCGGACATATTTTTTAAAATCTTCATTTGTTCCAAGACGGCAGTCAACTTTCTTGTAATCTGTCGTCTCATAACCATGTCCCTCAGATTCAAACAAAGGACCTATATATATAGCTGTGCACCCAATCTTTTTTGCATGTTCTGCCCACTTAGTGAGCTTGTCAAAATGTTCTTCCCCTGCACCGTCATTTTCCTTTTTGCATCCGCAAAGTCCCAACGGATATATATGATAAAATACCGCTTCATCGTACCACTTCATAATCTAATCTTCCCTCCTATATAATTATGGTTAATTGTAACATATCAATTTAAAGAACGCATTAAAAACTTTATTCCAAAAATTCCCGCTATTATCAAAAACAGCGCAATTATCAAAACTATTATATTAACCCATGCTGCTCCTGTTCCAAGTATGACCGGCAGTATATAGCTTGTCCCGTTAAATGTTATATGCGTAAGCATTGAGCACAATATACTGCCCGTGGCTTTAACAATAATCCCTAAAACCATTCCCAGGCAAAAAGCATACAATCCCTGAACAATATTCATATGATATATTCCAAACAATGCTGCCTGAATAATATTTGCTTTCCAAAATGGAAATGCTGTATAAACCCTGTCAAAAATCGCACCTCTAAATATCATTTCCTCAGATACAGGTCCGATAAGAACTGCATAACCTAATGTTAAAATAATATTTCCGCTTTCAAAATTAGACATAAGCTTTGTATAATTTTGAAAAGCCTGTGGAAACACCGTTGTTAATAAGCTCAGCAAAAAAGTTAACAATATGCAGCATCCGCTTCCGATGCAAAAAATACATAATACGTTTTTTATCGAAAATACCTGTCCATAATCAACATGTTCACTGCGCCAGCTTGATTTCATATAGAGCACTCCGCACCATATAAATGATAATACTGCGCTGACGGCTGAGATTGCCATCATTATATTTGTCTGTGAAGTCTGACCTAATATTGTCACTTCTGCCAACAGTCTCGCATACTCACCGCCGCGTATCATTCCGTAAGCGACATATCCAAGCACACAAAGCATATATGCAATAAGCTGCATAAAAATAATTCCTCCAAATATAAGAAGAACTTTTATCATCATTGTAACTCTCAATTTTTTTAAATCGTCCTGACTATACATAATTTCTCTTCCTTATCCAAATAATGCCACGGATTGCTTCATTGCTATCTGCTTTTGACCCTTGCGTCATATAAAGTGAAAAATCCGAACAAAACTACCTGTCCGGATTTTCTTTATCACTATAACGCTTTTACTTCTTTCTCTGTAAAAATTCAGGTATCTTAATTCCACCATCTTCATTTCCTCTTGTATAAGAAGCAGATGGCTGAGGCTGTATATTCTGTCTTGTTGCTGACTGAACATTCTGCTGTTTAGCAAAATCCTCTGATGTCTGAACGTTAACTTTCTTAGTCGGTGATGCTATCTGTCCCTCTCTTGTCGGAAAGTTAGTCTTAGGAGCCTGTGTCTGTCTGATAAAGGATGGAGACTTTGATGCATGTGCCTGCTGTTCTGTATTATCCTCATCAAGACCTGTAGCTATAACAGTTATCTTTACCGAATCATCACCTGTTCCGTCACTTACACCAAATATAATATTGCTGTTTTCTCCTGTGAGTTCTTCTATGTACGATGCTGCTTCACTTGCCTCTAAAAGTCCTACATCTCCGGCAATATTTATAATTACGTCTGACGCCCCTTCAATCGTTGTCTCAAGAAGCGGACTTGATATAGCCTGCTTTACAGCTTCAAGACATTTGTCATCGCCTGTTCCTGTTCCGATTCCAATGTGAGCAACTCCTTTATCTTTCATAACTGTTTGCACATCGGCAAAATCAAGATTGATAAGTCCCGGAACATTGATAAGATCCGTAATACCCTGAACACCCTGCTGAAGTACCTCGTCAGCTTTGCTTAACGCATCCTGCATAGATGTTCTTCTGTCAACTATCTCCAAAAGTTTGTCATTAGGTATAACTATAAGAGTATCTACGCTGTTTTTAAGATTTTCAATACCTGCAATCGCATTATTCATACGGCTTCTTGCTTCAAACTTGAATGGTTTTGTCACAATTCCTACTGTAAGTATACCAAGTTCTTTTGATATCTCTGCGACAGCAGGAGCAGCTCCTGTTCCTGTTCCGCCACCCATTCCGCAAGTTACAAAGACCATATCTGCACCTTTTATCATCTCTGTTATATCTTCACGATTTTCCTCAGCAGCTGCCTTGCCAACCTCAGGATTAGCACCGGCACCAAGTCCTTTTGTTAATTTTTCTCCAATCTGCAGGCATGTTGCAGAATTGCAATTTAGAAGGTGCTGCTTATCTGTATTTATACATATAAACTCAACGCCTTTCATTCCCTCTTGTATCATTCTATTTACGGCATTATTTCCGCCTCCGCCAACACCAACTACAACAATTTTAGCGGTTATTTCTGAATCATTTGTTTTTATTTCTAACAACGCTGCTCCTCCTTAATCTGCTCACAAATTTCCCTAATCTATATAATACCCATTAACCTTTGAATAATCAAGAGAAAATTTGTTCTTTTAATCTTTTTATTTAATTATTTGTTTTTAACACAATTTTATCACCTGACTGATAATCAGACATATCTATACTGCCTTTTAAATTTTTCTTTTCTGTTGTTTTTAATACTGATGACAACGCTGCTAACTGGTCATCATACATGTTTTTCTTTCCAAGATAAACTCTTACTTTTCCTGAATATAATATAATTCCGTCTGTACTTGAATGTATTCTTGATACATCAATTTTATAATGACTTATAAGCTGTGATATATTCATTATTTTAGAAAAGAGTTTTTCATCTTTGACACTGAATGCCTCCCCTATAGAAAAGTCACCGAATTTTATTCCCGTAACCATAGGAACTCCATCTTTATGTTCCGGCAAACTCTGCAATACTATTCCGTCTTTGTCAAAATAAACATACTGTCCCATATACTTTATACAGCCGCTTACTTTCTTTTCATATACATGAAGCAGTACAGAATTACGGTCTGTATATTTTACATCAATATCTTCAATGAGTGGAAGTTTATTTATTCCATATATTTTATTGTACAACCTGAATACAAGTTCATTATCTGAAAATTTTCTGCCAAATACACTCTTTTCTATTTCAGCATCAGAATATGTACTGTCTCCTTCTATTTCAATTGTATTTATATGAAATGCAAAATATAATCCAAATACAAAAGCTGCCAAAACACATATAAATATAATGAAACGTTTCAGTATCCTCATAAACAGTTTAACCTCTTTTCTCTTTTTGAAACACCAAGAACTATCCCCATCTCTGCCATCATTATCATCGCAGAGGTTCCTCCATAACTTATAAACGGAAGCGGAATACCTGTTGACGGTATAGAGTTTGTAACTACCGCAACATTTATGACAACCTGTATCGAAAGCTGCAGCATAACACCTGAACATAACATAGTCCCGAAAATATCAGATGCACCATAACCAATGCGGATAACTTTCCAGAACAATACAATGAACGCAATTATCAAAACCGCCGCACCGACAACTCCAAGTTCCTCACATATAACTGAGAATATCATATCATTATATGCCTCAGGTATATACCCCAGTTTTTGTACACTGTTTCCTACTCCGTTTCCAAACAAGCCTCCGGTAGCAATAGCATACAAACCCTGTTTTATCTGATGAGCATTTTCATTTGTTTCAACATTAAGCCATATCTGTATTCTTTCCATTCTGAAAGGGTCTCCGAAAATTATATACAGCGATGCCGCAGCTATCATAGCTATTACACATACGATAAAATATCCGTTTTTATTGCTTGCTATAAAACACATTCCAACGCTTATCCCGGCAACAACTATTGCTGAACTCAAATTTTCCTTTGCTATAACGGCAATCAACGGAGCAATAAATAACATTACTCGCAAAAATCCCATAAATGTATCAAAAATACTTCTGTTTATGTATGCGACATACGATATAAAAATAATAACTACAATCTTGGTTATCTCCGACGGCTGAAATTGGATAAATCCAAATCTGAGCCATCTTCTTGCACCGTTATAATCAACACCGATAAATAAAACCGCTATCTGCATAATAAGTGCAACGGCATATAAAATATGAACGACCTTTATGCTTCCGTTTTTACCGAAAACATTCCCTATTAAAATATGATAATCAAAAGCCGCCACAAATATCATCATGGCACATCCTGCCAAAAGTCCCGCAATCTGTGACTTGACAAATCTAAGCGGTGCTCCAAGCAAGAGTGCATTATATATTCCTGCGCTGTTTATCATACAGACACCGAAAATTGCAATTCCTAATGTCAGAACGATAAGCATATAATCATACTTAGAGTAATTTTTTTCTTTTCTCGGTCCGGTTATGTTCTTACTCCAGGCTGTTGACATATTGCTTGAACAGGTCACCTCTCTCTTCAAAATTTTTAAACATACCCCAGCTTGCACATGCCGGAGATAACAAAACAGCATCTCCGGATTCAGCCTGCTCACTGCTCACTTTTACAGCCTCCTCCAAAGATTCAGTCATTATTATATTTTCAAAACCTGCTTTTTTTGCTGCAGCTGCAATTTTATCCTTTGTCTGACCAAGAAGCACAAGCGCTTTTACCTTGTCTCCGAATGAGGCTATCCACTCATCGTATGATGAATCTTTATCGTAACCGCCTCCGATTACTATAGTAGGTCTTACCATTGCCTCAACCGCCTTTATCGCAGCATCAGGATTTGTTCCCTTAGAATCATTGTAATATTTAACGCCGTTTACTTCCCTAACATATTCAATTCTGTGCTCAACGGCATTAAACTCTTTAACTGCCTTTCTTATGCAGTCTATCGGCACTCCCGCATGCATGGCAATTGCTACCGCAGCCATCACATTTTCATAATTGTGCTTACCCAAAAGCTTCATGTCATGTATTGTACATACCATTACAGGCTCCTGTTCCTCTCCGTCACAATACATAATCTTTTCCCCTTCAAGCCATATACCCTCTTTAAGTTCATGCTCACTGCTAAACCAGAATATCTTTGCCGGTATATCCTTTGCTATTTTCTTAAGGTATTCATCTTCATAATTCAGAACACAAATTTCATCCTTATTCTGATTTTTTGCAATTCTTGTTTTAGCCTCAACATAACATTCCATTGTATGATGTCTGTTCAAATGATCCGGTGTAATGTTAAGAATCGCACTTATTTGAGGATGAAATTTATTTATTGTCTCAAGCTGGAAACTGCTTACTTCTGCTACTGTTACCGATTTTTCCGTCATTTGTGCGGCATACTCCGTATACGGATAACCGATATTTCCAACTACATATACATCCTTAAAATATGTTTTCATAATCTCACCGGTAAGTGCCGTAGTTGTTGTTTTTCCATTTGTTCCCGTTATGGCAAAGAGTTTTCCCGCACCACAAAGATATGCAAGTTCAATTTCTCCCCATACAGGTATATTCTTCTCCTGAAGCTTTACAACAAAAGGTAAATCAGTCGGAACCCCGGGACTCAATATCACAAAATCAATGTTATCCATCTTCTGCTCCGGAAGTTCTCCTATTATAAGATCAAACTCGGCATCTTTCGGAAATCTTGAAACAATCTCTTCTGTTGAAAATGATGTATTTCCTTCCAGTACAATAACTTCTGCTCCTGTCCTATTTAACAGCCTGACGGCCGCAATCCCGCTTTTTCCTGTACCTACTACCAATACTTTCTTGTTTGTAAATTTCATATTCATCCTCTTTTCCTAATAATAACTTTTTATTCTAATCATGTTTTTTCCAATATCACAGCTATGCACATAACTGTAGTTATTACAGAAAAAACTGCAACAACCGTTGTTTCTCTCCATCCACATTGTTCAAAATGATGATGCAGCGGTGCCATTTTTAAGAGTCTTTTTCCTCCACTCATTTTAAAATATGACACCTGAATTATTACAGACAAAACCTCTGCAAGATATACCACTCCTACTATCGCTATATATAAAGGCATCTTTAATTCGATTGCAATTGCCGCTACAAACCCTCCAAGAGCAAGCGAACCTGTATCTCCCATAAAAACCGCTGCCGGATGTACATTGAAAATCAAAAATCCCATCAGAGCTCCCGCAACACATGCACCCGACAAAGCCATATCACAGTTTAATTTAATGGCAACCGTCGAAAAAAATACCACAATCAGCAAAGTTACACTTGCTGCAAGACCATCAAGCCCATCCGTAAAATTTGCACCGTTAACAGTCCCCATCATTATAATGTAAACGATAAATACAAAAAGTATCGGTGACACCGACAGATAAATACCATTTTTTATCCCTCCGGTAAACGGAATAAGCATCTCACATTTTTCCTGCAATTTAAAAATATAATAATAACAGAACCATAATGTAACTATACTCTGCAATATAATTTTTTGTAAAACTGATAAACCTAGCGAGCGTTTCAGACATACTTTTATATAATCATCTAAAAAGCCAATTGCACCAAATCCAAGAAAAGTAAATATCAACAGACATTCTTCCCTGCTGCCGTTTATTCCCAAAAGATTAACTCCTGTTGAACATATGAGTATCACAATGCCACCCATAGTAGGCGTTCCTGCCTTTTTCAAATGTGACTTTGGTCCCTCACATCTTACATATTGATTCACATTCAATGTTCTGAGGATTGGTATCATGACCGGACAAAGCGCAGCACTTGCAAAAAAAGCTCCAAGCATCGAAATAAACACAGATGAAAATGTCATTATCAGACCTCCTGAAAGTTCTTATAAGCAAATTAATGTTGTTTGCATACAATGTATATGATGTTGGAGCCAAAAGATATTTTTGACCCCAACTAATGCCACGGATTGCTTCATTGCTATCTGCTTTTGCCCCTTGCATCAACATATGGCAATATGTCATCAAGCAGTTTTGAAATAACCGGAGCAGCAATCGTGCCTCCATAATAAATCCCCTGAGGTTCATCAATAAGTACAAGTGCTATAACCTTTGGATTATCCGCCGGTGCAAACCCCATGCATGATGCAACATATTTTCCGCTTCTTCTCGGAAGTTTTTCTGAAGTTCCTGTCTTAGCACCGACTTTATATCCATCTACGGCAGCTTTTTTCCCTCCGCCTTCACTGACCACCGACTCAAGTATTTTTTTCATTACTTCCGATGTATCTTTAGATATTACATTTTTCTGTGCATTATATCTTATTGTATATTTTCTGTTCTTTTGTTCATCTAAAATCTTTACTCCAAAATGCGGAGTTATCATATTTCCACCGTTTATCACGGCACTTATTGTTGTTATAAGACGAATTGGTGATAACTGGAACGACTGTCCGAACGACATTGTAGCAAGTTCCACTTCACCGACATTTTTCTGCTGGTGCATGATTGTCACCGCTTCCCCCGGAACGTCTATTCCTGTTCTGTCCAAAACCGAAAACTTTTTCAGATACTTAAACATATTGGCTACACCAAGCCTTTGACCTACCTCCATAAAAACCGGATTGCATGAATTTTGTACGCCCTGCGCAAATGTTTCTGTTCCGTGGCCGGTTGTCTTATGACACCTTATTTTTCTGTCGCCGACAATCTTGTATCCCGGACAGTTAAATGTGTCCGTAATTTTTACAACTCCCTGCTCATATGCCGCCGTTGCCGTAAAAACCTTAAATGTAGAACCGGGTTCATATGTATCACATACACACCCGTTTCGCCACATATCATTTAATTTCTGATTTAGTTCTTTTTGACTTAACTTTTTCTTACCATTAATGTCATACGGCTTATTAAGATTAAACTCAGGGACATTTACCATTGCAAATATTTCACCGTTATTCGGATTCATCACAAGAATTTTAACATTTTTTGCTTCTTTTGCTTCCATGACATTCTTTGCTGCCTGCGTTGCAAACTTTTGGATATTTATATCAATACTTGTGAAAAGATCTTTTCCCTGTTTGGGTTCAATTCTCTCTTCTGCTCTCTTATCAACCTCAATTCCTCTTGCGTTTGTAGTTGTCAGAATATACCCCGGCTCTCCTTTTAAATATTTTTCATATTTAACTTCAAGTCCAAGAATGCCTTGATTGTCAGCTCCGGTAAATCCAATCACTTTTGATGCAAGCGAATTGAACGGATAAGTTCTCTTATAATCTTCGTCAACCATAACTCCGTCCATCTCGAGATTTCTAATTTTATCAGATATAACTTTTTCAACATTAGATTTTATTTTTTCTCTTGATGAAACTTTATTAACTTTTTTTCTTATCTCATTCTCATCAATTTCAAGAATCGCTGATAAGTTCTTTATCACCTTCTCCGGCTGTTTTATTTGATTATGTATCACTGAAATAGTTGAAACAGATTTATTTCCTGCAAGGACAATTCCATTCCTGTCAAGAATCTTTCCTCTGCTTCCCTTGATACTTCTTTCTCTTTGCTGAACTGCTTTTGCTCTTTCTCCATAATAATCAGCCCGGTATATCATAAGATATACAAGTCTTCCAACAAGCATAAATAAACAAAAGCAAACCACAATAAACACAAAAAATAACCGTTGCTTTTGTGGTGTTTTACAATACTTCATAAATAACCCTCTCTTATGATCCGGCTATTAAGTATTTTATTACACTCATTTGTTTTTATGCACCGTCAATCAATTATTTGCAGTTTTTTTGCTTTTGGCAACCCCATAATTTGAAGTTGTATAGCCACCTGCCGGAACTTCCAAAATGGAATTTCCCTTTTTGGTTGATGGGATAGTGATTGCTTTGGCATCACTTGATCTGCCTGATTCTTTATATATACCTAACATTGGAAGAACATCTTTAAGTACCTCACTTGCAAACTCAGTTGCATATGTACTGTGAGCCTGATCTTTTACATGAGGCTCATCTATAACTACATATATTGCAAGTTCAGGTTTATCAACTGGAGTAAATCCTGCAAAAGATACAAGATATTTCTTTTTGGTAATTGGATGTTTTTCGGCTGTTCCTGTTTTTCCGCCAATCACATAGCCTTTTACTCTTGCCGGGCTTGCAGTACCCTCATCATCCTCTACAGTCTTTTCAAGATATTTTCTTATAAATTTGCTTGTATCCTCCGAGATAACTCTTTTTACCAGCATATTGTCGTTTGATGATACAACTGCGCCATTCTGCGAATCAATTTCCTTTACAACATGCGGCTGATAATAATTTCCGCCATTTATTGTCGCACAGAAAGCTGAGGCAAGCTGAATCATCGTAACTGTCTGACCCTGTCCAAAACTTGATGTCGCAAGTTCCACCTGATGCATGTTTTCTTTACTGAATATTCCGCCGACAGCTTCCCCCGGAAGGTCAATCCCCGTCTTTGCACCAAAACCAAAACTTCTTACATACTTTGTAAACTTGTTGACACCTAGATCTGCTGCCATCTGCATCATAACATCATTGCACGACTTCATCAAAGCCTTGCATGGATCAATATTTTTATGACCGCCTATAGCATGAGCCACACATTTAATGTATGTTGTTCCTATCTGCTGTCCCCCGTCACAAAAATAATGTTTTCCGTCATATGATGCCCCCTCATCAAAACTAGCCGCAACTGTTATCGGTTTAAATGTAGAACCCGGTTCATACGCATCTGAAATGCAATAGTTCCTCCATAAACTTTGCAATAATTCTCCCTTTTTTTTCGAAGACATTTTAGCGAGTTTTTCTTTTGAATAAATTTTTGATAAATCCCTAGGATTATTCAAATCATAACTCGGATAATCTGCCATTGCATATATTTCCCCATTCTGCGGATTCATCAAAATAACTCCCATATTTTTAGAACCGGTATCTTCCTGAAACTTCTTCATTTTCTTCTCAAGAACACCCTGCACATTTATATCTATGGTAGATACTACATTGTTTCCGTTTTGTGCCTCTTTTACTTTCTCTACAAGATTCAAATTTGAATCATAATATCCAAAGCTCTTGCCGTTAACACCATTTAAACTTGAATTATACCAGCTCTCAATTCCTCCGAGACCCTGTCCGTCAGAAGAGCAGAAACCAAGAACCGTACTCGCAACCTGCGAATACGGATATGTTCTCAAATATTTTTCTTCAAACCACACACCAATAATCTTACTGTCATCCTTTGAGAGTTCTTTAAACTGCTCTACAATTCTTCTGCTCAACTGTGTGTATTTTTTCATAGGATAATACATGGAATCTGATTTTTTAGATAATATTTTATAAAATGTACTCTCCTTTATTCCGAAAATCTTTTCCAATGCCGCTGCAGTTGCCTTTTTATAATCATCGCTTTTTTTATCCTTATCAGCATCCAGTATCTGCTTAGGCTCTAATATAAGGTCATATACCTTTGTACTCTTTGCAAGTGTATTTCCATTTCTGTCAACAATATCCCCTCTTTTATACGGAATGACCTTGTTAACATAACTTTGTTGTGCCAGAACTTCTTTTTTATACTCTGTACCTTTGTTTACATTTAAGTATATTATTCTTCCCGTTGCACAAACAATAAGGACAAAAACGATAAACATCGCTGCATATAATCTCCACCTTGATTGCCGTCTTATTCTGCTAATATTCCTCTTTCTAATATTTTTCTTTGCCGTCTTGTCCATCATGTTAATCCTCTGTCGAAACGCTATTTATTTTTTTGCGCCACAGGTATATCAGCATATTGCTTTACCATATCACTTTTTTTATTCTTATATTTATACACCTGATTGTTCTCTGCTCTTACCATATTAAGTTTTCTTGTAGCTCTTTTGTATATCTTGGCAAGATCTACACCGTTTAATATTTCCTCGTATTTTTCATTGTTTAAAGTTTTCTGCTCCTGAATTTCAGTCTGAAGCGAAACGACCTGTTTCTTCAGTGCTACACTTTTATTTTGTATATTTATAAATGACGCTGCCACTGCTATCAGAACGACAGACACACAAGCTATAAAAATTATATTTCCGACAGACACACCCGGTACTGCAATGTTTCCGGGATTTAACTGTCTCTTTCTTCTTTTTTCACGTTCAATTCTTTCTTCTTCTCTTCTGTTTGGAACAGCGTTAAGCTGTCTTGCTGTGTTTCCATCCACATATGTACTCTTTCTATAATTTGGAATATGTCTTTTTTCATATCTTTCGTACTGATAATTATTTTTAGTTTCAGTTGACATAAAGCTCCTCCTGCTATTTTAGTTGTGCTCAAATATTCTTAATTTAGCGCTTTTTGAACGCGGATTTTTTTCCATTTCTTCCTCCGTAGGAAGTATAGGTTTTCTTGTAATAATTTTTCCTTTCGGTTTTCTTCCACATACGCAAACTGGAAAATCCGGTGGACAAATACACGGATTTTGTGCCGTTCTGAATGCATTCTTTACAATTCTGTCTTCTAACGAATGAAAGGTAATTATACAAAATCTCCCACCCGGATTTAATAAATCTATCATATCATTAATGTTTTTTTTCAGAACATCAAGTTCATGATTTACTTCTATCCTTATAGCCTGAAATGTTCTCTTCGCCGGATGTCCACCCTGCTTTTTCATTTTCATAGGAATAGCATGGTCAACTATCTCAGCAAGACGTTTAGTTGTCAATATCGGGCTTTTCTGTCTTTCAATGACTATATGTTTTGCTATATTTTTAGCAAATTTATCTTCACCATAATCCTTAATAATATGAAATAGTTCATTTTCTGAATATTCATTTACAACTGTCTCGGCCGACAATGGCTGCCTGTTATCCATACGCATATCAAGCGGTGCATCCAGCCTGTATGAAAATCCTCTTTCTGCTGTATCTAACTGAAATGAAGACACGCCAAGATCTAATGTGATCCCATCAACTCCTGAAACTCCAAGTTCATCCATAACCTGAGTCATATCTGAATAATTTCTTCTGACAATGGTAACTATATCACCATATTTTTCTAATCGTTTTGTGCTTGCTTCTATGGCATCCTCATCCTGATCTATACCTATAAACCTGCCATCTTTTCCAAGCTTTTCACATACATGCATGGCATGCCCCGCTCCGCCAAGCGTTCCATCCACATATGTCCCGTCTTTCTTAATATCAAGTCCTTCAATAACCTCATCAAGAAGAACTGACTTATGAACAAATTCCATAATTTCCTCCAAATATATTTTTTACAGCGATATTCCAAGCTCATCCATAGTTTCTTCAACTCCGGCACTCTCTTCAAGTTCTTCCTCTGCCTCAAGTCTTGACTTATCCCATATCTCAACCCGGTTCATCATCCCAAGAAAAATCACATCTTTCTCTAATGCGGCACATTCTCTAAGTATGCCTGGAATAATAATTCTTCCCTGCTTGTCCGGAGTGACTTCCATAGCTTTTGATAAAAACTGACGCTGTATCCTTCTGGTATTCTGACTTGACGAAAGTCCTTTAAGCTTGTCTACAAAATCCTGCCACTCATTTGACGGATATAAAAAAAGACAGCCATCAAGACCTTTCGTTATAACGAACGTATCTCCTAACTCGTTTCGATATTTGGCAGGAATGATTATTCTGCCTTTAGTGTCAATAGTATGTTCATATTGACCCATAAACATATAATCACCCACTTTCAACCACTTTTATGCAATTTGTCCCCACTTTTAACCATTTACATTCACTATAATATAACTTTTCCCCACATTTGGCAAGGGTATGACAACAAAAAGACATATTTTTTTGTATACATTTTTTTCCAGCAGAACGTATATTTCGTATAAATAATCACCGTAAAATTTATTAGTCATAAAAAAGGGCACTGCCTGCGCTAGTGCCCTAGCAAGAATTTCTTTGAAATTCTTGTTGGCACACCACTACATTACAGCATTTTCCTATTCCATAAAAAAAACTTGACACAAGTCTGATTTCGGACTATAGTATTCTGAGTACGAAATCAGACTTGTAACTTTATACCGCAAAAAAATCATTTGCAAAGCAAGCAGTTTTGCAACTTAGAAATACAGCTTATTATTATGAAAGGTACGGTGATTTATATGCAGGAGAAAATTTATAAGCATGACTTATATTCGGATGAAGTACCGACAATAAGCCATGCTCTTGCCGGATTCAATAAATTTTATAAAGAAATAAATGATATTTATCATGAAATCGCACTAAATGCCGGTTTGTCAGACAGTTCATTTGATATTTTATATTCTATTTTTGAACTAGGCGACGGCTGTCTTCAAAGTGACATACGAAAAATATCATTTTTACCAAAACAGACAATAAACTCATCCATACATAATCTTGAAAAAAAAGGTTATATATATTTTTCAAATGGTACCGGTCGTACAAAACACATAAATCTGACTGATGAAGGTAAACTACTTATACGTGAAAAAATTTATCCTATCATAAAATGTGAAAATAATTCCTTTTCATTATTAACCGAACAGGAACAGACATTTGTACTTAATATTTTTGATAAATATATCAGCTCTTTACACACTGAATTTAATAAACTTAAAAATTTACATCGGAGGTAATCATGGCAATTCAATTATCAGAACATTTTACATTTAAAAAACTATTAAAATTTGTGTATCCGTCCATAGTAATGATGATATTTACATCAATTTACAGTGTTGTTGACGGATTGTTCGTATCTAATTTTGTAGGTAAAACAGCACTTGCCGCCATCAATCTTATACTCCCTTTTGTTATGGGATTAAGTGCTCTTGGATTTATGATGGGAACAGGCGGAAGCGCAATAGTTGCCAAAACACTCGGAGAAAAGAAAAATAAGAAGGCAAACGAATATTTCTCGTTGATTGTATACACCACAATTATAGGCGGACTTGCTTTCGCCATACTTGGCGCAATATTTGTGCGCCCCGTAAGCATTGCGCTTGGCGCAAGCGGAAAACTTCTCGAAAACTGTGTATTATATGGAAGAATCACTTTTATCTCACTTATGCCATTTATGCTCCAAAATGTTTTTCAGAGCTTTTTTGTAACCGCTGAGAAACCAAAACTCGGACTTTTTGTAATCGTAGCTGCCGGAGTAACCAATATGGTTCTTGATTATATATTTGTTGCACTATTGGGATTTGGTTTAGCCGGAGCCGCAATTGCAACTGTATGTGGAGAGTGCATCGGAGGTCTTCTGCCGCTTTTTTATTTTGCCCGAAAAAATTCAAGTCCTCTGAAACTCGGAAAAACGCATTTTTATGGAAAAGTTCTTTTAAAAACATGTACCAACGGTTCCTCTGAACTTATGACAAACCTTTCAAGTTCAATCGTAAATTCACTTTATAATTTACAGCTCATGAAATTTGCCGGAGAAAACGGTGTAGCCGCATATGGAACAATCATGTATGTCAACTTTATTTTTGTTGCGATATTTATAGGATATTCTATTGGAAGTGCACCTATTATCAGTTATCACTATGGTGCACAAAACCACGATGAGTTAAAAAATCTTTCCAAAAAAAGTCTAACTCTCATCTGTATATGGGCCGTATCAATATTTGCACTCGCACAATTACTTGCAGCACCCGCTTCAAAATTATTTGTCGGATACGACCAATCTCTATATAAAATGACTGTTTCAGGATTTAGGATTTACTGTCTCGCATTCCTTATAAACGGTTATAACATATTTGGTTCGTCATTCTTTACAGCTTTAAATAACGGACCTATATCAGCAGCTATTTCATTTTTAAGAACACTTGTATTTCAGCTTTCTGCCGTTTTGTTGCTGCCTGTAATTTTAGGCATAAATGGTATATGGCTGTCCGTTGCCGTTGCCGAACTTTTTACGCTTTGCGTTACAGCAACTTTCTTTATCTGAAAAAGCAAATATTATCACTATATATAATGGTGTGGCAAAAAAATCTTTTAAAAAAACAGGTGGGTTATCACACTAATCAGCAATCAGTGTGATAACCCACCTTCGTATTTAATCTGTCTTATAATTTTTTATTTATAATCCAAATACATCCACTATTTATTTTTCATCCTTTTTCTTTTTAAACATGACAATCATTATCACAGCAGCCGCAATTGCAACTGTTGCCGATAATACCTGAGAAACCGCAACCTGCGTTCCCGGCATAAGAAGCTGGTCTGTTCTAAGTCCTTCTATCCAAAATCTTCCGGCACCATATCCTAATAAATATATAAGGAACAACTGACCGTCATATTTTTTCTTTTTGGTATAAAAAAGTATTATCAATAAAACTATCACATTCCATAAAGACTCATATAAAAAAGTCGGATGAACCTGTATATAGGATACTCCATCAATATCAACAATATGTTTAATAATATCATGCGTGATATTTGACTGGCTAACCTGAGTTCTTTTTATCTGCATTGCAAATAAACTGTTCGTGTATCCTCCAAAAGCTTCTCTGTTAAAGAAATTGCCCCATCTTCCTATTATCTGGCCAATTATAAGACCTCCACAGGCAGTATCCAAAAGTTTCATAAATGAAACTTTCCTAACTTTTGAAAACACAAATGTTGTTATTACTCCTGCTATGACACCGCCGTAAATGGCAAGCCCGCCGCCTCTTGTATTTATTATCTCTTTGAGATTTTTACTGTAATAGTCCCAGCTGAATACAACATAATATACTCTCGCACCTATAACAGCAAATATAATATCCCACAATGCAAGGTCAAGATACATTTCTTTGTCCTGGCCGGTTCTCTTAGCCTGCCATGCCGCCACGAGATAGCCACAGACCATGCCAAATGCTATTATAATTCCATAATATGCAATCGAAAAGCCTCCTATGGAAATACTCTTGCCAAGCTTCTCAATTTCTATCCCTAAATGTGGAAATCTGATGTCAGCTCCCATCTGCCATCCCCCTTAAATTTAACTATATGTATAAGTTTGTATAAAACAAAAACCTTTATACATTAAATCTGAAAAGAACAACATCTCCGTCCTGAACAACATATTCCTTTCCTTCTGAACGAACAAGTCCTTTTTCCTTAGCAGCATTCATACTTCCCTGCTCCACGAGATTATCATAACTTACAACTTCAGCTCTGATAAATCCACGTTCAAAATCAGTATGAATTTTACCCGCTGCCTGAGGAGCCTTTGTTCCCTCTGTAATCGTCCAGGCTCTTGTCTCATCTTCACCTGTTGTAAGGAAACTAATCAAACCTAAAAGTTTGTAGCTTGCTGCAATCAGTTTGTCAAGTCCTGACTCAGACAACCCAAGATCCTCCAAAAATTCTTTCTTTTCGTCATCCTCTAATTCGGCAATTTCCTGTTCAATTTGTGCACAGATTACGAAAACTCCTGAACCCTCTTTAGCTGCATATTCCCTGACTTTTGCAACATATTCATTAGAAGCTGCATCATCAGCCAAATCATCCTCCGAAACATTTGCTGCATAAATCACCGGCTTATATGTCAAAAGATTAAAGCTTTCCAATAATGCTTCCTCATCCTCATCTTCCGTCTCATATGTCTTTGCAAGGTTTCCATCCTCCAAATGCTTTTTCAGCTTTTCTACAAGCTCAAACTCTTTTACAAGAGTTTTATCATTTTTTACGCTCTTCACAAGCTTTGAATATCTGCGGTCCAAAATCTCCAAATCTGAGAATAAAAGTTCCAAGTTGATTGTCTCAATATCACGCAGTGGGTCAACGCTTCCGTCTACATGCACAATATTACTGTCGTCAAAACAGCGAACCACATGTACAATAGCATCTACCTCACGGATATTAGCTAGGAACTGGTTGCCAAGTCCCTCACCTTTAGATGCTCCTTTTACAAGTCCTGCAATATCAACAAATTCAATAACCGCATGAATTGTCTTTGCAGAATTATGCATCTTTGTCAAAACATCCAATCTCTTATCCGGTACCGGCACCACGCCCACATTAGGCTCAATAGTACAAAACGGATAATTTGCTGCTTCCGCTGCTCCTGCCTTTGTAAGTGAATTAAATAATGTACTCTTTCCAACATTTGGAAGACCAACGATTCCTAGTTTCATTTTCTATCTTTCCTTTCTTGTAAACCTTGATTTTACGGGGTTTGCGGGTTTTGGCATCTCGTTTATGTACCAATTTATGTACCAATTTTTGAGAGCAAAAAAATTAAACCACTTTCAAAGCATCCGCAATCTGGTCGATTTCTTTTTGTTTTTGTTCTTCTGTTGTATGCACA